>CAYSJH010000010.1:0-83773 GCA_964431315.1 uncultured Bacteroides sp. | reverse complement strand
TGCCGACAGTACTTTTTTCGAGACGCTCTGGGAAGACGGAAAGCTTGCAAACGTCAGGGAGGCCATCGGGTTCCTTCCCTGGTATGTGAACCTGCCGGACCCGCGGTATGACGGGGCCTGGAAGCAGGTTATGGACTCGCAGGGATTCCTCGCCCCGTTCGGTCTGACCTCGGCCGAGCGCAGGTCCCCCGAATTCCGGTCACACGGATGCTGCACCTGTGAATGGGACGGTGCCGTATGGCCTTTTGCTACCGCCCAGACCCTGACGGCCATGGCGAACCTGCTGAATTCCGGCCGGCCCTGCCCGGTTGACGGGGCGGATTTTTTCAGGCATATGGAACTTTACGTGGAATCCCAGTACTACAGGGGCCGCCCTTACGTCGGGGAGTACCTTGACGAACGGACCGGGTACTGGCTGAAGGGGGACCAGGAAAGGAGCCGGTATTACAACCATTCGACGTTCAATGACCTGGTGATAACGGGACTGGTGGGACTTAGGCCCCGAAGGGACGGGATGGTCGAGGTGAATCCATTGGTGCCGCAAGACAAATGGGAATGGTTCTGCCTTGACCGGGTATTGTACCACGGCAGGATCCTGACGATCTTCTGGGACCGTGACGGCAGCCGCTATGGGCGCGGAAAGGGATTCCATGTACTGGTAGACGGGGAAGAAGTAGCCCACTCCGAAAAACTCGAACGCTTAACAGGCGAATGAAACAATCCCCGGGCGGTTCCGGGATTCAAATATAGATTGACATGTTGTTCAGGATCAGTTCATTATCCAGTGTTATCCTTTCATTTCCAGCGGGATTATTTCTTGTGCTCGGAGCCATATCCTGCATCAGATCCGGGGATTGGAAAAGCGGGATCGTTGCCGAAGAATTCATTTTCGAAGAGGCGCCCTTTCCTTCCTGCCATGCGGCAACGATCGCAGAGACTGAAGGGGGACTGGTGGCTGCCTGGTTCGGGGGGACACACGAACGACATCCGGATGTCTGCATATGGGTTAGCCGGCGTACCGGCGGGCAATGGAGTCCCCCTGCAGAAGTCGCTAACGGGATAAGCGGCGACAGCGCACGATACCCGACCTGGAATCCGGTCCTTTACCAGGTACCGGGAGGGGACCTGCTTCTTTTCTATAAAGTTGGACCCAGTCCCTCGACCTGGTGGGGTATGATGAAGCGTTCCAGTGACGGGGGAATCAGCTGGAGCGACGCCATTCCCCTTCCGGAGGTATTTCTTGGTCCCGTGAAAAACAAACCCGTACTGCTTGATGACGGTACCCTGCTCTGCGGCTCAAGTTCGGAAGGGGATGCCTGGAGGGTGCACATGGAATCCAGTCCCGATTTTGGGAAGCACTGGAAAAAGACCGGTCCCCTGAACGATGGGAGTACATATCAGGCCATACAGCCCACTATCCTGGTCCACCTGGACGGCAGCCTGCAAATCCTTTGCAGGAGCAAAAATGCCGTGATCACGGAATCCTGGTCCCGCGACGGAGGCAAGACCTGGTCCCTCCTGCAGGATGCGGGACTGCCGAATAACAATTCGGGACTCGACGCGGTAAGCCTGGCCGACGGCAGGCACCTGCTGGTCTATAACCATGTGAAGACCCCGGCCAATGCGGGGAAAGGATACCGGACCCCGCTAAACATTGCGATCACCAGGGACGGGAAAAACTGGTATGCGGCGGGGATACTGGAAGATTCAGAGATAGGCCAGTATTCATACCCGGCCGTGATACAGTCCGCCGACGGCATGGTGCACATCGTCTATACCTGGAGGCGCGAACGGATCAAATACGTGGAGGTCGACCCGGACCGGCTGAGACTGAAAAAGATAGAGGACGGCAAATGGCCGGAATAAATGATTGTTGACTATGAAAAACTTTAAATACATACGACTGCTGCCTGTTCTCTTCATATGGTTGCTGCCTGTCCTGTGCACCTTCCCCGGCCGGTTGGATGCACAGACTTCAGACCAGGATTACCGGGTTCCGCTTGCCGGGGTCCTTGCGGAGGTGGAAAGCAGGTACGGGGTTGACCTGGTTTACAGGGAGGAGCAAATCGAGGGATTGTCCCTGACCGGCGCCTTCTGGCGTTTCAGGCCGGATTTCCGGGAGACCATGCAGAACATCCTGCTCCCGTTTGACCTTTTCCTGGTCCACCAGGAAGGAGACACTTACAGGATAAAGCCCTACCGTTATCCCGAGATGTCCCCCGAAGACGGGAAAGCCCTCCTGCAGCACCTGTCCGGGCTGTACGGCAACCGCACCGAATGGGAACAACGTAAGAGCGAACTCAGGGAATGCATGTTCAGGGCGCTTGACCTTTCACCCCTTCCGCCTTACCCGGGATCTGCCCCCATCGTCTCCAATCCCCGCAAGAGGGACGGCTATACTATAGAAAACATTGCTATTGAGACCCTGCCGGGACTTTACGTATGCGGGTCCCTCTACAAACCCGCAAGGATCAGGGGCAGGATACCCGTTATCCTCTGTCCCAACGGCCACTTCGAGACAGGCCGCTACAATCCCGACCAGCAATACCGCTGCGCCTCGCTGGCAAGGATGGGGGCCATGGCCATCAGCTACGACCTGTTTGCCTACGGGGAATCGCTTCTTCAGTTCACTCCGGAGGACCATCACAGGAGCCTGGCCATGAGGGTACAGGTCCTGAACAGCCTCAGGATACTGGATTACCTGACTTCTCTGGATTATGCCGATCTGCAGCGGGTGGCCATTACCGGCGGTTCCGGCGGCGGGAGCCAGTCCATGCTCATTACGGCCCTGGACGACCGCATCCGGGTGAGTGTGCCGGTGGTCATGCTCTCCTCTTTTTTTGCAGGGGGATGTCCCTGTGAAAGCGGCCTTCCCGTGCATCTGTGCGGAGGGGGGACCAGCAATCCCGAGATCGCGGCCATGGCGGCCCCGAGACCGCAGCTGGTGGTTTCAGACGGGGGGGACTGGACACGGGAGGTGCCGGAAGTTGAATTCCCTTTCCTGCAGCGGATTTACGGGTTCTACGGCAGGGAGGACCTTGTACGGAACGTGCACCTGCCCGGGGAAGGGCACGATTACGGGCCTTCCAAGCGGGAAGCCATGTATGCATTCATGGCTGAACACCTGGCACTTGACCCGGGAAAGGTAAAAGATAAAAATGGGAACCTCGACGAGTCCAACTGCACGATCGAGCCGAGGGAGGAAATGCTGGTTTTTGGCAGGAACGGCGAAAACCTCCCGGGTAACGCCATCCGGGATTTTTCCACGCTGGAACGGATCTTCCCCTACCATCCGCCTGGGGAGGCCGGAGATACCGGACGCCGGTATATACCCGGTCCGTATACACGGAAAATTGCCGTATGCGACTGGATGATCCTGAAAAGGCAGAAGGCAGGGGCGTTCGACAGGGCAAAACAGATCGGTGCGGACGGGCTCGAGGTGGATATGGGGGGACTGGGACAACGCCCCACCTTCGACAATCACCTCTTTGACCCCGTGGTCCGGAAGCAGTTCCTTGATAAATCCCGCGGCCTTGGCATTGAAATCTCCTCCATTGCCATGTCGGGGTTCTATGCACAGTCCTTTCCTACAAGGGAAGGGATAGAAAGGATCCTTGATGACTGCATCAACACCATGATGCTGATGGGCGTTAAGACTGCATTCCTGCCCCTGGGGGTGGAGGGGGACCTGGTAAAATACCCGGAACGGAGGGAAGCCGTCGTGGAACGGCTTAAGCTGGCCGGTCAGAAAGCGGAGGCTGCCGGCGTCGTGATCGGAATCGAAACATCGCTGGATGCAGCCGGCGAGGTCGCCCTTCTGGAGGAGGTCGGTTCACCGGCCATAAAGATTTACTTCAATTTCCAGAACCCGCTTGAAGCTGGAAGGGACCTTTGCGAGGAACTGAAGATCCTGGGACGGGACCGGATCTGTCAGATCCATTGCACAGATAGCGACGGGGTATTGCTCGAAAATAACGGGCGGCTCGACATGCAGCGGGTGAAGGGAACCCTCGACGAAATAGGATGGGAAGGATGGCTGGTGATCGAGCGATCGAGGGATGCACGCAATCCCGGAGATGTGATCGGGAATTTCGGAGCAAACGCCAGGTATTTAAAATCGGTTTTTAAATGAAATAACGAACAGTACTAATGATGTTGAAGAAACTTTTTACTATTTCATTTATTACCGTGATCTGTCATATATCTGTTGCTCAACCTCATGAGATCTGGGTATCTCCCAATGGATCAGACAGAAATACAGGCAGTAAAGATCAACCTCTGCAAACTTTAGCCATGTCGCTCAGGAAAGCTCGCGAAATGAGAAGATTAAATGATCCCCGCATTGTGGATGGAATAGATATTATACTTAAGGGTGGGATTTACCGGCTTGATGAACCTGTTTGTATCCGGACAGAGGATTCCGGTACTGAATTATCACCAACAATAATCAGGGGTGCAGATGGTGAAAAGGCTGTAATAAGTGGTGGACTCAGGACTGGGAACTGGATTAAGGAAAAAGATCATATTGAACGTCTTCCCGCCGAAGCCCAGGGTAAACTATGGTCGACAGATATTCCATCAGTCTGGGGGAGTGAACTTAATTTCAGGGAGATGTGGGTAAACGGCAAAAAAGCTGAACGGGCAAACACATTCCATGATGGGGAATTGGATCGTATCATCAAAAGTGATAGTATTAATGAAGAAATGTGGATACCTGTACCAAAAATATCGCTGGAGAACTCTGTCCAGCTCGAGTTCATCATTATCCAGTGGTGGACAATTGCCAACTTAAGAATTAAAAGCTATGATATCATTGATGACAAGGTTAAACTGACTTTTCATCAGCCGGAAAGCCGTGTTGAGTTTGAACACCCCTGGCCGATGCCTGTTGATGATTCTGCAGATATATATATGGCGGATGATAAATATCCTTTTTGCGGCAACTCTCCATTTTTCTTTGCCAATTCTATCGAACTTTTAAATCAACCGGGTGAATGGTGTCGCGATCCGGTTACCCATAAGATCTATTACTGGCCACGTAAGGATGAGAATATGAATACTGCAGAAGTTGTTCTTCCGGTACAGGAAACTTTATTGCAAATCGAAGGGTCACTTGATAATCCCGTCAGAAATATTACTTTACAGGATTTACATTTTGAACATACCTCCTGGTTAAGGCCATCCTATTATGGTTTTGTCCCTGTACAGGACGGGATGTATATTATCGATGCTTATAAACTCAGGCCCCCCGGAACTCCTGGAAATAAAAGTCTGGAAAACCAGGGATGGTTAGGCAGACAGTCTGCCGGAATATCGCTAAAAGGAACCGGTAATGTCAATTTCAAAGGATGTGTTTTTGCCCACATGGCAGCTACGGCTCTCGACTTTATATGTGGCACGCAATGTTGTAATGTAGAAGGATGTGCTTTCAAAGACATCGGGGGAAGCGGAATAAAGATCGGGTTTTACGGTGATTTAAGTATAGAAGATCATTTGCCTTACGATCCAATAGATTTTCGTGAGGTTTGTCATCACATAAGGATTGCCAATAACTTAATAACGGATTGTTCCAAAGAGTATTGGGATTGTGATGGGGTCAATGTAGGTTTTGCGCATGACATTGATATAGAGCACAACGATATAAGCCAGCTTAATAATTCGGGTATTTCTGTAGGCTGGGGTTGGACCGGAACCATAAGCTGCATGAAAAATAACCGGGTACATGCAAATAATATCCATCATTTTGCCAAACAGTTATATGATGTTGCAGGTATTTACATATTGTCTGCACAACCTAATACAGAAATCAGCAATAACTGCATACACCACCTTGAAGATGCACCTTATGCACATCTTAAGGAGCACTACCAGTATATTTATCTCGATCAGAACTCATCTTATATACGGGTAATTAATAACTGGACTGAAAAAGCAAAATTCAATGCTAATGCAAATGGTCCCGGTACAGAATGGACCAATAACGGCCCGCAGGTGGATGAAAAGATCAAAGCAGCTGCCGGACTGGAACCGGCTTACCAACACCTCCTTAAAGAATATTAATGTCCGTGATTTCAATACGATACCGGGTAGAGAAAATTATGAAAACCGGACTTCCGGCAATGGGGACCGGGAAGCATTATTTCTGGATAAAGACTGTAAAACCATTACGTGATGTACGCTGACCGGATAAAACGCCTCAGGGGAGTGATCACCCCGCTGGTGACCCCGCTAAAGGATATGGACGAGCTGGATGTAGGGGGACTGGAACGACTGGTGGAGCATGTCCTCGGCGGCGGAGTCAGTGGCATATTCGTCCTCGGCACAACGGGGGAATTTTCCGGACTCAGTTACAGGCTCAGGGCCGAACTGATTGAACGGGTATGCCGGCAGGTCAGTGACCGGGTTCCGGTACTCGTGGGCATTACAGATACTTCGATTACCGAAAGCATCAACCTCGCAGAGAAAGCTGCCGGATACGGGGCAATGGCCGTGGTTGCCGCACCACCGTATTATTTTCCGACCGGCCAGCCCGAGTTGATCGAGTATTTCGGGAAGCTTGTCAGCCGAGTCAGCCTCCCGGTTTTCCTCTACAACATGCCCCTGCATACCAAAACGATCATGGAACCGGCTACGGTGAAGGCCATCGCAGCGGATGGAAAGGTAGCGGGACTGAAAGACAGTTCTGCGAACATGGCCTATTTCCGGCTCCTGCAGTACATCATGAGAGACCACCCGAATTTCAAGCTCTTCGTCGGTCCCGAGGAGATCCTTGCCGATGCGGTCATCCTCGGTGCGGACGGAGGGGTCAACGGCGGATCAAACCTGTTCCCGCGCCTGTATGTTGACCTGTATGAAGCGGCCGTGGTGAGGGATTATGAGAAGATCGGGATGCTGCGGGAAAAGGTACTGATGGTCAGTTCGCACATCTATTCGGTAGGCAGGTTCTCGTCCAGCTATATAAAAGGATTAAAATGCACACTTTCCCTGATGGGAATCTGTGACGATTACATGACGGATCCCTTTCACAGGTTCAGGGAACAGGAAAGAAATAAGATTGCATCAGCACTGAAGATCATCAATCGTGAAATTGCCGGCTCTTGACCTGGTCATTTTCCTGGGCTACATGGCCGGGATCGTGATCTTCGGAAGCACCTTCTACAGGAAGAACCGGGACGCTGGCCAGTATACCGCGGGCGGGGGCGTTCTACCAGTCTGGATCGTCGGGATGTCGATATTTGCCACCTACGTCAGCAGCATCAGTTTCCTGGCTATACCCGGCAAGGCTTACCAGAGCAACTGGAACGCATTTGTTTTCAGCCTGTCCATCCCTGTCGCAGCCGTGCTGGCGGTCAAATTCTTCGTTCCCCTTTACCGAAGCATCAACAGCATATCGGCCTATACCTTCCTGGAGCAACGTTTCGGGATCTGGGCAAGGACCTATGCTTCCCTCTGTTACATACTTACCCAGCTGATACGCGTGGGATCGATCCTTTACCTGATGGCCCTCCCGCTCCATACACTTTTCGGGTGGAACATCAGCATCATCATCCTGGTCACCGGGATGGCCGTAATCCTGTATTCCATGCTGGGCGGCATCAAGGCCGTCATCTGGACGGATGCCATCCAGGGGATCATCCTGATCGGCGGAGCAATAACCTGTGCGCTGGTATTGCTTTTCGGGATGCCGGAGGGACCGCGGCAGCTTTTTGAAATCGCCATTCAACATAAAAAGTTCAGCCTGGGCAGTTTCGGGACCAGTGTTTCCCAATCGACTTTCTGGGTGATGATCCTCTACGGCCTTTTCATCAATCTCCAGAATTACGGGATTGACCAGAATTACATCCAGCGATACATGACCACGAGAACCCTGAGGGAAGCGCGGCGTTCGGCATTGTTCGGGGCCCTGCTGTATGTTCCCGTATCCCTGCTTTTCTTTTTCATAGGAACAGCGCTTTTTTCCTATTATTCCGCGAATACAGAATTGCTTCCGCCCGGACTGCGGGACCTCTCGGCCGGCGACAGGATATTCCCCTACTTCATCGTTAATGGCCTGCCCGCCGGCCTTACCGGCATCCTGATCGCATCGATCTTTGCGGCCGGGATGAGCACCGTTTCCACCAGCATCAACGGAACCGCCACGATCGTCCTTACGGATTATTACCTGAGGTTCTTCAGGCCGGGATCCGGCGGCAGACAATCCATGAGGGTACTCTATTTGTCTTCCCTGGTATTCGGGATCTTCGGCATCCTGATCGCCCTCGCGATGATCCGGGTGAAATCCGCCCTGGACGCCTGGTGGGCACTGGCCTCGATATTCAGCGGGGGGATGCTGGGCCTGTTCCTGCTGGCTTACCTGGCACGCAGGGCAAAGAACATTTATGCCGTGACCGGGGTGATTGCCGGGGTACTGGTGATCCTTTGGATGAGCCTATCGCCCGTCTATTTCACGGAAGGTGCCTGGATCCGGTTCAGGAGCCCTTTCCATGCCAACCTGACCATCGTGATGGGCACCACGGTCATCTTCCTGGTCGGCTTTCTGCTTTCGGTCCTGTTCGGGAATTCGAGAAAAGTAGATCAATAATCGACCGCCATCCAAACCGACATTTCCGATTTTCCCCGGTTCCCCCAGGCATAATAGGGGATCAGCCTGATCCTGACCGTTTCGGGCTTTTCAGCAGGAAGCTCCCTGTAGAGGTCCCTGTCCCATTTCCCCCTGGAGATTATGTTAGCCTTCCCTTCCAGGGCAATCAGGCAGGAATTGCAGATTGAGATGCATTTTTCCCTGAACCGTATGCCCGACGGAATGGCAAGATCGGATATCCTGATGTCCTGCGGGATGTCCTGTGATTCCAGGCAGTATACGATCGGGCCGCGCTGTATTGCAACCTGGCTGAATTCCTCTTCCACCAGTGGATTAGCCCGGATCAGTTTCACCCTCATCGGCAGTTCCATCACGATGACATCCCCTGCCTTCCATTTCCGCCTGAGTTCAAAGTAGGTCCCCGAAGCCAGGGCAATCTGTCCGGGTTTCCCTGTGATTTTAAACTTTGCATAGTCTGCCCAGGCAGGGATGCGCAGGAACAATGAGAATTCGCCGGCAGGCACTTTCTTCAGTTCAATCCGGATGGTCCCGTCCCAGGGGTAGTCTGTGGCCTCTTCGAGCGACAGTTCCGAACCATCGGGAAGGATGGTCTCAAAAGTATTTCCCCCGTAAAGGTGGAACCAGATCCCTCTTTCGGAGACGCTGTAAAGGTAGCTGCCTGTTTCTGCGATCGTGCGGACGATGTTCGGGGGACAGCAATTGCAGAGGCTGATGTACTCCTCCCTTTCTTTCGACCAGCGCAGGATATAGGGCAGGTCAGGATTGACGCGCAGGGGATTGGTGTAGAAGTATCTTTTCCCGTCAAGGCTTACGGCGGGCAAAACAGCGTTGTACAGGGTCCGTTCCACCAGGTCGGCATACCGGGCGTCACCGGTAAGCATGAGCATGCGCCAGGACCAGAGCACGCTTCCGACGTTGGCACAGGATTCATTGTGCGCGGTGATGCCGGGCAGCTGGTAGGGACGGCCGTAGGCCTGGTGGACCTGCTGGATGTAAGGGGGACTGTAACTGGTACCGTCGGGGGATACCCCGTCGTAAAGGGCCCCGCATCCCCCAGTGATGTAGAGCTTATGTTCGACCAGGTCGTTCCAGATCGACTCGAGCGGCCGCATCAGGGTGCTGTCCCCCGTCTCGGCCACCAGGTCGGCCACACCGGCGTAAAGGTAATTGGCCCGCACGGCATGACCCACAGCCTCAGTCTGCTGGCGGAAGGGTATCCGGTCCTGGTTATGGTCGGTCCCGTCCCTGACCAGGCTGCGGATCTCCACCAGGTCCCTTGCCAGTTCCAGGAAGCGCTCATCCCCCGTGGTGCGGTACAACTCGGCTACCCCCATGTAATGGGAGGGACAGATGGCATTCTGTGCCATTTCGCCGGGGGCTTTTTCATAAAAGGCAATCAGGAAATCAGCTGCTTTAATGGCCACATCCAGCAATGTCCTTTTCCCGGTGGCCCTGTAATGGACGCAGGCAGCCGTCATCAGGTGTCCCATGTTATACGTTTCAAAATCAAGTCTTTCCCGGAATTCCGGTTTTCCTTCTGGAAGGTTGGCCTGCCCGATGATGACCGGGGTGTGAATGTAGCCGTCCGCACGCTGCGAACGGGCAATCATGGGAATGATTGCATCCATCAGGCTGTCCAGCACAGGATCCCGGGTCTGCATGTAAACCGCGGCCAGGGATTCGAACCATTTGTAGAAGTCCCCGTCGTTGAAAGGGGGACCCGCATGGCAGCCTTCCTGCGTTCCCGCCGCAATCTCGAAATTGCGGAACGCATGGCTGATGGAGGGGTCGTCCAGGATCCGCCACATGGATGGGACCATGGAATCCCTGCATACCCGGAACCATTCCGGCCAGAATCCGTCGGTCCAGTGCACATCGTCCATATTGACCCCGGTCATTACGGCGTGGGGACTTTTTGACATGTTGACCAGGCTTTTTTCCTGGGTCGCCGCCGGCAGGGCGGCGAAAACGAGTACCATCGGAATTACTGTCCGGGACAGTGTGCATTTCATGCCGTTCAGGAATTTCATGCCGTTCAGAATTAATCCGGTTTTTTCGATTCAAAGTGGTATTCTCCCGATCCGACCTCGAGCATCAGGAGATCCTCCTGCTCTTCCATCCCCAGTATGCCATCTGCTTTTTCGAGCGAAAGTCCCGATTCCAGGACCCCGGTCCCATCCCTTCGCGGGATGTATATCCTGGCCACCGAATTCGGAGGTACGGTTACGTTCATCTGAAGTTTTTCTCCATTGGTATTCCACTCGGAAATGATCCGGCCGTAGGGGGAAACATGCCAGGCGCGGACGTGATCAAGGCGGGAAGTGACCAGGGGCCGGATGGTGAACCTTTTAAAACCGGGGTAATCCGGGTCGTTCCGGATGCCTGCTACGTTCCTGTAGATCCAGTCCCCTATTGCCCCGTAAGCATAATGGTTGAAGGAATTCATGCCCGCGTCCTGGAATGTGCTGTCCGGCCTGATCCCGTCCCAGCGCTCCCAGATGGTTGTGGCCCCAATGGTGACCGGGTAGAGCCAGGAAGGGTATTTGTCCTGGAAAAGCAGGTAGTATGCCAGCCCGGGATAGCCGTTATCGGACAGTGCATGGCAGAGCAGGGGCGTGCCGAGGAAACCCGTGGTCAGGTGCCCGAATTCCTCCACGTTCGCTGCCAGCCTGCCGGCATCCGGTCCGCGCATTTCTTCCGGAAGGAGTCCGAATTCAAGGGCCAGCGCATAGGCGGTCTGGGTACTGGAGGACAACCTTCCGGTGGGGGTCATGAACTCCTTTTGAAAGGCTTCCCTGATCTTCGGCAGCAGGTCCGAATACCTGGCGGCATCCTCTTCCTTCCCGAGAAGGGATGCGGTTTTCTGCAGCAGGCCGGCGGAGTGGAAGAAATAGGCCGTGGCGATCAGGTCCTTATCGGTATGGGCACCTGCGAATCCGTAATCAGGGGCTGCATACTTCAGGCTGTAATATTCAGCAAATGAAAGCCAGTCCCCGAAGTGGAACCCGTAGTCAAAAATATACCTCTGTCCCGAATGCCGTATCATATATTCCACCCAGGCCTTCATGGATGCGTACTGCGTCTCGAGGATGCGAAGATCCCCGAAGTACTGGTAGAGGGTCCAGGGCACGATGACAGCCGCATCCGCCCACCCGGTGGCACCGTAGCCGTCCGACCAGCCCGTACCGCCGCCGCCCTCGATCACCATGGGCACGACCCAGGGCACGCTCCCGTCGCCCCTCTGGTCCGCCGCCAGGTCCCGCAGCCACTTGGTGAAAAATGCCGCAGTATTCATATTGAAGCATGCGGTTGGTGCAAAAACCTCTGCGTCACCGGTCCACCCCATGCGTTCGTCCCGCTGCGGGCAATCGGTCGGGACATCCAGGAAATTCCCTCTTAATCCCCACCGGATGTTCCTTTGCAGCCGGTTGAGCAGTGAATCGGAGCAATGGAAATCTCCTGCCGGCTCCATATCCGAATGGATCACCTTCCCTTCCAGTTCATCCAGGGATATCTCACCCGTATAGCCTGAAATTTTCACGTACCGGAATCCCTGGAAGGTGAAATGCGGTTCATACGTTTCCGTGCCTTCGCCCCTGAATGTATACCGGATTTCCTGTTTTGCAGACCGGAGGTTGGCAGTGTAAAAATTACCTTCTTTATCCAGTACCTCGGCATGCTGAAGGATGATCTCCGAGCCTTTTTCCCCTTTTAGCCTGAATTTCACCCACCCAACCATGTTCTGTCCCATATCGAAAACCCGCTCCCCGGCCGGTGTGATGAATTCCCTGACTGGCGAAAGCGTTCCGGTGATCCGCACGGGGACTCCCTCGCCGGAGACGATATTGTCGTAACCGTAATCTTTCTCCCTGCAGTTTGTCCACCCCTGATCCCTGAATCCGGGCAGATCCCAGCCTTCCTTCTCAAGCCGTGCATCGAAGATCTCCCCGTCATAGATTTCCGATTTGAGAATGGGACCGCTCCCGGTTTTCCAGGATTGATCCGACAGGATCCACTGCTCAGACCCGTCGGTGAATGTAATCTTCATCTGCAGCAGGAGTGCAGGCCTCTGTCCATACAATTGCCTTTTGCCTTCCCATCCAAAGGGACCGCAGTACCAGCCTTCCCCGAGGATGGCGCCCACGGCATTCGCTCCTTTCTTCACCATGCCGGTAATGTCGTAGGCCTGGTATTGCAGCCTTTTATTGTAGCTGGTCCACCCGGGGGTGAACAGGTCATCGCTTATTTTCTGTCCGTTCATGTGGATCTCGTAAAGACCGTGGCAGGTCACGTACAGGTGTGCCTCACAGATCTCCTTTCCCAGGGTAAATTCCCTTCGCAAGTAGGGGCAGGGCTGCAATCCCCCTTCCATTTCAGGCAGTACGGGCTCAATCCATTTCGCCTTCCAGTCCGAATGATTCAGAAGTCCCGCTTCAAAAAATGCCGGCTGGCTCCAGTCCGACGTATTTCCGCGGTTATCCCATACGCGCACCCTCCAGTAAACCCGCTCACCGCTCTGCAGGGGCGGTCCCCCGTAAGCTACCAGGTTCGACTGCCCGGAAACGACCTTCCCCGGATCCCAGACGACCCTGTCTTTTTCCAGGTCCGTTTCGGTGGCGGCCGACTGCACCTGCCATGCCGTCTGCATTACCCCGCGTTCCCCCGACAGGATCTGCCAGCTTAGCCTGGGAGGATCAGCATCGATCCCCATGGGATTGGTTTTATGCTCTGTACGCAGGTGCGTTACCTCCGGTCCCGATGCCTTGATTTTTAAGGAAACAGAAATGAAAATGATCAGCGGAAGGAAAAAGGCCGCAGCTGCATAAGGTTTTTTGAAGGGATTCTCTCGTTTCATTCTGGATTGGATTACAGGTTTCTGCAATTTTACCGGCGAGTAGATGGTTCAGGAAGATCTGCCGGCTGATATTGTTTCAATAAAAAAATTTCTTCTTCCGATTTTTCATTGATATAGAGTGTATCCAGTGTGAAATCTGTCGTTACGGTATCCATAATGGAAATCACATCCTGAAAAGGTTTTTCCATTTGCCAGCCGACTGAAACATAAATGCCGGGATATTTATCTAAAATGTCCCCGACAGGTATTCGTTCCCCCCAGAAATGGAAATACTTTTCAACCGGATTGTATATGTAGGTGTTCGGGTACATTTTTTTCAGATGCTGCTGGTAAACCAGTTCACGCTGATTCGGACCGCTCCACCATGAACCAAAAAAAAGCGCATATTGAGGAAAAGCATTACCATAATAATTGGGAACAAGGACAATTGTATCCTCCCTGTTAAATCTTTCCTGTACATATTGCGAGGTCATTTTCCTTTCAAGGTTTCTCACTTTGTAACCTTTAAGCATAACGGGTATATCCTTGCACTGAATAATTAAAATGGCGAAAATGCTTATCGCGGCTATCGTATTTTTCAGATATGCTGATTTCAGCGTCAATAACAGGATAACGAAAGCAGGAATTACCAAAACCAGAGCCGGCAGTAAATAATAGTAAGTATAATGTTTACTGACTATTAAGAATAGCATTAGAAATGAAATTATGATCCCCAACAGCATTTTTTTATTTTTCCTGTTTTCAGCGAACAGCTTACGATCAACATTTGGTATAAGCATCAGTAACACTCCTAATCCCAGTAGGATTAAAAAACCTGTCCAAAGCCAATCGCCGGTGAACATGTCTTTTAGGTTATTAAAAAAGGATGGCCAGTCCAGGAATTTTTGTTCGCCTGTTCCATATCTTCCGCTATGTAGGAGTAATCCTTTAATCCAGAAAAAGTACTGGTTTATCCTTAAAACCACCGGAAAAGCCCAGATAAAAAAGGAAAGCGTCACCGTACCCAGATACAATAGCCGCTCTTTATAATTGATTAAAAAAAACAGAGGTATAACGGCCAGGCTGAAGGTATTCACCTTGGTTGCTATGGATAAGGATGTTATAACAGCGAAAACTATTATATGCTTCCTGTTATAGTTGATGTGCAGCATGTACAGCATATAGATCGCATAAACCTGGATGGTAATGATCAGCATGGGCTCGGTTGCTATACGAAAAAAGAAGCTGGCAACCATTGTTGACATGAAGGGACTCAGCTGGATCAATAAGCTTAACAAGGGTTGTCTGGTAAATTTGTGGCTGAAGTACCCCAGGGCTGCATTGGATATAGCCATTAATAAAAAAATGGTATAACTGATGCCTGCAAGGTAGAATTCCGGACGGTTCAGTACGTCGTTCGTTATGGGTCCCTTACCAAAAAAGAGATGAATTAACCTGATAACAAGCCCGCATAATAATTGCAGCGGTGTTGCCGGGTGCTGGATATGCCAGATTCTCAGTTTGAGAAGGGCAACATTTAACCCGTTATATAAAAAGGCGTATTCCGGATCTACACCGCTGGTATGGTATATACCTCTGACATCCCTGAGATAAACCGCTATTACCAGGAATATGACCGGAATGATCAGATAAACCAGTTTGAAGGCAGGTTTTTTCATTTTTAGTAAATCTACCGGTTAAAATAATGAAATTATTACTTATGACACCTGAGCTATTGATTTCAAAATCAAAATTGCCGGGATCAAAAATGAATGCAGGTAGATAATGACCCCGGTTTCTTCCGGGTCTTTTGTTGTTGATTTCATATATTCGCAGTGTAAACGTTATCACATATGAAAACCGTTGTGGCAGTCCATACGGCACTGGCGATGGTTGAACCCGTCAAAAAGCTGTTTGCGGATAACCTGCCGGAAGTAAGGCTTATCAACATCGTGGATGACAGCCTGATACAGGATGTCATTTTCAATTAATGTTCTTCGGTTGGGGTTGTTGCCATCAAGGCCATGGAAAAACTACTGATACCACTGGTGAAGATCGACGATTTTCACATACTGGAATCCCTGTAAGGTATCAAACGGTTCATACTTCTCCAGGCTTTCTCCTTTAAATGTATAGCATATCTCCTGTTTTGCAGACCTGAGGTATTCCATGTAAAAATTCCCGTCCGTGTCGAGGACCTATGCATGCTGAAGGAATATTTCCGTACCTTTTTAGTCCCTGAGGCTGAATTTCAACGACCCTCCCATGTTCTGGCCCATGTCAGAAACGCGCTCCCCGTCCGGTGGAATGATCTCCCTGACAGGAGATAGGTTGCCGGGGGTCCTTACAGGAACTCCCTCCCCGGCGGCGGACTGCACCTGCCATGCCGTCTGTATTACTCCCCGGTCGAGCGACAGAATCTGCCAGCTGAGCCTTGGGTGCTGGTTTTCAATTCCGATTGGATTGACCTAGTGTTCTTTTGTCATGTGTAAAATCTACAACGAAGCTGCGTTCACAGCTTCAGGAATGAAAATTGTCAGGGCAAGAAGGAACATATGCGGAATGCAGACTGTTATCGTTTACATTATCAGGAATAATTAATAATGTCCACATAATCAGTAAATTAAAATTGCTATTATATCAAGGCATTATAAATTTCGAGTTCATTAAGATACAAAATCAATTAAAGTTATCCATTAATTCAGAAAGAATCTAAATCTAAATCAGGTTTTTCGGAAGAGGCTTCCTTCAGGAAAAGTGAAAAAACAGTTTCGATTGTATTGGCTAAGTATCTGTATATCAGATTAAAAAATCAAAGTGTCTGGGTCGTTCAGCGGCAGATGAAATAAAAATCAAACCTTTATTAAAAAGCAACTAAAATTTGACTTGAATTAAGAAAACGTTTACATTTGTATTCATAAGAGACTGCATAAATGTGAGGAATAGTTTTGAAAATCTATATGACAACGTTTTCAAAACGGAACTTAAAAATTGTTACCTGAAATTGATATAATCGGTCCTCTCAATTGCAAGCATGAAGGATATCGCTAAAAAATCAGGCGTATCAGTTGCCACAGTATCGAGGAAATTGCATAGGAAACCATACGATACGATATTCACATTCATAAGCAATATGAGGAAGTTTTTATACCTGCTCATCTAACACATACGGTCATGGCAAAAAGAACATCACCACTGTCAAAGACGATGGATTCCAAATATGAACTAAAAATTTAAAACGATGAAACCTAAACAAAAGCCTCCTTAAAAACAGAAAAACCCACTAAAAATTTCAAGAAAAACCTGATTCTTATTATTACTAATCTAACACAACAACTAAATGAAAAGTGTCTTTCCCAATGAGGCAAATAATTATAATGCCTTAATACGTTCGTTAAGAATTTTGCGGATAACCTTACTGTTCTTGCTAGTCGGGGTGTTACAAGTGAATGCATCGACTACCTATTCGCAAAAATCAAAGATCTCTTTGAATCTTTCCGAAAAAACAATCGCCGAGGTTCTGGATGAGATTGAAGAGATGAGTGACTTCTTTTTTGTCCTCGATGACCATTCTGTGGATTTGAATCGCAAATTGGATATCGTAACCGAGGAAAGTTCTATTGAACAGGTCCTGGACGCCATATTCAAAGGAACCGATGTCAAATACCGGGTATCTGACCGAAAGATCTTGCTCTCCTCGGAAAGTTTGTTGCAGGAAGGTCGTACCGTGACAGGAAAGGTTACCGATGCCAACGGAGATCCCGTCATTGGAGCAACCGTTGTTGTTCGGGGGACCACCATTGGCACCATCACAGATGCAGGCGGTAATTATACGCTTCAGAATGTATCCGCTAACGATATTTTAGTCTTTTCCTTTGTAGGCATGGAAACTTCTGAAATAGCCGTAACTGATCAGACTACCATCGATTTAACCATGCAGGAAACTTCCATAGGGCTGGATGAGGTCGTGGTAATCGGATACGGCAGTATTCAGAAGAGGGATTTGACGGGGGCTGTAGCTTCCGTCGGTAACGAGGAATTGGCATCGGTAGGTTCCATCAGTCCCGCCAAAGCACTCCAGGCGAATGTTGCGGGTGTCAACGTCAGTCAGAGAACCGGGACCGTCGGAAGTGATTTTGATATTCAGATCAGGGGAGTCAATACCTTAACCGGAGCTGCACCTTTATATGTGGTAGACGGTGTGATGACTGATAATATCAATTTTCTGAATGTAAACGATATTGTGAGAATTGATGTCCTTAAAGATGCATCATCAACGGCAATTTACGGTTCACGGGGGTCTAACGGTGTAATCATCGTAACAACCAGAACCGGTGAAGGTATGGCTTCTCAAAATGCTGGTGTTTCCTATTCGGGCTTCGTAGGCGTTCGGACGATTGCGAATATGCCTGATATTATGTGGGGTTATGATGAAGGCGTAAAATGGAACAGGGACCGCCAGGTGACCCGTGATCTTGTCCAGGGTAATACTATCGTAGATTCACCTACCTACGGGTTCCCCACCGTTCTCCAGGCAGACGGGACCAGTTACTGGGCGGAAAACCTTGCCAGCCGGAACGGGACTGACTGGATCGGGGAGCTTATAAAGCCGGCCATTCAGCAAAATCATTTTATTTCCGCAGCTGGCGGCAGTAAAGGAGCCAACTATCTTGTAGGATTTGGTTATCAGGGCGATAATGGCAATGCCGAAGGTCAGTGGTACAAAAAATATAATTTCAAGGCAAGCGCTGACTTCAGCCGGAGTGATATGTTTTCGATGGGGGCCAATGTGAACCTGGCATTCGACGATCGCGAACTGGTTTCCAGGCAGGGTTACACCCGCCAGATTTTCAGGATGCCGAATTACGCGCCTGCAAAGGACAAGGATGGCAATTATATTCAGTCCCCCATGATCGGGATATCCGGCAACGTAAACCCGTATGCATACCTGGAAAGCAACTCCCAGTATAATATTCAACGGTATTATTTAATCTCCAATTTCTACCTTAAATTCAGTCCGGCCAAATGGATCAGCCTGAGAACAACCTTCTCGCCATACGCCAAGTTTCAACGGACAGGGGAATATTTCGACCGGTTTGCATCACGATCCATCTCGGTTGCAAGGATGTGGAATGATATCAACTTCTCCTATATCTGGGACAACCAGATAAATTTATCCAAGGAAATTAACGATCACAGAATTTCCTATGATTTCATCCAGACTTCCCAGGTGGATAGATACGAAACAGCCTATGCCTATGGCAGGGACGTTCCATTCCAATCCGAATGGTATAATGTCCAGAGTGCTCCGCAGCGGGATGCCTCCACCGGATTCAGCAAAAGCACACTGCTTTCATTCACGAATAGGTTGAATTATTCATTCCGGGACAAATATCTCTTCACCGGAACCATACGATGGGATGGTTCATCCAAACTTGCGGAAGGGAACAAATGGGCATACTTCCCATCAGCTGCAGTGGCCTGGAGAATTGACCAGGAACCGTTCATGCGGGGCGTTTCGCAGATCAGCAACCTCAAGCTTCGCCTGAGTTTTGGTTACACGGGAAACAACAACATCAGTCCTTACTCGACACAATCCGCCTTGACCACCCAGAAATATTATGACTGGAACGGGACCACCGCGGATGGTTTTATACCGGGCGCTCTTTCGAACAAAAACTTAACCTGGGAACGTACAAGGGAATGGAACCTGGGGATTGACTACGGATTGTTTGGCAGAAGAATTTCCGGTGCGATCGACTTTTATGACAGGCTTTCCCTCGATTTGTTGATGCCGCGTAAACTGGCCATGCCGACCGGTTGGGCCGAAATGATCGATAATGTGGGTTCAGTCAGCAACAAGGGGATTGAATTTTTACTCCGGACGATTAACGTAAGGACCACCAATTTTTCCTGGGAAACCAACTTTATCTTCTCCAGGAATAAAAACAAGATCGTTGAGCTGTACGGGGCAAAAGAAGATGATGTCCCCAACCGCTGGTTCATCGGCCAGCCGGTAAATGTCATTTACGCCATGGAATTTGACGGGATATGGCAGAAGGACGAACTGGCGCCCGCGGATCTCCAGGCCATGGAGGGAACGGCAAAGGTCAAGGACCTGAACGGGGATGGCAACATTGATATTGACCACGACATGGCGGTACTGGGTTCACCGGATCCCGACTGGATCGGGACATTTTCAACCACTCTGAGGTATAAGAACTGGGATCTTTCTGCCACCATCTACACCAAACAGGGAGTTTTCATCTACAGTCCCTTCCACACCGAGTTTACCGATTTCAACAGTAAGGTGGTCCTGAATGTCCCCTATTACGTGAGAGACAATCCAGTTACGGAAGCGCGGTACTCAAACACCTACCCGCAACCCGCATATATGGGTCCATATTGGGGTGAAGATGCCGAAGACTATGGATATCCGGGCTTTAATAAGGATGCGTCATTTGTGCGGGTACAGAATATCACCCTCGGGTATAATTTCAGTAACGAATTGTTATCCCGGATACGGATTTCGGGTGTGAGGTTGTACTTCAATGCGTTGAATCCATTTGTGTTTACGAAATATGACGGATTTGACCCGGAATGGGCCGGAGCGGAAATGTCGGGGGAGGATGCAACGAATACCTCCTATGCAATATATCAGTTTGGTGCTAACATTAAATTCTAAGATCATGAAAAGCGTATTTATTAAGATACCGTTGGCCCTCGCGTTGATTACGATAGTGGGTTGTACAGATTTTCTGGAGGAAGAAAACCCGGGGAATACAACAGCGGAAAACTATTATGTAACCAAGGCCGGGTATGAAGGTTTGATTAACGCGGTATATTCTTCCGTCAGGGATGTATACCAGCCGACACCCTATGTATTCTGCGCCGGAACGGATCTGTTTTTCGCCGCACACCAGGAAGTTCCCCTGGGACTGGCTGCTTACCAGACCCTGACTCCGGGGAACAGTCAGGTGGAGTACCTGTTTAAAACCACTTACCAGAGCATACAGATTGCCAATATGGCCCTGGCATACTCTACCCAGACTGAAGACTTCAGCGAATTAAGCACCCGGATTGCGGAGGTGAAGGTTATCCGGGCATTCTTCTATTTCCAGCTGGTGCAGCAATTCGGGGACCTCAGCCTGGTTACCGAGCTGGTGGATAAACCGATCACGCATTTTGATCGCAATCCTGCCAGTGAGGTGTACGATTTTATCATCTCTGAACTGGAAGAAGCCATAGGTAACCTTCCGGAAACTCAATCCGATTACGGAAGGATAACCAAGCGTGCGGCGCAGCATATCCTGGCAAAAGTTTATCTCACGCGTGGTTATGAATCCTTTGGGTCTGCGGCAGATTTTTCTCAGGCTGCGCAACTGGCAGATGCCGCAATCAACGGACAGGGTCTTGACGTGTCTTTCGAGGATTTGTTTGCACCGGAAAATGATGTCAATGATGAGATCCTCTGGTCGATTCAGTATTCCCCCGGTTCAACCCTGCATGGAGGAGCCCATAACTGGGATTATGCCTGGGGACCACTGGCGCAGGGAAGCAACGACGGGGTGAATAAGAAAAATGCCCTTCATCCTACGGAATACCTGTACACATTGTTCGAGGACAACGATACGCGATTCGAGGGCACTTTCCTGGATATCAGGACCAATCCCTATATAGGATATTACCTGGATCCCGATAATTCCCCTGTCGCTTTTTACTATCCTCGGACGGCTGCACAGCTGGCAGATACGGCTAACTGGCGGGCAGGATCACCCATGCGCAGTGAGACGGTCATTTCACCGCTCGGTCCGCACTGGTGGGATGGCCTGAATCAGACTGATCTTCCAGCTTTAAAGAAATTTGATCGTATTCAGACTCCTGACATTCAATACACACACGATCTGTATCTTGCCAGATTGGGAGAAACTTATCTGATTGCAGCAGAGGCATACCTTCAGTCCGGCAATTCAGGCAATGCTGATGCACGAGTTAATACGGTCAGACAGAGAGCCGGAGCGGCAACTGTATCAGGCGTGGATATTGATTTCATCCTGGAAGAGAGGGCAAGGGAACTGGTTGGTGAAGGATTCCGCTGGCTGGATCTTAAAAGGACAGGAAAACTCATGGAATACACCAAGACCCGGAACCCGGACATCAAGGCTCTTGTGGATAGTGGTATTGATCCATTTTTAGGAGCGAATGGGAATTTTAAAATCTTAAGGCCGATTCCTTTAAGTGCAATTTCCCTTGATTCGGGGGATTATCCACAGAATCCTGCTTATCAGTGATTTTAGCTGTTTGTGATTTGCATTAGTGTTAGGTTAGATATGGATAGGTTAGGGCAACATTACTTTTAGATCTCATGAATTAAGGTAATGTGGTTGAATCCGGAGGTTCTTTCGAGTTTCTCCGGATTCTTCTTTCTGGAACAATCCCTCTTTAAGCAGGAAATCCTGGTACAAATTCACTTTGCATTTTTCCCTGGCCCTTTTTTTGATGTTTTTATATATATTAGGGCAAGGGTTGTAAAATCCGTAATTATGAAAACCGTTGTGGCAGTCCATACGGCACTGGCGATGGTTGAACCCGTCAAAAAGCTGTTTGCGGATAACCTGCCGGAAGTAAGGCTTATCAACATCGTGGATGACAGCCTGATACAGGATGTCATCCGGGAAGGGAAAGTACCGGATCCGGTAAGGAAAAGATTGTTCCATTACTATGATGCGGCAGTGGAAACCGGGGCGGATGTCATCTTCAATACCTGTTCTTCGGTTGGGGATGTTGCCATCGAGGCCAGGGAAAAGCTACCGATACCGCTGGTGAAGATAGACGATGCCATGGCCCGGAAGGCGGTGCAGGAATACTCGAGGATCGGGGTTATGGCAACATTGCCCACGACCCTGGATCCGACCCGGAGGCTGATTGAGCGTTTTGCATCCGAATTTTTCAGGGAGGTCGAAATTGTAGAGGGGCTCGCGAAAGGGGCTTTTCAGTCCCTCATGGACGGAGATCCCGACCGGCATGACAGGCTGGTACTACAAACCGCGGTGGACCTGGCCGGCCGGGTGGATGCCTTTGTCCTTGCCCAGGGTTCCATGGCAAGGGTGCAGGATGCCATCCTGGAAAAGACCGGCAAGGCCGTGCTTACGAGTCCCCTTTCAGGAACCCTGGAGGTCAGGTCTGTCATCGAGGGTTTAAAATAGCACTTTATTGAAAAAAAGGAATATTGTCCTGGTCCTTCTGATGGTGGTGGGTGTCATCACTTTCCTCGACCGGATCAACATCAGCGTGGCCGGGGCCAGCATCATGCATGACCTGGGACTCTCAACCCGTCAGTGGGGATGGGTCCTCAGTTCTTTTATCCTTACCTACGGCCTCCTGCAGGTGCCCCTCGGGGCCTGGGGGGACCGGGCGGGTCAGCGCGGTGTGCTTTCCCTCATTGTGTTGTGGTGGTCGGTTTTTACCATCCTGACCGGTACGGCAGGCGGTTTTGCCATGCTGCTGATGATCCGTCTTCTGTTCGGAGTCGGGGAGGCCGGAGCCTACCCCAACATGACGGGAGTTGTGGGCCGCTGGTTCCCTTCCGGTGAGACGGCCAGGGCGCAGGGCTACCTCTGGGCGGCAAGCAGGATAGGAGGGGCGCTCACCCCGCTGGTTGTCGTACCCGTGATGCTTACGGTGGGCTGGCGGATGGCCTTTTACCTGCTGGGCGCCTGCGGCCTTGTCTGGGTAGTTATATGGTACCTCTGGTTCCGTAACCATCCCTCGCAGAAATCCGGGATCTCCGCAAGGGAACTGGAAGAAATCGGGCAGGGCGGGTCCCGTGCCGGGAAACTGAAGATTCCCTGGAAGATCATCCTTCGCAGGAACCAGTTCTGGATCCTGCTTTCGATGTATTTTTTCTACGCCTGGGGCAGCTGGTTCTTTTTCTCCTGGTTCCCCGTTTTCCTGGAAGAGGGAAGGGGATTTGCCAAAAGCGAGCTGACCTATGCCGTGGCGGTGCCCTTCCTGTTCTCGGTATTGGGCAATATTGCCGGGGGATACATGAGCGACCGCCTCTCCGCCAGGTACGGGCTGAAGATCGGCCGGAAGACGATAAGCATATCCGCCCTGGCCCTGGCGTCGGTCCTGATGTTCCTGGCCGGGTTCATACCGGGGAAGCTGCAGGTATTCATTTTCCTTTCGCTCAGTTTCGGGATTTTCGACCTGATGCTCCCGGGAGCATGGGCCATCTGCCTGGACATCGGCAAAAAGTTCGGGGGGACCATCTCCGGCGCCATGAATACGGCGGGGAACATAGGAGGATTTGTTTGCGCCATTGCATTCGGATACCTGGTTGAAGCAACGGGGAATTACAATTTTCCGCTTTACGTCATAGCCGGGATGCTGCTTACCAGCGCAGCCCTGTTCTCATTGATAAATCCTGAAAAGAAACTGGTGGAAGAGGGATAACAGGAAATGCCATGGTCAGAGGAAGGAACGCCCGGATACGCCCTGGTTGGAGCCGTGATCTAATTGAGCTTGCGGTATAATTCGGCGAGAGATCCATCATCGCCCACGTTGCCGGGAAAAATGACGTACGGAAGGGATGGGAGGGCGTCGCCTTTCCCGGTAATGATCACCGGGACCCCCGGGAGTACCTGTCCCGCTACCTTTGCCATGCCTACACTGAGTCCCCTTACCAGTATGTCATGGGAAGTGATCCCTCCCTTTGCCACCAGGTAAGCGGGAGCGGCCGGAAGGGATCGGACAACGGCGGTCAGGAAATCCGCGATCTTTCTCCCTGCGGGAAGGCGCTTTTCCCTGTCTTCCGTGAACAATTCCTGACGGCTGGTATAAACCACGGGAGTGATCCCGGATTTCCGGCAATCTTCAAGCTCTCCGGTGATCTCCTGGAGGCAGGCTTCCGGCCGGCTGATGATCTCCCTTACATCCGCCTCGATCCCTTTCACTCCTTTTTCTTTCAGAAGTTCCCCCAACTGCCGGGTTGTCTTCTGCACATGGGAACCGATGATGAACAATCCTTTTCCAGGACCCCTGACCAGTTCCTTTCTCGACAGGTAATCCCTGTCGGGGATACCGCTCAGGGCTTTCGGAAGGGAGGAGGAAGTGCGGAGGATCGCCCCGGTACCGGATTCCGACAGGGTTTGAAGCAGGGCAAGGCTGAATTTCCTCAGGTCGGCGTATTCCATGGCATCAACGGAGACATAGCGTAATCTTTTGAACGATTTGAGCAATTCCCTGAGTTCCCTCAGATCCACCGGGTCATCCCGGTCCGAATTCCTGAGGGTTGAAAGGTCGAGGGTACCGGTCTCCCCGATCCGGATGTTCCCGCCTGATTTCTCATCCATGTAATGAAAAAGATCCGAGTGGGAATAGCCGAAAACGCTGTCCTTCGCAAACTCGGTCCCGGCTGCCGGTACCATATGGTCCCCCGTTTTCACGTACTGTACATTCCCGGCTGTATACCTTCCGGCCTCAAAAAAAGAGGGAATGAAGAAAACCGGCAATTCCACCGGGATATTCATCGACCGATGCACCGAAAGGATGGTTTCGGGCTCCGCCGGGAAATGGCCGCGCAGGGTGGAATCGCTCCGGCTGATGAAAATGAGCCTGAGATTATGCCGCTCATTCGCCCGGAGCACGGCCATGGCTACCTCGCGGTTGATGCGGACTGCAGAGGATTCGTCCATAGAGCGGGAATTGATCAGGACATAGAACAGGGGGGACTTATGCAGCAGGGCTTTATCAAGGGTTCCCGGTTCCCAGTCCGTCAGCAGGAGACAATCCTGTACCGTTTGTATCCCGGTGGGATCGTCATCCATGACAACGATCCTGGTCCGCTCCTTTTCCAGCATGCGGGTGATTTCATCCCTGAAGTCCAGGGTCCCTGCAGGCGGATAACTGTTGACGATTTCTGAGTAAAGTGGGTGGGCCATTGCAAGGTGTTTGTTTATCGGTTAAGGATCATTTTTCCGGTGCAGATCCTGTCGTCCAGGCATATCCGGTAAAAATAGATGCCTGCCGGCTGGCCTTCCGGGCTCCATGTCACGGAGTGTTCCCCTTCAGGCTGGTAACCGCTTTGCAGGTCTGCCACG
The DNA here is from genome assembly GCA_964431315.1 of uncultured Bacteroides sp. Taxonomy (GTDB): domain Bacteria; phylum Bacteroidota; class Bacteroidia; order Bacteroidales; family SM23-62; genus SM23-62. The sequence goes on along the minus strand of CAYSJH010000010.1, from coordinate 58,236 downwards.
ATCCGGCCTTCCAGGTTCATGACGCTTATCCTGACCTTTCCACCGTTGGGGAGTATGTATCGGATGGTGGTGGACTGCCTGAACGGGTTGGGGTAGCAAAGGGCGAAGAATTTCTCCCGGTCCGGTTGCAAAGGTATGGCAAGGGTGCCTGTTTCGGAACTGAAAATTGCCTCGTTCATGGCCGACCACGTATTCCCGTTTCGGGCACGTGCCCGTACGATGACACTGGCTTCCGTGCTAATTGGACTTTCGTACAGGATGGCATGGGACAGGGATACGGCACCGCCGGGTTCCCTCGGATCCGCACCGTCCAGGCTGTAATAGATCTCCCCTTCGGCCGCGGTGATCTCAATAGCGATCGGCTGGGTGATCAGTCCGCCATGGGGACTGATCACCGGTGCATCCAGGTCCGGGTAGAGTCCCGCTTCCCTGAATTGCTCCAGGACGATCGTACTCCGCTGCGGAAAATAATCGTTTTCGAGTGCTTGTTTTTCAACCAGCCAGTGATCGTTGCGGGTGTAGAGTTCGGCCACATCGTCCCTCGGATGCAGGTCCCTTCGGTAATCCCCCCAGCGCGCGGACTCGGCGATGATGGCCATATCCAGTTCGCCTGCAAGCTCCCTGAACCGGTTCAGGGTGGCTTCCTGGGTCAGGGCTCCTCCGTTGAAAAAATGTTTCTGAATACGGTCGGCAAAGCGCAGCCTGAACTCTTCGTTTGCCCTCAGCTGCGAGTAGATCATGCTGGGATTGTTATCGTTGTTTTCGCCTACCATATTGACGGCAATATCCGTCATGGAATTTTCGGCATCCCAGGAGAAAAAATAAAACCCGTAAAGTGGATCCACCCTGTTGCGGGCGGCGATCCAGTTGTTATGGTCCCAGTCGTTATTGCCGATCCAGATGTTGAACATCATGTAGTCGATCAGGTTATCCACGTCCAGGAGATTGGAATATCCCGGGTTGGGGGTTCCTTCGGGATTATTGCCCTGGATCTTCTGGTACGAGGCCTGAGTTTCCAGTCCCCCCCTCGCCTGGCTCAGGGTCTGATCCCATGCGGTGGCATTCCCGTCCACCAGTCCCCCGTGATCCTTCACCACGTCGAATTCATCCTCCGATCCGGAAAGGTAGGATCCCATGAAGTCATTGTTCAGCTTTTCCGTAATGGTATAGATGCCCCAGTACAATCCGTTCAGGTAAAGGTGGACATACCTGCTGTGGGCCGAGGGACTCCCCATGTCCAGCTGGGTATTCTTGGCAAAGGGATCCCTGATCAGGAGCGAGCGTTCGCGTTGTTCCGCGTTGTTGTGGCTCCAGGAAAAATTATAACCGGCGCGGAGGACCAGCGTATTAAATTCATTGGCCGCTCCCCGGCCCTTGAACAGGTTGAAGTTCAGCCTGGTGGGACCAAACTCGCTTCGGAATACCAGCCGCAGGGAATGTTTCTGGCTGTTGTCCGGAACCCGGCTGTTCCCGCCGTGAAGTCTGAGTCCGCAATTGACCTGGAACTGCCGGCTGCCGGAAGGATCAAAATATTCCGCCGAAACCTGCCTTTCCCAGTCCTTCCCGGTACTCCCGGCTGCGGAATTACCGGTGTAGATGTATATGCCGCCGGTCAGGGGATCCGGATTTCCGGAAAACAGGTTGCCGATATCCGTCACGATCGAAAGGGTGGGGAGGGAAGTCAGGGCGATCTCCAAAAGATTCTTATAAGCGGGATCTTTGCAGACCTCCGGGTCCATTTCATAATCGGCAGGGGGATCGGGACTTACATATTTGAAATTCCCCCACACCGGAGGATACCCGGGCGGATATACAGGCTGTTTTATGATGCTGTCGACAAACAGGTAGGTATGGGTGATGACCTCGCTCATACCACCTTCGGCATTCACCGTTACGGCACTCAGCGGAGTGGTGGTCCGGATCTGGACGGGTGTTTCGTACCGCTGCCCTTTTGTTTTTGAAGGCCGTGTGCCATCCGTGCTGTAATAAATCCCGAGGGCGGGATCGGCTACGGAAAGTTCCACCTGGAAGGCTTCCCTGTAAAAACCCCGATTTTTGCTGAAAACAGGCGGCAGCAACTGGCCTCCCGTGGTATTTTCGGCACCGGGCGTCGGGCTGCTCAGATAGGTTTGTTGGAAGGAAATGATCCCGTAGGAGACATCCGCCCGCTGGGCAGGATATACGGGTCCGTATGAGTAGGAGACCGTCAGGGCGTCCGGTTCCACGATGGCCAGGTATTCTCCCGACCCCGAAAGGCTGAAACTGGTGTGCAGGTCAGCGGCAGGGTCCCTGCGGTCCTTCCCGGATGCAAAAACCACCATGTACGAACCGGGCTCCAACGTTATGGAGGGGAACTCCCACTTGTCCGGTATCCCGGGATTGTCGGTCAGGAACCAACCTCCCAGGTCTATGGATGAGACTCCCGGATTGTAGAGCTCGATCCAGTCCGGATAATCGCCGTCCCCGTCTGCCAGGGTATTGTTGTTAATGGCCATGAATTCGGTGATAAGGATCTTGCCGCTTCCGGGGGATTGTGCTAAAATCGATCCCGCAAATAAGAGAATAAATACGCTGAGGGTGAACTTCAGGTTTCGAATATTCATGCTAGGGATTTGAAAGATTAAGGATTTGCCTGGCTTCAGCCGGAGTGGCGACTTCATAGCCCAGCGAGACTATCAGCCTGACCAGTTGTTCCACCAGCACGGCATTGGTCGCGGCAAGTTTCCCGGGTGAGTAATAAAAGGAATCCTCGAACCCGATCCGTACCACACTGGCCCCGAATGAAAGTGCACAGGCGATCATTGAAAAATCCGGCATCCCCTCAACCGTGAGTCCCCAGTGCATATCCCCTTTCAGGCCGGACCGCATGACAGAGAGGTTCCGGGCAGTGGCCGAAAGCGCTCCGCGGGTTCCCAGGCAGAAATTAAAATGCATGGGACTTTCAAGCAGCCCTTCATCAGCCAGAAGAAAACTGTTTTCGATCATGCCGAGATCGAAACACTCCAGCTCGGGCATCACCCCGCGTTCCTTCATGCGTTTTGCCCAGAAACGGATATCGGGAAAGGTGTTGATGTACACCCCCTCGCCGAAATTTACCGAACCCATGTTCAGCGAAGCCACTTCCACCCGGGACTCATCCAGGCATACACAGCGTTCTTCCAGGCTAAGGTCCGCGAGTCCCCCCGTCGAACCCTGTATAATGATATCCGTCCTGGCTGTGAAAAGATCGAGGGTATTCCTGAACACATCCAGCTTAAAAGTCTGGGCACCGGCCTCATCCCTCACGTGGAGATGGACCATGCCTGCCCCTGCAGCAGCACAGTCAGCCACCTCGGCAGCCACCTCTTCCGCGGTCAGGGGATTCCTGCAGCCGGGGGGGACCGCTTTTCCGGTATGAGAGACCGGGGCAACGCAAATAATGACCTTATTCCTGTCCATTTTGCCGGGCTTCAAATATAATTTTGTTAATCTATGCCTTTAAAATTATATTAGCAATTAAAACGTTTGCATGCATACTGTGACGGGACGATTATAACAAATTTAAAAATAAGTAAATATAAAATGTAAACGTTATCAATATTCCCGTAAAATTGAGTTCTCCGAAGATAAATGCAGCTAACTGTTTGATTTCAAAAATGAAAGGGATTCTCAAGGCGACAGGACTGGTGGCACTGATGCTCCTACTGTTTGCCTGCAGTAACGGGCTGGAGGTTATGCTGGTACCCGCGAACAACGATGCGAAGACTGAGTTTGGGACCGGGTGGCTGGCGGAACGCCTCGAGGCAGCCGGTTACAGGGTTTGCATCGGCTGCAACCCGGACTCTGCGGGTCCCGCACGACAGATCGTTGTGGGATTGGAAACGGACAGCCTCATGCAGATTTGCCGGGGGGAAAAGTCCCCGTGGCCTGGTGATCAGAAGACGGAAGTTCCACGGCCGGCCGGTAAGGAGGGTTTTGCAATAGAATCTGCCGGAAAGCGGATCCTGATCCGCGGGGAGGACTATTCCGGGACTCTTTACGGCTGCATTGAACTGGCCGGCAGGATCGAGCGGGAAGGAAGGCTGCCCCGTCACATAAGCATGGCTGACGGCCCGGACATGGTGATAAGGGGAACCTGTGTGGGACTCCAGAAGACACAATACCTGCCGGGGAGGAAGGTATACGAGTATCCCTACACACCAGAAAACTTTCCCTGGTTTTACGACAGGCAGCTGTGGACGGAGTACCTGGATCTGCTCGTGGCAAACCGCTACAATGCACTTTTCCTGTGGAACGGACATCCTTTTGCTTCCCTGGTGAGGCTGAAAGACTATCCGTATGCCGTGGAAGTGGATGACGAGACCTTCCGGCTGAACGAGGAAATATTCGGCTTCCTGACCCGGGAGGCCGAACAGAGGGGGATCACCGTGGTCCAGATGTTCTATAACATTATACTTTCTAAACCATTTGCAGAGAAAAACGGGCTGGAAACGCAGGACCGCTCACGTCCCATTACCCCGCTCATCGCGGATTATACCCGGAAGTCGGTGGCTGCCTTTATAGAGAAGTATCCTAACGTGGGACTCATGGTCACCCTCGGGGAGGCCATGAATACCATAGAAGACGATGTTATCTGGTTCACCGAAACCATCATCCCCGGGGTTAAAGACGGGCTTGCTGCACTGGGCCGCACCGACGAGCCCCCGATCGTACTGAGGGGACACGACACCGATGCCAAAAGGGTTATGGAAGCCGCCCTGCCGCTTTATAAAAACCTTTATACCACATACAAATACAATGGCGAGTCCCTCACCACCTGCCAGCCGCGTAATTCCTGGGCTGAGATTCCCCGGGAACTGAGCACGCTGGGATCCGTCCATATTGCAAACGTCCACATCATGGCAAACCTGGAGCCTTTCCGTTACGGTTCGCCGGACTTCATACAAAAATGCGTGAAAGCCATGCACGACATACAGGGCGCCAGCGGTTTGCACCTCTATCCGCAGGCTTCTTACTGGGACTGGCCGTACAGCGCCGACCGGGTGGATGGGCGCCTGCTGCAGGTTAAGCGGGACTGGGTATGGTACGAGGCCTGGGGGAGGTATGCCTGGAAGCGGGACCGGCCAAAGGAAGGTGAAACAAAATTCTGGACCGGGGAATTTGACCGTTACTACGGTTGCAGGGGCTGCGGCAGGCAGATCCTGGAAGCCTATGAACAGACGGGCGAGATCGCTCCCATGCTGCTCCGAAGGTTCGGCATCTCAGACGGCAACCGGCAGACGCTTTTACTGGGAATGTTCATGAGCCAGCTGGTTAATCCCTTCAAGTGGAACGTCTACCGGAGTTTCCTGGAATCCAACGGTCCCCCGGGCGAAATCCTCCCGGAATATGCCCGAAAAGAATGGCAGGGCATTCCCCATGAAGGGGAAACACCACCGCAGATCGTCAGGGAAGTGCTTGAGCACTCCGAACTTGCCGTCGAGGCCATCGAAAAAGCAAAACCCCATGTGACGAGGAACCGGGAAGAATTCCTGCGCCTGCTGAATGATGTGTACTGTTACCGGGACATCGCCCGCTTTTTTGCCGCGAAGGCAAACGCTGCCATAAGCGTGTTGCGTTACCAGCATTCGGGCAACCTGGCCGACCTGGAAGCTGCGCTGCCCCTGCTGGAGGAGAGCGTGGAGGTTTACAGGGATCTTGCCGGGCGCACAGACTCCACCTACCTATATGCCAACAGCATGCAGACCGCGCAGCGAAGGATCCCGATTTCCGGCCGGAACGGGAGCAACAAAACCTGGGGGGAATTACTGGTCCACTACGAAAATGAACTGGAGAATTTCCGCAGGAACCTCGATATGCTGAGATCTGCCGCAACAGGATCACCTGAAGCGGGGTCCGCCGGAGCGAGATCCCAGGGACCACAGTTAGAGACCCTCCGGCCGGTCCATGTCGAATTGATGGATAAAAACCTTTCGTATTACCCGCTTTCCGGGAAGGGCAGGATCTACACGGACAGGGATTTCACGATCGACAGCATTGCGGCCGAGCTTGCCGAAATGCAGGGCATCCTTCTGTCTTACGAGCGACAGGTCGGGGAAGGCACCCTCATCCGGTTCCGCAATGAGATCCCCGTAAAGATCCTGGTTGGTTTTTTCAACGGTCACAGCTACCGGATACTGGATCCCCCGAGCCTTGAAACCGATGCAAGTGCGAACGACAGGGGACAGGCGGATATCCGGATAGCGAATGCGTTGCGTATAACGGGACTCTACGCGGTAAATGTAAACACCTATTATTTTGAACCCGGCGAGAATTCCCTGCGGCTCGGGAAAGGCATCGCCCTGGTGCTGGGATTCATGGATGGAGGCCAGGAAATCCCTACCCACGATGCAGGGATCTCAACCGGTGTAAAAGGGGAACAGCCGGTGGACTGGCTTTTTTATTAAAAATCAATGCTATGGGAAGAAAATGCCTGCTTTCACTGCTTGTCCTGCTGTCGGTTTACGGCTGCGGCCCGGGAAAGAAAAAGTCTTCACCAGATCTGCCTGAAGCAGTTGCACCGGGGGAAATGCAGGCGGTGTACGAAAAAATCAGCACGCCTTATAAATACGGACTTGTCATGATCCCCCCCGACCCTTCGAAGAAGTTTGACTGTCCCAGCGTCTTCAGGAAGGGTGACCGCTGGTACATGACCTACCTGGTGTACGACGGACGAGGGTACGAAACCTGGCTGGCCGTAAGCATGGACCTGCTGTCGTGGGATCCCGTCGGTTCAATCATGTCCTTTTCCGATACCACTGACTGGGACGATGACCAGAAAGCCGGGTACATTGCCCTGCAGGAGATGGAGTGGGGTGGCGGCTATAAATGGCAGAAATACCGGGGAAAGTACTGGATGTCGTATTTCGGGGGAAGATCGAAAGGCTACGAAGCGGGGGTTCTTTCCATTGGAATAGCCTTCACGGAGGAGGATCCCACTTCCGGCCATGAATGGCAGCGCCTCGGCAAACCGGTCCTTACACCGAACGACCCGGATGTGCGCTGGTGGGAAAATTCCACCATGTATAAAAGCAGCGTGATATGGGACCGCAGGAAGCTTACCGGGCATCCCTTCGTGATGTATTACAACGCCAGGGGAGACAGCCTTAGGCCGCAGCGTGGAGCGGAAAGGATCGGGATGGCCGTATCGGATGACATGGTACACTGGCAGCGCTACGGGGATAACCCGGTGATCAATCACCACCGCGGTATTTCCGGCGATGCAGTCATCCAGAAGATCGATGATGTCTACGTAATGTTCTACTTCGGGGCTTTCTGGGAAGGACGGCCCAATGCTTTCAACCGTTTTGCCTGTTCCCATGACCTGGTTCACTGGACGGACTGGGACGGTCCCGATTTGATCTCACCAGGTGAATCCTATGATGCAGTTTTTGCCCATAAGTCCTCCGTGATCAAATACGAAGGCACGGTCTATCATTTTTACTGTGCCGTTAACAGGGAGGATGACCGGGGAATTGCACTGGCCACCTCGGTGGATCTGGGTAAAAGCAATATGGAATTTAATTCTGCCGGGAGGAAGATGGCTGTAATACAGAACCGATGAAGACCTGGAAACGCAACTGGGAGGAATCACGGGAAAGATACATGGAATGGTGGGAGGGCAGGGGACTGCTGATCAGCATGTGGGAACACCTGGAAAAGGAGGGTCCACCGCATGAGCCGGTACCCGAACCGCTTCCTGCGCGAGATCTCAGGCAGTTCTGGCTGGACCCGGACTGGAGGGCGGAGTACCTGCATTACCGGCTCTCGCGCAGTTCCTTCCTGGCGGACATCCCTCCCGTGGCCAATACCCACCTGGGACCCGGATCCCTGGCTGCAATCCTTGGGGCGGACCTGGAACCGGGAAGCGATACCATCTGGATACGCCAGCACCCGGGTTCGGAACCGGACCTCGAACTGGACGGGGAAAATCCCTGGTGGAAGCTTCACCTGGACCTCCTGAAGGCCTGTAAAAAACTGTCGCAGGGAAGGTATTTCGTGGGCTGCCCGGACCTTGTAGAGGGACTCGATGTGCTTGCCAGCCTGAAGGGGAACGACCGGGTGCTGACGGACATGCTGATGCAGCCTGAAATTCTCGAGCAGGAGCTTGCCCGGGTGAACCGCATCTATTTCGAGGTGTTTGACCGGATTTACGGGATCATCCGGGAAGGAGATGAAATGGCATTCTGTTATTTCTCCCTATGGGCACCCGGCAGGGTCTCCAAGCTCCAGTCCGACATCTCCGTGATGATCTCGGTGGAGGATTTCCGCCGGTTTGCCCTTCCCTTCCTGAGCGAGCAATGCAGGAAGATCGATTATACCCTTTATCACCTTGACGGGGTGGATGCGATACGGCACCTGGACACCGTGCTCGGGATCCCCGGACTCAATGCCGTCCAGTGGACCCCGGGCTACGGGCAGCCCCAGGGAGGGGACCCGAAGTGGTACGCCCTGTACCGGAAGATCCTGGAAGCGGGGAAAGCCCTCATGCCCTGCTGGGTAAAGGTTGAGGAGCTGAAATCCCTGCTGGACAATGTGGGGGCAGAGGGACTGAACATTTTAATGGATTTCAAAAACGAAGGGGACATCGAGGCGGCCCTGAAGATCGCCGAAGCATACAGGTAATCACCATGAACAGCATACACCAGTTTCTCAGGCCCGTGGATTTTGTGGTAGTGGGACTCTACCTGGCGGTGCTTATTATGATCGGCTACTGGGTGAGCTTTATACGGAAAAAGGAAAAGGACGAAAATCTGTTTCTTGCCGGGAGGTCCCTCGGGTGGTACAGCATCGGCCTGACCATGTGGGGGACCAACGTCGGTCCATCCATGCTCATTGCCTCGGCAAGCATTGGCTACACCACGGGGGTGGTGGCCGGGAATTTCGGCTGGTATGCCTTCCCATTCATCCTGCTCCTGGCCATGGTATTCGCCCCGCGCTACCTGGGGGCCAGGGTGCAGACCCTCCCGGAATTCATGGGAAAACGCTTCGGGCAGTCCACACGCAACATTCTTGCCTGGTACGCACTGGTCACCATCCTGATCTCCTGGCTCGGACTTACCCTTTTCGCCGGGGGGATCCTGGTGGGACAGATCCTGAACCTGCCCCTCTGGCTGGCGGTCGTGGTCCTCGTCCTGATCTCGGCGTTTTTTACCATTGCAGGGGGACTGAAAGCCATAGCCTATACCAACGTCTTCCAGATGCTCCTGCTGATCCTGGCTTCCCTCCTCCTGACGGTAGTGGGACTCCACAAAGCCGGTGGCATTATGGCCGTATACCATCGGACACCCCCGGAGTACTGGAACCTTTTCCTGCCCATCGACAATCCGAATTATCCCTGGCTGGCCATCATCCTTGGATACCCGGTCATGGGGGTCTGGTTCTGGTGTACTGACCAGTCCATGGTCCAGTCCGTGCTCGGTGCCCGGAACCTCAGGCAGGGACAGCTGGGGGCAAATTTTACCGGCTGGCTGAAGATCCTGGACGTTGCCCTGTTTATCATCCCGGGGATCGTTTGTTTCGTGCTTTTCCCGGGACTGGATGATCCGGACAAAGCCTACATGACCATGGTGACGAGGCTTTTCCCGGCAGGCATGACAGGCCTGATCATGGCCGTACTGATCGCTGCCCTGATCAGTACGATCGATTCCGCGCTGAATTCCCTGAGCACCGTGTTCACCATGGATATTTACGTCAGGAAATTCTCTCCCGAAGCTTCTCCCGGAGAGATCGTCCGCACCGGCAGGATCGCAGCCGCCGCAGGTGCGCTGATTGCCATCCTGCTCTCCCTGGCCATAAACAACATCAGGGGATTGAACCTGTTTGACAAGTTCCAGGCCGTGCTGGGATTTCTCGCGCCCCCGATGACGGTCGTATTCCTCCTGGGGGTATTCTGGAAAAAGGCAACCGCAAAGGCGGCTAATTTTGTGCTCTCCGGGGGAACGGTGATCAGCATCGGGACAGGGATATTCTACCTCTGGATCTATCCTAACGAGAAATATGACTTCTGGCCCCATTTCCTTTTGCTTTCATTTCTTATATTCGCTGTATTGCTGATGCTTTCCATTGCCATAACATATATTGACAGGAGGGCTGGAAGTACCATGACCCGTCAGGACCGTCCCGGGGTGGAAGGGCTGGATTTCGGGACCATCCCGAATCCCGGCCGGAAAATCTGGACCGTCTGGATTGCGCTGATAATAGTCATGATAGGATTGTACATACTTTTTAATGGACATTGACACAATGAACAGGATGAATCATAAGGACCGCTTCCTGGCCACCATTCTTTATGAACCGGTCGACCGGCCGGCTGCATGGCTGGGAATGCCGGTACCTTCGGCTGAACCGGGACTGAAAAAGTATTTCGGGGTGAATTCCATGGACGGCCTGAAACGGATTCTGGACGACGACGTTTACCCCATCGACGTGCCCTATAATTACCCCCCTTCCAACCACATCGCCTGTGCCTTTGATTTCGCCAAGACCGACCACCTCGACCGGCCGGACGACAGAACACTGACTGCACCCGGATTTTTCGAGGATTACAATGATCCGGCGGATGTGGAAAAATTCGACTGGCCGGATCCTGCGGATTACCTCGACAGGGAGGAAGCCAGGAACCGTGCCATGGCCATCGATGACCGCTATGCCCGGATGGGCGTCCTCTGGAGCGCTCATTTCCAGGATGCATGCTCCGCCTTCGGGATGGAACATGCCCTGGTGACCATGCTGGGTAACCCGGAAATGTTCAGTGCGGTCATCGACCGGATCACGAAATTTTACCTCAGGGCAAACGAAATCTTTTACGAATCCACCAGGGGTTACCTCGATGCGGTGCTGATCGGCAATGATTTCGGGAGCCAGGGGGGATTGATGGTGGATGCGGCATCCCTGCGTGAATATGTGTTTCCGGGGACACGGCAGCTGATCGATCAGGCTAAAAGCTACGGGCTGAAAGTGATGCACCATTCCTGCGGTTCCATCTTTCCCATCATCGATGACCTGGCCGGTCTGGGAGCGGATATCATACACCCCATACAGGCACTGGCCGCGGATATGGACATCCGCAAGCTGAAGGAAAATTTCGGCGGCAAGGTCGCATTCTGCGGCGGGATCGACGCCCAGTACCTCCTGGTCAAAGGCGATCCTGCCATGGTCAGGGCCCGTGTCGGTGAGATCCTGGAGGTTTTTCCAACGGGACTCATTTTTTCCCCCAGCCACGAGGCCATATTGCCGGATATCCCGCCCGGGAACGTAGAAGCACTGTTTAATGCCTTAAAACAAGTATCATGAGAAGATTCGGACAGATGATCCGGCTGAAACCGGGACAGGCACAGAAGTACATCGACTGCCATGCGGCTGTCTGGCCCCAAGTGCTGAAGATGATCAGGGAATGCAACCTCAGGAATTATTCGATTTTTTTCAGGGACGATTACCTCTTTGCGTATTTCGAGTATACGGGCAAGGACTTTAAGGGGGATATGGAGCGTATGGCCGCAGACCCGGAAACCCAACGCTGGTGGGATGTCGTCAAACCCCTCATGGATCCGCTGGAAAACAGGAAACCACAGGAGTTCTGGGCGGATATGGAAGAAATTTTTCACCTGGAATAATATGTTCACACCCAATCCCATCATCGGAACCGGCCTGCATGCCCTCGGGGGCATGTCCGCCGCAACCTGTTACATGCCCTATCCCAGAACCCGCAACTGGTCCTGGGGCACCTTCTGGCTGGTGCAGGCATGTTTCGCCTGGCTGATCATGCCCCTGATCATCGGGGTGATCACCGTCCCCGGTTTTTTTTCAATCCTTGCCCAGGCACCACGGGATGTTTTCTGGGGTGCATTCATCCTCGGGGCGGTCTATGGTTTCGGGAGTATGTGCTTCGGGCTGGCCATAGGCAGGATCGGCTATTCCCTCACCTATACCATTGCCATTGGGATCTCCGCCGTTCTGGGCACCCTGGTGCCGCTGATGATTTCCGGGGGACTGGTGGAGTATTTCACGCGGCCGGGAAGTAACATCGTCCTGGCCGGGATGGTGATGTCCGTCGTAGGAGTGGGACTGACCGGATGGGCTGGTTTCAGGAAGGAAAAGGATCTCTCACGGCAGGAGAATAACTCCCGCCAGGAGAACGACACCCCCCCGGGGAACAACGCCCGGCAGTTTGATATGTCCGGGGGACTGGTCCTTGCCATTATTGCAGGGGTCCTGTCGGCGGTTTTCAACATTTCGCTGGAACACGGGCAGCCCATCGCGGACATGGCTGCCGCGCACGGTGCAGGTCATTTCGAGGGGAATGCCAAGATCATTGTATCCACTTCCGGATGCCTGCTGGTTAATTTTACCTGGTTCCTGGTGCTGGGCATCCGTCAGAAAACACTTAAGGAATTCATCCCGGGCGCCGTTGTATCAGGCGGGCGGCTCCTGAAGAACTTCGGCTGGTCGGCATTTGCCGGATCTCTCTGGTTTATGCAGTTCTTTTTCTATGGACTGGGACACGTCTGGATGGGCAATTTCCAGTTCATCAGCTGGGTTCTGCATATGTCCATGCTGATATTCTTCAGTTACATTGTCGGGGTGATCATGAAGGAATGGACGAAAGTAAGTCCCCGGACCTACCTTGTACTGATTATTGCATTAATGATCCTGATCGCGTCTTTCGTGGTCATGACCTGGGGGAGCGTACTGGGTGAACAAATGATCAATTCATGAAAAGGGAATTAAAACAATCTTGCGGCAATATTCCCCCGGGCTCGGAGATTATACTGCGAACAGGGATGATCCTGTGGATGTGCTTCATGCCTTTTTCAGGGAAGATCCTCCGGGCCCAGACCGTAACGGGCGAGCCGGCCGGCATCCCTCCGGTGCCGCAGGTATACGGTACCGAGCCATGGGAGGATCCGCTCATTTGCAGCATCAACCGTGAACCGGCAAGGGCGACTTCCTGGTCCTTCGCAACACTTGAAGATGCCCTGACCTGCGAGCGGAAGAATACAAACAGGATCATGCTGCTTAACGGGGAATGGGATTTCCGTTTTGCCGCCCGGCCTGCCGATGCTCCGAAGGATTTTTACCTTTCCCGGGTAAGCAACTGGGATAAGATCGAGGTCCCCTCGAACTGGGAACTCAAGGGTTACGGAAGGCCCATCTACAAGAGTGCGGTCTACCCCTTCCGTCCCGTCAACCCGCCCTGGGTGCCCCGCGACGACAACCCGGTCGGCTCCTACCAGCGATCGTTTACGGTCCCCGCGGCCTGGAAGGGAATGAACATCACACTGCAGTTCGGGGGCGTGAGCTCTGCCTTCAGTGCCTGGCTGAACGGCAAATTCCTGGGTTACGGGGAAGACAGCTTCCTTCCCTCGGAGTTCAACGTCACACCCTACCTTCAGGAAGGGGAGAACATCCTCTCGGTGCAGGTGATCCGCTGGAGTGATGCATCCTACCTGGAGGACCAGGACCACTGGCGACTGAGCGGGATACAGAGGGAGGTCCTGCTGATGGCGGAACCGGCCCTCCGCATTGCCGATTTCCATTACCAGGCGAAACTGGACGAGGATTATCGCGATGCCACGCTGAGCATAAGGCCCAGGCTCGAGAACCTGACCGGCCACAGGATTTCCGGATACAAACTGAAGGCATACCTCTACGATGAGGATAAGCGACCTGTCCTCGAGCGTCCCCTTTCCATAGATGCAGCAGCCGTGATCAATGAGAGCTATCCCCGACTCGACAATGTCAAATTCGGCCTTCTTGAAACCCGGCTGAAGGATCCACGGAAGTGGAGCGACGAGTCCCCCTACCTTTACACCCTTGCCCTTTCGCTGGAAGACAGCCTGGGGAATGTGCTGGAGGTGAAGAGCTGCAGGGTCGGGATACGGAGTATAGAGTTCTCAAAAGAGGACAGCAAGCTTCTGATCAATGGAAAGAAAACCTACCTGTACGGCGTGAACCGGCACGACCACCACCCGGTGAAAGGCAAGGCGCTGTCGCGGGAGGATATCCTGGAAGATGTGCGGCAGATCAAACGGTTCAATTTTAACTGCATACGTACGAGCCATTACCCGAACGATCCGTATTTCTACGATCTTTGTGACCGCTTCGGGATCCTGGTCATCGATGAGGCCAACCTGGAATCGCACGGGCTTGGGGGAAAGCTGAGCAACGACCCGCAGTGGAACCATGCCTTCATGGAACGTGCCATCCGGATGGTGGAGAGGGACAAGAACCATCCCAGCGTGATAATCTGGAGCCTGGGGAACGAATCCGGGAGGGGACCCAACCACGCCGCCATGGCCGGGTGGATCCATGATTTCGACATCACGCGCCCGGTCCATTACGAACCGGCCCAGGGAAATCCCCGGGTGAAAGGCTACATCGCCCCCTCCGAACCGGGCTACCCCCCGGATCATTCGCATCGCATACAGGTGCCGGTGGACCAGTTCTGGGTCGATATCGTCAGCCGTTTTTATCCCGGCATCTTCACACCGGAGCTCCTGGTGAACCAGCCGGGGGACCACCGGCCGATCCTGTTCGTCGAATACGCTCATTCCATGGGGAATTCCACCGGGAACCTGAAGGATTTCTGGGACCTGTTCCGGTCCCTTCCCCGCATCATCGGGGGATGCATCTGGGATTACAAGGACCAGGGACTCCTGGCGAAAACTCCTGAAGGGGTCCCGTACTTTGCCTACGGGGGTGATTTCGGGGAGAAGCTTCATGACGGCAATTTCTGCATTAACGGGATCGTTGCGCCCGATAACCGGCCAAAACCTGCCATCTATGAGTGCAAGCGGGTTTTCCAGCCGGTGGAATGCACGATGGCCGATCCGGGCAGTGGAATGGTGAAAGTGGAGAACCGGCATGCCGTAAAATCCCTTTCCTCCTATAATGCCGAACTGGTTATTCTCCGGGACGGAAGGGAGACGGGAAGGCATTCGCTGGGGACGATCCCGCTGGCGGCCGGTAAGGATACCCTCCTTGATCTTTCCGTGTATTTCAATGGCCTGTCCCCCGGCCACGAGTACCTGGCCAATCTCCGTTTCAGCCTGAAAGAAAACACTCCGTGGGCACCCTCCGGTTTTACCATCGCCTCCAGCCAGCTGGCCCTTACCGGACTGCCTGCCGTCCATGAGGGGACAAAAGGCTTACCCGACAGGATGAAAGGCTTTGCGGGGCTATCCCTTTCGGAAAACGATTCATCGTGGACCGTAAAAGGGCCGGCATCCGGGGATGCCGCATACCTCATCCGCTTCGGTAAATCCAGCGGTGCACTGGAATCGTATTCGACAGGCGGAGTGGAAATGATCACCCGCCCCCTGCTCCCGAATTTCACCCGGGCCCTTACCGACAACGACCGGCGCGGGTGGAAACCCCAGCGTTTACTGGCACCCTGGTTCACTGCCGTACCGGTCCTCGAGGAAATGTCTGCTGCCGAAACAGGCAAGGGCCTTATCCGGGTGCGCAGCACATACAGGATCATTGAAGGCAGGGCGGAACTGGATGTAACCTACACCGTTCGGGGGGACGGGACCGTGGAAGTGGACTACGCCCTGGATGCCGCCACGGATCTTCCCAACATCCCGAGGATCGGAATGCAATGCGGCATACGACACGACTGCAGGCAGATAACATGGTACGGCAGGGGGCCACAGGAAAATTACCTTGACCGGAGATACGGCGCCGATGCGGGCATCTACTCCCTGCCCCTTGAGCAATTCATCGAGCCGTATGTCATGCCGCAGGAAAACGCAAACCGCACGGATGTGCGATGGATGTTCCTTTACGGTCCCGCTGACAGGGGACTGCTCATAGCGGCCGACAGCCTTTTAAGCATGAGCGCCTGGCCCTATACCCAGGGAAACCTGGATGAGGCCAGGCATACCTGTGACCTGGTCGATCCCGGCTTCATCACCCTGAACATCGACCTGGTCCAGATGGGGATCGGAGGCAACGATTCGTGGTCCCCCGTCAGCCAGCCCCTGCCGCAGTACCAGGTGCCGGCCCGGCCATACCGGTACTCTTTTTACCTTTATCCCTGCCACGCTGAACCGGGACAGGCAGGCCGGATTGCAGGGGAAATCAGGGCCGGATCATTACGATATTGAAAGCCGGGAAACCGGATAAAAGGAATGGGCTGAATAAATATCAGGATGGTTATATATATCAGGATGCTTAAAAATATCAGGACACTTATGAATATTGGAACGGTTATGAAAATCTGCGCCTTATTGTCAGGGATGCTGCTTGTCGCCCCGGCGGTCTGCGGAATTACACCTGCGGGAAGCAGGCAGGACGCTTCAACGGAAACCCGGCGCGTGTTCCTTTCGGGAACGGGTTCGGACCGGACGGTGGAATGGGAATTTTTCTGCACTGGGGGCAGGCAAAGCGGTTACTGGACGACCATCCCGGTGCCCTCCTGCTGGGAACAGCAGGGTTTCGGGGACTACAATTACGGGGTCAATTACTATTCAAAACTCACCGATCCGGCGATCCCGACGGAGCAGGGCAGGTACAGGTACCGTTTCGAGGTCCCCCGGGAATGGCAGGGCAGCCGGGTGCACCTCGTTTTCGAAGCTTCGATGACCGACACCGAGGTCAGGATCAACGGGGAGCCGGCAGGACCCGTCCACCAGGGCGGTTTCTACCGCTTCAGGTACGATATTACTGACATGATTAAGTACGGGGATCAAAACCTGATGGAAGCGGACGTCAGCAAGGAATCCTCGAATGCAAGCGTGAACATGGCCGAAAGGAGGGCCGATTACTGGAACTTCGGAGGGATCTTCCGTCCCGTTTTCCTGGAGATCATGCCGGCTCAGTTCATTGAGCGTACGGCCATCGATGCCGGGGCCGACGGTCATTTTCGTGTCGAAGTCTTCCTTGGTGAACCACTTAGCCCCGGCTACCTTGTAAGAGTGCAGCTGAGGGACAGTAGTGGGCAGGCAGCCGGGGAAGCTTTCGAGGCGCCCGTCACCCCCGGGTCGGACAGCCTGACGCTTCGTTACGCCTGCCGTGACATCAGGCTGTGGACCGCGGAGACGCCGAACCTTTACCAGGCGGAGATTTCCCTGATGTCGGGCGACCGCCTTGTCCACCGGGTGACGGAACGTTTCGGGTTCCGGACATTTGAAATACGGGCTATGGATGGATTTTACCTCAACGGGCAGCGCATCCTGCTGAAGGGCGTCAACCGTCACAGTTTCCGGCCCGAATCGGGACGGACCCTGAATCCCGCTCTAAACTACGAAGACGTCAGGCTGATAAAGGAGATGAACATGAACACGGTCCGCATGTCACACTATCCGCCCGACCCGGAGTTCCTGGATGCCTGCGACGAACTGGGACTGTATGTGCTGGATGAACTGGGAGGCTGGCAGCGATGCTATGAAACCTCTGTTGGGCGCAGGCTTGTAAGGGAACTGGTCACCCGTGATGTGAACCATCCCTCCATCCTGTTTTGGGACAACGGCAACGAGGGAGGCTGGAACACGGAACTTGACCCTGAATTTGCCCGCTGGGATCCGCGGAACCGTCCCGTCCTGCATCCCCAGCAGGATCACAGCGGGGTGGAAACCATGCATTACCGTTCCTACGGCGAAACCCAGGAATACCTGCGGGGGGAACTTATTTATTTTACCACCGAGTTCCTTCACGGGCTTTACGATGGCGGCCATGGTGCCGGTCTGTACGATTACTGGGAAATGATGAGGGTGCATCCACGTTGCGGCGGCGGATTGCTATGGGACTTCGCCGATCAGGGAGTCATAAGGACCGACCTAAGGGACAGCATCGACACCGACGGCAACCACGGGGCCGACGGAATCCTGGGTCCCCACCACGAAAAGGAAGGAAGCTTCTATACCATAAAGGAAATCTGGTCGCCCGTCCACATCTCCGCTGAAACCCTTCCGGCAGATTTCCAAGGTCTGCTCCCGGTGGAGAACCGGTTTGATTTCACCAACCTGCGGCAATGTTCATTCCTGTGGGAACTGGGACGGTTCCCTGATCCGGGGGACAACAGGTCGGGACACCGGGTACTCGGGACGGGAACGGCGATCTCACCGGATGTGCCTCCCCATGATTCGGGATGGCTCGAGCTCGGGTTGATAGGGGAATGGCAAAAGGCAGATGTGCTTTACCTGAAGGCGCTGGATCAGGCGGGAAGGGAAATCTGGACCTGGTCCTGGAGGCTGGCCGACAGGCCGGTGAAACTTCCTGCCATGGAGGATCCGGGGGAAAAGGTTTCGCTCAGCAATGAAGGGGGACAGGCAATCGTTTCGACCGATGATCTCGAGCTTGTCTTCGATCCCGGTACCTGGCTGCTCAAAAGCGTGAAAAAAGGCGGAAAGCAGATCTCCCTGGGTAACGGTCCCCGGTTCATCGCCGCACGCAGGGGTGACCGCACCCTGGACGGGACGATCGATCCCCGGGCTCCGGCCGGGGTGGACCGCATTTACAGGGAGATCCCATGTGAATCGAAACTGCTTGATTCTGAGATTGTACGCGAGGGAGAAAATCTCCTTATTACAACCTCCTATTTCGGTCCCCTTTCCCAAACCACCTGGACGATCTCCGCGGACGGGACCGTCCGCCTGGACTATGAATACCGTTACGATGGGGTGGTGGAACTGATGGGGATATATTTCGATTATCCCGAAACTGCTGTGAATTCGATTCGATGGCTGGGCGAAGGTCCATACCGGGTCTGGCAGAACAGGTTGCAGGGAACCCGGCTTGACGTCTGGGAGAATGCCTACAACGATGCTGTGCCTGCCGAGACATTCACCTACCCGGAATTCAAGGGATACCTTAGCGGCTGGTCCTGGGCCAGCCTGCAGACCGATGAGGGTACCATACACATGGCAAATACCTCCCCCAAGAATTACCTGGGGATTTACACGCCACGCGACGGGAGGGATGCACTGCTCTATACCCTGCCGCAAACCGGGATCGCTGTACTGGATGTGATACCCGCCGTGCGGAACAAGGTCAACGCGACCGATCTGATCGGACCCTCTTCCCGTCCGCGTTATCTCAGCGGTCCCAGGAAAGGGACCCTCTACCTGGTATTTGAATAAAATTAAAAGCAGATCAATGCATACCAACAGATCCTGCAATCTACAATTCCTGCAAATCCCGGCCCTTATTATCCTGTTGTGCATCCTGCCGGTAAGCCTGCTGGTACTTAATAGCTGCAGCGCCGACCCACATTCCGGCAGGCTGGCCCGGGATTTCCTGGATCCGCCTGAATCGGCAAAACCCTGGGTGTTCTGGTACTGGATGAACGCCTGTGTTTCAAAGGAAGGCATTACGGCTGACCTGGAAGCGATGAAGCGGGCCGGGATCGGTGGGGCCTACCTGATGCCCATAAGGGGAGCGGAGGATCCGCCTCAGTTCACTCCGCCGGCCGTACAGCTGAGTCCCCTCTGGTGGGATATGGTGGGGCATGCCTTCCGTGAGGCGGACCGCCTGGGATTAAAACTGGGCATGCATGCCTGTGACGGTTTTGCGGTGGCTGGCGGACCCTGGATCACGCCTGAGCTTTCGATGCAGAAGGTGGTCTGGTCGGATACCATTGTCGGTGGGGGCAAACGGCTGGACATGGACCTGTCACGGCCCGGGGCATTTGAAGGGTATTACCGCGACATAGCCGTGTTTTCCTTTCCCCGGGCGGAGGGATCGGATGATGACAGCTACCGGGTAAAACCGAAGGTAAGCAGCAGTATTCCCGGGATGGATCCCGGCTTCCTTTCCCGTGAGCATAACCGGGAAAATTTTCGGAGCAATGATTCCTGCTGGATCATGTATTCATTCAGCAAGCCCTTCACCTGCCGGAACATCACCATCCATACCACGGGCTATAACTATGCGGCACACCGTCTCTGGGTTCAGAGCAGCGATGACGGGGTGCGGTTCAGAACCGTATGCCGGCTTGAACCTCCCCGGCACGGCTGGCAGGAGGAGGCTACCTCGGTGGTCCATGCCATCGTACCGGTTACAGCCAGGCATTTCCGGTTCATATACGGGAGAACGGGACTGGAACCCGGGTCGGAGGACCTGGAAATGGCAAAGTGGTCGCCCGGACTGAAGATCGCCGGCATCCGTCTTTCCGGTGCACCGAGGATTCACCAGTACCTGGGCAAATCCGGCGCGATCTGGAGGATATCTCCCCCCACGACCACCGGGCAGCTGCCGGACAGCCTTTGCGTCGCAGGGGATAAGCTCCTGAACATCAGTAGTTTCATGGATACGACCGGCCATCTGGTCTGGGATGCACCGGAAGGCCGGTGGACCATCCTGAGGATGGGTCATACCTCCACGGGGAAGACCAATTATACCGGGGGAGGAGGACTGGGACTGGAATGTGACAAGTTTAACCCGGCAGCGGCCCGGCTCCAGTATGAAAACTGGTTCGGGGCAGCGGTTGAGAAAGTTGGACCGGAACTGGCCGGGAGGGTACTTGAAATCTTCCACGTGGACAGCTGGGAATGCGGCAGCCAGAACTGGTCCCCCGTGTTCCGTGATGAATTCATCGCAAGACGGGGATACGATCCGGTCGATATGCTGCCGGCAATGGCCGGCATACCGCTGGTATCGGCGGGCCGGACGGAAAAATACCTTCACGATATACGCCTGACCATAGCCGAACTGGTCGTGGATAATTTTTACAGGGTACTGGAAACACAGGTCCATGAACAGGGCTGCCTTTTCAGCGCGGAATGCACCGCACCGACGATGACGGGTGATGGCATGCTGCACTACGGATCCGTCGACATCCCCATGGGGGAGTTCTGGTTGTGGAGTCCCACCCACGACAAACCCAACGATATGCTTGATGCCATCTCGGGGGCACACATTTACGGCAAGACACTAACACAGGCGGAGGCATTCACAGAGCTCAGGCTTACCTGGGGGGAACATCCCGGGATGCTCAGGGCGATCGGGGACAGGAACTATACGCTGGGCATCAACCGCTTCGTTTTCCACGTCTTCACCCACAATCCCTGGATTGACCGCCGGCCGGGCATGACCCTCAGCCGGATCGGCCTGTATTTCCAGCGTGACCAGACCTGGTGGGAACCGGGGAGGGTCTGGGTGGAATACTCCACCCGTTGCCAGTCCCTCCTGCAAAAAGGAGTGCCCGTAGCAGATATCGCCGTGTTCACGGGTGAAGAGATCCCCGGAAGGGCTGTCCTTCCCGATCGCCTGGTGCCGGCGCTTCCGGGTATATTCGGCAAAGAAGTGGTGGAGGCTGAAAAAGAGAGACTGGCAAATGCAGGCGTTCCCCAGGAGGAAATGTCCGAAGGCGTCAGCCATTCGGCCAACATGGCTGATCCGGGGGACTGGACCGATCCCCTGAAGGGTTATGCCTACGATTCCTTCAATCCCGATGCTCTCCTGAACATAGCCTCGGTGAGGAACGGACGGATCATCCTGCCGGGAGGATGCAGTTACTGCCTGCTGATTATCCCCGGAGCCAGGCGGATGGATCCCGGGGGCAGCATGCTCTCGGATGAGGCGGCAGCCAGGATCCTGGAGCTTGCCGGGCAGGGTGCCACCATCCTGGTGGCGGATACCCTGCTCGCGAAAACCCTGCTCGCGAAAACCCTGCTTGCAGATGCCCCTAAGAAATCAACCAATAAGCCTGTAGCCGTCGGAAATGTCCGGACATCATCAGACCTGAATTCCGGGAACGTTTACCGGGCAGGGAAGGGAAAGATCTTTACTGGACCATGGGAACTGCCGTCCTTTGAGGAAGCGGGACTCGAACGGGACCTGGTGGCCCTGGACGAATCCGGAGAACGGACCGCGAGAATAGCCTGGACGCACCGCCGGGACGGAAACACAGATATCTGGTTCATCTCAAACCAGGAGGACCTTAAACGGAATATTACCGTTTCACTGAAGGGATCGGGTCGATGGCCTGACCTCTACGATCCCCTGAGCGGGGAGATAATGGCCGCCCGTACCTGGAAATCAACCCATGGCCGGACGGACATCCCGCTGGAACTGGAACCACAGGCCTCCATTTTCATCGTACTCGAACGGAAGACCATCAAGAGGGGAGCCGAATGCGGGACCAACCTCCCGGATCCTGTCCACCTCAGTGACCTTGAAGGCATCTGGGAAGTGTTTTTTGATCCTTCACTGGGGGGTCCCGACACCATCGTTCGCATGAAGGAACTGGAAAGCTGGCATTTGTCCCCTTGCCCGGGCATTTCCCATTATTCGGGCACCGCCCTGTACCGTCTGCGTTTTCAATGGGCAGTTCCGGAGGAAGGCGGATCCCGGTACTGGCTTGCCATCCCCGGGGTACACGACATGGCCGATGTTGCCCTGAACGGCAAAGCCTGCGGGGTGATCTGGACCGCCCCTTTCCGGGTCGAGATCGGCGACTTCCTGGTCCCCGGTGAAAACCTCCTGGAGATCAGGGTCAGCAATACCTGGGCGAACCGCCTGATAGGGGACCGGGACCTGCCCGCGGAAGAGAGAATAAGCTGGACCGCCGTACCCTTCAACATGCACGGCAGGTCCCTGCTTGAAGGGGGACTGACAGGCAGGGTATCCATATACAGGCAGTGAGTATCGGAGAATTCAATTTCCCCGGATAAAACGAAAATTCATGGCACGGCTCGCCCGCTTGATGATTGTTTCCATCATTACCCTGTGCATGGTCACGGCCTGTGAGGGGGGAGGGAAAAACCTGCCTGTCTCCTACCATCCGGTATGGGAATCACAGAGCCGGGACGCATCCCAATCGATGCCCTGTGGGGGAGGGGACATCGGACTGAACGTATGGGTGGAGAACGGGGATGTATTGTACTATATGGCCAGGTCAGGCACGTTCGACGAGAACAATACCTTCGTGAAGCTGGGACGGGTGAGGATGCGTTTCAGCCCCAATCCCTTCGACGGGGAGCTTATCAGGCAGGAACTCGTGCTGGAGGACGGATACGTGAAGATCAGCGGGAGGAATGGCGACCTCACAGCAGAGCTCAGGATCTGGGTGGATGTTTACCGGCCGGTGATCCATTCCGAAATAAAGAGCAACCAGGAGATTGAAGCCAGCGTCGTTTACGAAAGCTGGCGGTATGAGGATAAGCTCCTGAGAAGGAATGAAAGCCGCGAAAATTCCTACCGCTGGATGCCCCCGGACAGCCTTGTCAAGGCGGGGGACCAGGTGGGGTTCGAGGATAACGGGGTGCGTTTTTACCACAGGAACCAGTCGCCCACGGTTTTTGATGTGACCGTGCACCAGCAGGGAATGGATTCCGTAAAGAACCTCATGTATGATCCGCTCCGTAACCTTGCTTACGGTGGATTCCTGCGGGGAAGGGAGATGGAACCGGCCGGGATCCTGACGGGAAGCTACCTGGATACGGATTTCAGGGGCTGGGAGCTCAGGAGCAGGGTCCCTGTCAGGATGCATCGGTTGGAGATATTTTTGCACACGGCCCGGGTTGAAGCACCGGGGGAATGGGATGCAGGCCTTTGGGAAACGGTAATTCAGGCAGACCGGGCAGAAAAGGATGCGTTCCGGGAAACCTGCCGCTGGTGGAACCGCTTCTGGGAAAGAAGCTATATCGTCATCCAACCGTTAAATGCCACCGCATCCCCGCCCGATCCGTCACCCGGAGAGTCCCCTGGCTCATCACTGGAATCATCTCCGGGGCAATCAGCCGGGTCCCCCATGCCGTCTTCTGAATCATCGTCAGGATCATCCCTGGAATTCTCCCCGGGCTGGCAGGTGGGCCGGAATTACCAGCTGTCCAGGTACATGCTGGGATGCAATGCTTACGGGGAATGGCCGACGAAGTTTAACGGGGGACTTTTTACCTTCGACCCTTCACTGGTGAGGCCTGAATGGGATTTCAGCCCTGATTTCCGGAACTGGGGCGGAGGTACCTTCACCGCCCAGAACCAGCGACTGGTGTATTTCCCGATGCTCAAGAGCGGGGATTTTGACATGATGCGGCCCCAGCTTGATTTTTACCTAAGGGCCCTGGGCAATGCAGAACTGCGCAGCAGGGTATACTGGGGACATGAAGGGGCCTGTTTTACCGAACAACTCGAAAATTTCGGCCTTCCCGATTGCACCGAGTACGGGTGGGAGCGGCCCGAAGGCATGGATCCGGGAATGCAATACAATGCATGGCTGGAGTACCAGTGGGACACGGCCCTGGAATTTTGCCTGATGATCCTGCAACTGGAGAGATATTCGGGGACTGATATATCAGCCTACATGCCCCTGATCGAGAGCTGTCTTATCTTCTTTGACCGGCACTACCGGTACCTTGCCAGGCAGCGTGGCCAGGCTGAGCTCGACAGCACGGGCAGGTTGGTCCTGTACCCCGGGTCTGCCTGCGAAACCTATAAACTGGCCAGGAATGCCACATCGACCGTGGCTGCCCTGCAGGTTATTTTGAAGGGCCTGCTCGACCTGCCTGACAAATACCTGGACAAAGACAGGCGTGAAAACTGGACCCTGATGCTGGCAACGATACCTTCCATTTCATTCCGGGAGATTGAGGGCCATACCCTGATCGCACCGGCTGCATCCTGGGAGAGGGTCCAGAATACCGAAGCCCCCCAGCTTTACCCGGTCTTCCCGTGGCGGATATACGGGGTGGGGAAGCCTGGGATCGACACTGCGATCAATACCTGGCGGTACGATCCCGACGTGCAGGCTTTTCGCGACCATATCAGCTGGAAACAGTACGGTATTTTTGCCGCATGCCTCGGCTTGAGGAATGAAGCCGCTGAAGAGACGATAAAGAAACTGCAGGATTCGGAACGCAGGTTCCCTGCTTTCTGGGGACCCGGATTCGACTGGGTGCCGGACCAGAACTGGGGTGGCTCGGGGATGATCGGCCTGCAGGAGATGCTCCTTCAGGCCAACGGGGATAAGATCCTGCTTTTTCCGGCCTGGCCGGTGGACTGGGACGTTCATTTCAAACTCCATGTCCCCGGCAATACCGTTGTCGAAGCCAAAATGAGCGGGGGAAAAGCCAAACTGATCAGGGTGACCCCGGGATCACGAAAAAAAGATATCGTATTAACGAATCAATAAAAATCATTCATGAAAGTCAGAAAATTATTCATCGCATCCATGATCCTGATGGTCCTGGGGATTTCCATGGCCTGCTCAGGAGACGGCCTGAGGGTCGGTTCCGTATATTGCGAAAACGGGGAAGACCCGGCTGGAGTGCCCACAAACGATCTGCGATTCAGCTGGAAACTGGAATCCGGGGAAAGGAACGTGATGCAAACCGCGTACAGGCTGGTCCTGGCAGACGGGCATAGCAGGTCTTTCGGGGAGGAGGATCTTCTGTGGGATTCCGGAAGGATACCGGGCAGCCAAAGCATCCTGGTCCCCTGCGGCGCACCTCCGCTGGAGGCCGGCAATGTTTACTGCTGGAAAGTAAAGGTCTGGGATAACCGGGGGAATGAGTCCCCCTGGAGCCGGACGGGAAGTTTTATATCGGGACTCGAATCGGAGGGGGACTGGAACAGGGCAGAATGGATCGGGTTCACCGACCTGGATCCGGGAAAAAGGGTGGTGCCGGGCATACACCTTCCGGGGGGAAGGAAGGAATGGAAAGACAAGCCCGTCGGGGATCACCTGCTGCCAATTCTGCGCAGGGAATTCTCCCTTAAGGAAGAGCCTGAAATGGTCCTTTTGTTCGTATCGGGACTGGGACAGTATGAACTCCATATAAACGGGGAGAATGTGGGTGACCAATTCCTGGCCCCGGGCTGGACCCACTATGATGCAAAATGCCTTTACAACACCTACGATGTAACGGACCGGATGCGCAAGGGCACAAACTGCCTGGGCATAATGCTGGGAAACGGATTCTATATCATTCCGAATGAACGGTATCGAAAATTAATGACGGCTTACGGGAATCCCAAAATGATCCTGATGATGAATATCCTTTATAAAGATGGCAGCAGCGAGGTAATCAAGAGCGATGAAGACTGGAGGGCTGCCCCCGGTCCCCTGACCTTTTCAAGCATTTACGGGGGAGAAAACTACAACGCAACACTGGAAATCCCGGGCTGGGACAAACCCGGTTTCAACGATGCCAGGTGGAGGCATGCCATGCGGGTGAAGGCACCTTCTGAAAAGCTGCTTCCAGAAAAGGACTACCCTATTAAGGTTGAAAAGGTCCTGGAACCGGTATCCGTTAGGCCCGTCGGAGGGACTGGGGGATACCTTTATGATTTCGGCCAGAATGCTTCCGGTATCATCGAGCTGAAAGTCAGCGGGAACCGGGGTGATACAGTCAGGCTGGTACCAGCCGAACTGATCAGGGATAACCTCGAAGCAGAACAGAGGGCCAGCGGGCAGCCGTATTACTGGCTCTACGTGTTGAAAGGCGAGGGCACCGAAACCTGGTCCCCGAAATTCACCTATTATGGCTTCCGGTATGTCCAGGTGGAGGGCGCCGCACCCGATACAACCGCTTCATCGGGTCCGAAAATAGGCAGTCTTAAAATGCTTCACACCCGGAACTCCTCGCCCGTCGCAGGGGAATTTCATACCTCATTTGAACTATTCAACCGGATCAATTCCTTGATCCTCTGGGCCATACGGAGTAACCTCCAGAGTGTCGTCACCGATTGTCCGCACCGGGAAAAACTCGGCTGGCTGGAGCAGACCTACCTCATGGGGGAGGGGGTACACTACAATTTTGATATATACCATCTGTACAACAAGGTGATCGATGATATGATCGATGCGCAGACCGAAGAGGGACTTATCCCCGGAATCGCACCCGAGTACACCGTGTTTGGAGGGGCTTTCAGGGACAGCCCGGAGTGGGGGAGTGCATCCGTCATCATTCCCTGGCAACTCTACAGGTGGTATGGCGACACAACGCAGATATTAAGGGCATGGGACATGATGACAAGGTACGTGGACTACCTGGAGGGCAAATCGGAGGGACATATCCTGTCCCACGGGCTGGGGGACTGGTATGACCTGGGACCTGAACGTCCCGGTTTTGCACAGCTGACCCCGATCTCCCTTACCGCCACAGCCATTTACTATTATGACCTGGTATTGCTCGAAAGAATGGCCCGGGTGCTGGGAAGGGATGCTGAGGAGGAAGCATTCGCCCAGAGGGCACGGGAAGTCAGGGAGGCATTTAACGGGAAGTTTTTCGATCCCGTGACCGGAACCTATTCCACCGGGAGCCAGACGGCAATGTCGATGCCTCTGGTAACGGGACTCGTACCGGAAAGTGACCGTGAAAGGGTCCTGGCCAACCTGGTCGATTCCATCGTTGCGAACGGTAAGGCCCTGACCGCAGGTGACGTCGGCTACCACTTCCTTGTCAGGGCCCTGCAGGACGGCGGGGCCGGTGAACTTCTCTATGAAATGAATGCCCGCGATGATGTCCCCGGCTACGGTTTCCAGCTCAAGAAGGGGGCCACAGCACTGACCGAATCCTGGTCCGCCCTGAGGATCGTATCCAACAACCACATGATGCTGGGACATTTGATGGAGTGGTTTTACGGGGGACTTGCGGGCATCCGGCAGACGGAGCAATCCCTTGCCTATAGTGAGATACAAATCAGTCCCCAGCTGGTCGGAGGCATCGAGTCGGCATCCGCCGGATTTGAATCACCATACGGGAAGATCGTTTCAAAATGGCATAAAACGGCCGGTGAAATCGAAATGGAGATCCTCATCCCGGCTAATGCCCGTGCCGTAGTTCATTTCCCGGTGAGCGGGACCCAGCGTATACGTGAAGGTAACAGTTCGCTGGAAGAAATAGAGGGACTGGAAATCCTTTCTGATGGAAAAGAGGGACTCGTTGCCAGGATCGGATCGGGCCGGTACAGGTTCGTGATCCATGACCGGTAAACGGATCCGGCGGCCGGCATCAACCTTGCCCGGACAGGCAACAACCTGGCCTGATAATTATCAACCAGGACTGACCAGTATTAACCAGACCTGAATCACAAAGAAATGCTGAAGAAGGCACTTAAATATTTGCTGTACAGGATTTTCGGGAAACCCCTGTACCTGGTCATCAGGCCCTTTTACATTCCCCCGGAAACCATGCGCCGGAGGATGCGATTCATCGGGAAATTCAGGGTAAAGGCGGAAGACGGGAAAAAATTCCTCCTGTTCAATAATGCCTTCCACCTTGAAAACCATATATTCTGGCTCGGGATAGACCGCTATCCATGGGAGCTTATGACCCGCAGGATATGGACCCGTCTCTGCCTGTCCGCCGATACGATCTTTGATATCGGGTCCAATTCGGGCATCTATGCCACACTGGCCAAGGTATACAACAGCAGGTCAAAGGTTTTCGCATTTGAGCCCCAGCCCAATGTTTTTGCCGTCCTGCAGAAGAATAACCGGATAAACGGGTTCGACATCCGCTGTGAACAGCTGGCCCTGAGTGATACGGAAGGCAGCCTGCCTTTCTTCAATTACGGTCCGGATACCTTCATCACCGAGAATACGACCGCCGGAAGCCTGAACAGGGACTGGGTCACACGGGAGCAGAGTTCCATCATGGTGGATGTCAGGAAACTCGGGACTTACCTGGAGGAACAGGGTATAATCCGGATTGACCTGATGAAGATCGATGTTGAAACCCTGGAATACGAGGTTTTGCTGGGATACGGTAAGTATCTTGCAATGCACCGGCCGGTCCTGGTACTCGAGATACAGAATCCCGACATCGGGCAAAAGATCGGGTCGCTTTTTGATCCCGGCTCCAATAAATTTTTCAGAATAGATGAACAGGCAGGCCTTCGCAGGGTGAAGGAACTGGGAACCTCAACCGGCAGCCTTAATTACCTGATTTGTCCCGTGGAAAAGGAAAAACTTATCAGTGAATTCATCGTACTTGAAAGTTCCTCCTGACGTAACAAAATCACAATTTTATCGTTTCAAAGAGAAACATGTAAAACCTTTAAAAAATGAATAAACCAATTATTTCCATCCTCGCAACAGCGTTGGTGCTTGTATTCACGCATATTTCATGCAGTGAAAAGGAAAAACAGGATACCCTCCCGGAACTTCCGCCCGTCGATGCACTGATGATGGATTTCAGCCAGTTCATCAATAATCCCGCGGTGGGACAGATGATGAAATCAGCTGAATCCTATGAGAATGCACTTTATTCCTATACCACCGTTGCCGTATGGAACGCCCTGGTAACGATCCCCATGATCGTCCCGGTTGCCGCCTACCTGGAATGTTTCAACCACACACCGGTTTACCTGGGTGACAACAGCTGGCAATGGTCCTATACCTGGGGTGGGGCCGAGACCTATGCGGCCCGGCTCGTCACCAAAAGGATTTCCAACGAGGAATTCACCGCCGAAATGTTTATAAGCAAAACCGGGTCCTATACCGATTTCAAATGGTTCGAAGGGATTGTCAGGTATGACCGCACGCACGCCGAATGGACGATGTATGAAAGTCCCCTTAACAACGTTGCCTGGCTTAGCATCGAGTGGAACATGGACTGGGAACAGGAAATCTCGGATATCACTTATACAATAGTGAAACCCGGCGGAGAGGAGACAGGGAGCTACATTACTTTCGGGATCACCGGTGATGCCGACTACGATGCCTTCTATACGATTTCCTTTTCGCAAAAGGATACCTACATCAAATGGAACCGGACTTCCAAAGTTGGCAGGGTCAAGGATGAGGTGAATTTCGAAGATGCGGACTGGCATTGCTGGGATGAACTTTTCCAGGACGTTCAGTGCAACTGACATGGACGCAACCAATCCGGCCGGTTTTACGTCTTGAATTTGATAGGCACTTTTTGTATTTTTACCATATAAATCCACTGTCATGAAAACCATCTATCGAATTCTTGCCGTATCGGCCCTTCTGCTTGTTGCTGCCGGTTTCCATAGCTGCGAGAAGAAAAATCCCGGACAGGAGCTCAGCGGCAGCCTGGAACTTTACCTGAGCAGCTCTAATCTCGATGAGTCGGTACTTAAATCGGATGAACCGGACAGCCTGGGCCTTAGCCGTTACCATGCCCTGCTGACCGTGATCGGGGAAGACAGCCTGCCGGTCATGGAGGATGAGCTGCTGCCACTTTATAAATTCGGCGACGGTTTCTTCAGTGAAAAGATCGATCTGAAGGCCGGCCATTACTGGCTGATGAAGTTCATGATCATCGACCCTGCCGGGGAGGTGGTCTATGCAGCCCCGCTGGAAGGCTCACCCAGGGCTTACCTGGTGAAGGACCCGCTGCCCGTGGCATTCAATATAAAGCCGGAAGAAACAACCCGTTTGAGTCCCGAGGTCCTGTCCGTTAATGGGGCGCCTCCCTCGGAGTTCGGCTATGCAAGCTTCGGATTTTCAGTCGTGAAACCGCTGCCGTTCTTTGTTATGGTCATGATCGACGATCCCATGATCATGGCCCCGACACTTATTACGGACGCCCACCTCACCGTGCATCACCCCGACGGCTGGCGCCATGAATTTTACCTTGAAGCCAAAGTCAACAAGGTCGTGATCCGGGGGGGAGCGGAGTTCTATAAGCTCATTGTCGAGAAAGAAGGTTTTGAACCGAGACATATGGAAATTTCGGCCAGGGAGCTGATGGCAACAACCCAGGAAAATCCCCTCCTGATTCGAGTGGGACCGGGAATGCAGGTGCTCAGGCTTCAACCGGGACCGGAGAACGGCATCGATGCCATGATCTCCAATCTTGACCCGGAAAAGAATTTTGGGGACCATCCCTGGTTCGAGGCCACATTCATATCCGAACCCATCCTGACCGTGATGCGTGAGAACCGCAGCCTGATACGTTTCAGTCCCAACGGACTCCCCAAATCGGCCCGCATCCATAAGGTTACGCTGACGCTATTCTACGACGTGCCTATTCCATGGGACAGCATTATGCCTGTAGATACCTTTATATACGATGCATACCACTGGTACGGTGCGGTCCTCCAGCAGATCGTGGAACCCTGGGAAGAGCACGGGGTTACCTGGGGAAACCAGCCAAAAACCATCGAGGCCAACCAGGTATACATCACGCCCTTCATCAAGAATGCCAACTTCATCGAAGTGGACGTCACCCGGCTTTTCATACCCGAACAGGAAATTGCAGCCCCCAACTATGGAATGCTGTTCAAACTATCGCCATCACCGCAATTCCCGGGCTTCCGTTTTGCATCAAGCGATTACAAGGAACCATCGATGCGCCCGCTGCTGAAGATCTTCTATACCCTGCCGCTTGATTAGCAGGAAAATTGGTATTCAAGGAAGATAAGGAATATGCGATGCCTGCCTGTGGATTCCGGCAGGCATCGCTATTTATAGCAGGGGCATTGCCTGCCGTTCCCGGCTGGATTTAACTTCCCGCCGACATTCTTTCCAGCGCCAGGTAGAGGGCCTGTGTTCCCTTCCTGCCTTTTCCAATGGCCATGACCGAAAGGTAGAGCTGTTTGGCCAGTGCCAGGCCGGGCAGGGAAAGCTTCATGAGCTCTGCCTCCTGCAGGGCGATGCCCAGGTCCTTGATGAAATGCTCCACCATGAACCCGGGTTCAAAATCCCTGGCAACGATCTTGGGTGCCAGTACATCAAGGGTCCAGCATGCCGCCGCACCCTTGCTTATGGACCCGAGCATGGTGCTCAGGTCGAGTCCCGCCTTAGCCCCGTACACCAGCGCCTCGCAAACCCCGATCATGGTACCAGCGATGGTGATCTGGTTGCACATCTTGGTATGCTGTCCCGAACCCGCGGGTCCCTGGTAGACCATATTCTTGCTGAAAATCCCGATGACCGGCATCACCTGTTCCACGATCTCCTTTTCGCCCCCGATCATGACCGAGAGGGTCCCGTTGATGGCCCCGACTTCCCCGCCCGATACGGGCGCGTCGACGGCATGACAGCCTTTTTCCCGGCATGCCTCATCGATCCGTACGGCCAGCCCGGGAAGGGTGGTTGTCATGTCGATCACCACCGAACCCTTTTTCAGGCTCTTAAGGATCCCGTTTTTTCCGAAATAAACCTCTTCCACATCGGCCGGGAAGCCGACAATCGTAAAAATGATTTTACAG
This sequence comes from uncultured Bacteroides sp., assembly GCA_964431315.1. Taxonomy (GTDB): domain Bacteria; phylum Bacteroidota; class Bacteroidia; order Bacteroidales; family SM23-62; genus SM23-62. The sequence goes on along the minus strand of CAYSJH010000010.1, from coordinate 26,148 downwards.
TTCTCTGCAATGGCTGCGGGTGAGTCGTGCCAGGGACATCCCTTTGCGATAAGCTTTTCAGCTTTGTTCCTGGTGCGGCTGTACACCGACACATGGTAACCGGCGTTGACCAGGTGCATGGCCATGGGTGCGCCCATGATGCCAGTGCCGATCCAGCCGATTTTCGCTTCTGAAGTGTTTACATTAATTTTTGCCATGGGATTGATGTATTTTATGGTTTAAATTTTGAAAGCGGCTGCTGGTCCCTTATGAAAGGGATGGTCTGTGGTCCCTCCGGCATCACACAGACCCGCGCTTTTTTACCTTTTTCCCTGAGTATTTTCTCGACCAGCAGCCCGGGATCGTCCACGGGATTCAGCAATGCCCTGCGAACCGTGGCATCATCCAGCCTGCGGGTATACAGCGAAACATTAGCCTTTTGCTGGATGAGGGCCTGGAAAAAAACCTGCCAGGTATCACCGAGCTCATCCTCGTGTTTCTTTATGTAGCTGTAAAGTGCGTTTGTATTTCCCGCTGCCATAAGGATCTTTTCATAATCTGAACCTGCCGGGATCCCGTCCCAGCATTCCGCCGCAATGAGGATCTCCCCTCCCTTCTTTACGATCTGGGCTGCCGCACTCATTCCCTTGACGCTCTGGTAGATATTCAGGTCCAGCGGGTATCCTGAATTGCTGGTTATGACCAGGTCGTAAGGTTCATCGACCGGCACCATGGCCGTTTTCCTGGCAAAGGCACAGCCTTTCCTGTGGGCGGCGCGCAGGCTTCCTGCAAAAACTCTCGTGATCTTCTTGTTCCTGTTCAGGGTAACGTTCATCAGGAACAGACCGGGCAGGTGTTCCGCGGCCTCCCTTACATCCTCCCAGAGCGGGTTGCCGTCTGTAATGCCCCAGCGGGCATTTTCATGCTCGAGCATGGAGATGGAATGATTGAAGCGGATGGTTTCCAGCATGGCCATCCCCGGCATTACCGCCTTTCCCCCGCCGGAGAATCCCATGAAGAAATGCGGCTCGATGAACCCGGTAAGGATCTTCAGATCGCACGACGCCAGTTCAAGGTTAAGATAGATCTCGTTCCCTGAAGAATTGTTCCCGATGTGGACAAACTGATCCGGGTCGGTTGCATTATTCTGGACAACCCTGTAGGTGTCTGTTACTTCCCTTCCAAGAATTATCAGCAGCTCCTTTTCTGTGACGGGACGATGGGTGCCTGTGGCGCAAAAGAATACGATATTCTGAGGGGGAACATGTGAGAGTTCCTTCAGGAGGGCTGGAAGAATCACAGAGTAAGGCGTGGCACGGGTGATGTCACTGAAGATGATGGCGATTTGCGTACGCCTGCCTGCCAGCTGTTTCAGGGGCTTGCATTGTAAAGGGGACCTGAGTGCCTCCGTGACGGCCCCGGCCTGGTCACGGATTCCTTCCACAAACCGGGGCTGAATCACATCCGTGTGGAAGCCGTCCGGGATCTTCAGCGTAAGTCCTCTTTTCCCGTATGCCAGTTTTACCTTCAATTTTATTTAATCGTCATGGTTCAATTCCCGTGGACTTACCCTTGAGTTAATACCTTTTATTCCATGCAGTTGCCAGGTCAGAATAATCCCGGGACAATCCAGTAAACCAGGATCAGTCCGGTGACGCCTACGGTAATTCCATAAATGGACATGGGAATCAGGTTCCGCCTGATCAGTATGCCTTCCGCTCCGATCAGTCCAACGGTAGCCGTTGCAGCAATTACATTATGTACGCAAATCATATTCCCTATGGCGCCTCCGATGTTAGTGAGGGAAACAATGATGATCTTTGAAAGGCCGAGTTGCTCTGCTATGGAGTACTGGAATACTGAAAAAAGCATATTGGAAACGGTGTTGGAGCCCGCCATAAATGCTCCCAGGGCCCCGACAAAGGAATCGACCAGGGGCCAGGCTCCCCTGAAAAGACTGGTCATTGCCTCCGCCATGACAATGGGCATGCTGTTGTATTCGGATCCGTTGCCGGACTGCATCATGATCCGAACCATGGGGACGGCAAACAACAGGGCGATGGCCGGTCCCTTGATCCTTTTAAAGGTTTCTTTCCAGGCCAGGCTGACCTGTTTCCTGTTCATCCGGTACATGGGAATGCAGATGAGTGCCACCAGGATAAAGGGCATGACACCGGGAATATAGAGAATATTGAAGGTGTTCCCTATGCTGGTCCCGAAAAGATCTGCGTACCGGATGGTCAGGATCGATTTTATCCAGCCGCCGAAGGGCAGGGATCTGATCCGGGTCAGCACAAGCAGCAATGCAATGATCAGGTAGGGCATCCAGGCCATGAACAGGGATATGCCGGTTTTGTTCCCGCTGCCGGTCATGGAGATGGATCCCATCCAGCCGTTTTCCCATTTTGATCGTTCGGGGAAATCCCAGGTTTTTTTAGGGACAAGAAATCCTGCCCGGGTGGTAAGCAGTACGATCCCGAGACCGATCAGTCCCCCCAGCAGGCTCGGGAATTCCGGTCCCAGTAACCACGCCACCAGGAGGTAAGGGATGATAAATGCGAGTCCCGCGTAAATAGCAAACGGCCATATGGCAAGTCCCTCCCGGACGGACCGCTTCTCCCCGAAAAAGCGGGTCATCATGGCGACCAGGATGAGCGGGATGAATATTCCCGGCAGGGCATGCTGGAGGGCCGTCCACAGTCCCACCTGGTTAATGAAACCGCTGTACTGCATGCCTGCGTCTGTGATCTGCTGAATGATCTCGGGGGTGTTGGTGCTTTGTCCCACCCCGATCAGGGTTGGTGTGCCTACCGCCCCGAACGAAACCGGGGTGGAATTGGCGATCAGGGAGACCATGACCGCCGCAAGAGCCGGGAAACCGAGCGAAAGCAACAGTGGTGCCGCCAGGGCTGCCGGGGTCCCGAAACCGGCCGATCCCTCGATGAATCCGCCGAAGAACCAGGCAATGATGATGGCCTGTACTCTCCGGTCGTCTGATATTTTGTGAAATCCAACGTTTATTGCCTCAATGGCTCCACTTTCCCGGAGCGTGAAAAGCACGGCGAGTGCCCCGAAAACGATTAGCAGGATCTGCAGGGCAATGCCGATGCCGTTCACGGTGGCAGCCAGTACCCAGTTTACGGGGGTTCCCCAGACAAACATTGCCAGGAGCAGGGCGGCAAGGAAGGCGACCGGCATTGCCCTGGTGGCTCCCCAGCGGAAACCAACCATGAGGATGAATATGATGGCAATGGGGATAAAGGCAATCAGGGCAAGGATTCCAATTGACATGGTCAGGTTATGAAGTTTTTCATGAATAGGCAGTTTAAAAATATAACTTTTCATAATATCATTCTTCCAAATCGGGAAGTTTGCCAAATATGTTATTTTTGATCACATCATTTTGCCTTATGAAAATTCTTATCGCACCAGATTCCTTCAAGGATGCCCTGTCCGCACTCGAAGTGGCAGATTCCCTGGGAAAAGGGCTCAGGAAGGCACTGCCGGATGCTCAGATACGGATAGTTCCCATGGCGGATGGGGGCGAGGGAACGGTGGAATCGCTGATCGACGCGACGGGGGGAAGACTGGTCGGGGTCAGGGTCCGTGATCCCCTTATGAGGGAAGTGGAATCCTCCTTCGGCATCAGCGGGGACGGGGAGATGGCTGTAATCGAGATGGCGGCTGCTTCGGGTCTGCAACTGATCGGTACGGAAGAAAGAAATCCCTGGATCACGACCACCTTCGGCACGGGGGAATTGATCCGTGCAGCACTGGATCATGGATGCAGGACCATCCTGCTGGGCATTGGGGGATCTGCAACGAATGACGGCGGGACCGGAATGGCTGAGGCCCTGGGCGCAAGGTTCCTGGATGCCGGAGGGAATCCTGTGGCACCGGGCGGAGGAGCCCTGGGCGGGATAAGCCGGATTGATGTATCCGGACTCGACAGGCGCATTATAAATACCAGGGTGCTGGTCGCCTGTGATGTTACCAATCCCCTGACGGGACCGGAAGGCGCCTCGCGGGTTTACGGTCCCCAGAAAGGTGCCGACGAAACAATGGCAGGAAAACTGGACGAAAATCTTGCCGGTTTCGCAGCGCTGATCAGGGATCAGCTTGGAAAGGAAGTCGACCGGGTACCCGGTGCCGGGGCAGCGGGGGGACTTGGAGCGGGATTGATCGCATTCCTCGGAGCCAGGCTCATTGAAGGTGTGCCGGCCATAGCCGAAAGGATCGGGCTGGAAGAGAAAGTAAAATGGGCAGACCTGGTGATCACGGGAGAGGGATCCATGGATTTCCAGACCCGGTTCGGGAAAACACCCTTCGGTGTGGCAAGGATAGCAAAGGCTCATGACAAGCCGGTGATCGCCGTCGCGGGATCGCTCGGTGAAGGATACGACAGGCTTTACGATGAAGGCTTCGATGCCATCGTTTCAATACTCGATTCCCCCATGACCATGGAAAGGGCCATTGCCGCAACGGCACCGCTCCTTGAACAGTGCGGGCGGATGATCGGGAACCTTCTGAAAACCGGGAAAATGATTTAGGATGGCAGCACGATGTTTTCCGGGAGTATCATGACAACGGCAAGACGGATCCTTTCAAAAATCTCGGAATGGTTCATGAAAAAGGCCATTAATTGGTCCAGGTTATGCCTGTCCATCAGTAATTCGGCATAGGTGAAGTCGTTCAGGATGCCCATGATCCGGTGACCGATCTTATCGCTGTGGATAAGGTCATGCCAGGATTCCATAACTTCGGCAAACGTAATTTTCCCCTTGAACATACGGATCAGGATTTTACCATCATCCGTGTATGAAAGATTGTGCACCACCCGTTTTATACCTTCCGGTTTAGATGCAATTCAGGGAATTCGGACGATATTTATCCTGTTAATGAATTGAAATTTCAGTCCCATGCTTCCATCAGCCGGTTGCTCAGGAAGGTTCGTTGAGCAGTTCCCGGATGGTATCGGCCATGGTTCCGAGGATCAGTGCACAGGATGCCGCGCCTGCATCGATCACACCCCTGGACCTTTCTCCCAGGCGGCTGGAGCGTCCGATCCTGGCGATCATGTTCTCGGTGGCGTCGCGGCCTGTTTCTGCGGCAAGTTTCATGTCGGCCAGGGACCCGGCAAAATCCTTGCCATGGGCAAGGGCAGCATTGTATGCATCGACTGCGGGGAACAGGGCATCGACCAGTGTTTTGTCCCCCACGTTTGCCCGGGATATCCCGGCCACCGAATCCCTTGCGGCGCTGAGTGCCTGTTCCCATAACCCGGCATCGATGGTTTCCCTGCCTGCAAGGATCGTCGAAAAGCTTTTGAAAAATTTGCCGTAGAGCGGTCCCATGGAACCTCCGATCCTCATCATCAGTACCCGGGAAAGGATGTTCATCCCATGGGCAAGATCCCCCGGGTCTTTATCCAGCTCATCCCGGCAGATTGAAAATCCCTTGTCCATGTTCACGCCGTGGTCCCCGTCCCCTATCATTCCATCGATATCGCTGAGGTACTGTTTGTTTTCCCGGACGGCTGTGATGAGGTCCTCAAGTACCCGAATGCCCCTGCTGTTTGCAAAAGAATCCTTCATTTTACCTGTTTATACTGAATTGCCGGAGTCCCACTGAATCAGCCTCCATGTCAACGCATTCCCTGAGTTCCTCGTCGAGTTTCATGAGGGTCATGGTGACGCCCGCCATTTCGAGGGAGGTAAAATAGTTTCCCACATAGGATGAGTGGATCTTTATCCCTTTGCCGGTCAGTATTTTTTCAATGTCCCGGTAAAGGATATACAGCTCCATAAGGGGGGTGGAGCCAAGTCCCGATATAAGCAGCACGGCCTCATCCCCGCCTTTAAACGGCAGGTCGGGCAAAACCACGTCGCACATTCTGCGGGTCACTTCACCTGATGTTTCAAGATCGGCGATCTCGATGCCGGACTCCCCGTGATGGCCTATCCCCACTTCCATTTTCCCCGGATCCACGCTGAAGTTGGGATGCCCCACTGCCGGAATGGTGCATCCGCTGAGTCCCACCCCGATGCTTCGTGTATTGTCAATGGCTTTTTGTGCGGCTGCGATTACTTGATCAAGATTCCCGCCCATAGCCGCTTTAGCACCTCCGACTTTCCACATCAGGATCTCTCCGGCCACTCCCCGGCGTTTCTCACGCTCCGTGCTGGGAGCGGAGGGGACATCGTCGTTGGCCACCACTTTTTGCACGGCAATGCCCTCTTCTTCTGCCAGTTCCATGGCCATTTGAACATTCATGTTATCCCCGGCATAATTGCCGTAAAGAATGGCCACACCTTTCCCGCCGTCCGCTGCCCTGATGGCATCGTAGAACATCTGGGCCGGCGGGGAGGTGAAGATTTCCCCCACCGCCACCGCATCACACATGTTCCGGCCGATGTAGCCGATAAAGGCCGGTTTATGCCCGGAGCCTCCCCCGGTGACGATCCCCACCTTGCCTCTGACGGGTGCGTGCTTATACCTGAGCACCCTTTCGTTCTTACAGGCCGCGACAAGGTCCGGGTGGGCTTTTATATAGCCCTGGAGCATTTCGTCCACAACAGTCTGCGGATCATTGATGAATTTCTGCATGATACAGCGTTTTTTTTATGGCTCCGGGTGAAAAGATTTCTTTTCCAGTTTATGCATGGTCTCAACCTTGGCTGCTGAACCTCCGCCCTGGAACTCCGAAGCGAGCCATGCATCCACAATGCTTTTGGCAAGTTCGGGACCCACTACCCTGGCTCCCATGGTCAGGACCTGTGCGTCGTTGCTTTTGCGCAGGCGTTCTGCCGAGTATGTGTCGTGGCAGACCCCGGCATAGACTGTTTCCACCTTATTGGCGATCATGGCCATCCCGAGTCCCGTTCCACAGATCAGTATTCCCCTGTCAAATTCCCGGTTCTTTATCTTCTGAGCCAGGTTGAATCCCACTTCCGGGTAGGCAGCATTCGGGTTTTTCCCCAGCAGGTTGAGATCAACCACTTCCACCCCCCTGGTTTTAAGATGTTCAACGACGACAGCCTTCAGCTCGAGGGCAGCATCATCGGCATCGATCACTACTTTCATTTTCGCGGAATCTTTATATCGCATGAATTTACAAAAATATTTTTCCATTTCATGGCCCTGGCTGGCCGGGACCACGTTCATCCGGGTTTTACAATTCACCGCCGTGGTTGGATTAAATCCGATCCTTGCTAATTTTGCTACAGGATGAGATACCAGCATTGTGCCCTGATCCTGCTGATCATGACTGTACCGCTTACGGTACGCCCGGCAGACGGCCGGGCAGAACACGAGGAGATCGATTCCATCGGCCAGTCAGACGGCCAGGTTGAGAGGGATATTTTCAATCCCCTCAGCCTGGGTTTCCGGGCTCATTATGGTTTTATCATTCCTCATTCCAGGGCCATCGCTGAAATATCCAATTCCAATCCCCGGGGCATCGAGGCAGACCTGGCCTGGCACCTGATGCGTGAGCGGACCTGGAAGCACTGCTACTGTTATCCGCGCACCGGGTTTACGCTTTCCTGGTTCAATTTCAACAATCCCCGGATCCTCGGGCATTCGTTGGCACTTTACCCATACATCGAACCATTTATCCGCCCGCAACATAAGCTGAGCATCAGCTTCCGTTTCGGGATCGGTCCCGCGCTGGTCACCAGGATATACGATGAGGTGGACAATCCCGACAATTTTTTCTTCAGCAGCCATCTCAGCTTCATCGTTGTGCTGAACGCCGCGGTGAATTACCGGATCGCTCCCAGGGTGAATACGCGACTTGCGTTCAATTATAACCATATTTCGAACGGGGGACTGAAAGAGCCCAATGTGGGGATGAATTTCCCGACCCTGAACGCTGGATTCGACTACAGTTTTTCGGAGGTAAGATTCCCGGTAAGGGACAGGGATACCATGCGGATCCTTTATACGGACCGGTGCTGGTTTGATGCATACCTTATTGGGACGGCCAAGAATGCAGAGAAGGGGGAGGACCGCTTATATCCCGTGATCGGTGCTGGCATCTATTACAATTACCTCGCGGGAAGGATATTTGCCCTGAATGCCGGCACGGAATGGGTGTCAGATTTTTCGGTCAAGGAAAAGATCCGGCGCCAGTACCCCGGCAATCCCGAGGATGCTCCCGACCATAACAGGGCGGCCATGCTGGTGGGACTTGACCTTCTCTTCGGGAGGTTTTCGTTCATATATCAGTGGGGCTTCTATTATTATGAACCCTATCCGGCCAGGAACCGGGCCTATCAGCGGTACGGTTTAAATTTCAGGTTCTATGACCGGTTCTACCTGGGGATCAACATCAAGGCCCACGGCCATGTGGCGGACCTGATGGATGCCAGGCTGGGGATTATCTTATAAGGATTTTATTTCTTAACGATGCTTCCTGCGCTGCTGGTCTTAGCCCTTACCAGGCTTCCCTCGCCCCTGTAATAAATGCTGCCCGCGCTTGAGCAGTTAAGGTCGAATTCTTCCGTCCCGTAGATCCTGGCATCGCCGGCGCTTGAACAGCTGACATCGCATTTTCTGGCGATCAGGTCATAGGCATGCAGGTCCCCCGCGCTGCTCAGGTCTGCCTCGATGAGACCGGTCTTTCCCGATAACCTGGCATCCCCTGAACTGCTGATATCGCAGTGGACTTCTTCGGCTTCAAGGTCCAGGTCAAGATCCCCGGCACTGCTCAGATCGATATCCAGGACATCCGTCTTCAGGGTGTTTTCCCCCTTTACATCCCCCGCACTGCTGATCCGGATGGAATTCAGGTCCACGTAAGTCAGGTAAACCTTCATGGCTTTTGCCTTGCGGATATTCTTCGAGGTATAGATCCTGAGGGTATGATCGACAACCTCGGTTTTGATCACGTCGTGAAGGTTTTCATCGGCTTCCAGCATCAGGGAAACTTCCGATCCCTGCTTCATCAGGACATCGATGCCCGAACTTACTTTCAGTCCCTCGAAATCCTCAATCCCCCTGTCCTCCGAAACAACATTCCCGTTTCCCCAGACCGATTCGCCGGGATTGATGGAGATGCAGGAAGTCCCTGCAGCCAGCAGGAACAGAACGCTTAAATACGATAAGGTTTTCATATGGCGTGATTTTAATTTTTCGGATAGGAGCCGAACAGACGGTTCAGGAACCGGTGAAATGCATGCGCTCCCTTTACCGGTTCGGCAAACATGAATATGCACTTATTATGAATGAGATTCACCTCCTGGTCTTTCAGCATTTCGAGGGTCTCGGCCGTCTCGGAGCGCTGCTGTATCCAGATGTTGCGGATGCCCCTGTCGAGGGACTGTCTAACACTTACGGCAGTTTGTTCCATTGGTGTGACAATGAATATCCGGTCCACATGCCCGGGCAGATCAAGGATGCTTTTGTAGCATTCGGCGCCGTCCAGGCTGTCCATATTGGGATTCACAGGATACAATTTGTACCCGTTTGCCTTGAGGTGCTCGTAAACCTGCCTGCCAAATTTTTTGGGATTCCTTGACACACCTGCAATGGCAAGCTCTTTGGGCGCAAGAAACGATTGAATCGAAGAAAGGGTCGTCATCGTTGTTCAGTTATACTGGTCCGGGTACGAAATTCCTGAATTATTGCCGCTTCTCAAACTCATTATCGGTGAATGCCTCCGATATTCCGGTGAACGGTGCATGGAAACCGGTAAAAAAAACACCCGCCTTGCGACGGGTGCCCATTGAATAATTACTAACTAACCACTAAACCTAAAACAAACTATGAGAACAGTTTCATATCCAGCATCCAATCCTCCAGTGCAATGGTGCTGTTATTCCTGTCGAATGATTTCAGCATCCAGTCTTCGAGTTTCAGATCGGGTTCGGAGGCCATGTGCCTTCCGTTCCTGCCCCAGGAAGCTTCAAGCATCCATGAGCTGACTTTCAGTTCACTGTCGGCTGTGATCCTTTCCGTACCGTAAAAAGAATCGACGGATAACATCCAGTCCTCCAGCCTGATCTCTTCTTCCAGCCGGTTCCCGGTGTTATAATTCAGGATCATCCCGTTGAACTGCATCGGATGAATAGCCTTTACAGCCGAGTTAAACACGAAACCCATTCCGAGTGCAAGCGCTAATATCATCGTGGTCTTTTTCATTTCTATTATGGTTTTGAATTTTTTACTTTTCAGATTCATTTTTATTCCATCATAATACGTGCCAAAGTTTATAAATGTCAGAAAAACAATGATATACTAAAAAGATCTTAAAATCCGAAATAGGTAAAAGTGAACGGTTTTGAGACAGGCCTGTCCGAAAATGAACGGAAGGGACTGCAGGAAAGGAAAGAAAGGCAGGCAGAAAAAACAGGCCTGCAGGCTCACCGGGTGGAAAAACCTGCAGACCCTTGGTCAGATATCGTTCCGGGACAGGATCTTACTTATTCCGGTCGGCTTCGCGTTTCCACCGGGTGGTCCGTCCAAGGAATCTCATTCCCATGACATATCCCCTGATCTCGAGAACCGAGTCGCTTTCTTCGAACCACATGTAACTATCGTATGTTTTTCCATTATCCGGGTCGTAAATGGAGCCTTTTTCCCATTGTTCTTCCTTTTTGTTGTACACGAATCCCTGCAGCAGGGGTAATCCGAGTATGGGGCGCTGCTGTAGTGCCGGATCGGGATTTTCGTCGTCGACCTTGGGCTTGCCGTTTTCGTTGGGTTCATCCAGCCAGCTGATCTTGCCGTAATATTTACCGTCCGTTCCCTTGTAGATTTCCACCTGCGAAGTACCTTTCTCGGTGAGCCAGAATCCCAAAACCTTATCGGCCTGTGCCGAGAGGTAAGCAGATGCGAAGAAGAGGAATGCAAAAAAGAAAAATAATTTTTTCATGGTCTGCGATTTGGTTAATAACTTGACGACCTAAATTATGATTTTTTTCTTAAAAACAAGGTTCGCATGCGAGTTATTAATGTCGAGATAAAAGCCCGGTGCAGCGGGCTGGACCGGATAAGGGGAATACTGGGGGCACGCAGGGCCGAGTTCAGGGGAAGGGACCGGCAGGTGGATACGTATTTCAAAAGCCCGGCCGGCAGGCTCAAGCTGAGGGAAGGGGATATTGAAAACAACCTCATCTGGTATGAACGCTCCGGGCAGAAGGGACCCAGGGCGAGCCACTGTATCCTTTACCCATCAGGGAACGACCCGGCATTGAAGGAGATCCTTTCCAGTTCACTTGGCATCAGGGTTGTGGTGGAAAAAATCAGGGAAATATATTACCTGGGGAACATCAAGGTACACCTGGACAGCCTGGAGGGATTGGGGACTTTCGTCGAGATCGAGGCACAGGGCATCGAGGGTGAACAGAATGAAGCCCGGCTTCACGAGCAATGTTCCGGGCTGATGAGGGACTTCGGGATCAACTCATCAGACCTGTATGCCGGATCGTATGCAGATTTAATCACGGGGGAATGAGCCTGCCGGTAAAGATCGTATCGGGGGGACAGACAGGGGTGGACCGGGGAGCCCTTGATTTTGCGATCAGGCATGGCCTGGAATGCGGTGGCTGGTGTCCGCCGGGCCGTCAGAGCGAATCCGGCCGGATCCCCGGCAAGTATCCGCTTAAGGAAGTGGAGGTACCGGATTACAATGAAAGGACCCGTAGGAATATTCTTGATTCGGATGCCACTCTGGTCATCACGGCCGGCGGGAGGCTGGAGGAAGGCACCCGCCTGACCCTTGAATGGGCGGAGGAATTCAGACGGCCGTTTCTGCACCTCGACCTGGAGCGTGAGGGTTTGCCGGGCGAGGTTTCCCTTTCAGGGGCAGCAGCATGGCTGGCATCTACGGGAGCCCGCGTCCTGAATGTGGCCGGAAACCGTGAGAGCACCTCCCCGGGCATAGGGGAAATGACCGTCCTGATCCTGGAAAAGCTGTTCGGGATGAAAGGGAATATCTGACCGTAAGCTACCTTCTGCGGACATACGTTACATAGGAGTAACTGAAGCCGGGTCCATCGTCCTGGCCTTCGGTGCGTTCGGTTTCCTGCCATATCTCCGGGTCAATCTCGGGATAGAAGGTGTCTGCGTCAAACTCCCTGTGGACCCAGGTGATGTAAAGTTTGTCGGCCAGGGGCATGAACTGCCGGTAGACCATTCCCCCACCGATCACGAAACATTCTTCATCGGGACCGCAAAGCCGGAGTGCCTCTTCGATGGAGTAAGCCATCAGGCAGCCTACGTAGCGTTCCCCCGGAACATCTGAAATAACGATGTTGGTACGGTCCTTCAGGGGCCGCTTGGGAAGCGATTCATAGGTTCTTTTGCCCATAATGATCTTATGTCCCCTTGTGATCTTCCTGAAGCGTTTCATGTCCTCCGGGATATGCCAGAGCAGGTCATTGTTTTGCCCGATGGCATAATTCTCGGCTATGGCGACGATTATGGAGATCATATCAGACGGAAATTTCCCCCTTGATATGGGGATGCGGATTGTAATTCATGAGTTCGAAGTCCCCGAAGCTGAAACTGAAAAGATCCCCGACGGCCGGATTCAGTTTCATTACGGGAAGGGCCCGGGGGTCGCGGGTCAGCTGCAGTTTAACCTGTTCAATGTGGTTCAGGTAGATGTGGGCATCCCCCAGGGTGTGGATGAATTCACCCGGCTTCAGTTCCGTGACCTGCGCCATCATCATCAGGAGCAGTGAGTAGGAAGCAATATTGAAGGGTACACCGAGGAAAATATCGGCACTTCGCTGGTAAAGCTGGCAGGACAGCCTGCCCCCGGCGACGTAGAACTGGAAGAGGACATGGCAGGGTGGAAGAGCCATCTGATCGAGGGCCCCGACGTTCCATGCGCTGACGATGTGCCTTCTCGAATCAGGGTTTTCCCGGATGCTCCGGATTACCTGGTTGATCTGGTCGATCTGCTGGTCATCCCCGGCCGGCCATTTTCTCCACTGGTAGCCGTATATGGGTCCCAGGTTACCATCCTGGTCGGCCCATTCATCCCAGATGCTGACCTTGTTCTGGCGAAGGTATTCGATGTTGGTTTCCCCCTTGAGGAACCAGAGGAGCTCATGGATGATTGAGCGGAGGTGCAGTTTCTTGGTGGTAAGCAGTGGGAATCCCTCGTTCATGTTGAACCGCATCTGGTAACCGAACACGGAGATGGTCCCCGTGCCGGTCCTGTCCTTTTTTTCAGTGCCGCTATGGAGTACGTGGGAAAGTAGGTCTAAATACTGCTGCATGAACTGCGTTTTTTGAAGTACCGGGCCACTAAAATACTTAAAAGCACAGGATATCGAAAACAGGACATTGAAAAGTTTTTGATAAGTTTTACCGGGGAGGGAATCCGGTGCAAATCACTACATTTGTGATCATGAATCCGACGCTCAGATATATTCTGCTTGCTATCGGCCTGGCTGTCCTTGGTTTCCTGCTCTGGTATTTCTCGTCCATTGTTTTCTACATTCTTGTAGCCGCGGTGCTTTCGCTCATCTTCCGTCCCCTTGTGGCACTTATGGGCCGGTTCAGGATCCGCAATTTCAGGCTGCCGGAAGGGCTCTCCGCCATGCTGGTCCTCGTACTGATCTGGATGCTGGTATTCGGTTTCTTCAGGTTATTCGTCCCCCTGGTTGCCAGCGAGGCACACCAGCTTTCACAGATAGATTCGGACCTTCTGGTCCAGAAACTTGATAAACCCATCCACCGGGTTGAGGAACTTTATGACCAGTACAATGCAGGAAGGGAGAACGTTCCCAGCCTGGAGGACTTCATCAGTGAAAAGCTGAAAAGCATACTGAATCTCTCGGTGGTCAGCAGTCTTTTCAGTTCTTTAGTGGGACTGATGGGAAACCTTATCATTGCCGTCTTTTCGATCTCCTTCATAACTTTTTTCATGCTTAAGGAAAAATCACTGATGACCGATTTCATCGTGCTTATTGTCCCCCCGAAGGATGAAAAGGCCATCCGTAAGGCAATGGATTCGGTCAGGCATCTTCTGATGAGGTATTTTGTGGGACTGCTGGGACAGGCAAGCGGGGTGATCATACTGACATCCATCGGGATGAGGATCGTGGGGATTGAAATTGGACTCGCCCTGACAATCGGGCTTATCGTGGGGGTGATCAATGTGATCCCTTACCTGGGACCATACCTTGGCGGTTCCATCGGGATACTTCTGGGCGTGGCAAATAATATTCATATGGATTTTTCTGCCGAACTCCTGCCCATGGTGGCCTCGATGCTGGCTGTCATCCTCTGCGTGCAGCTGATCGATAATTTCCTGTTCCAGCCCCTGATTTACAGCAAAAGTGTCAGGGCCCATCCGCTGGAAATCTTCCTGGTCATAATGATCGCCGGTACGCTGGCCGGGATCCCGGGAATGATCCTCGGCATCCCGACGTACACGGTGATCAGGGTCTTTGCCAAGGAGTTCCTGAGCCAGGTCAGGGTTGTTAAAAAATTAACAAGGAATATATAGCCGCCTTGCAGGCAATTTTAATATATTTGATTCAATAAGCTGCAAGTGAAGATTTTGAGGTATATCATCCTGATGACACTATCCTGTGCGGGATTCCCCGGTCTGGCCCAGATCACCTTCTTTGCAGATACTACTTCCGGATGCGATTCACTCGAAGTTATTTTTACTTACAGGAATACGGATTTCGTCGATACGGTTCTGACTGTGGAGTGGGATTTCGGCAACGGGCAGACGGGGACGGGGAAGGATCCTCAGACGGTTCTGTACGATACGGCCGGGGCCTTCAGCGTGAGCATACTGATCAACGGGAACACAACCATAACAAGGGAAAGCTATATCAAGGTGCATTCCACCCCACGGGCAGGTTTTTTCTGGTCTGATTCCCTTGAACTGGGTTCCTATACGGTGCTTTTTATATCCCTGTCCCAGCCGGTTGACACGGTTTCGTATGAATATCGCTGGACATTTGAGGACGGGGGCGCGGGAGATACCCGGACCCTGATTCACCGTTTCCCGGCAGCAGGGGATTACAGGGCCGCCCTGCAGGTCACACACCCGGAAGGATGCCGGAGCTCCTGGACGGACCTGGTCACGGTAAAAGACTCCCTTGACTGTCCCAACGTATTTACCCCGAACGAAGACGGGATCAATGACTACTTCATCGTTACCTCGAACGGCGTGACGGTTTACAGCATGCGGATCTTCAGCAGGAGCGGCGTGCTGGTTTACAGGGCGGAAGCCCCCATCCTGATCTGGGACGGAAGGAACCTGTCCGGACAGCAGCTCCTGCCCGGGACTTACTATTACATTATTCGCCCGGCGGGTGGATCCGGGCAGTTTGAGAAAAAGGGTTTTGTAGAATTGTACCGTTGAATTTATTTGAGACACAATGACCTGAGCGATGAATGATCGACTGTCCACGCTTAAGATAATCCCCGTTTTCATCCTTCTGCTTACCCTTCCCGGCATGACCTTCTGTGCTGATGAACAGCCCCAAAACCAGGCTACCCTGGAAGACCACGGGGAGTTCAGCCATGACCAGATCAAAAGGGGCGAAGTACTTTTTTACGGGCTGGTCCCCCTGGGGGAAGATGCCGCATCGTGCACGGACTGCCACAATACCATGGAACTGGACACCCTGAACTGGAACCCTTCCGCCTATGACATTGCCGTAACCAGCCATGAAAAATCGCTGGAGGAATTCGTCTCCCTGGTGCTCACGCCGGTGGGCCAGAAGATGTCACAGGTACACCGCAACTATGATATCACGGAAGAGGACCTGAAGCTCATCAAGGCCTACCTCGAAGTGGTCAGGGAAGAGGGTCTTACCGTCAGGAAACCTGCCGTCATCAAACGTTTCCTGTACCTGCTGGCCATCCTGCTTTTCTTTCTTGCCCTGGCTGACCTGGCGGTGATAAAAAAATTCCGCTTCAGGATCGCTCACGCGATCGTGATCCTGGCAACCCTGGCCTATGTGGTGAATGTTACCGTCAGGGAGGCCATTGCAGTCGGGCGCTCACCCGGCTATGCGCCCGACCAGCCGATCAAGTTTTCCCATAAGATCCATGCAGGCCAGAACCAGATCGATTGCCTTTATTGCCATAATACCGCAGAGTACAGCAAATCTGCGGGGATCCCTTCAGCGGGACTCTGCCTGAACTGCCACGGCCTGGTGGTCAAGGAAGGTAGCCGCTCGGGAAGCTTCGAGATCAACAAGATCAAACGGGCGGCCGACAGGGGGGAACCCATTGTCTGGAACCGTGTTTATGCCCTGCCCGACCATGTCTTTTTCAGCCATGCCCAGCATGTGAATGCCGGAAAGGTCAAGTGTGCCACCTGCCATGGTAAGGTGGAGGAAATGGACATCCTGCAACAGTTCAATGAACTTTCGATGGGATGGTGCGTGGACTGCCACCGCGATACGGAGGTTCAGTTCTTTGATAATGCCTTTTATGATAACTATGAGAAGCTCCATGCCGAGATGAAGACAGGCGTGCGTGATAAGGTAAGCGTTGAGGATATCGGCGGCACGGATTGCATGAAGTGTCATTATTAGGAATAACAGGATTTTTATGATAAAATATTGGAAGAGCCTGGAAGAGAGAGAGAACCGCGGTCGCACTGCAAAGGAGGCGGGGGAGCATAAGCATAAGAATGCCATACTCGACCTGCTTGACAGCAATACGGTTGGGCATCAGGCTTCCAGGAGGGATTTTTTGAAGTTATGGGGCTACAGCCTGGGTGCAGCTGCCCTGGCCGCAAGCTGCGAGAGGCCGGTGCAGAAGGCCATTCCCTTTTTATTCAGGCCGGAAGAAATGACGCCCGGGATGGCAAAATATTATGCCTCCACCTTTTTCGACGGACAGGAATACGCAAGCATACTGGTTAAGACGAGGGACGGGCGGCCGATCAAGATTGAGCCCAATGATCGTTCAGGCTTCGGCGCACGTGGTACAACGGCACGTGTGCAGGCATCGGTACTGGGACTTTACGATGATTCCCGCTATAAGCACCCTCTGAAGGGAAATGAAAAGATTTCCTGGGAAGAAGCCGACGGGGAGATCCTTGCCGCCCTGGGGAAGATCCGCAAGAAGGGTGGAAAGATCGTCCTGCTCAGCTCCACGGTGATCAGTCCCTCCACCCTTGCCGTGTTCGGGCAGTTCCGGGAAAAGTTTCCGGGGACCGGGCTGGTCTGGTACGATGCGTCTTCCGCATCGGGTATGCTACAGGCCAACCGGGATTCTTTCGGCAAAGCCGCCCTTCCTGCCTATCATTTTGAAAAGGCTGATCTGATCGTCAGCTTCGGGGCGGATTTTCTCGGCACCTGGCTGTCCCCCGCAGAATACACGGCACAGTATGTTTCCCGCAGGGAGCTCGATCCCGAAAATCCCTCCATGTCAAAACATTACCAGTTTGAAACCGGGATGTCGGTCACGGGGAGCAATGCCGATGTGCGGATACGGATCAAGCCTTCACAGGAGCGGCTCATCCTGGCCGGCCTTTACAACACCCTTGCCAGGCAGACCGGGTCGACCATTTATGCCGCCCCTGCATCACCGTTGCCCATTGACGAGCTTGCAGGGGAGCTGCTGTCCCATAAGGGCAGCTCACTGGTGGTTTCAGGGTCCAATGACCCGGGGGTACAGCAGATCGTGAACGAGATCAATTACCTGCTCGGCAACTACGGGGAAACAATCGATTTCACCCGGACACTGAACACTCGAAGGGGGATCAGTGCCGAAATGCTGAACCTTGTCGATGACATGAACCAGGGCGGAGTGGATGCGCTTTTCTGCATCAATGTGAACCCTGTCTATGATTTCCCGCTTTCCGGGCGTTTTGAAGAAGGACTGGGTAAAGTGGGACTGAAAGTTTCCTTTGCCTGCCTTCCGGATGAAACGGCAGAACGGATGGACTACATTTGCCCCGACAGCCACTACCTGGAGTCCTGGGGTGACGCCGCTCCGGGGACGGGCTTCTACAGCCTGCAGCAGCCGGTCATACAGTCCCTGTTCGATACCAGGCAGGTCCAGGACAGCCTTCTGAAGTGGTGCGGGAAACAGGATGATTTTCATGCATTCATGCGAAACCACTGGAAGGAGAACCTTTTCAAACGGCAGTCCATGTACAGGAACTTTGACGATTTCTGGAACCATTCCCTGCAGGACGGTGTTTACGAGGCCCCCGAGCGATCCGGCAGGCAGCCCTCCATCCGCCACAAAGGGATGAAAGCGGTCATGGATGCCACCGGGAAAAGCGGGGAACCGGAGGACATCGAGCTGCTGGTTTATGAAAGCGTGGCCCTGGGCACCGGCCGGGATGCAAACAATCCCTGGCTGATGGAATTGCCGGATCCCGTGACCAAGCTGACATGGGAAAATGCCGCCTGCGTGTCGCCGGCACTCGCAGGGAGAATGGGACTCAACCAGGGTGACAGGGTGTCGGTCAGCGGCGTGATCGAGCTGCCCGTCCTGATCCAGCCCGGGCAGGCAGACTATACCGTTTCAGTGGCTGCCGGGTACGGCCGCACCAGGAGCGGGAAAGTGGCCACCGGGGTGGGCGCCAATGCAGTTCCCCTGAGAACTGTGCAGGATGGGGAACTCCTTCATTTCAGGAAGAAGGTAACGCTTGAAAAAACAGGCGAAATCGTTGAACCGGCCCTCACGCAGGAACATCACACCATGGAAGGCAGGGAGATCGTACGTGAGACATCCCTTAACGAATACAAGGAAAACCGGCAGGCCGGGAACGAACTGCACGAACATATGGAAAGCCAGCATACCACCCTCTATGAAAAACCGTTGTTTGACGGGCATCACTGGGGACTTGCCGTAGACCTGAATAAATGCATCGGCTGTTCGGCCTGTGCCATTGCATGCCAGAGCGAGAACAACATCGCCGTGGTGGGCAGGGATGAAGTGCGCCGCCGCAGGATCATGCACTGGATCAGGATTGACCGTTATTATTCCGAAACGCCGGACGATCCGAAAGTCTACCACCAGCCGGTCATGTGCCAGCACTGCGACAATGCACCCTGTGAAAACGTTTGTCCCGTTTCAGCCACGAACCACAGCAACGAGGGACTCAACCAGATGTCTTACAACCGTTGCATCGGTACCAAGTACTGCATCAATAACTGTCCCTACCGGGTGCGCAGGTTCAACTGGTTCGCATACGTCAATAACCGGGAGTTTGATTTCCACCAGAATTCAGCCCTCGGCAAGATGGTCCTGAACCCGGATGTGGTGGTCAGAGAAAGGGGGGTGGTCGAAAAATGCTCCTTCTGCGTGCAGCGCATACAGGAAAAGAAACTGCAGGCCAAGCTGGAGGACCGGAAACTCGTTGACGGGGAGATCAAAACAGCATGCGTACAGGCCTGTCCCGCCGATGCCCTGGTATTCGGCGACCTGAACGATCCCGAAAGCAGGGTATCCAAGATGTTCGCGAATGAACGGAACTATCACCTCCTGGAGGAATTGCACACGCTGCCATCGGTGGGCTACCTGGTCAAGGTAAGAAATACAAAAGACTGATCACCTATGTATAACAGAGATGTAAGAGGCCCCCTGATCATCGGAGAGAAAACCTTCGGGCAGATCTCCACTGAGATCCTGGCTCCTGCTGAAAAGAAACCCGGGAAGTGGTGGTTCGCAATGATGACCCTGGCCACCCTTGCCAGTGCCTGGGGGATCTATTCCATTTACATCACCGTATCCAGGGGGATCGGCACATGGGGGGTGAACAATACGGTCGGATGGGGCTGGGCCATCATTAATTTTGTCTGGTGGATCGGGATCGGGCATGCGGGGACCGCTTTTTCGATCTTCCTGCTCATACTCCGACAGAAATGGCGGACCTCCATCAACCGTGCCGCCGAAGCCATGACCGTATTTGCCGTCGGCTGTGCAGCGATTTTCCCGGCACTGCACATGGGACGGGTCTGGCTGGCTTTTTTCATCATCCCGTACCCGAACACCCGTGGTCCCCTCTGGGTCAATTTTAACTCGCCACTGTTCTGGGACTTCATCGCGATCTCCGCCTACCTGCTGATCTCGTTTTCGTTCTGGTACCTGGGCATGCTGCCCGATTTTGCCACCATACGCGATCGCAGCAGATCCAGGCTGAGAAAGGTCCTGTACGGGTTTTTCAGCATGGGATGGGTGGGGTCCTCAAGGCAGTGGCTGCGCTTCGAATCCCTTGCCTTCATACTGGGCGGGATCGCCGCCGTGCTCGTGGTTTCGGTCCACTCCATCGTTTCGACTGACTTCGCCGTAGCCGTCGAACCCGGATGGCATTCCACCCTGTTCCCGCCCTTTTTTGTGGTAGGCGCGATTTTCTCGGGATTCGCCATGGTGATGACCCTTATGATCATCATCCGGGGGATTTACAAACTTAAGGATTATGTAACCGACGGGCACCTGGATGCCATTGCCCGCATCCTGGTCTTTATCAGCCTGATCATGGGAACGGCATATGCGACAGAGGTCTTTATGGCCTGGTATTCCGGAAGCGAATACGAGATATTCACCTTCTTCAGGAACCGGGTCACAGGGGAACATGCGCTGCAGTTCTGGGGAATGATCATCTGCAATGCACTGATCCCGCAATTGTTCTGGTTCAGGAAAATACGCAGGAACCTGCCCCTGATGTTCATCATCTCGCTATGCATAAACCTGGGCATGTGGTTGGAGCGGTACATCATCGTGATCACTTCCCTCAGCAAGGATTACCTGCCTTCGGCCTGGACAAGCTATGCCCCGACCTGGGTGGAGGTGGGAACCTATGTAGGCACCCTCGGGATCTTCGTTTCCGGGATTCTGTTATTTTTCAGGTATATACCGATAATAGCGGTTTCGGAGGTCAAGAGCGTACGGGATATCGGTAAAAGGAAATACGATTAATGAACGCCAAGCAAAACCTTCATGATGAGAAGTAAACATATCATCGGCGTATTTGATGACGAATTCAACCTGGTCAGGGCCGTTGAGGAGATCAGGGGAAAAAAGATCATTATAGAAGAAGTCTACACGCCCTACCCCGTGCAAGAAGTCATACATGCCATGGGTAAAAGATCCAGGCTTCAGATCGTTGCCTATTTCTACGGCCTGTTCGGGGCCCTGGCGGTACTGGCATTCCTTTACTGGACATCGGTCATAAGCTGGCCAATTAATTACGGGGGCAAGCCGTTCAACTCGTTTCCTTCCTTCATCATCATCACCATTATCCTTACCATTCTTGTCGTAACGATTGGAAGCCTGGCAACCTTCTCGGGAAGGGCTCGCCTCTGGCCCGGCAAAAAGCACAGGATGTACGATGCCAGGGCCACCGACGATAAATTTGTCATCGTATTGAACGAATCAGAAGCGGGAGCAGAGGGACTGGCCACCGCGGAAAGCATCATGAAGGGGAACGGAGCCCTTGAAATAAGAAGGGAGGAACCGGAAGATGAATAGGTATGGAATGATCATACAGAATCCGGGGAAACGGGCATTCATAATGCTTCTGGGATCTGTATTCCTGTTTATCGCTGCCTGTGACCGGAACCGGAAGACTCCCGGATGGGATTATTTCCCGGATATGGTCTATTCCAATGCCTATGAGACCTATTCCCCCAATACCAATTTCAGGGACGGAAAAACCCTCCAGGCCCCTGTTGAGGGAACCGTTTCAAGGGATGCGCTTCCTTTTTCATACGGGACTTCCACCGGGGAGAGGACACGGGCCGGCAGGGAGCTTGTCAATCCCCTGGAAAACACCGCTGAAAACCTCGCCAGGGGCGGGGAGGCATACGGTGTGTTCTGTGCACAGTGCCACGGGGAGAATGGTGACGGGAAAGGACACCTGGTCCTTTCAGGGGTTTACAAATACCCGGTAAGGACCCTGGTATCCGGTGAAATGAAAAAACGTCCGGACGGGGAGATCTTCCATACGATCACGCTTGGATTCGGGGTCATGGGCGCCCACGGGTTCATGATCCGCCCGGAGGACCGGTGGAAGATCATCCTGTACATTCGAGATGACCTGCAGGCCAGGGCCGACAATAAATAAACACTGAAAACAGCTGAAAAATGAAGGATCAAGTCAATCTTTCAGTCCCATTTAAGATCACCGCGGGGATACTCATTGCAGTGGGACTGGCTGCATTCATTGCCGGGTTCATCCAGGATCCCGGCCGTGCCTGGGCGAATTACCTGCTTAATAATTATTATTTTCTGATGCTTGCCCTGGGTGCCGCCTTTTTCATCGCCCTGCAGAACATATCCCAGGCGGGCTGGTCCGCCGCCTTTCGAAGGGTCGGAGAGGCCATGAGCGGATACATCCCGGTTGCCGCGTTCTTTTTCCTCCTGATCATCTTCGGGACGCACAGCCTGTATGAATGGTCGCACCCGGATGCCGCCTCACACGATGCACTGATTGCCCACAAGTCGCCCTACCTAAACCTGCCTTTTTTCTATATCCGGCTGATCCTGTTCTTTGCGCTCTGGACCCTTATGGTATGGATGATCCGGAAGGCCTCACTCATGGAGGATCTCGAAGGCGGCATGCACTGGTTCAGGCGGACCGGGCACCTTTCGAAGATCTTTATTTTCATCATGGCCCTGACCGTTTCCCTGTCGGCATTTGACTGGGTGATGTCGATCGATGTGCACTGGTTCAGCGCCCTGTTTGCCCTGAAAAATTTTGTAGCCGCCTTTTACCACGGCACGGCCATTCTCATACTGGTCGTTTTCATCCTGCACAGCCGTGGTTATTTTGAATTCCTGAACGCCTGTCACCTGCATGATTTTGCCCGGTACATATTCATGCTCGCCATTGTCTGGGGATATTTCTGGTTTTCCCAGTTCATGCTCATATGGTACGGGAACATTCCCGAGGAGACGGTGTATTATGTCGCACGCTGGGAACCGGGGTGGAAAACCCTGTTCTTCGTGGAGATCCTGATCAACTGGTTCATCCCCTTTGCCGTGCTCCTGCCCACCCGGACAAGCCGGAGTAAACCGGTTATCCTGGCCATGCTTATCCTGCTGATTGCCGGGCATTACGTCGACCTGTACGTGCAGATCATGCCCGGGACAACCGGGAGCCTTCAGTTCGGGTTTATTGAGCTGGGGACTTTCCTTGGATACTGCGGCCTCTTTGCACTGGTCACCGGCTATTTCCTGTCCCGCGCCCCCCTGATACCCCAAAATCACCCCTATCTCGGAGAAAGCCTGGAACATCATTTCTAGATCCTGGAGGATTTTTGCCAGGATCCCGGATACATGCAGGTTGCTCAGCATCGATATCCTGCTCGGGGTATCCAGTTCCTACCTGTTTGCCAGGGTTTTGCTGAAAAGCGACCTTCCCGTACTCGTCCCCCTGATCCTTTGCATTGCCGTATGGCTGATCTATACCCTTGACCACCTCTCGGATGCTTATTTTCTGGGTAAAAGGGCCCTCAAGCCGGTCTATATATGGCACTGGAAGAGACGCCGCATTCTGCTGGTCTTTTCCACCGTGCTGGCTGCATCTGCCTTCCTGTTGAGTTTCCTGTACCTGCCGGTGAAGGTCCTTTATGCAGGTCTTGCCGGATCAGGTTTCCTGCTGTTATACGGACTGTTCCAATCCCTCCCCATTAGCAGGGGCCGGTATTTTTTCAAGGAGCTCTGGGTGGGAGGGATTTATACCCTGGGGGTATGGGGGCTGCCCATCCTTTTCCGGGGCGTACGGGCCGATCCGGCTGTCATCCTGATACTGGCCGCATTTTTCTGCCTGGTCATGGTCAATGTGCTGAGTTATTCACTCTTTGAAATGCCCCTTGACAGGCAGGAGAATTTGCCCACCCTGGCAGTTCGATACGGTAACCGGTTTTGCAGGAACCTTATCCGGGGCTTTCTTATTATGGCGGTGATCCTTGTCCTTGTCTGTATGATCATTTCGGATACGGTCCGCTTAAAGGCCGCAGGGATCCTGCTTGTGATGTCAATTCTGCTCGGCATCATCCATATTTTCCCAGGCTATTTCGGCAGGAACGACCGGTTCGGCAGGCTGGCGGACGCGGTGTTTATATTGCCGGCGATGATTGTCCTTTTATAATCTCTACAGGTATTTTTTCGACAGGTAGCCGAACGCCCAGGCGGTAAAGAATGAAAAGGAACCGTATACAACCGCCACCGTAGCTATGGTATAGTTGCCGATCAGGCTTCCTGCCACGTAAATGGCCAGGGTCGAATTCTGGAGTCCCACTTCGACGGCGATGGTTACCCGGTTTATCCTTTTCAGTCCGGCCAGCCGGGGCAGGTATAATCCCGCTAACATCGCCAGGACATTCAGGATGAGTGTGTAGGGAAGGATGCGAAGGAAATCTCCGATGGTGATCTGCTGTCCCCCTCCCTTTTCGAGGAACAGTACACCCGAATAGACTAGCAGCAGGAGAATGGGCAGGATGTACCGGAGGGGGTCCTCCAGCCGGGATGCCAGTTTCTCCCTGAAGTGTCTAACCAGTATCCCGGCGGTGGCAGGCAGGATCGTCACTCTGAAGATGTTCCATACAGCTTCTGTGAAAGATAGCTGGATATGCGCTTCCTGCTTCATGAATACATTCAGGGCAAGCTGTGCGATCAGTGGAATGGTAAAGATGGTGATCAGGCTGTTGACAACGGTAATGGAAAGGGACAGGGCCACATTGGCCCTGACCATGAAATTGACCAGGTTGGAGGTCGCTCCGCCCGGGCAGATGGAGATCAGTATTAGTCCCACTGCCACCGCCCCCTCAATCCCGCTTACAAAGGCAATTCCAAAGGCAATGATGGGCAGCGCAAGCATCTGGCTCAACAAACCTACGATGATGTTCCTGGGGAGTAAAACGATGTTCCGGATGTCCTGAAAAGTGATGGATAATCCAAGGCCGAAGGTGATAACCGCAAGCGTGATTGGCAGGAAAATGTCAGAAAAGGCAGTGGTATCCATCCTGGTGGTGCTTGCAGTAACAACCACCAAGATAGGAATAATAATCGATGATCAGATGTATTCCATGATGCTGCTGATCAGTACCTGGGGACTCATGGGTTTGGTGATAACTTTGCTGCAGCCGGCTTCAAGGATCTTTTCATCCTCGTTATTGTAACTGAAGGCAGTCTGGGCTATTATCGGCAGGTTACGCCTGAACCGTTTGATGGCCCGTGTGGCGTCTATCCCGTTCATCTCGGGCATCCGTATGTCCATTAAAACCAGATCGATGCGTTCATTCTCTATGCAGGCCTCGACTGCCTCCCTTCCGTTCTGGGCCCAGATCACCGTTGCCCTGGTCATCCCGAGGACCGCTTCAATCAGCAGGTAATTGGCAGCCACATCCTCGGCTACAAGTATGATTTTACCTGACCAGTCCTGCGATAAGTCCATGGGATTGTTTGTTCTCAGGGTTACATTTCTCATAAATTCGTACAATTCGGGTTTTCATACTACCTTCAGTTTAATTCCGTCGTTCCGGATGGGAATGGTATCCCCGGGCCCGTCGGTTTCATAGAATCCAGACAGAGCGCCGGTCATCCGCAGATGCCCCACAACCATTTCGGCCAGGCCGTCTGCGAATTTAAATGCCACATCCCTGCAGTTCCTGATCTCCCCGATGATTTGTTCCAGCCGTGCCAGGATATCCTCGTAATCTGCAGCGTATTTCGTATAGCGAAGCAGTTCGTCGGGATTGAAAATGCCTTCCAGCTCCGCCGAATGCTGTCTTGCCATTACCAGGACATTCCGCAGCTGGTCCAGGTTTGTCTTTTCATGCATATGTACCGGGCCATCCGGTTCCGGTGGACCTGCCACCGGAACCGCTGACCGGATACTTTCCAGCAGATCCAGTATAAGTTTCGTGGTACCTGCATCGATGTGCAGCTCACCGCAATATGGAATGTTCGTTTCCATTTTGCACAGGCTTAATGAATTACAGGATCTAAAGGAACAGACAAGTCCTATTTTATAATGGGATCCGACGGATCACCATTTCCCGGATCACCACCGCCCCGGACGCGGAGCATTTCCTGCAGGGTCAATGAATCTTCAAATAATTCTTTCCAGTTTTCATTTACAGTTTTCATAGCATGGGTTTTAATTTATACTCCTACTCTGTTACAGCTTTTCGGATACCGCTGATACATTCTCTATTGTTTAATCGGTAAAATTGAAAAAGGTAGCCGGCGAAAACGTGATTTTTTTTTGCCTGA
>CAYSJH010000009.1:11609-83820 GCA_964431315.1 uncultured Bacteroides sp. | reverse complement strand
TTCCTGAACCGGTTGTAGGTTTTGGAGGTCGTGATGTCGATCAGGTATTCCTTGATGGCACCGGCATTCGGGTCAATGGCAATCTCGTTGTCGTTCAGGATGACCAGGAGGTTGGAATTTTCGCTACCGGCATTGTTCAGTCCCTCGAATGCAAGTCCCCCAGTCAGCGCCCCGTCCCCGATCACCGCCACAACCTGCCGGTCGGGTTTGTTCAGGTGCTGGGAAGCAAGGGCAATGCCCAGGGCGGCGGAAATGGAAGTGGATGCATGGCCCACTCCAAAAGCATCATAGGGGCTTTCGGAGGGCCTGGGAAACCCGCTGATCCCCTTATATTTTCGGTTAGTATGGAAGTTCTTTTTCCTCCCGGTCAGGATCTTGTGCACGTAAGCCTGGTGCCCGACGTCCCAGATGATCCTGTCCTCGGGGGTATTGAAGACATAGTGCAGGGCAATGGTCAGTTCAACCACGCCGAGGCTAGCGCCGAAATGTCCCGGGTTGGATGATACGATGTCAATGATGAATTCCCTTAATTCCGCCGAAAGCCGTATCAGGTCGTCCGGCCCCAGTTGCTTCAGGTCGTCCGGCGAGTCTATTCTGTCCAGTAGTTCGTATCTCTTCTTCACCCTTCAGAGGTATTCCTGGAACAAAGATACATATTCTCGGCAGTTAATAAATTCTAAAAAGCTCCGTTCAGTCCAAGCCATTTTCTTTTTAATTTGGCTGGTCAAGGTGTATAAAATAAAGGTGCCATGAGAACTGCATTAAAATCCTGGATTTCAGTTGCATTTGTTCTTCCTGTTCTGCTCGCGGGTTCATCCTGTGTTCCGACGCAGAAATACAGGGAGATGGAATCGAAGAAAACGCAAATGAGCGATGAGCGGAACGACCTGTTTGCCAGGAACGAAAAACTGAATGTGGATAACCTGGAAATGAAATCAAAAATCGCTTCACTTGAATCGGAGCTGAAGGATGTACAGACCGAACAGGCAGGGGTACAGGAGGAATACGACAAGCTGAAGGGGGTGTATGATGAAATGAACCGGAGGTACGAAGACCTGAAGCAGTCGCAGGATGCACTTTTAAAGGGGCATGACCGTGAAACCAGGAGGCTTCTCACAGAGTTGCAGAATGCCCAGCAGGACCTGGTATTAAAGGAAGACCGGTTAAAGGAGTTGGAAGATAATGCGGCACAGAAAATGGTCGCTCTGGAACAACTGCGCGCTGAGCTGGAAGCCCGGAACCGCCGGATGGTTGAACTGGAACAGGTCCTGAATGCCAAGGATGCACAGATGAAAGCGCTTAAGGATGCGATTTCGGCTGCCCTCTTTGGCTTTGAGAAGGAAGGACTTTCGGTCTATATGAAAAACGGGATGCTTTATGTTTCAATGGATGAAAAACTGCTGTTCCAGACCGGGAGCATCGAAGTGGATCCCCGGGGAGTGGAAGCCCTCAAGAAGCTGGCAGGGGTGCTTGAAAATAACAGGGACATCAAGATCACGGTAGAGGGACACACCGACGACGTTCCTGTCCGGACCAATCCATCGTACGCGGATAACTGGGATTTGAGTGTGAAGAGGGCAACCTCGATTGTAAGGATCATCCTGGATAATTCATCCATCGATCCTACCCGGCTGGTGGCCTCCGGCAGGGGAGAGTTTCTGCCTATCGACAAGGCCAAAACGGCCGAGGCCAGACAGAAAAACCGCCGTACCGAGATCATCCTGACCCCCCGTCTGGATGAACTCTACGACCTTATTGAATCCAATTAAAAGGGATTGCCTGTCCAGGTCCCGCTTCAGGATTACACGACCGGGACCTTCAAACGAACGGGGATGTTGCCGGATGCATTAAACCTTATCAGGACCTTGACCTTTAGCAAATTGCTGAACCTGCTTGTGGTTCAGCTTTCCTTCCGCCTGTCAGATCTTTTAAGGAAACCCATCGTCTGGGGGAAACCCTGGTTTGTCAGCATCGAGCCCGCCTCGGTCTGCAACCTTAACTGTCCCCAGTGTCCCGCAGGCCAGGGTGAAATATCCAGGAAGAAAAAATTCATGGATTACGGGCAGTACGGGAAACTTCTTGAAGAACTCTCCTCCACGACATTGATGCTCAGCCTGTATTTCCAGGGAGAACCCCTTATGCACGGGGAATTTGCACGATTCGTACAGCTGGCAAACGAGAGGAATGTTTACACCCAGACCTCGACCAACGGGCAGCTCCTGACCGGGGAGGTTTGCAGGGGACTGGTCAACGCGGGACTCGACCGGATCATCATTTCGCTTGACGGGACAAACCCGGAATCCTACCGGGCTTACCGAAGGGGCGGGGACTTCCGGAAGGTGGAAGACGGCATACGAACACTGGCTCGCATGCGTCGCGAAGCAGGATCGCGGAAACCCTACATTATCGTCCAGTTCCTGGTCTTCAGGCATAACCTGGATGAGATCCGGGATGTGAAAGAAATGGCACGTGAACTGGGAGCGGACCGGGTCCGGGTCAAGACCGCCCAGGTCGAATATCCTGAATCGGCAGATCTGTGGATCCCGGATGACCCGGAATACAGCCGGTATGAAATGATTACCCCGGGGGAATGGAAACGAAAGGGGAAACTGCGGAACCGCTGCAGGCGGCTCTGGCAGACAACGGTCATCACAAGCGACGGACTGGCTGTGCCCTGCTGTTTTGATAAACGGGCGACCTGCAGCATGGGCGACACGGGGGAAGAAGGCATCGCCCGGATATGGAAAAACAAATCTTACCAGGATTTCAGGAAACAGGTTCTTGCGAGCAGGGAAAAAATAGCGATCTGCACGAATTGCACGGAAGGGTTCGGCAGGATTTTCCTTTAACGGATCGTGCGGGCAGCATTGTCAGCTGAGGGAATGCACCCCGGGGATATTACGATTGCAGGATTCGACAGTGCGACTAAACGGTCATGATGTCCTTTTCCTTGGTCTCTAATTCCCGGTCTACCCTTTCAATGTATTGATCGGTAATCTTCTGCACTTCGGCTTCCCCGTTTTTCTCCTCATCCTCGGGAAGACCGTCCTTCTGCAGGGCCTTCAGTTCTTCATTGGCTTCACGGCGTGCATTCCGGATCCCGACCTTTGTGTCTTCCCCTTCATGCTTTACCTGCTTGACCAGTTCCCTCCTGCGCTCCTCGGTCAGTGGCGGAATGCTCAGTCGAATGAGCTCGCCGTTATTTTCGGGGGTGATCCCGATGTTCGCCTGCATGATGGCTTTCTCAATGGGACTGATCATATTCTTGTCCCAGGGCTGGACGATGACGGTTTTCGGATCGGGAGTCCCGATGTTGGATACCTGGTTAAGAGGTGTCATTACGCCGTAATAATCAACTACGATCCCATCGACAATATGAGTGGAGGCTTTGCCGGCACGGATCTTGATCAGTTCGTTCTCGAGGTGTTTGATGGATTTTTCCATCTTATCCCTGGTATCGTCCAGAACCATTATAACCAGTTCGTCCATGGTTTGAATGTTTAGTCGGTTGCAGGCTGAAATATAATCAGATTTTTACTAAAGTTCCAATTCTTTCGCCCAGAATAACCCGTTTCAGGTTTCCCTTCACATTCATATTAAAAACAATAAGGGGAAGCTTGTTTTCCAGGCACATCGAGAAGGCAGTCCGGTCCATTACCCTGAGATTCCGTTCGATCGCTTCCCCGAAGGAGATCTCATCATATCTGACAGCCGAGGGATCCTTTTCGGGATCGGCCGAGTAAACACCGTCAACGCGTGTTCCCTTCAGCAGCGCTTCGGCCTGTATTTCCACGGCCCTGAGAGAGGCCGCAGTATCGGTGGTGAAGTAGGGATTTCCCGTTCCGAAGGTGAAGATCACCACATCCCCCCCTGACAGGCATTCCACTGCCTGCTGCCTGCTGTACCGGATGCCCACCGGTTCCATGGGGATGGCCGTGAAGAGAGAGGCCTTCTTCCCCGATTTCTCGAAGGCGGATTGCAGGGCCAGCCCGTTGATAACCGTGGCCAGCATTCCCATGTAATCACCCCTGACACGGTCGAATCCATCGCCCGTTCCCTCCATTCCCCTGAAGATGTTCCCGCCGCCTATGACAATTCCCACTTGTACGCCCATGGCGCTGATCTCGATCACCTGGGTGATGTATTCATTCAGCCGTTCCGCGTTGATCCCGTGTCCGGAATCCCCGGCAAGAGCTTCACCGCTTAATTTCAGCAGGATTCTTTTGTACTTAAGCATAAGTGGTATTTTGAAAAAATAAAGATAATCATTAAAAAAAAACCGCAACCAACATTACGTTGATCACGGTTCCACTCGGCTGTTTTTTTTTCTCAGTCCTTCAACCCGTACCGGACAAAACCGGTCACCATCAGATTCTTATCAACCTCCTGCAGGTACTGGAGGATGGACTTCTTATTGTCCTTGATGAAAGCCTGGTCGAGCAGGGTATTCTCCTTGAAGAACTTGTTGAGCTTGCCCTGGGCGATCTTATCGAGGATCGCCTCTGGTTTTCCTTCCTTCCTGGCCTGTTCGCGGCCTATCTCAAGCTCTTTTTCAATGACATCCTGTGAGACGCTTCCCCTGTCAACCGCAACGGGGTTCATGGCTGCAACCTGCATGGCAACATCTTTTCCCACCTGGACATCACCGACTGCCTTGTTGAGTCCCACCATACTGGCAAGCATATTCCCGGGGTGGACATAAGCCGTTACGCTTTCGGCATCGATTTTCTCATAGAAAGGGAGATCCAATTTTTCTCCGATCACACCGATCTGGTGGGTGATGGCGTCGCTTATGGAATGACCCCCGAGATCCAGTGCCTTGAGGGCATTCAGATCGGCCGGCTGCTTTTCTGCGGCCAGGTCGAGAATGCTCTGTGCGAATTTGATGAAGTTCTCATTTTTTGCCACGAAGTCGGTTTCGCAGTTCAGGACAATCATGATCCCGTGCCTGCCGCCTGCTGCAGCCCTGGCCAGGACCACACCCTCGCTTGCTTCCCTGTCGGCACGCTTGCTGGCGATGGCCTGTCCTTTTTTGCGTATGATCTCGGTTGCTTTTTCAAAATTACCGTCCGCCTCCTGAAGGGCCGTTTTACAGTCCATCATTCCGGCACCGGTCATTTTTCTCAGTTTGACCACATCAGCAGCTTTGATTTCAGCCATTTTAATAAGTGTTTTTATTTATTATTGAATCCGTTAATCTTCGTCATCTTCGATGGCATGCTTCTTTGCGGCCACTTTGGAAGATTTACGTTCACCTGCCAGCTCCTGGATCTTTTCCAGGACTTCGTCACCTTCTTCATGTTCCATGGTGTCATCATCTTGCTCGTGTTCCTCAGCTTCATGCTCCTTGCTGGCAGTTTCCTTTTCCCGTTCCATTTTCCTCTCGTTGAGGCCCTCTTCAATGGCCTCGCAAACGGTATTCACGATCAAAGAAATGGACTTTGATGCGTCATCATTGGCGGGGATCGGGAAATCCACCAGGTTGGGATCCGAATTGGTGTCCACCATGGCAAATACGGGAATGTTCAGGCGCGTGGCTTCCCGCACGGCAATGTATTCCTTGGAAATATCCACGATAAAAAGAGCCGCCGGCAGGCGTGTCAGATCAGCGATGCTTCCGAGGTTTCTCTCAAGCTTGGCCCGTTGCCTCGTGATCTGGAGTTTCTCCCTCTTCGAGAGCGTGTCGAAGGTCCCGTCCGTGGCCATATTGTCAATTGAAGACATTTTCTTTACGGCCTTGCGGATGGTCGGGAAGTTGGTCAGCATTCCTCCGGGCCAGCGTTCCGTCACATAAGGCATGTTGATCTTCTGTACGCGTTCGGCAACGATATCCTTCGCCTGTTTTTTGGTGGCAACAAAGAGGATCTTCCTTCCGGATTTTGCTATCTGTTTCATTGCATTGCCGGCCACCTCAAGTTTTTCGGCCGTTTTTTGCAGATCGATAATATGTATCCCGTTTTTTTCCATGAAAATGTAGGGAGCCATATGGGGATTCCACTTACGCTTGAGGTGTCCGAAATGCACACCTGCATCTAATAATTCATTAAAACTTTTTTGTGACATTACGATTGAATTGTGTTTACATTCTATTTTATCAACCTCTGGGTAGCCCCGTTCCCGGGAGTCTCAGCGGTTTAGATACTAAACAAAGCTCCGGCCTAACGCTTGGAGAACTGGAATCTCTTGCGGGCCTTTGGCTGTCCGGGCTTCTTACGCTCCACCCGTCGCGGATCGCGGGTCAGAAGTCCCTGGGTTTTCAACAGCGGCTTAACCTCGGGGTCGATCTGGATCAGGGCCCTTGCAATGGCAAGGCGAAGCGCTTCAGCCTGTCCCTTGAATCCGCCTCCGTCGAGGAGGACCTTGATGTCGTATTTCCCCTGGACCTCGGCAAGCTTGATGGGCTGTTCTACAATGTACTGCAGGGTTTCATGCGCGAAATATTCCTTATAATCCTTATCATTGACGGTGATCTGTCCCTTTCCATCATTCACATAGATCCGGGCAACCGCAGCTTTTCTTCTTCCTATTGAATTGATCGCCTCCATGTTAATTACTTAATATCGTTTAGTTTGAGTTCTCTGGGTTGCTGTGCTTCGTGGGGATGTTCCGCCCCGGCATAAACATGCAGGTTCCGGAACAGTTCGCGGCCAAGCCTGTTTTTGGGAAGCATCCCGCGAATGGCGTTTTCAACCACAGCCCCTGGCTTTCTTGCCATAAGTCTCTCGGGTGTGTCGATCACCTGTCCCCCCGGGTACCCGGTATGCCTGAAATACTGCCTGTCCGACATTTTCTTGCCGGTAAGCTTTACCTTGTCGGCGTTTATGATTATGACGTTGTCCCCGCAATCCACATGTGGAGTAAAATCCGGCTTGTGCTTTCCCCTGAGGATGACAGCCACTTTGCTGGCCAGTCTTCCCAGGACCTGGTCATTGGCATCGACCAGGATCCATTCCTTCTTGACGGTACTCCTGTTTGCCGATTTTGTCTTGTAACTCAAAGTATCCACTTTACTTGATTTATTAGTCTGTTTATGAATATCAAACCCTGAAATTGTGGTTCGCAAAAATACAAATCTTTTTTTTAATAAGGCAATAAACCCTCCAAATAATTTTTTCATTTCATAAGATTCAGGCAATCAATCAATTGACATGCTAATGAAGGACGGCAGG
Source organism: uncultured Bacteroides sp. (assembly GCA_964431315.1). Taxonomy (GTDB): domain Bacteria; phylum Bacteroidota; class Bacteroidia; order Bacteroidales; family SM23-62; genus SM23-62. Next base: position 76,651 of record CAYSJH010000009.1, on the reverse strand, counting down.
AAATATTATTATAAGGATTGGGAGAATATATTTAAAATTGCATAAGTAATCCTTTGCAACTGAAGAGTTTTTATGTTCGGCAGGGAAGTACATTCCAGGATCTACCACATCAGTCTGGCCTGCCTTGCGGCAAGCCTTCCACTGTCAATTTTCGCCACCTCTGTCTTCCAGCTGGTCCTGGCCGGGAACTGGCTCCTGGAAGGGCGCTTCGGGGAGAAGTGGAGGATTTTCACCCACCGCAGGTCGATATGGCTAATCCTTTCGGTTTACCTGGTGTTCCTGGGGGGACTCCTGTATACAAGTGATTTTGCCTACGCCTTCCACGATCTGCGCATAAAGCTTCCCCTGGCCGCGCTGGTGCTGATCATGGGAACCTCACCCCGGGTTACCAAGCCGCAGCTGAAATGGATCCTGCTTGCGCTCGTAGCCGGGGTTTTTATCGGTTCCCTGGCCAGCATTTCCGTCCTGCTCGGGATCATTGACGTACCGTTCAAGGATATTAGGGAGATTTCACTTTTTGTCAGCCATATCCGGTTTTCCCTGCTGATCAATGTGTCCGTTTTCTCACTGGTTTACATGATATTCGACAGGGAATTTTCACCCCGGAAATGGGAGCCTGCCCTCTATACCGCGATCATGGTCTGGCTGATCATCTTCCTGTTTATACTACAGGCTGTCACGGGGATCATCATTTTCCTGGTGGTCAGCTTCGTCATATTCTGGATTTACCTTTTCCGGGTCTGGAACATTGTCATGCGCTGGACGCTTGCAGTATTCATGGTGGTTGCCGTGATGCTCGGGATATCGCTGGTAACCAAATCACTGGGCCGCTTTTTCAAGGTTGAAAAAGTCGATCCGGAAACCATCGAGCTTACAACGGCGGGCGGAAGGCCCTATGTCCATGATTTTAACAATCCATTCATCGAGAACGGGCACTACATCGGGCTCTATCTTTGTGAGCCCGAGCTCGAGAAGGAATGGGACAGGGTCAGCGGGATTGATTACAACGGGAAGGATGCCCAGGGGAACGAAATCAAGTATACCCTGATCCGATACCTGACTTCAATGGGACTCCGGAAGGATTCCGCCGGGGTGAGCCGGTTGAGTGAAGAGGACATCCGGAACATTGAACAGGGCAGGGCCAATTACATTTACGGGAAAAAATGGAGCTTCTATGCTAAAATATACGAGATCCTCTGGCAGGTCGATGTCTACAGAAAGGGGGGGAATCCTTCCGGTCACTCTGTTACACAGAGGATATTGTATCTTGAAGCGGGAATGAACATCTTCCGTGAGCATCCGCTGCTGGGAGTGGGGACCGGAGATGTAAAGGCCGCCTTCGACGACTATTACAAACAGACCGGGAGTCCCCTGTCCGAGGAATGGAGACTGAGGGCACATAACCAGTACCTCACCTTTCTTGTAACTTACGGGATCATCGGTTTCCTGTGGATCTTTTTTGCCCTGCTCTATCCCGTATACCTGGAGGGCAAGATGAAGGATTATTTTCTCTGGACATTCCTGATGGTGGGATTTTTGTCCATGCTCAACGAAGATACCCTCGAAACCCATATCGGGGTATCCTTTTTCGTTTTCTTCTATGCCCTTTTCCTGCTTGCAACACCACCCAATAAGGATCAGGCAGGCGAACCGGCAACTAATTATCCAGGTGAAAATGAATGAGGGAAAACTAAGCCATGAAGAACTGATGAGGCATGCCATCCGCCTCTCGATCGAGAATGTAAACCGCGGGGGAGGTCCCTTTGCTGCCGTGGTCGCCTCGGGTGGAAGGATTGTGGCAACGGGGGTGAATACCGTCGCCGATGATAACGATCCCACGGCCCATGCTGAGGTGAATGCCATACGCGCAGCCGCGGGGAAACTGCGGCGATTTCATCTGGATGACTGCATTCTCTACACCACATGCGAACCCTGTCCCATGTGCCTGGGCGCCGTTTACTGGGCCGGGCTCCGGGAACTTTACTACAGCAATAACCGAGAAGATGCCACCCGTTTCGGGTTCAAGGATGAGCACATTTACCAGGAAATCGCCAGGCCGATTGACAGGCGGCAGGTCCGCTTCACCAGGATCCTGGAAAAGGAAGCCATCGAGGCGTTCAGGCTGTGGGACCAAAAATCGGACAAGATCCTCTACTAGTGGCCGGAACTACCTCCCGGCTCGAAGCGGACTTCTTTAAGCGGGATGTCCTGGAGGTGGCGCCGGACCTGCTGGGAAAACTGCTGGTACGGCGACTGGACGATGGCAGGATGGTTTTTGCCAGGATCACCGAGGTGGAAGCTTACCGGGGAACGGAGGACCTTGCCTGCCATGCATCCAGGGGACTAACACCCAGGACGGAGGTCATGTTTGGTCCAGGTGGATACCTTTACGTCTACCTCATCTACGGGATGTACTGGATGCTGAACTTTGTCACCGGGGAAAAGGACATTCCGCAGGCGGTGCTGATAAGGGGGACCGATGCGGTGAACGGTCCCGGAAGGCTTACCCGGTATTTTGACATCGGGGGGGATTTTTACGGGGAATGCCTGTGGAATTCACAACGGCTCTGGCTTGAAGATCTCCGGCAGCAGGTCAGGATTGAAACGGGACCCAGGATCGGGGTAGAATATGCCGGAGAATATTGGGCTTCCCGGCCCTGGCGGTTCCTGGCCAGTCCGGATGCATGATCCGCGTCCTCTACTCAGTCCATTAAAAGGGCATTTATTGTGATCCATTTCCATCAGAGGCCCTTTTGAGAACCACCAAATGCGAGCGTTAAAATTTCTTAAAACAAAGTTGAATTTCATTAAAAATCACGTTATTTGTCAAGATTTTTAAAATACCCCGAAAAGATTGTACATGAACACATTCAGGCGAGCCAACATTCTTACCGGCTGGATCGTTTTTATAATATCTGCTGTCGTATACCTGCTCACCATCGAACCCACTGCAAGCTTCTGGGACTGCGGTGAATTCATAGCGGCTTCCTACAAGCTGGAGGTGGGACATCCTCCCGGGGCACCCTTTTTCATGCTTGCTTCGAGGTTTTTTTCCCTGTTTGCTTCGGGTCCCGATAAAGTAGCCAGCTGGATCAACACCTTGTCGGCCCTCTGCAGTGCCCTGACCATAACCTTCCTGTTCTGGACCATAACCCACCTGGCAAAGAAGATCGCCAGCAGGGACGGGGAACTGAATAACGGGGGACTCGCAGCGGTGATTGGTGCGGGACTGGTGGGTGCGCTTGCCTATGCATTCTCGGATACCTTCTGGTTCTCCGCAGTCGAAGCCGAGGTTTATGCCTCTTCAAGCCTCTTTACCGCCATGGTGTTCTGGGCCATCCTCAAATGGGAAAATGTCGCGGATACCCCGAGGGCCAACCGGTGGATCATACTGATCGCTTACCTGATGGGACTTTCCATCGGGATTCATCTGCTGAACCTGCTGGCCATTCCGGCCATCGTCATGGTGTATTATTTCAGGAAATACAAACCAAGCAGGAAGGGCATACTCGCCAGTCTAGGGATATCGGCACTGATTCTCCTGTTTGTGCTGTACGGGATTATTCCCGGGATTGTCAGCGTGGCCGGAGTGTTTGAACTCATTGCGGTTAACGGCATCGGCCTGCCTTTTAATTCGGGAACGGTGATCTTTATTGTTTTTATAACGGGACTGCTGGTTTATCTGATATATTATACCCACAGGTCCCACAAAGTGCTGCTCAATACCATCCTGGTATCGTTCTCCGTGATCGTGATCGGCTATTTCTCCTACGGGGTCATCCTGATCCGTTCCAACGCCAACACGCCGATGGAACAGAATGACCCGGAAACCATGTTTTCACTGCTCGATTACCTGAACCGCGAGCAGTACGGTTCGAGTCCACTTATACGGGGACAATATTACAACGCGCCCATCCTCGCCGGAGAGGATGGCAGGCCGGTCCGCTCAAAGGTGAACGGGAGGTATGAAATCACAAGTCACCGGCAGAAGCTGGTTTACGACGAGCGCTTTCTCACCATCTTTCCCCGGATGTGGAGCTCCCAGCCCGACCATGTCGAAGAATACAAGAGATGGGCCAGGATAGAGGGAAGGCCCATAACGGTTAATACCCGGGACGGGAAATCAGAAGTACTCCGGAAACCCACCTTCGGGGAAAACCTGCGCTTCTTCTTTCGCTACCAGGTGGGATACATGTACATGAGGTACTTCATGTGGAATTTTGCAGGCAGGCAGAACGACCTGCAGGGTTACGGCGAGGTGTTCAAGGGAAACTGGATAAGCGGGATCAGGTTTATCGATGAGATACGGCTGGGTCCCCAGGACAACCTTCCGGCATTCCTGAAAGACAATCCCGCCCGGAACCGGTATTATATGCTGCCACTGCTGCTGGGAGTGGTGGGACTGGTCTTCCAGTTCCGGAGACAGCGGAAGGATTTCTGGGTGGTGGTCCTGCTGTTCTTCATGACCAGTATAGCCATTGTGCTTTACCTTAACCAGTACCCCCATCAGCCGCGCGAACGTGATTACGCCTACGCGGCCAGTTTCTATGCATTTGCCATCTGGATAGGCCTTGGTGTGCTCGGACTGTCCGAATGGATGCGCAGTAAGATCCCGGGCATGGCCGGTCCGGCGCTGGTGACCCTGGCCTGCCTGTTGCTTGTGCCGGGGATCATGATCAAGGAGAACTGGGACGACCATGACCGTTCCGGCAGGTACACCGCGAGGGATTTTGCCTGGAATTACCTGAATTCATGCGCCCCGAATGCCATTCTGTTCACCAATGGAGACAACGACACATTTCCCCTCTGGTACATTCAGGAGGTCGAAGGCGTGCGGACCGATGTACGGGTGGTAAACCTCAGCTACCTGGGGGCGGACTGGTACATCAGGCAGGTATCGCGGAAGGCATACAATTCCGATGGCGTTCCCTTTGCCATGAAAATCGATCAGTACCGCACGGGGACAAGGGATTTTGTTTACCTGGTCAACCGGATCGATAATTATGTGGATCTTGGCGAAGCCATGGCTTTCCTTCGAAGCGACGATCCAAGGACAAAATCCATAGGAAACACCCATGAGAGGATCGATTACATACCGGCCAGGAAATTCAAGATACCCATTGATCCGGCGCACATCATCGAAACCGGCACGGTAAGGCCGGAGCTTGCAGGAAAGATCGTGAAGGAGATGCGCTGGGACATCGCCTCTTCAAGCCTGCAAAAAAATGAAATGATGGTCCTCGACCTTCTGGATAATAATAACTGGGAACGTCCCGTTTATTATTCGGTGACCGTTTCGCGCGATCTCTACCTGAACCTGCAGGATTACTTTCAGCTTCAGGGACTCGCATACCGGTTGGTTCCAATCCGGCATGCACCGGTTCAGGGGCAGCTGGGAAGCATCGACAGGGAGATCCTGTTCGACAACATGGTGAACAAATTCAGATGGGGAGGGATAGCGGATTCTTCGGTCTACCTTGATGAAAACAACAGGCGCATGCTCACCAATTTCAGAAACAATTTCGGCCGCCTGGCCCAGGAATGCATAGCTGAAGGAGATACCGCAAAAGCGCGGGCTGCACTGGACAGGAGCATGGAAGCCATCCCCGCCGTTGCTGCACCTTTCGATTATTTCATGGTCCCGATCATCGAAGCCTATTACCAGATCGGGGAGACCGATAAAGCCGGGAAATATCTCAATGAACTGTCTGACGTTACCGACGAAGAGCTCCGGTATTTTCTGTCACTCGACAGGAAATATGGTTTTGACATTGACTACGAAAAACAGATACGGATGCATACCGTGCAGGAACTTGTGCGCTTAAGTTCCATGTACGGCGAGCGGGAATTATTTGAAAAACAGCAGGAAAGATTCGAGGAACTTGTATTGTTATATCAATCTAATGTATAAATTTGCGGCGCCATGCTGTTCGTAAAGACACCGATCCTGATCATAAAGCTCTTCCCTGAGCTGATCTGGCATTTCTCATCGAGGGAAGAGGAACAGGGAAACCAGGTTTATCTTACATTCGATGACGGTCCCACCCCGGAGGTCACCCCCTGGGTCCTGGATTGCCTTCGGGAGTACGATGCAAAGGCCACCTTTTTCTGCCTCGGCAGGAATGTCGAAAGGTATCCTGCGATCTACAAGCAAATCCTGGACGACGGACATGCAGTCGGCAACCATACATACAGCCACCTCAAGGGCTTGAAAACCTCCGGCGCGGAATACATAAATGACATACGGCTGGCCAGCCAGAACATCGACAGCAACCTGTTCAGGCCGCCTTACGGCAGGTTCAGGCAGTCACAGAGCAGGGAAATCAGGAAGGACTACAACATCGTTATGTGGGACATCCTCAGCCAGGATTACGACCCTGCGGTCAGTCCCCAGAAATGCCTTGCCAACATCGAAGCAAACATCCGGCACGGCTCCATAATCGTTTTCCACGATTCGGTGAAGGCCAGAAAGAATCTCTACTACGCACTTCCACAGGTCCTTGAAAAATACAGTGGCAAATACAGCTTCCAGCCCATCGTCAGGTCCACGGAAATCCAGGCCCACCGGATCGCCGTCTAAGAAAAGGTCTTACAGGACTGTCGCGGAATCCAGTCACCCGATGTCTGTTCCCGGCCTCAATCGCTATATGTTAATTCCCTTTGCTTACGAGCTTTTCGAAAAGCTTTGAATACTGGAGTATCACCGAATCCCACTGGAATTCCGTACGTATCCTTTCTAAGTTAGCCCGGATCATTTCCCCTTGTGAATGTTCCATCTCGTTAATCCCGGATAATATTTCACTTATTTGGGCGGAAGAGTTAAAATAAGCGGCATTCCCACCCAGCACCCATCGGTTATAGGCATTATCGTGTGCAATGACCAGGGCACCGGCTGCCATCGCTTCCAGCAGGGAAGGATTCGTGCCACCCACGGAATGCCCGTGAAAAACAGCTTTTGAGAAATGGCGGAGATGATCGAGTAAATCCTCGTTATACAATCCCCCGATGAACCTGATCCTCTCATGGCTGCCAAATTCTTTAACCAGCGCCTGGCCGTATTTGCCTGAGTAATCGCCGATAATTACAAGAAACACTAAGGATCCGGAGGCCAGATAACCCTCGATGACCATCCGTAAATTATTTTCCGGTTCCATCCTGGCCACGAGCAGGTAGTATGATCCGGGATTAAATCCAAGGTTCCCGGACACTCCTGGATCGGCCAGTATTGCGACATCCCAATCTTTCCGGATATCTGCCCCGAATGGGATCATATCCGGTCGAACTGAATATCGCTCAAGGTAATAATCCGCAATCCTTGGATGATCACATACGATTGCATCCGAATATTTAACCGCCAGCCATTCAGCCCTTCGGAACGTTTTACGGTTCCATCTGCCCCATTTTTCCCGTTGCCACTCCATCCCGTCCATATGCGTCACCAGTTTGGTCCCTTTCCGATTTAATACAGGATACCAGGGCGCCGCACTTGCATAACCGCATTCAAGGATGATGTCTGCATCCATCCGGATCGCATCCCTCAGGCAAATGAGATCATAAAATAAATTTCCGCCGGCTCCCAGTATTTTTTCATAGGATCGCTTCACCCGGATATTCACCCCTGACCAGACCCCTCTATTAGATGGGTGATAATGAGGATTATACACCAGGACTTCATGTCCCGCATCTGACAGCCCGGTGGACAGCTTTTCCGCAAATCGTTCAAATCCACCGTACCGGTTCGGGATACCCCTGGTACCTGTGATGGCAATTCTCATACTCCGTAACGCTTAATTATTTCTAAATTTGAAGATATTAATAAATTCAGTTGAAAACGCAAAGTTCAAGTCCACGCATCCTCCTTGTTGTTCCGTTTACAAAGCCTGATTACTCGGGAAGTGGTTTGAATGCCCTGAACTTTGCGAAATTCCTGAATCGTCAGGGACATTCAGCATCCATCCTGACCTTTAACAGGAATCTGCAACTGAAATCCCGTGAATTCATCGAGCATGCACCGGTCCATAGAATACCCTATTTTAACAGGAATCTGCTCTTAAAAGGCTTGTCGCTTTTTTCTATTATCCCGGCCTATATGAAATACCTCATCCGATCGGACATAATTTTGATCTATGGGGCACATATCATTGCCTACCAGTTCCTGGTAATCTTTGGCCATTTGATGGGTAAAAAAATTGTATTCAGATCCCTGCTTCTCGGTGCCGACGATATGAAAACCCTGCTGAAGCGAAGATCGGGCATCGCAAGGAAATTCAGGACCTGGCTTTTCAGGAAAATCGACCTGTATTTTGCCATAAACCCTGCTTTTGCAGAAGCATACAGGGAATACATCGGAAAAGAAGACCGAATTCTGGTCTCTCCCCAGGGTGTTGATCTTTCATTTTTTAAACCTTCCTCTGAAGAGGAACGCACAAGATCCAGAAAAGAAATGGGTATCGGGGATTCCTGTTTTTTAATCTTATCGGTCGGGTTCCTGATAAACCGCAAGGGATTTTCTGGCATTTTCCGGGTATTGCAGAAACTCGATTTTGAATTCAGGTACATCATTGCAGGTGAATATGAATTTGGAAGTGACCATTTCATGAAAAAACATTCTTTCCAGGCCGCTGAACTTAAAAACGAGGGGACCGGGGCACTGGGCACGAAACTCAAACTGACCGGACCGGTTGAGGACATCGAGAATTATTACCGTGTAGCGGATCTGGTATTGATAAACAGTTTATCCGAGGGAATGCCAAATACATTGCTGGAGGCCATGGCATGCGGCAAGGTTGCACTTGTAAAAGATTTCCCCGGGATAAGGTTCCTTATAGAACATATGGAGACGGGGGTGATATTTCAGAATGAAACTGAAATGCATGGTTACCTTAACAGGCTCAGGAACGAACACGGTTTGCGCCGGCAGATCGGAGCATCCGCAGCGGAACATATCCGGTCCACCGCATCATTCGAACAGGTGTGGTCCAAACTTCAAAATAAACTGATGCACAACCAGTGAAACATGAAAAAGAAAGGCCTGAAAATATTATACTTCATTCAACTGCCTGCACCGGTCCATGGGGTATCTGCCATTAATTCCCTGATTTACAACAGTGGAATCATTAATGAAGGAATTGATAAATGCCTGCTTGAAGTGAAATTCAGCACGGAACTGTCAGAATTGAGAAGAAATAATCCCGGGAAAATTATAAGGTTCCTGAAACTGGCCACGGCATTACGGTCCATGCTCCTTAAAGAACGGCCGGACTTAGTTTATTTTTCACTTATGCCTGTTGGGAAAGGATTCTGGAGGGATATACTTTTTGTCAGTATATTAAAAAAAAGCAATGCCCGGGTCATCTACCATTTGCATAACCGGGGAATGAGCCGCTGGTCGGGATCTTTCTGCAGGCGTCTCATTTATCGCTATGTTTTTGCCGGTTCTGTGGTCATTCATCTTTCAGAGGGACTTATTGAACGGGAGATCAGGCCGTTTGACCTGCCTGGGGTAAGAACCTATGCCGTGGCGAATGGAATACATGATGTTGGGCCTCAGTCCCACCATAAAAAAACGCCCGGACTGGTACTTCTGTTCCTCTCGAATTTCCTCCCGGAAAAGGGAATATACGATGCCCTCCGCATCATGTCAGTGATCAGGGAAGAACGCAGGGACATTCATCTAAGGCTGGTGGGGGACTTCATGAGGAAAAAACACAGGATAAAACTCGTAAGGATGATTTCCACCATGGGATTGAATGATGTTGTTACGGTTACCGGCCCGAAATACGGCATTGAAAAAGTACAGGAATATCTGAATGCAGATATCTTTATTTTCCCCAGCTATTTCAGGCAGGAATGTTTTCCACTGGTCCTGCTGGAAGCAATGAGCTGCAGTCTGCCAGTTGTTTCCAGTAACATCGGGGCCATCCCGGAAATACTTGAAGATAAAAAGGAGGGAATACTGTTAAAAGAAAGGGATATTCATGGCTTTGCCCGGGAAATCATTGAATTGGCAGAGAGCCAGGAAAAGAGAAAAAACCTGGGCCTTGCAGCCAGGAAGAAATATGAGCAGGCTTATACATCGGCTCATTTCGAACAAAAAATCAGGCAGGTCATTGAGGAAACCTGTAACAGCGAATGATGCAGATAGTTTTAATCACATACATTAATCGTTCCGGGTCCACATTCCTGGCAAACCTGCTCAGCAGTTCAAAGGATGTTTGCGTATGTCCCGAGGGAGATGCCGTAGTCAGTTTATTTCTCGAAGCTCCCGGTGAAAAATTTTCTTATAGCATTAGTGGACTGCAGGAGCTGAATAAATCGCTGGAGAGTGACCCCAAAATGGCCATCTGGAATATTCAGGATGACGTAAAAACCTGGCTGGAAAAGGCCGGCACCCGTCTGGAAGCGTTCTTTGAGATCCTGAAATACTTCAGGGACCGGAACAAACCGGATGCCCGGACGGTTATTTTCAAGGCTGAAAGGATCAGTGCTCTGATGGAAAAAATAATACATGCTGATAAAGGAAATTCAGATGCAACCATCAAATTTTTATCCCTGGTGAGGGACCCCCGGGCCGTGGTTGCATCACAAATGAATACCTGCTACCCGGGCAGCACTGTTCCCATGAGTGCAAACCCGGTATGGACGGCGATCGGGTGGAGAATATCCCAGGAACAAATTCTGGGATCAGGATCAGGACCCGGATCGCAAATGATCCTGAAATACGAGGATATGATTTCAAAGCCGGAGGAAACCATTTGGGAGCTCTCCGGATTTTTGAAGGCCGACCTTACCGGTGTTTCGCCGGGGAAAGGGGACTTATTTCCCCGCCTGCCCGGGGAGATCAGGCACATCCATCCCCTTGCGGACAAAGCCGCCCTTGTGGACAGGATCGAAGGATGGAAGTCGCGGTTAACGGCAGAAAAGATTTACCTGGTTGAGATGACCTGCAGGAAATATTTTGACCGTTTTGGTTATCAAAAAATCTCAAAAAGTTTCCGGCCTTTCCTCGAGCTGGCAGGGTTCTGCCAAACATTACTGTTTTTTACCAGGAGATGGTATCTTGCAATGTTGTTTTATTTTAATCCCGGGCATTCTGATGCAGCGCTCTGAAATGAATATTATAAGCAGGGCCTTGCGTAAAAGCAAATTCCTGGCCGGGTACCTGAGATCGCATCTGCTGGGTGAGATTTACAAGGCCAGGTACCGGGATCTGAAGTGTTTCCTGATATTCGTGGGCTATCCGCGTAGCGGGCACACGCTTATAGCCGCCCTGCTGGATGCACATCCGAATATCATGGTGAGCATAGAATGGGCTGCACTTTCGCACCTGAGAATGGGATACAGGAAGAATGGCATGCTGTACGCGATTGAAAAACATTCCAGGTTGTTCACGGAAAAGCTTTCAAATGTATGGACGGGATATGCTTACCGGGTTGAGGGACAGTGGCAGGGCAGATCGGATAAGATATTGGTCATGGGGGACAAACTGGCGGGACAGACCAGTATGATTTTAAGGGAGTATCCTGAATTACTTGATGATCTTAAGCAGTTGGTGGGGGTTGAAATTAAAATTATCCATGTCATCAGAAATCCGTTTGATACGATAACTACTATTGCACACAGGGCTCTTGAGAAAACAAAGGATCCCCTTACAGAACCGGACCTTCCCGGGTTCAGCGAGAAATATTTTAAACGGGCCGAGGTTGTGAATGCCATGAAAACGGAAGGAGAATATCCGATATTTGATCTTTATCATGAGGATTTCATCCGGGATCCCGGGGGAATACTTGCTGAACTCATGGGATTTCTCGGGCTGGGTCATAATGAGAAATACATAAGAAGTTGCTCTGAGATTGTCTATACCTCCCCTCATCAGCGGAGGAGAGAGTACCAATGGCCGGATGATCTTAAAAACGCCGTACAGGAACAAATCAACAAATACGATTTTCTCTCACGCTATAACTTTGATGATTAAATCGGCCTGATCCCATCCGGTGAAATGACAAATCCTTCGTCCCCGGTTATGGGTTCAACAACGAATTCTTTCATCCGTTTACTGCGGATAAAATGAAAATGAAGAAGTTCCTCATTATCTGATGGGTCTATAAGCTTTCCCCTGTTCCATTCGATTTTCCAATCCGGGATTTTGTGTTTGAAGAACCAGAGATCGGATCTGACCATGCTTTTCCTTGATACCCGAATCTCCCCTTTCTTTTCAGCATAGGTCACAACAGAATTCATGTCTTCCGGCGATTCAGGAAGCCCGATCCCAAGTCTGTATTTAAGCTTGTTCAGCATTAATTCAAAAAAACTGAAGGTCTGTTCAGATGAATTCCGACCAGGTCCTTTTGCCAACCGCCTGCCGTAAAGATTACTTCTTTCATCAAAGGCATAGTGTTTATCCCGGTCGTTAAAAACCTTTCCATGAACGGGGGACAGCCTGAAGAGATTATTGATCTTATCCGCATTGCGGAACAGTGCAAAATGTCCCGCAAGGTATTCTTCACGCACTGAAATAACATCATTGTTATCAAGTATGTCAGGGTCAAGAAAACGATCAAGCTCGCCGTAAACAAGATCGAGGTCTGAATATCCCCAGAAATCGGCGTCACTTAAATAATCAGCGAAAATGACTCCGAATGCAGGCCTGAAATCACATAGCTTGTATGGGTTCCGCACAGCAATTTCAAGTCCGAGCCTGCTGCTGGCCAGCCGGTTAAAGTCCTCCATGCTGAAAGGTTCGAACCTGACGTTCGGGGGACACTTCCCAGGTTTTCCCGCATCGGATAACATAATCCAGGTGAACCCCGGATTATAAGCGCAGGTTTTCAGGAAAAAGTCAATCCAGGGAGGCCAGCCGCCAAAATAAGGTATGAGTATTATTACTTTCATCAGATCATCAGCTTATTCCCTGCGGGGAAAGCATGAATTCATTTATTCCCGGTTGGTATTTTTTAACCTTGAATGATTCGCGGGACTTTGACAGGATGAAATGGAAGTAGCAAAGCTCCTTACTTTCCTTATTTGCGAGCACTCCGTTTTTCCAGGTCATTTCCCAATTCTTTATCCCCTGCTTGATAAGCATCAGGTCCGATTCGAATGTTCTGGCATAGGATACCCTTATCCGGCTGGTATTTTCTGCATTTTTCACAATTGAACTGAAATCATCCGGCGAATGGATCGGGTTTTTACCGGCCGACAAGCGAATCCCGGTTGGTAAATAACGTTTAATTTGTTTTAAAATGCGGTATTTGGTCCGGTGTGCTTTTCTGTCAAGTGCCAGTTGCCTTTCAAGGTATTTCGGGTCAGGATTGATCCTGAATTTCTTTAATTGTTCATCGAAGCCGGTATAATATTTGTCTTTGAAAGCGGACCTGTAAGTCCCCCCGGTTTTAAACAATTCATTGATTTCAGGAGTATTTCTTAACAAGCAGAAATGCCCGGTAATAAAATCCGTATGGTTCGAGATAATATCGTAATTGTCCAGAGACGGATCCGGTACAAATTTCCTGATGTTCCCGTAGACAAGGTCAAGGTCTCCATACCCCCAGAAATCATAATCTCGTATCAGATCATTAAAGATTTCCCCGTACGCCGGTCTGAGGTCACATATTTTGTATGGATACCTGATATCCAGGTAAAGGTCTAATTTTAATCCGGCTATTTCATTAAGGTCCTGAAGCGTAAGGGGGACAAACCTGAGATTGTCTGCCCCGACTCCCGGCACCGGGCAATCCGTGGGAAATATCCAGTCAATCGATGGATTGTTGATACAGGAAAGAAAAAAATAATCAATCCATTCGGGCCATCGGCCAAAATAGGGTATAATTACCGCTATTTTCTTTTCATTATTCATGGTGAAATCCATCCTGGTCGAGCGTAAATATGTCGGGGATTTCCAGGGGACTGACATCTTCACACTCCATCCCGGTCTTCAAATCGATGTAATGAAAGACAGGCACTTCACGTTTACTATGACGATCCATCAAGACACCGTCCTTCCAGACCACTTCCCATTTCTTCCTTCCGGCTCTCCGGTATGCCCGGTCCGAAATGATCCAATCCTGAAAAGATACCGATAATACTCCGTTATTAACCTGGTTAAAAATAACATCCGTCATATCCCAGTGAGGATGAAGTGGGTTGAGCTTTTTTTTCAAAAACCACTGATATCTGTACCTGGTCTCATTGAATCCCCGATAAAATATATTCAGCCGTATGATTTCTCCAAGAAGGTATTGAAATCTTAACCCCTTTTTTGAAAGACCTGTGAGTTCTGCCATCCTTTTTTTATTGTTTTCATCCATGGCATAATGCTCCTGGTCCATCAATATCTTTTCGTGATCGCAAACTTTTTTATAAAGATCTTTTATCAGGGTGGAGTTACGGTAAAGACAAAGGGGACCGGAAAGATAATCCCTGTAAAATGATATTACATCCGTTCCTTTTTCAAGCAACGGATTGACAAAGGACCCCAGGTTCCCGGTGATCAGGTCCAGGTCACAATAACCCCAGTAATCGTAGTCCTTCAGATAATCTTCAAAGATCTTCCCAAATGCAGGTTTAAAATCACATAATTTAACTGGATCAATAATATTGACCGGGAATCCGAGTTTTTCAGTTGCAAGTTCATTAAATTCAAGGATTGAGATACGCTGGGATTGAATATTGGCCGGAATAGCTGACAATTCGGGTTGGTTGGAAACAATCAACCAGGTAAAACCCATATTAAAACGAGTTGTCTTTAGAAAATAAGGCAGATAAACAGGCCATTTACCAAACCAGACATTAATGACAAGGATTTTTTTTTCTGCAACCATTTCATTGCTTATAGAGTCTAATTAACTGAAGTTAATTATTTTTCTTAACTTTGATTTTGTTGTGGATTTTATCGTCAATCCACTGATTTTAAGGTAAAAAAATTTGGATATCTTTATCCGTTTTATGCTGCATGATATCAAATTTAAAGCAAGGATACAAATCAAAAACACAATTATAATGAAAAAGTTCTGCCTCCTTTTAATTATTGTCCTTTCAACCACCTACCTGGCTAAATCACAGGATTGGTTTTTTGCCGAACAATTGGGAAGCTCAGGGGATGTAACCCCTACAGATCTCAGAGTTGGCAGCGATGGAGCTGTTTATATCGTTGGTAATTATATCAATACACTGACCATTGGTGGTCTGCCCCCCCTGCCTTACAGTGATGCAGGCGGCAAGGAGGATATCTACCTCTGCAAATTCGACCCCAGGGGCAATGCCCTCTGGGCAAGACAGATCGCTAGCAGCAACAGGGAGCTTGTCGGGGGACTTGCCATTGATCTTTCCAATAATGTTTATGTAGTTGGAGGTTTCCAGGGAGATACTCTTCGATTCCAGGGAGAATCTACAGAATTGATCAATACCGACCTGGGAAGTGGCAAATACGATGCCTTTGCTGCCAAATATAACAGTTCCGGGACGCTTCTTGCCGCTGACCGTGTTTTCTTCGGGACCAATGTACAACGTATACTCGATGCTACTTATGATAAAACAAAAAACCTGGTTGTTGTCATCGGTAATTTCCTGGGGGAACTCAGTTACGACAGCAGTGGTGTGCAGACATTGCCTGCTATAAGCCCGAAGGGCCTTATGCTTGCTAGGATTGATCCTAACCTCGGATTTATTGATAAGTTAGTTTTAAACGGCAGTATACAGCAATCTGCTTTTAAAAATGTAAACAACTGTGTTATAGCGGATACGGTCAACAGTTATTATATTACGGGTGACCTGAAGGGAAATCTGCTGGATGCAGCCAGTAATGTACTTTTATCTGCCGCTGATGTTTCCTTCATGGATATTATGGTAGTCAAGGTTGATGACAAACTTGGGTACCAGTGGGGAAGAAAAGGCGGAGGTACAGATTTTGACCATATTAACTCCTCGGGTTCGGATGGTTTCGGGAATATTTATTTTACCGGTAAAGCACAATCTCCCTCCATTGTTATCGATTCAACCGGCACACTCCAGTCAGTACCCAGGACAAGCCTTGGGGGACAGGATTATTTGATTGCAAAGTACAACCGCAGTGGCAATTTGCAGTGGTTCAACCGTGAAGGGGGCCTCGGTACGGACAATGCATACGGCCTGTCGGTGAAGAAACGAAGACTGCTTTATACAGGAAATATTGATAGTGCGGGAAACATATCCTCCGGTTTTGCGATCTACGATCTGGATGGCAATGTTATCGCCAGGGACAAGATTACCGGCGATGGAGAAGAATCCGGACTGAATGTGGCATTTGATAATAGCGGGGACTCGACTTTTGTCATCGGTACCTTTAAAGGGGATTCATTAAAGGCGGGACACTTAAGGCTTGATAATACTACCCCGGGGGTGACAGACGGATTCTTTGTGAAATATGGATACAAGTTCCACATCTATCCGGTTGAAGTCACAAATATTCTGTGCCATGGTGAAAGCACCGGTTACATTGAAGTCGAAACGGAATTTGGGACTCCTCCGATTACCTATACATGGACACCCAATGTATCATCCACGAATATTGCTACAAATCTGCCCGCCGGGTCCTACAAGATCGTTGCTACCGGTGCGGGGGGACGTAAGGACTCCATAACCATACCTCTCACAGAGCCGGCAGATCTGGCCTCGGCTCTTGTATCTGCCACTCCCACAAGCTGTAATGTGCTGGCAAACAGTGGTAATAAAAATGATGGGGCACTTGATATTTCCACAAGCGGCGGCAGGTCACCTTATACCTACCTCTGGTCTCCCGGGGGACAGACCGACGAGGACATTACCAATGTTGCAGCCGGAGATCATATCGTAACGATCACCGACGATAATTCCTGCATTGAGGTCGACACATTTAATGTGCCCGAACCATCCAAGGTGTCCCACGGCGGATCGGTCGTTGACACTATTCACCCGCCGGCAGCTGACGGTGCAGTAAATCTGAATACTTATGGAGGTACACCGGATTATTCCTTCAGCTGGACTGGTCCCGTAGGTTTCATACCATCTACAGAAGATACAATAGCACATCTTGGCAAGGCAGGCAATTACAATCTACAGGTGACGGATGCCAATACCTGTGTTTTCGATACCGTATTCAATGTTCCAGCTGATACAGGCATTTCTGTATCGATTCTTGAGGGCGATTACCGTCACGTATCCTGCAAGGATGATGAGGATGGATATGCCAAGGTATCGGTTACTTTCGGAGGTTCGGGCAGTTATTCCTATGCCTGGAGAACTTCAGGCGGCACACCGGTTGGCATAAATGACGATGAATTAACCAATGTACCTGCCGGTACCTATATTGTTAAAGTCACCGATCTTGTTTCAGGATCTACTGATGAGACGTCCAAAACCATTGAGGAACCACTCGAATTCCTTAACTACGGTGTCGATAGCATATGGTCTACAAGCTGTTACGGTAAAGAAGACGGGGCAATATTTATCTCGGTCAATGGGGGCTGGGAAAATTATACCTACCTGTGGACCCCAACTGGCAAGGTAACCCAGGATGTATATGATCTTGATGCGAAAACCTATTCAGTACAGATCTCGGCCAAAGGATTGAATACGGGTACATGTGTGAAACAGATTGCCGATATTGTTGTTGGTGAACCTACCCAGGTTAAAGTGACCATTAAGGATTACCAGGACATATCATGCAATGGCGGGAGTGACGGAATGCTGCTTGCCGAGGCCAGAGGTGGAACTTCACCCTATTTCTTTGTCTGGGATGATCCGGGTGCCCAGAATGACTCCATTGCAACTGATCTGGCCGCAGGTCATTATACCTGCGATATTCTGGATGCAAACGACTGCCCGGCAAGCGATGATTTTGTTCTGGGTGAACCGACTGAAGTAGTAATCATTTCAATAGATACAGTTGCTGCTGTCGGAATCGGCTCATGCAACGGATCCATAACCGTTCACGCCTCGGGCGGGACAAAACCTTATCAGTACCGTCTCATTAACGGTGACTTGCAAACGGACTCGGTTATCACAAATCTGTGTGCGGGTGTTGACACAGTAGTTGTGGTTGATGCAAATGACTGCGGACCCGTTCTCGGGATATTTACGATCACGGAAAAACCGAGCTTTTCGGATGACATTATGGGACTAATTAACGTAATGCTTTATCCCAACCCGACAACAGGTCAATTTACCATTGAGCTGAATAACGAGAAAGGGGAAGACCTGGTGCTGGAGGTTATGAACATGACCGGCCAGATGGTATACAAGAAGATCCATAAGTATAATGGTAATCCGAGATTTATTGAAACCATCGACATGAGTGGCCAGTCGAAAGGTGTTTACCTTCTTCGTGTAAACGGGTTACCTGTGAAGAATAAACTAATGATCCAGTAATATTTTGTTACGGAAACAGGAAAGGCTCCCGGAAGGGGGCCTTTCCTATTAGAATATGCTTGAAGAAGTTAATAGTCCTATTATATTTATCGTAGGCCGTCCGCGCTCCGGAACCAATTTCGTTCGAAGCATATTAAATCTACATTCGGATGTATGGATTTCTGCGGAACCGGACTTTTTTAAAACAAGACGTCATAAGGGAGTCTTTGGAACCATATCTCCATTTTATCCATTTGACACCGATGCTAAAATTGACGATCTATTTACTGTGCTGGGTTCTGGCGAAATGCTGAGTAAATTCTGGAAAAATCCAAAGCTGGACCTGGGCAGGGTCAAAGAAGCCTTTAAAAATTCCGCGAGGGAGTACAGGGATCTGATCCGGATTACCTTGAAGGAGAGGGCCAGGTATGAAGGTAAATCGATTCCGGGAGAGAAGACACCTTTTAATCTCAATCGCCTCCCTTTGTTATCGGAATGGTTCCCGGATTCGAAATTTGTTCATATTGTCCGGGATCCGCGAGCAATATTCGTATCCGAGATAAACAGGGTTCCCTACAGGCACTATCTGTTTAAAAAATCCAATCCGATTTCGCGCCTGTTTATATTTATATACATCTGTTTCGATTGGCAAAGGAATATACATTTACATCATAAGTATCAATCTGCTTATAGGGGGATATACTTGTTTATCCGGTTCAGTCAGTTGTATACGCAGCTTGAGAGAGAAGTCACTAAGATCTGTGATTTTATTGGGATTGATTTCGAGAAGGCAATGCTGGATCCCCCGCGCCGGGGATCAAATTTTTCGGATGATTATGATCCTCTTTATGGCTGGAGACATAAAATTCCGCGTTTGTATGATTTTCTGTTCAGGTTATTGTTTGGAAGGAAGCTAAAACGGTATGCCTGATTTCACCTCAATCCCATGTTACAACCTGTTTGATTCACCATTTTTCATTAGCTTTACGGGTCAAAACCGATTTCAATGAAAGTCCTGATTCTTGGATCCGGGGGGAGGGAGCATGCACTGGCCTGGAAGATCTCGCAGAGCCCACTGCTGAACGAACTGTTCATCGCCCCGGGGAATGCCGGGACGGCCCTGCTTGGTACCAACGTGGAGCTGTCCCCGACCGATTTCCCGGCATTGGGGAAATTCGTATTGGAAACGGGGATCGGGATGGTTGTAGTGGGACCGGAAGCCCCGCTTGTTGCCGGGATATACGATTATTTTAAAGGCGATAAGAACCTTAAAAGGATTCCCCTGATTGGTCCCTCCAAACAGGGCGCCGCCCTGGAAGGCAGCAAGAAGTTCGCCAACGAGTTCATGGTCCGCAACAACATCCCTACCGCCCGCTATAAAAACATCACCCTCGGAACCTTCGAAGAAGGAGTGGAGTACCTCCGTTCCATGGAGCCTCCTTATGTCCTTAAGGCCGACGGGTTGGCGGCCGGAAAAGGGGTGCTGATCCTTGAAAGCCTGGAAGATGCCAAAAAAGAACTGAAAGTGATGCTGGAGGGGAAATTCGGGGAAGCCAGCCGCAACGTGGTGATCGAGGAATTCCTGCCCGGCATCGAGGTTTCGGTTTTCATACTCACCGACGGGAAGTCCTACGTGATGTTCCCGGAGGCCAAGGATTACAAGAGGATAGGGGAAGGTGACACGGGACTGAACACCGGAGGGATGGGTGCCGTTTCACCGGTGCCTTTTGTGGATAAGGTTTTCCTGAGGAAAGTGGAGGAAAAGATTGTGAAGCCTTCGGTTGCTGGATTGAACAAAGAAAAGATCGATTACAGGGGCTTCCTTTACATCGGACTGATGAACGTTCTGGGAAATCCCTACGTCGTGGAATACAATGTGCGTATGGGAGATCCCGAGGCCGAGGTCGTGCTTCCGCGGGTGAAAACCGACCTGCTGGAACTTTTTGTTGCCCTGGAGCAAAATAAACTTGGAAAAAAAATCCTGGAAATAGATTCCCAGACGGTCTGTACGATTATGCTCGTTTCTGGCGGCTACCCCGGATCGTATGAGAAGGGGAAGGAGATAACGGGACTGGAAAAGGAATCCAGGTCGATCGTATTCCATGCGGGAACAAAATCGAAAAACGGGAAAGTCCTGACCGACGGAGGCAGGGTTCTCTGCATCACCTCCCATGGCAATGATATGACCGATGCCCTTGCACGATCCTACAAAACGGCGGAGCAGATCCACTTTGAGGGAAAATACTGCCGCAGGGACATAGGGTTTGACCTCTAATTTAAAAATGAACTGCTGAATGCTGCTGAGATCATTCAAGGGCGGACAACCTGTTTTGTTTTTTTTTATACCCTTTCTGGTGGGACTGATGTGGCTGAAGTATTTTATCCTGCCACAACCCGTACGTATGGAATTCGAGCCCTGGCAGATGCCCTTTTACAGGTGGATATCGGCCTTGCTTGAGAACCAGGTGATCATCGGCAAAATTATCACCCTGGGCCTTCACGTTTTCATAGCCCTCTGGATCGCACGGATGAACACGAAGTTCATTATCCTGCAACAGAGAACATTTCTCCCGGCAATCATTTACCTACTTGTGGTCAGCAGTTACCTTCCGCTTCAGCAGCTGAATCCTGCTGTGTTTGCCTGCGTGTTCCTGGTTTTCAGCATAGAGATCATGTTTAATGCATACCGAAAAGAAGGACTTGCACTGGAATTTTTCATGGCGGCTTTCATGATTTCCATTGCCAGCCTTTTCTATGCACGGGCTGCATTTCTCATGCTGGTGGTATGGACCGGGCTGGCCCTGCTCAGAACGTTTCAGTGGAGGGAATGGGTTTTTACTTTCATGGGATTTGCCACCCCTTATGTATTCCTGTTTTCCCTGTATTACCTGGGCAGCCAGGATGTGTCACAGAACTGGGAGAATATCCGCAGGAATTTCATGCACGACAGGGGAATGGATTACCTGAACCTTTATTATTTCATCTTCTATGCCTACCTGCTCCTTGTCATCATGCTGGCCAGCAGGAAAATGTTGATTATATACCAGGGACTGAAAATCTACATCCGCAAATTTTTCCTGCTTAATTTCTGGATCTTTGCCTTCGTTCTTGTCACCTGGCTCCTGATTTACAGCCGGGACATCGAAATGATCACCTTTATCGCGGTTCCCGTTTCTTATATTCTGTCCTACTTCTTCCTTAACATCCGCTCAAGACTCGCAGGCGAGATCATCTTCGGCCTCCTGTTCGCCGGATTCATTGTGCTCCTGGTATTCAATTGATCCTGAGGGTTCTACCTGATCACGAACCGGTATCCGAAGGAAAATGCGATGGGCAGCATGAAGACATTCTCCTCGATGATCCCGCGGTTGATTAGGTCCTGCTTGTAGTCATCAAACTCTGTACTTCGGATGGGGACAAGTATGGCGAGGGCCCAGTACCCGAATTTGCCGGGCTTCTGTCCCAGGTCAATACCGATTCCGAAGGAAGGTCCGTTAAACAGGCGGTTGTATTCCGCCGCACCAGATACCATAAAAGCGGTATTGTAGCCATACATCGCCAGGATATAGGGATCGACACTTGACTTGGGAGTGGTCAGCCTCAGTTTCACTCCGCCGTTATATCCCATGGCCACAAATGCGTATCCGACGCCTGCAAACAACCCGATGTTCTTCTGTGGATAGACAAGCAGGTTTGCGCCTAAACCTCCATAATCAAGTCCAACCCCAAGGCCAGCTGAAATTATATCATTTTCAGGCAGTTCCGGAGCGGCAACCTGTGCCTCAGCCCGTACGGTAAAGATTAAAAGCATGATCAAGAATAAAAACAGGGATCTTTTCATGGCGAATTGGTATAGGGATTGATATTTTATCAACCTAAATTAAGGAATGCCACACACCCGTGCAACTGTCGTGCAGCATCAAAAAATCCGTCATCATATTAAAATTTGCCATAGCTGAAGGGATTATTTATTAAGGAGCCTCTCTTTTGCGTTTTTGCGCAAAAGGCAGCGACGTACAAATAATCCCTGAAGCTGGAAAATTTTTAAAAGGGATGACTATTTTTTATTGACGTACGACAGGATCCCCACGCATTCGCCCGGCTTTCCGTCAAGGAAGGAAATAAATATATGATAGATACCCGTCTTGCTGCACATGAAATTGAAGGGATTGAACTCTTCTTTGGTATCTTCGGAGTAGGAGCTGAAAATGAGCCGGTTGTTATCGTAAAGCCGTATGATGGCCTTTCCCTCGGAATTTTCCATGTCGCAGACCGAAAAGCGGTAGATGTTATTGCTGCTGAGCACCAGGGGAAAGCGTGCAACCTGCGGACGCCCGTCAACGGAAACACCCAGCTTAACCTGGAAATCCTTCAGGTAGGTGGCGTCATCACCGGCCTTGTTCGCACAGATTTCGACCATTTGTTCGGGGGACTGAGCCAAAAGGCCCGCGACGGCCCCCAGGAGGATCCCGATAAGAAAGAGGGTTGCTTTCCGTGCCATTATACTTCGATTAACTGGTTTCTGACTTTTTCCGTAATCTGTATGATCTTTTGCATCTGTTCATCCGTGATGTGAACGATGCTCTTTTCATTTTGCACGATCATGATCATTCCATCCTGTTCAACGGTTTCCGGTTCCCCCATCTCGTAAGTGATCTCCACCTGGTCAAATTCAATCTTGATTTCGTTCAGGACGTCGATAAGATCCTGGATATTCTTCTGGCTTTTATAGGCATTCAGGATGAGGAAAAGGTTGTTCATGTTCAGTTTCTGTTCACCGATTCGCTGGTAGAGCAGCGGATTGGCATTTTTCCTTGCGACCTGTGTGGCCAGGTACATCCCTTCGACCCAGATCCCTGTTATCATCAGGGCACTCAGTTGACCTCTCTGGTTCTCACGCAGGTAGAAGTCCATATTATTAAAACTGTTTACGGAAATATACATCAGGGAGTCAAGGTTTTCCCTGCTTGTGGCCAGGCGTTTCAGGGTGGCAAAGTCAAAGAACTGCCCGACATAGATTCCATCCGCCAGTTTATTTATGGCTGTCAGGTAATCAAGAATCTGGGTGTTTTTATCGTAAATGTTCATGTAGCCAAGATCCGCTCCGAATACTCCGAGGATATAAGCCATCTGGTAACTTGTATTGTACCTGTCCACAAAGTCAGTTGTCGCCAGGTAGTCGATTGAAAAGGGCGTGCCGATCTCCTTGATCAGGGCAGCCATCTCAATGGGGGAGGAAACATTCTGGACGATCTCTTCCATGGCTTCTTCGGAGATCTGCTGATCAGCAGCGATTTCAAGGGAATCCGGGATTTCGAAACCGGAATCCGACAATTTTCCTTTCTTCGACTGACAGGATGTTATCAGGATCAGCGAAAGTACGAACAGGACTGTTTTTCTGATCATTTTTTGAATAATTAGGGATGACCGGAGAAACAAAAATATAAAATAAATACAGTTACGGGGGAATTTTCAGGATCAGTTTTTAACTTTTTGGGACAGGTGGATCAGTTTGTACAGGAGATTGTAATACAAAGCGATATAGAACAGGATGGACAGGAACCAGATGAACCCGATGTTGAACCGGAAGGTGTCGATGTACTGTCCGGCAAAGTATTTCCTGGGGGCAAAAAAGTGCGACCGGAAGGAAAGCCAGCCCGCCGGGAAGGGATCAAGGTAGACCGGATCGATCTGCTGGATCAGTTCATGCCGGTATTCCACCATCTTGTTCTTCTCATAAACCTTCCGGACATAATCTTCCACGCTTTCATTCTGGTAATCATCCTTGAGCAGGTTATAAAGGCCGGGCTCTTTTTCCATGAAGTACAGGATACGGTTCTCCCTCTCGGTGTTTGCCATCATGAATTCGGAAGCATAGTATTCATCGAGGATCCTGAGTTGAAGGGCAGTCCTATCGATCAGGTTCATGTCGATCCCGTCCGCATTCAGCCCGGATACTTCCCTGAAAGCCTTTTCCGGGAGAAGCACGTTGAATTTCGCAAGTTCGTTATGAAGCAGCTCGAGATCTCCGGCAGTCTCCACGATCTTTCCTTTTGCATCAAATTCCTCCTGTACTTTTTCCAGCCTCCGGTGCAGTTCCGGGAGCAGGTAAACCTGCTTGAAATCCGCCTCGGATTCGGCCTTCTTGATCGCATAGAACAGCCTGTTAAAACGGTTATCCTTGAACTGGTGCACCATCAGTGCTTCGTAAGACCATTTCGGGATCATGATCTCGGCGATCAGGGGAACCTTATTTACCGATCCCACCTTCCGGTTCAGTTTATCGTAACTGAACATGGCCCCGCTCAGCACCATCATTGGGATCATAAGCATGGGGATCAAGATGTAGATGGTGATGGCCGAATTAAACGCGGCCGAGATGTTCAGTCCCAGTATATTCGCGCAAACCGCGGTGGAGAAAAAAGCCAGCCAGTAGGCGAAGGTCATCCCCTTGATTCCGAGGATGGGATTACCTATGATGACAAAGAGGAACGCCTGGATGGCCGATATGAACATCAGGATCACGATCTTTGAAAGAAGGTATCCCGATCTGCTGAGATCCAGGAACGATTCCCTTTTCAGCATTTTCCGGTCCTTGAAGATTTCCTCCGCACTGACGATCAACCCGAGGAAAAGTGCAACGATCAGGCTCATAAAGATGTAAATGGGGATGTTTTCATTTTCCCTGAAAATGTAAACCTTCGAGGTCGGATCAGCTATGTAACGGATGATGTAGGAAAGGATGAGTCCCAGTGCAGGGGCGACGAGCAGGGTGAGTGCAGCGTACTGCCGGTTGCTGATCTTGGCAAGGAAATCCCGGACCAGGTAGATCCTGAATTGCCTTAACCACCTGGGGATCCTGAGGTTTGCGGGAGGCTTCCCCCTGGCTTCAGGGGGTTGGATCGGTTCGCAGTTTTCCCTGTACAGTTCCTCCCATCTTTCGGGCGGCACTTTTCTTGCTTCGGTGTAATTACCGAATTCATCCACAACCCTTGCCTCAATAATGCTGAAAATCAATTCCGGGTTTACATTTCCACAGGTCTGGCACTCCCCGATCTCGGAATTAATCTGCGCATCCATGCGCTTGAAATACATGATCGCCTCGACCGGGTTCCCGTAATAGATCATGTATCCTCCCAGGTCAAGGATGATGATCTTGTCAAACATCTTGTATATCTCGGAGGAGGGCTGGTGGATCACCACAAAAACCAGCTTGCCCTTCAGGGCCAGCTCGCGAAGAAGGTCCATGACGTTCTCGGAATCCCTGCTGGACAGACCGGAAGTAGGTTCGTCAACAAACAGAACGGATGGTTCACGAATGAGTTCGAGTGCAATGTTCAGCCTTTTGCGCTGTCCTCCGCTGATCAGCTTGTTGAAGGGAGATCCGACTTTCAGGTCCCGTATGTCGGACAATCCGAGGTTCGCCAGGGTTTTGTTCACGAGTTCACGGATCTCCTGTTCACCGGCATCCCGGAAACACAGTTTTGCGTTGTAATAAAGGTTCTGATAGACGGTAAGCTCCTCGATCAGCAGGTCATCCTGGGGGATCAGGCCGATCACCCCCCGCAGCTTTTCCTTTTCAGCATGCAGGTCTATCCCGTTGATCATGACGGAACCGCTTGCAGGGGTGTAGATCCCGCACAGGTTGTTGAGAAGCGTGGTTTTACCGGAACCACTTGCACCCATGATCCCGATCAGGCTTCCCTGGTTCTCGGAGAATTCGATGTTCCGGAGTCCCAAATCACCCGAGGGGAACCGGTACTGTAACCCATTCACCCTGAAAGAAATGGACTCCAGTTTTTCCTCCAGCATGAAATGGCTGGCCACATCGCTGTAGTAAAGTGGTTTTACTTTCGGGAGCTTGATCGTGCTGCCGTTGGCGAACAGGTAAATACGGGCCGGATTGACCGGAAGGCCGTTCAGGTAAAGATCATCCGAACCACTGTAACGGACGAAGTAAAGTCCCACACTCGTTACCCTCAGGAACGCAATGAATCCGTCCAGTTGCTCCGAACGCAGGTGAAGCGTGTTCCCGTACGCCCCCACCCGGTCAGTGACCACGAGGATGTTAGGATCGGCAAATTTATCCGGGGTTATAGCCGTAACGTATTTTTCGATGCCGGATGATTCATCACGGCCGATCCTGAAGACATCGGCAACGGTGGAGATAATGGCCATGCGCTGCCGCGTGAATTTCCGGTCCGAATTCACCAGCTCATAAAGGCGAACCAGTACAACCACCTTCTGGTCCTGGTGGAGGGTTTTGTTTATTTTCCGGCATATACCCAGGATCCGGACGGAATCCTTTACCGAGGTCAGTTTTTCGGGTTTCGGCCCGGCTGGTTTTTCAGGGCTTCCAGCATCCCGCTCACGACCTTCGAAGGCCTTTTCATTTTTTCCGGAAGGTGGCCCGGCACTTTCGCCCGCTAGTTCATCCGGTCCCGCGTGCTGCTCAAACAGCGAATAGTAATAGGAGACCTTTTCATTGTCAAGCTGCTGGCTGAGAAAGTTCCTGACGTAGTTTTTCTCATTCTCCTCCACGCCCCCATCCTGTTTGATGATCAACGCAAACAGCTGCATCAGGGCCTTAAGGATTTCTTCACTCATTGCTCACCCACCGGGGATTTAATTCCTCAGGAATAGGATACCATTTCAAAGGGGACTTCAACCATTTCGGCGTATTCTTCGCCCGCCTCCATCATATCTTCGTCTTCTGCAGGGTAATGCCAGCGGACCAGGACTTTATGGCCATCTTCGATCATTTCTTCGAACTGGGTAAGGATGTCGAGGATCACCTTTGAACTGGCCGTGTTGAAATAGGTAAGCTTGAAGTTAAAAACCGTACTCGGCAGGGGGTTCCTGGCATATTCCTCGATCCAGCTGAGGACCGGCTCGTAAAATGTATTGACGTCTTCCGGCAGAGACCGCCCGGCCAGTTCCATGATGTCCGCGTTCAGGTCGAGGGTTATCGTGGGACTGTCTTCCGTACCTTTTATTATTAATGCTTCCATATCGAACAAGCTTATGATGACCTGGGTATTAAGGTTGTCAGCAGGAAGAAGGAAATCTTATCGCTTACGGGGAGGAAATGATAATCCAGCCGTTCCCCCGTTTTTCTCCGTATATCGATAAATCCGAGTCCCGCACCTCCCTTGTCGGAAAGCCTTCCTTCCCGCATTTGTTTCATATATAAATTTTTCAGTTCCCCTTCATCAAGCGCATTGATCTCCTCCAGCATTTCTCCAAGTCCGGGTATCTTCTCATTTACGATGGCATTGCCTGTGGTAATGCAATAGGCCTGGTCGGTATTGCTGACCATGAATATTCCTCTCCCGGAATAGGCGGATTCTTCGGTTTCAAATTCATCTGCATGCCTGCTGATGTTCTGGAGGCACTCAACCATTACATGAAAAACGGTGCGCTGAACCCTTGAAGCTTCCTCGTTCTCTTCCATCTGGGCCTCTGCCAGTGCGATGAAAGCCTTGGTGATCTGGTGCGTCACCTTTCCTTCGTACACCAGCTTGATCTCATGCGCCTTCATGGAGGCATAGAAATCATATACAAATTCAAGAAAACCCTTTTCAGGATTGCCGTTCGGATCATCCATCATGCGGGGGAATCATAATCCTAACTAAAATAATAAAATCAATCCAAAGTAAACAAAGAATTAAAATTCAATGCCGATCAGGAGCACATCATCAATCTGTTTGGCATTTTTCATCCAGTCCTCGAAATCCTTGATGAAATGATTTTTATACTGGTTTATGGTGTAACCCGGTTTTTCAATGATGGCATCCCGTATCCTTTTCGGGGAATATTTCCTGTTCTCCGCACCTCCCAGCTGGTCCGGCATGCCGTCGGTAAAAAAGAAGATCTTATCTCCCGGCTGGTAAGGAATGACATAATTAGTAAAGGGTTCTTCATCCTTTTTCCGGGCCGGGATCCCGCCGATCGCTTTCCGGTCACCCTTGTATTCGAGCAGTTCTCCCTTCCTGAGCAGGTAGAGCGGGCGGTGCGCCCCTGCAAACTGGATCTCGTGTATCGTCGTATTGATCTTGCAGAAGGCAATGTCCATCCCGTCTCTTGCATCCGCTTCCTGGGACTCCTGTTTCAGGGTCCTGCGCACCCCCTCGTGCAGCCTGTCACAGATCTTGCCGGCACTGTATTCCTTTTCATGGTCGACGATATTGTTCAGCAGGAAGTAACCCACGAAGGAGAGCAGTGCTCCGGGGACCCCGTGTCCCGTGCAATCCACAGCAGCAATATACACCAGGTCGTCCCTTTTGGGGAAGAACCAGGGGAAATCGCCGGAGATCACATCCCTCGGTTTGTAATAGATGAAACACTTCGGGAAATATTCCTGGATCTGGCTAATGCCCGGAAGGATGCTGCTCTGGATGCGTTCGGCATAGTTGATACTGTCCTCGATCTTCCGGTTCTTGACCTGGATCTCCTTTTCGATCCGCTTGGCCTCGGTGACATCATGTCCTACGATCAGGATGGTTTCGAGTTCCCCCTCGGTGATTTCCGGGATGGCGGCCATGCTTATGATCCGTTCCAGGGATCTTCCTCCGGTCCGGACCGGTATGGTCAGTTCAAGGTTTGATTTCCGCTGGTTTTCCCTGGCATTGATGATGGTGGTTTCAAAATATTCCTTGAGGACATCCGGTATGCCCGTTTCGGAAATATTGCGGTTGATCAGTTCGGAAGGATTCTTTCCGAGATAATCTTCCGCCACCGGGTTGACGTAGAAAAACTGCCCATCAAGGCTCAGGCGGATGATCATGTCAAGGGAATTTTCGGAGAGGGACTGCATCCGGGTCTTGATCCGTTCCTCCCTTTCCCTCCTGCGGCGTTCCGTAATATCGCTTGTATTCAGAATGATCCCGTTGACTGCAGAGTCCTCCAGGAGGTTCCTGGCCCTGGATTCAAGGGATACCTGAACCCCGTCCTTCCGTACGTAAGTATATTCAATGGTCGGAGTGAGGGAAGGATCTTCCGTGACCGCCTCAAACAGTTCCTTCATCCGGTCCTGGCCCTCCAGGGTCAGGCGTTCCAGGTCCTTGCCCTTCATCATTTCTTCCGGGGTGTATCCCAGGATCCTGGTGACAGAGGGACTGGTATAGGTATTTCGCTGGTCACTGTCGTAAATGCTGATGATCTCCGATGCGTTTTCCAGGAGCCAGTGCAGCCTTTTCTGGGCGTTTTCAACTTCGAGGACCTGGGCTTCCAGCTGTTCGTTTGAAAGTTTCAGCTCTTCTTGGGTGACCCTCATTTCTTCTGCATTCTCCTTCAGCTTTTCTTCATTTTCCCTGAGCTCGATGGTCATCTTCTGTGATTCTTCGAGCAACTTCTCGGTGCGCTGGTTTACCCGGAGATTAAAAACGGAGCGGGCAATGATGCTCCCGAGCTCCCTGACAAGTGCGATGGATTGTTCCGGGATCTCGGGGTAAAGCGAAGCGATCTCCACTACTCCCTGCAGCATTTCTTCCGAAACCAGCGGAACAATCAACAGACTTGAAGGTTTTTTCTCACCCAGCAACCCGGATTGAATGGTAAAATAATCGTCCGGTATCTCCGTACGGTAAATGTAGTCCTTCTCATAGGCACATTGGCCGATCAGCCCGTATCCCACGCGGAATTCCTGGGTGATGTACTTCTTCCGGCTGTATGCATAGGTGGAAAGGTTGACCAGTGTGTCGTTTTCTTCATGGTACAGGTAAATTGCACCCTGTACCGCATCGATGTATTTCACCAGGTGCTCGAGCACGTGGTCGCCGAGATCCTCCAGCCGGTTATACAATCTGAGAATATTGGAGACCAGGTTCTTCCCCTCGGAGATCCAGTTCTGAATGGATTCCTTCCGGTGGTTGGCAAGCAGGTTCTCCCGCATGACCAGGAGCGATTTTCCCAGTACATCCTTATCCCCTTCCGGTATAATGTGCACGGAATAGTTTCCTTCCCCTATTTGTTTTGCAAATTCTGCATTCCGGTTGATCGTCTCATCCTTCCGCTCGACGATCTTCCGGAAGTGCAGGAGATCTTTTTCCTTTTTTCTGAAATAGAGCCTGGCGAGGCCGGCAAAAAAGAGAGGAAGAAGGTAAAGAATAAAAACTTCCGGGTGGTCTGCGTGGATGTGAAAAAGGTTGGTGAAATTAACAGGAAGGCCCGAACTGACGAAAATGATGGCCAGGGTGAACAGGGGAAATGCCAGTCCCCCCAGAACTACCAGTACATACGACCATTGTTTCCCCCTGAACTTCATTTCTTACCGGCTGATTTCATTTTAGTTATGATCGCGTTCCCCATGATCTTTGACAGGTTCTTGAAGGTCCATTCAGTCTCCGGATCCAGCGGATGAAAGGATGCAAGCTCAATGATCCCGATGGTTTCCTTGTTCAGCAGAAGGGGAATGATCACCAGGTTATCAGGGGAGGATTTTCCAAGGCCGGACTGGATCTGCAGGTATCCCTCGGGGATGGAGGTCAGGTTCAGGATGGTCCTGCTTTTGGCAACCTGTCCGGGGATCCCTTCACCGGCCCTGAAAGGAGCCGGATCCCGGTCGGAAGTATACGCATAGGCGCAGAGAAATTCGAACTCCTGTGACTTTGCATTTTTAAGGAAAAAGACACCCTGCACGATCTCAAAGTGCCGGGCCAGGTTGTGCAGGATCCGCTCGGCATAATCCCCTGTGGATTCCCTGGGATCC
This sequence comes from uncultured Bacteroides sp., assembly GCA_964431315.1. Lineage (GTDB taxonomy): Bacteria > Bacteroidota > Bacteroidia > Bacteroidales > SM23-62 > SM23-62. Next base: position 45,582 of record CAYSJH010000009.1, on the reverse strand, counting down.
AGGCGGGGAACAATCTCTTCCGCCAGCAGGTCGATGTCGACTTCAAAGGGGACCTTATGCACTCCGGCCGGGAGTTCCCTGGTATCCTCCACTGGTTCATACTTCTGTTGTTCAGCTAGTTCCCGGGTGAGGAGTCCCCTGTTTTCCTCCAGCAGATGCAGGACAAATATTGCGCTTGCCAGGATAAAAATGATAAAGACCAGGAAATACAGGGTGTTCCCGATGTGGACTGCCGGGTTCATGCTCAGGTGGTTCCACAGATCCACCAGCAGGATGACGGAACAAATGGCGAGAAGTATATACGATATGATTATTATTGCCCTGTATCTGTCTCGCTTGTCCATCTTAAAGCAAAGATACAAATTCAATAATCTCCGGAACTGTTAATATCCGGTCCGGTTTTGTTAATTTGATCGCCGATTCGCACATGGTGCTTATTTCACAATCATCGGGATCCTGGATCATAACCGCCCCGCCCCGGCTCTTAACCGATGCAACGCCCATGGTGCCGTCCTGGTTGGCCCCCGAAAGCAGTATGGCAAGCAGAGCGGGACCGTAGGCATCCGCGGCGGATCCGAAACAAAGGTCTATGGATGGCCTGGAGTGATTAACGGGATCCTCGGTGGACAGGGCTATACTGAATTCCTTCTCGATCAGCATATGGTAATTGGCCGGTGCAAGGTAAACAATGCCCCGCCCGATCTTTTCCTTGTCAAAGGGTTCCCTTACCGGCAGCGAGGCGTTGTAATTCAGGGTTTCTTCGAATCCGCTCCGGACCTGCTTGAGGCGGTGGAGGCAAAGGAATACAGGGATTGGGAGGCCGGGACGGAACAATTCTAGCATCCGTACCAGCACCTGGAAGCTTCCGGCAGAACCGCCTATTACGAGGGCTTTAGTTTTCACGGATTTTTGCATAAATTTTAAGGTCCGGAGAAACGACCGTGTACAGGTGATCCAGTCCGAAACCCTCAATAGTCTCGCGTATGCCGGTTACGAGACAGGTGCCTTCCTTCATTTCCTGCAGGAGCTGTCTCAGCCGGGTGGACTGCAATTCCGGGTTCATGTAGAGCATGCGATTCCGGTAAAGGACCAGTGCGGTTTTGTCCGAGCATTCGGTTTGATCGGGGGACTGCAGCCTGAATTCCACTCCCTGTAGCAGGTCCGTTCTGAAATGCCTGGTACCATTCCGCAGTTCGAAATAATCCTCGATGGATGAGCCGGGATTGAAAACCCTGTAATTATCCCTGCTGTTCTTGTACCGGAGGTTGGATAATTTCCCGTCCAGTATCCGGTCCATGATCAGTTTATTCCTGCAGGTGGCCACCAGGTCGACCCGGAAATCATTTCCCGCTTCCTGGAGCAGGACGACCAGGGAATAGAGTTCGTCTCCGGTGACACACTCCGGCACGACAATCTCAGGATAAAGCCTGGATTTCAGTATGTCGGGGAGCAGCCGGTCTCGCAGGTGGATCCAGAAATCCGGGTCCCGGAACAGGTCCGGGGAGCCAATGGAAATGTCCCTTACGAAAGTTTCGTAATAATCCTTATCCTCAAGTAATTTCCCGACCAGGACCCGTGTATCCCGGATGGCATGGCTTTTAAGGATATGTGACAGGCGTAATCGGAAGGAAGCCATGGTAAATCCCGAAAGGTCGGTTCCATAGGTGCTTTTAATTACACGGATGACGGAGCTGGCTTCCCGGGGAGTGATGCTGAACATATCTATTTCGTCTCATCCAGCTGTTTGCGCAGCCGTTCGATTTCACGGTTGGCCTCTTCCAGCAGCTGGTATTTCAACTTTCTTTCGGTGATGTCCTGTCCCAGGAAAAAAACCTTGAATATGTTCCCGTTCTCATCCTTGACGGGTGTGAAGGTCGACATCAGCCAGACCTCCTCGCCGGTGGGCTTGGTCCGGCGTATCACCCCGCTGTAGGGCTTATCCTTGAGAATGTCCTCCCATATCCTGTCAAACTGTTCTTTTTCAACCCTCTGCAAAAATGCCCGGTTGTTCTTGCCCAGCAATTCCTTTTCCGTAAAACCGGTGACGGTTTCGAAATTCTCATTTACTTCCAGGATCTGTCCCGCCGATGAATAAACACATTTGATCAGCGCCTGGTCGACGGCATCGCTGAAGGATTTCATTTCGATGTTTGCCCGCCTGATTTCACTCGATTGTTTTTCAAGCGATTCCTTCTGTTCGACAGTTTCGGTGATATCGGCGGCTATGTTGAGGACCTTGAAGGGATTTCCGTCCTTGTCCCTGATGGGGGTGAAGGTCTGCCTGAGCCAGACATCCTGTCCGGTGAGCACGGCAATCTTGTCGATCCTGGTGATGGTCTTGCCCTCCGCAATCGCCTGCCAGAATTCCCGGTATGAATCCGTGTGCCTGCTGACCCCCACAATTTCATTGTACTTTTTGCCGATCAGCTGGGTCCGCTGGGATTCCAGGAGCTGGAGGAATTTATCGTTCATGCTGATCAACTCTTCCTGCATGTTAAACTCGGCGACGAGAGAGGAATTATGAATCCCATTCAGGATGCCCGAAATCTCGGATTCCCGCCTTTCGGATTCTTCCTGCGTGGTCTGCAGCTCCTCCATGTTCTGGCGCATGATCTCCTCCTGTTTTGCCATCTCCCTGGCTTGCTGCTGGGATTGCTCGAGCAGCTGGGCCGTGCGCATGTTCATTTGCACGGTCGATATGGCCGAGGCAATGCTCCCGGCGAGGTTTTCCACGAAGTCAATTTCAAAATTTGCGAACGTGCTGAGCGAGGCAATTTCAATCACACCCAGGGTTACATTCTCCAGCTGAAGCGGCACAAGCAGGAGACAGCCGGGTTTGCTTTCGCCGAGTCCCGATACAATATGGATGTAATCCTCCGGAATCTCCGTCAGGAATATCTTCTCCTTTTCTATCGCGCAGGTACCTACCAGTCCCTCTCCGAACCTGAACGCCTGCTGAAGGTATTTTTTCCGGTCATAGGCGAAGCAGGAAACCAGTTCAAGCAGTGGTTCCTCCTCCTGCCGGTTAACCAGGAATATGCCTCCGGTGCTGGCATTCAAATAGTTAACCAGTTCGCGGATCACGTTTTCGGAAAGGGAGATGGTATCCTTGTTATGGATCCTCAGGATATCCCCGAATTTGGCCATACCCTCGCTTGTCCACCGCCTTTCCTCCCTTGCCTGCTGGTGTTTCTCCTCTTCCATGAGAGCGGATTGCAGGCTTTTTTCAAGGTTTATCAGCGAATTAGCCAGGCTGTCATCCGGTCCAAGGGCCTGAAGGGGACCCGGATTCTTTCCTCCGGCAAGCTGGGCAGCAAATCCCGCTTTATTTTTAAGGCTTTGCAGGAATGCATCCAGGTGCCCGGAAATCAAGGAAAACTCATCGTTACCGTCCGCCGGGGAATTTTCAGGGAACTTTCCCTTGACAAGCTTTGAGGTGAATTCTCCCAGTGCATGCAGTCCCCTTCGGATCGACCTGCTGAACAGGAAAAGCACGATCGCATAAACAGTGGCGCTCAGCAAAACCAGGAAGATCATTCCCCACCTGATCTGCCGGATCCTTTTGTCGCTTTCGATGCCGAATAATACCGCCAGAGCCTCGGCTTCTTCATCCAGGATCCGGATGGATCCGGAGACCCTGCTCCGGAGTCCCTCGTACCGCGTGGTGCCCAGCTCGAGATCCATTTGCAGGAGATCGCCGAGGTTATCCAGGAAGCCGATACGGGAACCGGTGCCGGCATCCCCGGCTGCCGGGCCTGCCGGCGTTCCGGGGAGAAAGGATTTCATTTCGTTGATCCTGTTCAAAAGGGCATTCATCTGAATACTTCCGGGGGCAGCCAGGTAAAGCCGGGCAGCGGAAAGCAAATCCTGCCACTGCTGTCCCGTTCCCCTGGAAAGTCCGTTTTCGAATTCTTTGATCTGTTCCTCCAGGACCCCGTTCAGCCCGTATTGCTTCCAGCCCCGCTGCCGTGATTTGTCCACCATGCTCTCCATCAGGTCATCCGTGCCCATCAGGTACTCCATCAGCTTATCAAGCTTCTGCCGGATGACGGGATTACCCGGGATACCGGCTTCGTTTTTCAGTTCCCCGATCAATGACCGGGCATTCATGTTAGCGGCGTTGAAACGGCTGAGTCCCTCCGATCTCCCGGACTCATGGAAAGATTCCGAGGTGAGGTCGTAACTGTAAAATAACTGGATGGAATTTTCCATCCGGAGGATTTCCCGCTGGAGGGTTCCGATCTTACGGTCGATTCCCTGGTACCGGTTAAGTTTACCCATCAGGCCGAGTGCGAAGAAACCCGAGATCAGCCAGAATAGAACGGTGCCGGTCAGCAGAAGAAAAAAACGGGTTCGTATCGAAATTTGGTTCGGCTTCATTTTTTAAAGTAGGCCTGGAATTTCTTGTCAAAATGGCTGGCGAAGGGACCCAGGATCGTCTCGTGTACCCCGAGTAAAAGACAGGCGCCCAGGCTCATATTATCAAGGAACAATTTAAATACTTTGTTCTGCAATTCATAATTAAAATAGATGATAACGTTGCGGCAGACGATCAGGTCATATACCTCATCAAATGGGTTCGGGCTTCCTACCAGATCGTGTTTCTTATATACGGGTTTTTCATAAAGCTGCCTGTTCATCTGGATTTTGTCCCTCGTCTTATCGATTTGAAAATACCTGGAATAGGGCACATCAAAATAGGTATTGCCGTCGTGGGGGTTCTCGCGGATCACGGAATCGAAATTATCGAGATACCCTTCATTGAACCTGTACTTGTAGACCCCTGCCCGGGCCACATTCAGAACATCCTCGTTGATATCGGTGCCATAAATCCTGGATTTCTGCAGCAATCCCAGTTCATTCAGCAGGATCATCATGGAAAAGACTTCCTGCCCGGTCGAACACCCCGGGTGCCATATGTTGATCCTGGACCGTTCCTGGTACAGGGGAAGAATATCATACCTCAGCAGGTGCCAGATTTGCGGATCCCGGAAAAGTTCCGTGGTATTCACCGTGATGTCCTTCACGATCTGTTCGAGGAAATCCCGGTCCCCCCCGACCTTTTCCAGCAGGCTTCCGGGCGACAGCTGGTGATCGAGCAGGATCTTGGAAAGGCGCCTTTTCAGCGATTTATCGGAATAATTTGAAAAGTCGTAATCCGACCGGGATTTTACCGTATCAATAAATGCCTTTATATCCTGATCTTCAATTTCCATGCGGGAAGGACTCCGGGTTAAACCTAACTAATATAAAGCTTTTTTACCTATCTTTAGCGCGGTTCACAATCCTATTGAAGAATAAAATGAAATTCGGCGTTGTCATATATCCCGGCTCAAATTGCGACCATGATATGATCTATGTCCTCCGTGATCTGATGGAACAGGATGTAAGGGAATTATGGCATAAGGATACGGATCTTCAGGGGGTGGATGCCATCATCCTCCCGGGCGGATTCTCCTACGGAGATTACCTGCGTTCCGGGGCCATTGCCAGGTTCTCCCCCATCATGGAGAATGTGATCCGCTTTGCGCGGGAAGGGGGATTTGTCTTCGGGGTGTGCAACGGGTTCCAGATCCTTTGTGAATCGGGACTCCTGCCGGGTGCCCTGCTCCATAACAGCAACCAGAAATTCATTTGCAGGAACATCTTCATCAAGCCCGGCAATGACAACACCATCATAACTTCCCTGCTTGATAAGGATACGGCTTATAAAATACCGATCGCCCACGGTGAGGGGAGGTATTACGCGGATGATGAGATCCTGAAAAGGATGAGGCTGAACGGACAGATCCTTTTCAGGTATTGCGATGAAAAAGGGGTCATTTCGGAGGAAGCGAATCCGAATGGCAGCGTTGAGAACATTGCCGGGGTCTGCAACGAGCGTAAAAATGTGTTTGGAATGATGCCGCACCCGGAACGTGCCGCAGACATCGAACTGGGAAACATCGACGGGAAAGCCATTTTCGAATCCATCGTTTCCATGATCCATGCATAGGGTTTCACCTGCCGGCACACCCGGCGCTGATCGGCGCCAACATCATGACCGCCACACCCATCCTGATCATGATGGGTGAGCGGATTCCCGTAAATTTTGTATTTTCATGGGATGAGCAAAGGAAACCCTATAAAATACACTGCCATGAAAATTAAATACACTGCCATGAAACGAAAAATTATACTTGCCTCCGCGGGCATCTTATTGCTGGCCTACCCGGCATGGACCCAGGATTGCACCTTCTTCTACCCGATGGAGAAGGGGACCATTATTGAACTTCAGCATTTTGATAGCAAAGCCAAATTATCCGGAACAACCCGGCAGGAGATCGTGGATAAACAGATCCATGACGGGGCCATCACCCTGACCATTAAGAACACCTTTTTGGATAAGAAGGGAAAAGAACTGATGACCTCAGACCTGACGATGGAATGCAGGGATGGCGTTTTTACCTTTGATATGGACCAGTACCTGAACGAAGAAATGCTGGCAGGGATGAAGAATATGAAATTTACCATAGAGGGTGACAATCTCGAGTTCCCCTCGTCCATGAAGGTGGGGGAGAAGCTAAGGGACGGAACAATTAAACTCCTGGTAAAGGATATGCCGATGATGAACATGAGCACCACGGTTTACAACCGGAAGGTGGAAGCAATCGAGGAGGTGACCACGAAGGCAGGCACTTTTGAATGCTATAAAATTTCTTACGATATCCTGACCGACGCCATCATAGATATACAATCCAGTGCCATAGAGTGGATCGCCAGGGATGTAGGGGCGGTCCGGACCGAATCTTACGACCAGAACGGCAAACTGGCCGGTTACTCGGAGTTGGTCAGTCTGGAGAAGTAAGGCTGTAGCGGGCCCCTTTTTCATCCAGGCTGATCCGGATTACCTCCAGGACAAGCAGGTTGGCGAGGATGTCCTCTGCCTGCCGGGGATGGATCCTGGATATCCTGCAGTACTTTGACAGGGTGATCGATTCGTTTGACTTCAGGTAATCCAGCAGCAATTTTTCGGTATCGCTGTATTCGAGAAGAATCCCTTTCTTTCTTTTTTCTTTCTGCCAGACCTTGATCATGACCCGGCTGGCAAGCAGGTTCTGGTCCCCCACCCTCACATAAGCCTTCCAGCTGTCGTCTTCAGCCCTGGCAAGGCAGGGGCGTCTTTCTGCCACCGGGATATCCACCTCGAGGACCGTTTTGCCCAGGATCGTCCATTTCTGAACCCCGAAGGCAATGGCAGGCCTGCAATACATCTGGGCGGCCGCTTCGATCATATGGTACTCTTCTTCCGACCTTACACCGGCGATCTTCCCGTTGTCCTTTACCCCGATGAGCAACTTGCCTCCGTCGGTATTGGCAAAAGCGGACAGGGTCCGTGCAATCTTTTTTGCATCGTTGATCTCAAACTTGAAATCCAGCTGCTGGTGCTCGCCCTGCGCAATTAAATCCCGGATGTGCCTGCTCAAGGGGGGTGGATTATGACAATCGGATACGTACACTAAAAATAGGAAATAATAGGAGAGAATTAGTATATTGGGAAGGAAAATATCCGAAATGAAATATCTTTTAATCTTGCTTCTTGCGGGATCTCTGATGCCCCCTGCAAAGTCAGGGCCTGGTGATGAAAAAACAGGATTCCCGCTGGTGTATAAGCAGGATTTTGAAAGTCCCGCTTCAATCGGCGGATTTGTCTTTTCAGATCCCGCATCCTGGTTCCTGACCGGAGGGAATGGCGGGGGCAGGGCGCTGGAATTCGCCGGCAGGGGTGATTACAAGCCGAAAGTCAGGTCTCCTAATATAGTGGGACTGATCGATGGAATGGTTTTCGGGGATTTTGTCCTCGAGGCAGATGTCCTGCAGACCGGCAGGGAATACGGGCACCGGGACATGTGTGTGTTTTTCGGATTCCGGGATTCAACGCAGTTTTATTATGTGCACCTGGCAAGCCAGGCCGATCCGAACGCCCATAATGTGTTTATTGTAAAGGATGCCCCGAGGACCAGCATCGCGGAAGAAACGACTGACGGCGTACGCTGGATCGACGGGCACTGGCATCACATACGCCTTGAAAGGTTCACCGGCGAGGGACTGGTAAAAGTTTATTTTGATGACATGGATACCCCGATCATGATCGCCCATGATAAATCCTTCACGGAGGGTTACATCGGGATCGGTTCATTCGACGATTCAGGGAAAATCGACAACATCAGGATCTGGTCACCGGATGCAGGGAAATCGGAATCCCCGTTTTTCAGCAAAAAATAATACATTTGTTTAGCATCGAATCATTTTACTGCCAACCATAAATACCGAATTAAACATGAAAAAAGAGAGTCAGAAAAGACCATCCTCCTCGATTAGCAGGAGATCTTTCATTGCTACCTCGGCTGCTGCCACAGCCGGGTTCACCATCCTGCCCAGCAAGGTCATTGCCGGGTTGGGCCACCGGGCCCCGAGCGATAAACTGAATATTGCCGGCGTAGGTATAGGTGGCCGTGGCGGTGCGGACATCAAAGAGCTCCGGAGTGAAAACATCGTAGCGATGTGCGATGTTGACTGGGATTATGCTGCCGCCAATTTCGCCGAGTTCCCGGATGCAAAGAAGTACTGGGACTGGAGGGTGATGTTTGATGAAATGAAAGACAGCATCGATGCGGTGGTCGTCGGAACCCCGGATCACAACCATGCGATCGTTGCGATCAATGCCATGAAGATGGGGAAACACGTATACTGTGAAAAACCCCTGACCCACTCGGTCTGGGAATCCCGTGAAATGGCCCGTGTCGCGAAAGAGTATAAGGTGGCCACCCAGATGGGGAACCAGGGTAATTCAGGGGAAGGCATCCGACAGATCTGTGAATGGATCTGGGACGGTGCGATCGGTGAGATAAAGGAAGTGCATGCATGGACCAACCGTCCGATCTGGCCGCAGGGACTGGAAAGGCCGAAAGTGGGGGAATGGCCGCCCGATACCCTGAACTGGGATTTGTTCATCGGTCCAGCTAAAATGAAACCTTACCACCACATCCTGCATCCCTGGAACTGGAGGGGATGGTGGGATTACGGTACCGGTGCACTGGGCGATATGGCCTGCCACATCCTGGATCCGATTTTCAAGTCCCTCAGGCTGCAATACCCGGTCAAAGTCCAGGGCAGCTCCACCCAGTTCAATACCGAATGCGCACCGGTAGCAGAGGTTGTTAAGTATACCTTCCCGGAAAGGGAAAAATACAAAAAAGTGAAAATGCCCGAGGTTGAAGTAACCTGGTGGGACGGTGGTCTGCTGCCTCCCCGTCCTGAAGATCACCCCGCCGGTGAGATACTTGGCAGGGATTTCAACGGGGGCTGCATGTTCATCGGGTCAAAAGGAAAACTCATGTGCGGCACCTATGCCATCAATCCCTTCCTTCTTCCTCTTTCCCTGGATGCCTCCTACACAAGGCCGGCACCCAGCCTGAGAAGAATTGAAAACGGAACCGAGGGACACCAGATGGACTGGGTGCGGGCCTGCAAGGAAAGCCCTGAAAACAGGGTGGAAGCAAGCTCCAATTTTGGCTATGCTGGTCCCCTCAATGAAATGGTCGTTATGGGTGTGCTGGCTGTAAGGATGCAGAACCTTAAAAAGGAACTTGAGTGGGACGGAAAGAACATGCAGTTCACCAATATCGGTGAGAATGAACAGCTGCGTATCGTGACCTCGGACAAGTTCGCAGTGATCGACGGTCATCCCCATTTCGATACCCAGTATACCGATCCGATTAATGCCAGAGCTTTCGCAGGAGAGCTGATAAAGCATACCTATCGCAAGGGCTGGACCATGTAATGCCCCTCCGGTGAGTGCCGGGGAGATCACACGGAGACCCGCAGCCGATCCCGACAGCTATTCCTATCGCAGGGTTTCTGCGGGGTTCTTATTGACCGTCCTGATGGCATGGAAGGAGACGGTCAGTAAGGCTATTCCAAGGGCCAGCAATCCGGCCGCCATAAAAATCCAGAAAGGGATACCCACCCGGTAGGCAAAAATTGCTCAGCCACCGGTTCATGATCCATATTGACACAGGTACGGAGAGAAGTATCGAAAGCAGGATAAGCCTGTTGAAACCGGAAGATACAAGCAACACGATCCGGTCTGTGGAAGCCCCGTTCACTTTCCGGATCCCGACTTCCCTGGCCCTCTCGGTTGACCTGGCTGTTGAAAGGTTCATGAAATTTATACAGGCAAGGACCAGGATGAACAGGGCGATGGAAATGCTGATGATGACGTAATTAAAGTTCCCGTTGGACTTGAATTCACCTTCCATGTTTGAATGCAGGTGGATATCAAAAAGAGGTTGCAGGAAATAATCATACCCATTGCCTGCGGCTATATAATCATCGTAGGGCACTCCCATGGTGGCCTGGATTTGTCCCGTACCGTATGTGCGTATCAATCCGGGCATTCGTTGTTCAATTTCCCCCGCAAGTCCCGCATCCGAAAGCCGGATGTAGGTATGGGTTGAAAAGGAGACGAAGTTTGGCTGTTGGATAAATCCAAGGACCTTGAGCGAAGCAATGATATCGAATTTCAGGTGTGTGTGTTCCGGGAGATCCTCAAAAACCCCGGATACCAGGACATCCCGGAATCCGATAATGCTCAGGGTCTTCCCTAAAGCCTCCCCGTGGCCGAAATATTTCGTGGTTGTGGATCTGAAAAGCAGAACCTGGTCAGGATCCCTCAGCACCCGGTCCGGGTCCTCCCTCCAGAAGGGATATCCCGAAGAAATTCAGAACATTGCTGTCGGCAGCTACGACATTCCCCTCGTTAAAGCTATTTTCCCCGAAACGGAAGGTGATTTCCCCCGGGAATTTCATGATCCTTGTACAGGCCTCGACTTCCGGGAAATCCTGCAGCATTGCCGGTCCCACCGAATGCGGAATGATCGGGTACCTGACCTGGGAATTGGGATAGATCCTGTTCAGGGCCACACGGTAGATAGCCTTTCCATGGTCAATGAAGCCAGGATGCTTTCGGTAAATCTAACCTGAATTGGTTTCAGAAAGCTCATTGCATTCTCGATCTGGGAATAACTGCAAGCAGCACGGAAAATAACAGAGAGGCATAAAACAACTTTAATATCGATGGGAATTCTCATGCTTTATTTTATGTAATCAACCAAGGCTTTGTGAAATTATGAATTGTTGAAAACTGTCTAACCAGCAATCTCAATCTTCACTGCAGAAACTGACGCTTTGGGGAAGACCCATTTCATTGTTTTTGGAACTTCTCTTTCAACAGGCTTCAGAGGATCCGGTTCTTTCTGATATACTTCGAAATCCGGATCCCCGGAAATTTCAAAAACCTTTGCACTCACAATAGTTTCCCCCGGAATGCTGAATTTAGTTTTAACCGGATGTTCCCTGCTTGTATTTACAACATGTAGAAATATCGTATTATCAGTCCGGCTTGCCGTGATGTCTAAATAAGCAGGAGTCTGTAGAACTTTTATCGATCTGTCGCCGGTATGTTCCCGGTAAAGGCTCATGATTTTTGCAACAGGCATCATAAATGCATTTCCATAACGCATCGGATTTGGTATCATTATGGCATTGACCTGCCAGATGTTCCCGCAAAAATCTGCAAGCGTGGCGATTTTAAGGACATCACCATGGCGTTCATGTACATTCATCAAGCGCGCGTATGAAACTCCTGCAGCCCAGGATGAAAGCACTTCACAGCGGTTTCTTCCTTTAAGGCTGAAGTGACATTCCGTTAATGCCAGGGGCATATCGGTCCCGGCAGTTTCTTCCCGCATGCGGACAATTTTTTCTGCATGCGGTTGATATGCCCGCATCAGGTAATCCCATGTTTTAGCGGGATCTTTACGATATTCCATTCCGCGAAGCGGCGATTCAGGATCATCGGAAGGATCGAACATATGATGAAATGCTATGTAATCTAAATGTTCTCCGGCGTTTTCTATCATAGATTTTGCCCAGTAGGGTTGTCCATCGCCGTTTCGCTGCATGTCTCCCCAGCCGATTAATCGAATGGATGGATCGGCCTGTCTCATTTTTTGTGCAAATTCAATGGTTTTCCGGATTGCAGTCTCCAGATCAAATTTCCCGGTACCATAGGATGTTTCATTACCCAATTGCCAGTATTTTACAGGTTTTGGGAAAGGAGAACCCTGCGACAGCCTTTCTTTATTAAGCGGATTGTTGCAATAGTCCACCCACTCAGCCGCTTCATCTGCATCTGCGTAACGACTCCTGCCGAAAAAATCCTGCATGTATTTTTTCAGGCCTTCCGACTCAAAATTCACGCAAAACAGGGGTTCGGCACCGATGTTGTTGCAGTACTCAATGAACTCGGCAGTACCAATTTGATTTGATTCAAATCCACCCCATAAAATATTCTGCATGGGAACTCTTTTATCCCGGGGACCGGTGGCTTCCCGCCACCTGTAATAGGAAGCAAATATTCCTCCCCAACGCATCATGGTTGGGGCCAATTCTCTGGATATATCAATAAAATCCTTTCTCCAATTCATGCTGTTCCAGTCCCACGCCGCTTCCACCGAGCAATCAGCCGTTCCAAGAGGCTCCATGAACTGCATATATAAATACGGAGATAAATCAAAAACAGGATGTGGATCAACGATCAGATCCGATACCTCCTCCGATAGGGTGGCAGCAACCATTGGTTTGGTTAAAAATGGCATGCATGCCCCTGCTATACTGCTGCGCTTAATAAATGATCTTCGTGTTAAATGCTTCATTTTAAAGAGGATTTAGTAATTATACGTTTCTATATCTAGCCTCCATCAGGTCTGTATCTCCTGCTCACTATCGCTGCATAATATGTAATAATCAGGAATGCGATGGTGGGCACCCAGTAGGCAAATTTGATACTGCCCGACTGGTCTGACACAATTCCCTGGATTTGTGTCAGAAACGCAGCTCCGGCAATGGCCATGATCATGCCTGCTCCCCCGATCTTTGTGTCCTCCCCCAATCCGACAATTCCCAGTCCATAGATGGTCGGGAACATCAGAGACATGCAGCCGGAAACGGCCACCAGGGCGTACACGCCGATATACCCCTGTGCATAGATGGCGATCAGGCAGCATACCACTGCAATCAATGCCATTACCGTCAGAAGGTTTCGGGGTTTTATATACTTCATCAGCCAGGTACATATAAACCGGCCCAGCACAAAAGCAATCAGAGACATGATATAGTAGGTGGCCCCGGCCTGCTCGGCTGTTCTAGGCAGAAGTAGATCCATCCCGATCCAGTCAAAGAAACTGTAAAATCCTGCAGCCACAGGTTCGACTTTTCTCAGAGCCTCAATGATCCCTCCTGTCGTAACGGGTTTTCCCAGTTGTGCGATGACGGCATCGAACTGAAGCTGCTGCATGGTATACCTGATGATGAAAGACCAGACCGCGATCTGGGCCCCCACATACAGAAACTGGGCCAGTACTCCCCACACATAGTTACGGTTTCGTATCAGCCGGCGAAATGTACCTGCGAAATCCAGCCTTTTGTCATCTTCCTTCAGGTTGGGCATCCTGGTGAAATATATCGCCAGCAGCAGTCCAACCATCACCAGCCCCAGCACTACATAGGTCATTGTAACCGCTTTCAGTTCCACCCCCTGGATCTCGACCAGTCTCTCTGCCGGCATCAGGGATCTTTCCGAGGCTGTCATCGTGTTTAACCGGGACAGCACAAAAACCTGGCTTATTACCACACCGGTAATCGCACCGAAGGGATTGAATGACTGGGACAGGTTCAGGCGCCGGGTAGCGGTCTTCTCTTGTCCGAAGGCCAGTATGTATGAATTGGCAGAGGTTTCAAGGACGGACAGCCCGGTAAATAGAATTACAATGGCAGCCAGGTACATCATGAAACTGAGATTGATGCTTCCTTCTGAGGTCAGCATGGCCGGGTAGAACAGAAATGCACCGAATGCATAAAGACCCAACCCGAGCATGATCCCTGACTTATAGGTGGTCCTCTTGATGAATAAAGCCCCAGGAATAGCGAAACAACCATACCCCAGGAGGTAACATGAAACCTGTATCCACGCAGTCTTCGTATCGGTCAGGCTCATAATGCGCTTGAATGCAGCAAGCATGGTATCTGTCAGATTATTGGGTATGGCCCATGCAAAGAACAATGAAGTAAGCAGAATGAAAGGGAAGAGCGCACCTTCGGGAACCAGCCTTTGTTTTTCCATGTCTTGGTTAGTGAGACAATTGTGTATAAAAACGATTATTGAAACTTACCGGCAATTTCTTCGAGATCCAGATCAAACAACCCTGAAACGATCCTGGCCAGTGCTGATTCATCTCCCTGGAAATGTATAATCCTCTGGGTGTGCTTCATGGATTCACCGGGCAACAGCTCCATACCCGGGGAAGAGGTCTCGATTTCATAAAACGGTCCCATGACGGAGCCATCTTCCACCGGACCGTCATTGTATGAATTAATGACATCCCCGTTATAAGAATCTTCCTGAGGGCCCCATTTCGAATTCACATACAGATGAGGATTGGAAGGTATGCTGCACCACAACAATGTAAGTACCTTCCGTTCAGAATCATAACTGCCGCATAAGGATTTGGTCCTGCCGTATGGAACTCCAATCTTGCTGCGGTATTTACCATCAATTTTGAAAAAGATTGTTCCATCCTCCACAATAAGCCGGTCCGGGGGTACCTTCCCAAAATAATCATCGTTCACAATTGTTCCTTCCCCATCCTGATCATAGGGGATAAATACGGTGGTCGCCTCTGTAGGATTGAACATGCTCAGCATCCATATGGAAAGCAATCCCCTTTCCCGGGTCCACGGAAAATTACCCCGGTTCCGGATGATATTATCAGACTGGTAGGCAACACCGTTCAATCCGGGAGGTATATCAATATTCAGGATGCTCGATACGGAATCCATGGGTAAAAGGGAAACCTTCCTTTCAATTCCCAGCTTAAATTCTGTACCCGAGGCATTGCGCAGAATGGTGTTTCTGGTAAAAGTTATTCTCTGTAATCCCCGTTCCTTTATTTCAAACGTATCCGTATCGATAACACCGGGAACCTTCCAGTTGGAAAATATTTGTTCTTCCCCCTGTTTGAAATAGATCGAGAACGGACCTCCTTCCGGACCCAGCCACAGGCGTTCCTCTCCACCGAAAGGATTGAATTGATCGCTTAATTCCCCGGAACGGATCAGATCATAATTTATCCACCCGAAGCTTGTACCCCCTTTCCCGGAGGCCGTACTCGTCATCACACGGCCCTGGAAGGAGGGAACAACCAGAATGGATGCTTCTGATTCAGGATCACTCAGTTCAAGGGTTTCAATATTGTTCCCGGAAAAAAAGGCCACGTCATACCCGTAGGTGCCTGAAGAATAATCATTCACATCTTCTTTCATGATACGATTTTTATGTTTTACTGACGGGGTGCATGCGTAGAGACAGAGAAGCACGATAAGTGCCGGCAGCGTTGATTTGATTACTTCTCGATTTTTCATCATCCTGATCTTTAGCAGATTCATGCATATACGGGCCCCAGGTTCCGGCAGGCCGGATAATCGGATCCTTCCGGATCCATGCCAAATGCCCCCCAGGCACTTGGTCTGAAAATCTGTTCTTCCTGCAGATTATGCATGCATACCGGGATTCGCAGCATGGATGCAAGGGTAAGCAGATCGGCCCCGATATGCCCGTAGGATATGGCTCCATGGTTTGCGCCCCAGTTGGCCATTACGGAATATACATCCCTGAAGGGCCCTTTGCCGTTTAACCTGGGTACAAACCATGTCGCGGGCCAGGTGGGATCGGTCCTCCTGTCCAGCACATGATGTACCCGCTCCGGCATTTCAATCGTCCAGCCTTCTGCCAGCTGCAGGACAGGGCCCAATCCTTTTGCAAGGTTCACCCTGCTCATGGTTACCGGCATCTGGCCGGCAGTCCTGAACTGGGAAGAAAATCCCCCTCCTCTGAAATATCCAAGATTTGCCGGACACCAGCGCATGTTTTCAAGGCATTTTTCTGCTTCTGCGGAAGTAATTTCCAAGAAGGGTTTCATCACAGGATTGCCCCTGGCATCTTTTTGCTGAGCGGTGGCATCCAGGGTGGCCGAACCCGAATTAATCAGATGGATGAATCCGTTGGCGGCAATCCCGGTCGGTTTTTCCCCGGTCACTCTTTTGACAGACTCCGGGTTCCAACAGGTCCGGACATCGGCAAAGATCTGGGCAGTGCCAGAAAGTAAGTGCCCGAAAAGCATTGCAACTGCATTCAGGCTGTCATTCTCGGTTGCAAAAACGAAGGCCTCCCGGATCCCGTTCCAGTCAAAGGATGAATTCAGGATTACCTCGGCAAAATCGCCATTGGGATAAAAATCAGTCCACTGGCGCTGACCCTGGAAACCGCCGGCAATTGCATTTCTGCCTTTTGCCTCTTTTCCAAATCCGATCTCCGTAAGTTTTTGATGACCGATCATAAGGTCACGGAAGATGGGGGTCATTTTCAAAACGATCTCCCACTCCCGGTCTTTTCGTTCACGGCCGGAGGGCTGATTATTCAGATCCTCTCCTTCCCGGCAATGCGTCTTTACCCATGCCAGGGCTCTCTTATACTTTTCCCGGACATCCTCAGGTATTGAATGATCGCCCGCGTCCTGGACATGCCTGCCGTAAATGCTGAAAGCCGGAAGTCCTTTCTGAGCATACCCGGCAAGTGCAGCTGCCAGGTAAACGGCTCCAGGTCTTTCGGTGCCGTTGAATCCCCAGATGACTTTGGGTGTAAGGGGGTCGGTATCCATGACTTCAGTGCCATAGCACCAACAAGGCGTCACGGTGAGCGAAACGCCCACTCCTGCTGCTTCGAACTGATCGGCACATCCTGCTGCATCAGCCACACAGCCAATCATAGTATCTGAAATAACACATTCAACCTTCTCTCCGGATGAAAACCGCATTTTTTTCTCGATGAGCCTTGCTGCTGCACGGGCGAGGTCCATCGTCTAGCCTTCCATTGATTCCCTGATACCACCTTCACGGCCGTCAATGACCGGGCCTATCCCTACTTTGGGTAACCGTCCGATTAATCTGTGTGCCATATGATAACTTTATTATATCCCAATGATCAGTTAATTTCAAGGTCATCCTTACCGGGCAAAGCCGGGAAGGTTGAATGGGGCTCGGTCTGGTACCAGAAAGCTACCGAAGAAATATCGTCCTGCAGCGGCAGGTAGCGGTGATCGCTCCTCCATCCCAGGGCCTGTATCGTAATTCTTAAATCTTTCTCAAATCTGACCGGATCAGGTATGTGCCAGCGATAGAGCCCGAATCTCATCTGGGACCGGTATTGACCGTCCGGTCTGATCACCTGGGGTAAACCCGAATACGCAGTCGTGAATTCCCGGTAACCGTATTCATCCCCCTGGTTGTTCTCCGGATCCCTGACATGGAAATTGTAAGAACCGCAGAAGTAATCCTCGGTACCCGTGCCGCAGATCGTCGGGAATTCCTTATCCCCGTCAATATAGAATTTGATCTCTCCTTCTCCCCACCAGCCATTGTTGTTAACGCCCCAGGCCATGTAGGTACCCACATACTGTCCTTTCCCCCTGATCCCATCGACGATTGTATATACATCCTTATAGGGCAGGGGATTGACCCTCCTGAACTGGGCATGAAAATAAGCAGCATCATCCGGAATATCGGTGAGGGTATAATCAATCTGATAAAAGAGCTTCACGGGCTTGTTATCGATATTGGTCATGGTGATCCTGCATTTCTTGCGGAACGGCATTACCCAGTAACAATTATATGCACTTCCCGGGTTGACGCAAACGGCCTGGGAGTTGACATGGGCATAATCACCCCAGCCGTTGGCAAAGAAATCCCCGATGGGACATTCGACAGACGGCGATGGCTCATCATCCCAGTATATCCTTATAATGCTGAACCTCCTGTTGCCCTTTGCTGTCATCCAGATGTGCTGGATGGCGCCGGGTCCCTCAATCTCCGCCATCACAAAAGTGGAATTCCCTTCTATGTAAACATAGGGATTCACTTTCCATCCCTGACCCAGATCGCGGGCGGCCTCGGCAGCGCTCCCTTCTTCCAGTGCAGCCATGCCCCCCTTACCTTTCTCACCGGTAAAATTCTCCGGGCTGATGGATCTGGTTTTGGCGTCAGAAAGCATGAAGAGGTTTCCCATATTCATGTGAAGCCCGTTGAACTCAGGCTGTGCGTTTGCAACCATCACGAACAAGGAAATCAGAGCCAGTAAAATCAAAAATCTTTTCATCATGCTGATATTTTATCTTATACATAAAACGAGTAACTTTCAATTTGTAAAATTCCAGGGAAAGATGGGCATCTTAATGCATTTACCGCAACGGCGGAATCCGGCATCGATTGTGGCCCCTCAACGTATTTGAACGCTCCCATTATTAACGGTTTCTCCCAGTACCAACTGAAGAGTTTCACCTGCATTTGCCTTTCCTTGTATGGATATTTGTTCAGTAAATGCGCCATCCACAAAAATTGCAGGTGCAGCAGGTCCGGAAAGATACAGTGCCTCGACATCGACGACTCCGGCATTGAAAAAGGCCAGAACCGGGGATTCTGCCGTTACCAGTTCCAGTGATTTCATGACAATTCGCCGGGCGTCCGCGCAAACCAGACCCTTTTCACTCTCCATGACCAGATCCTCCAGGTACATGTTTTCCAGGTTCATCTCGGGCAACCCCTGCAAATAAATGGCCTGTTTTGCTCCTTTGCATGTTATGTTCCGTATGTAAATATCCTTAAACTGCGGAGTTTCTTCCGTGACCTCGTGTAGCTCCTGGTAATTCTTCCCGACCCGGTTCCGGGCAAACAATTCATTTACCGAAAGGCCGCCGTAGTAGAGATTGAATGAGATGGCAATGGATTGTATGTCAATCATGTCAACATGGGAAATGTAGATCTTTTCCACCACACCTCCACGTCCTCGCCTGCTTTTAAAGCGCAAGCCCGCATCGGTACCGATAAAGGTGCAGTTTGAAACATGTACGTTCTTTACACCGCCCGACATTTCGCTCCCCACGGTCACCCCTCCGTGAGCATGAAAGACAACACAGTTTTTCACAATCAGATTCTCGGTGGGAATGCCCCTGTCACGCCCCTCCTGGTCTTTCCCCGACTTAATACAGATGGCATCATCCCCCACATCAAAGGTACAATTGTGAACCACGCTGTTTTTACATGATTCGATGTCAATGCCATCCCCGTTCTCTGAGTAATACGGGTTTCGCACATCAATGTTTCTGACCGTCAGGTTTTCGCACATCAGGGGATGAATGCACCATGCGGGCGAATTCTGGAATACCGGTCCATCCAGCAGGATGTTGTTAGAGTTTATCAGACTTACCATTACCGGGCGATAAAAATCCTTGGCCTCCAGGTAGTCCTTCAGGTTGTCCGAAGACCAGCCCCCACGTAAGGCCTTGCTACTCTCTCCTTTCCGGTAACTCTCCGAGGGATACCACTCCTTGCCGTTTTCGCTGACAACTCCTCCCGAATTCAACAGCTCCTCCCATTTACTGTCCGTTATCTTCTCTCTTTGCACCTTCCGCCAGGCTTCACCGGATCCATCATAAATCCCTTCTCCTGTGAAAGCAACATTCTCCAGGTTTCTGACCGTGATGGGGGACAGGCAGCGTGGTGCTTTCCTTCCTTCATAGTAGGATTCTATCAAAGGATACAGATTTTTGTTCTTGCTGAATATGACCAATGCGCCCTCTTCCGCATGCATATCGATGTTGCTTTTAAGTATGATGGGACCTGTCAGCCAGATTCCTCTTGGGATTATCACACGACCTCCCCCATGCTCGTTCACTTTCTGGATGGCCTTGCTGAAGGCCTCCGTATTGAGGGTCTGCCCGTCACTGACCGCTCCAAATTCCGTGATGGAAACGGTAAAGTCGGGGAACTCAGGCAATAGGATTGCCGGCATCTCAAATTCAATCCCTTCATAAATTTCATCATAGACATGAATTTCTTTTAACCTCTCACTGCAACCGGTCATCAACAGGATAGCAAATAGCCCGGATCTTTGAAATAGTGCGGTCATTTTTTTCATGGGGTTTTAAAAATTCGGATCTACAACACTTTGGTCAGAGCTTTAAATGTTATTAAACGTAACATTATCAGATTCGTGGCCTGATGTTATCTTCCCCAATGCGGGTCTTACAAGACCAAAGAAATGAGCAGATAACAAAGTAAGAAACCCAGAATGGTCAGTCCCATGATCAGGATGGTCATGACCCTAATTCTATGCTTTGGTTTCAATGGATATTCTCTAATTAGTACCTCTCAGAGGTAGTTAAACCATAATGGAACAGTAAATACCGGTAGAAAGGCCAATCGTATTAAAAGCCTTCTGTCTGTTATCCTGATTTTTCAAGTCAGTAATGAAATGGCCATCCCTTTACCACAGAGATGGCCATTTCTCATCCTGCTTGCATAATCAACTAAAACAGCTACTACTTAATTGATAACTTAGTGGTTAATCCCGCGTTGTTATAATTCGTTTTGATCTGAAGTATGTACATGCCAGGATCGAGATCTCCTAGGTAAAGCGAGAATTCATGTATGCCCGGAACATGGTATCCCAATTTCTCAACCCTGACTCTTTCTCCGATAACATTGTAAATGATCAGCTCAACATCGGTTCCTGAAACGATATCATACCTGACTGTAGTCATTTCGCTGACAGGATTGGGGTAGGTTGATACAAGTGGGACCATGTGCTGTATGCCTTCTTTCTTTTCGATGCCGAGAGGGGCCCAGTCTTCCGGGAGATCCCCCGATTTCAGGGCTGCAATCAGGACTTCTGCCTCTCCAGTATTGTTCCAGCTCTCCTTCATGGACGGGAACCAGTTCAAATCACCCAGCGGGTAATTGTTTACACCGCCTGTATATAATTCAGCATCCGTATACGACAGGTCCGGCAGCGGGGGCCAGTCTGCCTGAACCAGGTTGGTGGCGGTATTGGTCCTCCATATCGGTTGGGCAGAACCGCCGTTGGGATCTCCGGGTTTTGCGTTGGTTACGATAAAATCAATCCAATCAGGCACTATATCCTGGTTGTTCGCAAAATCAGGAGCCTTATCGTACCAGGTACCTTCATTGAAATAGGGATAAGCTGCGTCATCATTAAACATGGCCTGGGTCCGGCTGTTCATTTTAATCATCTGGCTGGCCCATTCCTCATTGATCGAGTCAGGGATTGGAGCCAAATCATCATTGAACATATCCGTGAAGCGGCTGTCCCACCAGGCATTGTTCTTATCCACCAGGATCTTCCGGTCGGCATCAGAAGCAACGGGATAGGTTCCGTACCAATAGCTATCGATCCAGGAAGATTCAAGTGTATCTACATTGATGATTCCCTTCGGCAGTTTGTCTTCATCTTCATAGAAGGGATAGAAACCAGGATAATCCGGTACCAAACCTGTATTCATAAAGATATTGTTTGTTACCACATGCTCTGCCTGTGAAAAAAATAGAAAGGGATTGTTAGTGGCATTCACAACCGTGTTGTGGTTAAAATATACAAAACTCGGTCCGACGTTCGGACGGGCGATCATGAAGTTTCCGGAATTCAGGATGGTATTGTTTTCGAACCAAACCGTATCCGCCGGCTCGTCCCCATCAACGATATTCCCTTTCTCCAGGCTTGCTTCGCGCCCTATGTTCATGATCAGGCAATCGGTCACCTTAATGGTAACATGGGCCGCAAAATTTGATAGCCAGGTCCAGTTGCTCAATTCAACCACACAATTCTTGAACTCGGTTCTGCAGTTGTCGGCTACAGCCCGGAACAATTGCCTGTCCTCCGTGTCGTTTATAACACCCAGGAGAAGATACTGATTCTCCATATAGAAGGTTCCGCCTCTCAGATTGTAAAAGCCCTTAAGAAAGGTTCCCGTAGGATCCAGGGATTTGAAATGCACCGGAGGCATATCGGTTCCCGGTGGAGCCACAATCCTTACATTTCCTACGGTAGCATCAATGACTGACGGGCGATCATAAATATAAGCCTGCCCCCGAAGGGTTTCATAGACCCGGTTGGGATTGGCCCGGTCTCCGTTCGCAAGTGTATCGCCCATTATTGCGTAGAACAGGGTATTCAAATAGCCCGGTGCCATACTCGAGGGTTTTACCACCACGGTGTCCCCTTTTTCCTCGAGGATCACATCGGACCATTGCTGGGGTATCGGTGCCTGTGCAAAGAGTTTACCCGCCAGGCATGCAATAGTCAGGATAAAACCAGCAAATTGTAAATTGTATCTCATTGTGTTAGTTATTAATTATTGATTTAAATGATTTCTTTGAACAGGGTTTAATCAGGTGTGTGAATGGGAACTTTTCCCGAACGGCCGGTTAAAATTGGCTTCGCAGTTAACATTTTCTTCGGTCTCCTTTTCGTTTGGGGCGATCCCCTGTGATTACCTGAGTGAATCGCTAAAAAAAAGTACCTCGCCCTGGAATTCTCATACCGGTTCTCATATTCTACTCCTTTCTGTTCTCGTATGTTGTTTCGACGGACATGCCCTGTCCAGGCAATTCCGTAATCAAATTGTGGCCAGATTATTTTTTAAGCATTATTTTGTCAACCTGATTCCCAGTTGGAATTGTCTGCCGGAATACCTTGTCAATATGGTCGTTTCCCCTTTGTTCGGGTAGAACCTGTACTGGCTGTAAGGCACATTCGTAAAATTGATCGCATTGAAGAACACCTCCAGGGCGACTGTCTTGAGAGGGATACGCTGCTTCATCACAAAATCAAATTTGTACACATCGTTGGTGTAGGTGTTGTTTTCGACCCTTTCCGCAACATTGCTGATCACATTGCCCTGGAACCTGAATGACGCCCTGGCTGAAAATCCCTTATAGTCGTATCCCAGGGAAACATTGGCAATGTCATTGGCCTGATGCAGAAGCCGGTTTGTGTAAACCGTATCATTTTCAACCAGCTCAAAATAGGGGAAAGTGGGAATGAAATTGCTTTTGACCCTGTGCTGGGGGTAGTCTGTTTCCGACCACACATGGGTGTAATTTATATTAAAGACCAGCCCGTTAAAAGGAACCGGCAGGTAAATGAGATTGGATTGCCATTCGAGCTCCAGTCCTTTCAGATAGGCATCGTTGGGATTGTTGATATAGAAATCCATCGTACCCTGGGCCAGTGAGGGAAACTGTTCCGTGGGAATGGTGTTGATGATTGTAGTATCCGGGATGTTCGTGAGCAGTGTGGGTTGTGGATAGAACACGCCTTCGATGGTTTTGATAAAGCCCCCTATGGTCACCAGGCCCAGCTTCCGGGAGTAGAAGGTGAAATTGGCATCCAGATTCTTTGAAAGTGCCGGTGCGATATTGGGATTCCCGGCGCTGCTCCCTCCTCCGACCTGGTCATAATAGACTGAGGGTACGGCATAATTGTAATCGGGCCGGCTCAGGGTCTGGTTATAGGAAAAACGGATATTCAACCAGTCGGTGACCTTCAGGCGCGCATGCAAATGGGGAAGCAGGTTGCTGTGTGTGACAGGCCTGTTAATGGTATCCCGTATGTGATAGGAATTTTTCGACACGTTGGCGACCTCCATGGCTGAATAATTGTTGGTCAGGCTTTCATAACGTGCCCCCGCTATGATGATCAACCTGCTCCAGAGGTTAGCCTCCGCCATCAGGTAGCCTGCAAGAAGCCTTTCGCCCCCCCAGTAATCCTCCATCCATTGCATCTGCTGTACCTGCAGGGTTGAATAATCCATCAGATCCAGGGCCATGTGGTCCATGTAATCCACATTGAGCACGTAGGGCAGGTCATAGTACCCCTGATTGTTCAGGAAGCCTCCGTTGGTCTGATAGTTGTAATCCCGGAAAATTGGGAATGTCAGCTCATTCTCATAATCGTCGAACCCGACGGATGCCAGCCAATCAGCCATAGGGGCCTGGATGGGACCGGGTGTAATATCATCTCCATACCGCCCTGAGGATTTGTCGTACATACGTTCCATGCCCCTGTATTTCCCGCCTGCTTTGAGTTTGACGGATATTTGATCCGTTATTTTCAGAGGAGCCTCCAGGTTCAGATCCGCGATGACCTGGTCCTCCTTGTAAGTTTCCGGCTCCCAGGTAAAACTGTGGAGCCTCACATCCTTCCAGAAATCAGGCACTTCAGCATCGTAGACCTCCCAGGGTTCCATAACCAGCAACCTGGCATTAGATAAAGAATCCGGGATGAATGCACCTATGCTGGAATTGAAAGAGTAGTTATACTTAAACTCGGCTTCCCGGTCGATGGAGATATAGGATGCACTGGCATCCAGCTTAACGATTCCGATCTGCTGTTCGTAACGGAGTGAATTATTGAAAAGAAGGGTTTTGGACCCGGAGTGGTTCAGATTTATTCCCCGGCTGTAACGTACCGCGTTAATGTTATCTACATAGCTGAGGTTGTCAGGAGTGGAGTGGTTGAACATGTTGGAGAGGATCAATTTTCCCTTGGGCAGTTTAAGATCTAGGATCAGACTGCCCCCGAAGCTTTGGGAAGTGTTTACCTGATCCACGGCTCTTAATTCTGAGAAAATATACTCCGTTTCCGTCAGCGAGTTGTAGCTGATTGAGACCTGGTCATCACCCCCTTTGTACTTATCGTAATTGAAACTCATGGAGGCTCCGAACTTATTGTCAAAGAACCGGTTGCTTGCATCCACCCAGACTTTGAAGTCCCCCATGTATTTCTCCTGCTGGTTGTAAGTCCCCTGTGTCATTACATAATAATGAAGGCCTTCCTGCGCCTCACCCAGGGTCAGGTTCACCACCCCACCGATGGCATCCGCATCCATGTCGGGCGTCAGCGTTTTATACACCTCGATCCCGGAAAGCATATTTGCGGAGATCATATCAATGCTTGTGGCCCTGTTCTTGGCCTCGGTGGAGGGCATCTCAACCCCGTTGATCAGGATCTTGTTCATCTTTGGCTGGATGCCCCGGATCACGATCTGGGACCCATCCAGGTGTATACCCGGAAGCCGGCTGACGGCTTCCGCAGCATTCTGGTCGGGCAGCTCTTTGATACGTTCGGAAGAGACTACATTGACGATCTGGTTTGATTGAAGCTGCCGGTTCACCGCGGCGAGCTGTCCCCTGGCCTGCATGGTAACCACAACCTCTTTCCCCATAATGCTCGTAATGATAAGATTCACATTCAACTCTGTGATCTGCCCGTCTTCCACGGTAACCGTTTCCTCCCGGGTACCATAGCCTATATAGGAGATCTGAAGGGTATAGGTCCCGGCTTTTAGGACCAGTGTATATTCTCCGTTATAATCGGTAATCGTACCCGTTGTGGTCCCTTTGACAACAACGGCAGCCGATAGCAAGGGTTCATTGTCATCGCTTCCCGCGACCACTCCCTTGACAGTTCCCTGGCTGTAAAGTGACGCGGATGAGAAGAGAAGGATAAACAGAAAGCCTGTAAAACCCGAAATTCTCAACATTTCCCTGACGGTGGTTGGTATGCTTAGAATCATAGCTTTGGTTTTGTGGTAGAGTTCGGGATAAAAGTACTGTATAACAAATTACACATTGGTACTCATTCTTCCCAGAATGCATATACAGTTTTTCCAAAGCCACACCGTAAAGCAAAAATCACTTGTAAACAATCATTCTTTACGTATCTTACCTGCCGTCTTTTAAAAAGAATGTGTTTCGAAAACTCCGGCAATTGACATAAACACCGTGAAATGTTTAATATGATGAAATTAATCAGAAGGACAAGCAAAGTGGGAGACCTCAGAAAAAACAGCAGTGCCTTCGTAGCTGCTGCGGTTCTGTTAATGTTCCTCTCCCGCGCTGTTTCAGGCCAGCTTGAAGTATTTGATAAAAATCCCAACTATCTGATTTACAATGGAGAACCTATGTTTTTAATAGGATCCGGTGATGTAAACAACTTCTATTATGAACATCAGCGGATAGATGAAACCTATCCTGATACCGTTAAATCTTACGGGGGAAATCACTTCTGGATGATGCTGGGATTCACCACACGCACTCCCTGGAGCTTTGCCAGCGATGCCCCCCAGACTGTTTACGACAATTTGAGGAAAGTATGCCTTCGAGCAAAAGAATTGGGTATAATCGTCGGGCTTATCCCCTTCGGGTATAATGTTTATGCCTACCCGGGGATAAGTTGTTTCGATGCGTCATGCTGCGGGGGACCCCTTCACAATTTTGAACGTAAGTCAGACGCAAAAAACCATGGGTTCAGGTATGTCCCGTACGGTTTTCTCGAAATGGCCGATCCCGGCGTAGATGATCCGGAAGTGGCGGAGGCCCGCAAAGGTGCACTGAACATCATGAGAAGGATGGTAGAAGCCACATGGGATCTGCCGAATGTTTATTACAACCCCATGTGGGAACCCGGAACCAGGTACTTCTGGAAACAGGATCCATGCAAAACCGGGAAATGGATAAAATGGTTCTCGGATTATGTTAAAAACACGGGCAGGGAACTTGCTGCCCAAAGTGGCGGTGCTTTCCGCAATCTTATCGCCGTGGAGCTGACCTGCACGCCGGAACTTGCCGGTGAGATGAACGTCGATTTTGTCGTCGACGAGGACGGAAATGCCCAAAAGGTAGATGGCATACCTTACGTTTATTTGAGCTGTGACGCGTATTTTCGGGGAACGGTACCCGGCACATCTAAGGATTCCTGCTGGAATGAGGATTGCGAACCCAGGGCAGCCCTGGATTTCATGAGAAGTGAAATGATCAGGGGTATTGCGGGGGTAGCTTCCGTATGGAAAGTAAATCCGGAAGAAAAGGTTTATATGAAAGTGCTGAGCGAGTTCAGCGCTACCATAGACGACTGGTGTGACGAGCCTGGCCGGGAAATCACCGACGAAACTGTCCCCCCCGTGACCGCAATGCCCGGAGGATCATACCATGACATTTCTCCGGGTAACCTCTGCCCGGACTGAAAAAGGGGCATTCGCACCTGGTCCTGTTTTCAACGCTGGTGTTCCCGGGGCTGGATGACGAAGCGATTCCCAAACCAGGTTATGTCCATCGTTGAGTTTGTCGTAAGGTGTATTTGAAAAGGAGGGGCAGCACAGATTTCAAGATGCTTTGGATTCGTGTTTTTTGAAATACTCGGAGGGGTTCATACCGTACAATTCCTTGAAACACTTTCTGAAATAGGCAACCTGCAGAAAGCCTACAGCATAAGCTGCCTCTGCAATATTCAAATGGTCCTGTGTAATCAACTGTGCTGCTCTTTTCAAACGAATGTTTCTGATGAATTCCTTGACAGTCATATTCGTTAAAGCTGCAATCTTTCTGTAGAGCTGTGTTGTGCTAACCCCAACCTCCCGGGTGATCTTAGTTATTCCAAAATAGGGATCAGAAATATTTTCTTCCACAATGGAGACAAGTTTCATAAGAAACCTATCATCGGGAGAGTTTGTGGCAGTATGGTTGGGCTCCATGATACTTTCTCGGGTGAATTTATCACGCAGCAACCGCCGGGTAGCCAGCATCTGATCAACTTTGATCTTAAGCAGACATGGATCAAAGGGCTTGGAGATGTATTCATCCGCACCTACCAGAATTCCCTCTTTCTCATGTTGTTTGGAGGAGAGAGCCGTCAATAGAATTACGGGGATATGAGAGGTGCGGAAATCATTTTTTATCTTCCTGCAAAGTTTATTCCCGTCCATTTTTGGCATTAACACATCACTGATGATGATGTTTGGGATTACTTGCACGGCTAGTTCCAGGCCTTGTTCTCCGTTCTCAGCTGTAAGAACAACATACTCCTCTTCAAAAATCGATCTAATGAATTCAAGGAGGTCCCTGTCATCTTCCAGTATAAGGAGGACCGGGAGTTCACAGTCGGCCAGATGATCATGTGTTTGTGCACCGGTGCTGGATTTTAACTTCGTTGCCGGGTCGGTCTTCAATGCGGGAAGGAGGATTTTAAGCTCTGTCCCAACACCCTCCTTACTCTTCAGTTGAATCTTTCCCTTGTGAATCTCAATGAGTTCTTTGGTAAGCGAAAGTCCTATTCCAGAACCTTTGCTGGCTCCTTTTTCGGCAGATTCTCCCTGGTAGTACCTGTCAAATATATTTCCAACCTTGCTTTCTGCTATTCCAGTTCCTGTATCCTGAATCACAATCTGAACATATTCACCGGAGACGGCTGATGTCTCCTCCTGGAATTCTGTATTCATCTGGTATGTCAGTGATACAGCCACCTTAATGGTCCCTCCTGCAGGGGTATGCTTAAAAGCATTTGACAGCAGGTTGAACATCACCTTTTCTATCTTATCGGGATCGAAGTAGATTAGGATCTGGTCCAGCACAGAATAGAACTCCAGCTTGACCTGATTCTGTTCCGACATCTCCTTAAACATAAAAAGCTGGTTCTTCAGGAATGTTACAATATCACCCTTGGAGAGCTCCAGCCTGAGTTTGCCCGCTTCTATTTTTCTGAAATCAAGCAGCTGATCGATAAGTTTCCCCAGGCGCACGGCATTTCGATAAACAACTTCAAGGTCCTTCAGAATCTGCTCCTTGGAAAGCACAGAGTTTCTAATGCGGGTAAGGGGACTTATAATTAATGATACGGGTGTACGTATTTCATGCGAAATGTTGGTGAAAAACTGGAATTTCATCATATCGATCTTGTGCAGCTCCTTTGACTGCACTCGTTCAATGACCAGTTTATTCTTAAGTTGTTCTCTTTTAATAAAGAAAAGGATAATCAAGTAGATGATCAATGCAATACCGCCCATGATTAGAAGTTTGAAAAACAGCGTCATATGGAAAGGAGGGATGATGGTGATCCCTAGGGAGGTGCCAGTTTCATTCCATACCCCATCGTTATTGGCAGCTTTTACCCTGAAAACATAGGTCCCGGGATCCAGGTTGGTGTAGGTGGCCGTTCGATTTGAGCCAACATAGTTCCATTCATTTTCAAATCCCTCCAGCATATATGCATAGATGTTTTTTGAGCTGCTCATATAATTAAGTGCCACGTAATCAAAAGTCAGGACCGCATACTTATAATCGACCTTTATTTCGCTGGTTTCACTTATGGATTTTTTAAGGATCGTTTTCCCTTCAAATTCTTTTCCAATAGGCACAGGTTTATTGAAGATTCTAAAATCCGTTATAATTACGGGTGGAGACGTCCGGTTCTCATTAAGCTGATCAGGCAGGAAACAGGTGATTCCATTCTGTCCACCGAAGAGCAATTCTCCTGAAGCGCATTTACAGTAAGCTCCGTAATAAAACTTATCCCCCTGCAGCCCATCTTCCATCCTGTAGTTCTTGAATTCTTCCGACTCAGGATCAAACCTTGACAGACCTTTCGAGGTGCTTAACCAGAGATATCCGGACTGGTCCTCGAGTATTCCAATGACCTGGTTTGAAGGTAATCCCTGCGGCGATTTGTATCTTTTGACAACTCCCTGAGAAATGTCAAACTGCATCAATCCGTCGTTCCGGTCCGATCCGATCCATATCCTGCCGTCGCTGTCCTGGAATATGCAACGCCCGTTTGTTTCATATCGCCTAATTTCTCCCCCTGGTGACATCACTCTCAAGCCTGACTTGATCGTAAAGAAAAACAGATTTCTGTCCTTGTCTTCATAGATGACGTATATCCCCTGCTGGATATGCAGGCTGTCCTTATAATGAATGAAAATATTTTCTCCGGGATCGAAACGATCCAGGCCGTTGGAAGTGCCAATCCAGAGATTGGCCGAGCGGTCAAAATGCAAGGCCCAGGCTGAGACTCCGGAAAGGCTGTTTTTTTCATCCGGGTCATGGGTGTAGTGGATGAACCTGTTCTGCTTCACGATGTAGTGATCCAACCCTCCATGAAAGGTACCGATCCAGTAGTTGCCTTCCTTATCCTGAACGATTGATTTTATGCAGTTCGTGCTAAGTGAGTTCTCATTGTCTTCATCATGAGTCAGATATCTGAAGGCACCCTGTTGTTTGTCAAGGATGTTGACTCCCCCGGATTCAGTACCAACCAGTAGTTTTCCATCATCTGTCTCTGTAATGACGTAAACTTCAGGATCATTCAGGGACCTGTTGTTATTTACTGCAGCCTTGATATGCCGGAAAGTCATTTTCTTGAGATTGGCGTAGCTTATCCCGTTGCGTGATGCAATCCAGATGTCACCTTCCCGGTCTTCGAATATCTGGTAGATGGAATTATGACACAGGCTGCTCTGTTCCTGCAGGTTGTGAACATAGTGGTGAATTACGCGAAATTTTTCGTCAAGGATATAGATTCCACCACGTGTGCCCAACCACAGCTCTCCCGCTCCTGTCCTGTGTATGGCTCGTACCGTATAACTACGTTGATAATCAGGATCAGGAAGAATTCTTTTCACATTCAGCGCAACCGGATCAAGGACCAGTAATCCATTGCTATAGGTCCCAACCAGGATACTGCCCTCCCGGTCTCCATATATTTCAACAACACTGATGATCTGAGAAGAGTATGATGTGTTTTTCAACTGGAGTACATTTTTTGTGAATTCCCCGGATTCAAGGTTGTATAGGTCCATTCCTCTGGTGGATCCGATCCACAGCCTGTTCCGCGAGTCATGAAAAACCGCCTGAACGGTATCACCGGATAGGGAGATCTTTGAGGCCCCGCTTTGCTGTATCCAGTGAAATACACGGGTCTCCGGGTCAAACCGGTTCAAACCATTTTCTGTTCCCAACCAAAGTGCGCCCGAGGAGTCCGAAGTAATGGAATAAACCCGATTGCTGCTGATTCTCGTCTTCGTCGTGTCCTCTCTGCCGAAATGAATAAAGCGATCCAGATCCCGGTCGTAAAGGGCCAGGCCTGCATCGTCGGTTCCGACCCATAACCTTGATTTGTCGTCCAGCAGAAAGCAATTGACGGATGAAGTGGATTTTTCATCGAAAGATTTTTCAAACTCATAGTTCCGGAACGAGTACCCATCAAACCTGGATACCCCTCTCTCAGTCCCTACCCAGATCCATCCCAGATCATCCTGGCAGAATGCGGTAACCCTGCTGTCTGGCAAACCATCCTCCAGGTGATAATTCTGAAAACGCATATTCACCTGCCCAACTACAGTGATACAGGCAGATAAAATAATCAGGGCGAAAATCGATGCTTTCAAGAGAAGACGCATAAAACTGTATGCTAATCCGAATACAAAACTGTTATTTTTACAACGTAAAAATCAGGGTAAATCTTCAAAACACCTACTATTTTTTAAAAATGGGAACAGGCATGCTTCTTCTCCAGGCCATTACTTTGTGAGCCAGTTCTTTTGCTTTTTCGGTTTCCCTGTCAATTAAATTGTTTTTTTCACCGGGATCCGCGATTAGGTTATATAATCGGGCATCCGTAGAATCCGTATTTATTAATAATTTCCAGTCGCCCTCCCTGATTGCGAGATCCGGCGAAATAAAGTTTTTATTCCCCGGCAGTTCTGTTTCACTGAGAGCGCTGGAGTAATCCCACATTACAGGTTGGGTGACATGAACAGGATTGCCCAACAATGCATAGCTTTTATCAATTCCATCGAGATTTCTGGGATAATCAATATTCAATATTGCACACAACGATGGAAACAAATCCATGGCAGTCAGAACTGTGGTTGAGTCAGTACAAGAAGAGGGTATATGATCTTTCCACTGGATAATAAAAGGCATTCGGATACCGCCCTCAAACAGACTTTTTTTCCTTCCGGAAAACTCGCCGGTAAATCCCGGAGGATAGAGCTGTCCCCCATAGTTTTCAGGATAATTCTCTCGTTTATAATAGAATGGCGAGTCGGTTGGCCCGTTATCGCTCGTAAATATAATTATCGTATTTTCAAGTAACTCCATATTATCCAATTCGTTAATAAAACGACCGATTTGATGATCAAGTTCTTCCAAAACTGCCAGGAATTTTTGTTCATAAGGATTTGAAGTAAATGATTGATATTTTTTTTGAGCAGATGGTTCAGGAAGGTGAGGATCGTGAACATCATTTGGACACAAGTTAATAAAAAAGGATTTTTCCTTATTGTCCTTAATAAATGCTATGGCGCTGTCAATGTAAATGCTGGTGGATATATTTTTTTTTGCCCAGATAATGTTACCCCTGTCTAACCTGGCACTTTGTTCGGATAGGTTATCCTCAGGAAACAATACTCTGTTGCCTATTCCTTCAAAACTAACGAGTGATTTATCAAAGCCATATTCACTGACAGGAGGAACATTACCGATATCACGTCCCCCACCCATGTGCCATTTGCCAAAATGTCCCGTGGAATAACCATTTTTCTGAAGAGTCCTTGCCAAAGCAGGTGCTGACGGATCAAGAAAATCAGCCAAAGCATGCTCTTTATTATATTCAGCATTTCCCAACCGGGTATGGATTTTATAACGCATTGGATATTGCCCCGTATTCAAAGCTACTCTGGAAGGAGAACATATGGGTGCATTGGCGTAGAAATTAGTAAATTTTATCCCTTCCTTAGCCAGGTTATCAATGTTGGGTGTTTTGACTAATGGATTTCCAAAACAACTTAGATCGGCATAACCCAGATCATCAATAAATATGATTACGATATTAGGTTTTTTCTCGTTTTTGGCATGATTGTTTTTACAACCTGATGGTGCAAAACAGATCATCGATAGGAGTACTGAAAAACTGAGAAAATGTAACCGTATCTTTTTTACTCCAAAGGCAATTACTTCTGACCTGAGCTTGAATATTAAATATTTAAAACCGTCAAATAGTTGATGAATGCCCATGCTTATAAAGGTAAGTTTTTATTTGATGACCAATAATATTTGCTTCCTGCAAGGCCGCCTTAAAAATCTTTTTCTGAGTTCATTTGATATTAAAATTCAGATCTATTATTTAATCAGTCCTTTTCTCAACATGCCAATCCTTATTAATTCTGAGTCCGTAGTAAGGATAAAAATCCCACGGGGCATCTTTACCCAGAGCACGCGGATCACCCGTCTCAGCTGTATATTTTTGCAACCGCGCACTCAATTCATCCAGTATTTCTGAATATTCGGGTACTCCGGCAACATTATTCATCTGGCCCGGATCTGCCCTCAGGTCGTACAGTTCTTCAGCCGGCCGCTTGCCGAAAGCCAGTTCGTAAAGTTTCCGGTAACCTTCCCTGTTTTGCATAAGGAGTGTTTTCGTGGGACTGGATCCGACCTCTCCGAAAGGAATGGCGCGGGCGCAGTTTTTTGCATCCGGATCACCGGCCGGCCAGCGGTCCGGTTCACTGAAAACATCCATGAGGCTTTCGGCGGTCATTTCACCAGGAACCTCCAGACCTGCAGCTTCCAGAAAAGTTGCTGCAAGGTCGCTCAGATGAACAAATCCATCGTATTTCCTGCCCGGATTCACGATACCACCTGGCCAGCATATGGCCAGTGGCATATGGGCACCAAAATCATAGAGCGTGGCTTTTGCTCTCGGGAAAGGCATGCCGTTGTCACTGGTTATGACCACAAGGGTGTTTTCAAGTTCACCTGCCTGACGGAGTATTGATATCGCATCCCACACCACACTGTCCCAACGCTGGACCTCGTAATAATAATCCAGGATATCATTCCGTACGACCGGATTATCGGGAAAGTGGCCGGGAACGATCACTTTCGACGGGTCCATGCCCGATTCGAGGCCCGAATTCAGCTGATAGGGGCGGTGGGCATCATAGCTGCCCAGCCAGAAGCAAAATGGTTTATTCTCCGGTTTCGTTTGAAAAAATTCCTTAAAGTCCCTGAAATGCTTGCCTGCCGGATTCATCCGGGACTGGCTGCTGTGGACCCATCCGGTATCGGTTCTAAACATGCCGGGGGCCCAACCTTTTCCGTCTGAACCAATAATGTAACCGGCCTCCTC
>CAYSJH010000009.1:0-11509 GCA_964431315.1 uncultured Bacteroides sp. | reverse complement strand
CCGGCCTCCTCAAGCCTCCAGATGTGTTGTCCGGTTAAAATCGCGGCACGTGAGGGCCCGCAGGAAGGAGCATCACAAAATGCATTGGTAAAAAGAATCCCCTCCCTGGCTATCCGGTCAAATGCAGGTGTCTTTACAATAGGATCACCCATGGCCCCGGTGTGCAGCCATGATTGATCGTCCGAGATACAAAACAGGATGTTCGGCAGCTCATGCTGATCCCTGTCCATACAGCATGAAAACAGGAGGAGAAATACAAGATATCCGGGGAAAATCAGTAGATTCTTCATTAATCAATTCGCATAAATAATAAACAGGATGCCGAGCAGGAAGAGAATAAACATGACTGCGATCATGGCATTCGTTCCTTTCAGAGAGTTATTGAACTCTCTCCATATAAAAACACCCCAAAGGGCCGCAACCAGTGTTGCTCCCTGTCCAAGTCCATAGGAAATGGCCGCTCCCGCCCTTCCTGCTGCGATCAGGTTGAGGGAGTTACCCACGCCCCAGATGCTTCCACCCAGTACACCGACCAGGTGAATGGAGAATTTCCCTTTGAAGAAGCCCCTGTAATTTGTGGGTGTTCCGCTGATCGGGTTTCTCATCAGAATGGTATTAAACAAAAAATTGCTGAGGAATATACCGAGCGAGAAAATGAAAACGGCGGTATAGGGGGTCATCATGCCTGCCGCAGGTGATACAAAATTGTCCAGGTCCATCGAATCCGCAATAAAACGGTAAAAGAAAGACATAAGGATGCCCGCAAGAATGGACACCAGCAATCCCCTGGTTGTGATCTTAAGGCTGTTTTTGGACGCCCTTCTGTAAGCCAGCGCATTGACAACAATCGCGGCGGCGATCAGACCCACACCGAAAAATAATACGATCGGATTTCCCTTTTGTGAGCCAATATAGTTAAGGATTACACCGACGATGAGTGCCAGTCCGATACCCACCGGAAACGCCACCGACATTCCGGCGATGGCAATGGCTGCCACCATAAGGATATTGGCGGCGTTGAACACGATCCCGCCAAGAAAGGCCGATTTAATATTTCTCGGTGCAGCCTGGGAGAGGTCTTCAATAAAACTCCTTCCCTGCTCCCCAATGCTTCCAAGGGTAAATGCAAGGATCGATGAGATGGCGAAAATCCCTAGCACAACATGGTAATGAAACAGAAAACAATGGCCAGTGGATAGCTGTGTACGATAAACATGATGATCCCGTCAGTCGGTTTCATATGTATTGTTTGGTCCCTCTTTTCCCTGCTGCAGGGGCATCCTGTAGCTCATGCCTCCGCGGAATTGATGGTATTGCTTCGTATTTTGTGACGGATATGGCTGCCGGTTCATTTCCTTGTCACATACACATAATATGCACCGCAGATCGTTTCCCCGTTTTCATCATCGAACCAGGTATGAAGCGCCATTGGTCCCGGTTCCAGCTTCACCGAAAAAGTGACTGCTGTTTGTCCAGGTTTCACAGGTTTGGTCAGTCCCTCAAATTCATACGGTATTTTATCCCCGATTGCCAGGTGGTTCACATTGCTGATAAACAGCCTTGCCGTGGCAATGGGAAGCGCCGTCCCGCCGGAGGGAGGTACGCCCGTCAGTGGCGTATCGATTTCTCTGGGCCAGCGGCGCAGTTCAAATTCATATTCACCGGCTTCCGCAACCTCAAGGCACCAGTAGCCGTTTCTGCGGGGACCCCTTATGACCTGCCTCTGCTGGTCCACAAATACATCAAGCCATTCACAGGAGCTCAGCATGGTGGGATTTTCCTTCTCATGCCCGATGATAATCCGTCTGGGTACATTGGCGATGTCCTTCACACCCTCCCACCAGTCATTCATATAGGATCTCATTTTATTTACCACTTCGGGATACTGATCAATGACGTTGTTTTGCTGCAACGGATCATCCTCAAGATTGTATAATTCACGGTCCTCCAGCAAACGCCAGCGCTTCCAGAGCACCATCCCCTGTCCCTTCCTCAGGACGGACTGGCTGTAGGGCGAGGGATAGTTGAATCGGGCAGGTATCCGGCTGAAGTTGATGACTAATATCCGGTCTTCCGGTATCTGGCTCTCACCCCGCAGGACGGGTGCCAGGCTGATGCCGTCAAATTCCGTGGATGCGGGCCTGTCCAGCTGACAAAGTTCCACAAGGGTCGGAAGAATGTCCTGGACCTCCGTCAGACCTTCAATGTAACGCGGAGCTGTAAATCCTCCGGCAGGCCAGCTGATAAAGCAGGGCACGCGGTGACCGCCTTCCCAGAGCTCGGTCTTCATGCCGCGCATTCCGGCGTTGTAATAAAGGGGACCGCGGGTACTTCCGTTATCCGTTGTAAATATGACAATGGTATTTTCCCTCAAACCTTCCTTTTCGAGAAAATCCTCCAGTCTGCCCATATTGGTATCGATATTACGCACCATACCCAGATAACGAACCAGCTTGTCCTTGATGACGGGATCCAGAGAAGATAATTCGGACGCGGCGAAGGCCGCTTCCATGGCTTTGATATCCTCCTCCTTGGCATTTAGCGGACTATGAGGTGTATTGGTGGGAAGGTATGCAAAGAATGGTTTGCCCGCCTGAACGGATTTCCGTATGAATTCCATGGCCTCATCGAAAAAGATATCCGTACAGTAGCCTTCGAATTTCTGTCGTTTTCCGTTCCGGATATAGGTGTCGTCAAAATAGTCATTCCCCCAGTAATCGCTTGCAGAACCGATATGGGAGGAAGGGAACCATAATGTTTCCTGGAATCCCCGGTCCTGGGGCCGGAAAGGATAGTTATCACCCAGGTGCCACTTGCCGAATATCCCTGTTCTGTATCCGTTCTCGGAGAAAATGTCTGCCATGGTCTTAAGGTCGGGCCTGAGCAACGCACGTCCGCTGCTGACGTTAATGGCCCCGTTCCGGGCGGCATCCATCCCGGTCATCAGTTGTCCCCTTGTGGGTGTGCACATGGGTGCTGCATGATAATCGACAAAACGAAGGCTCTGCCGGGCCAGTTGATCCAGGTTCGGAGTTTTCAATACGGGATTCCCGTGGAATGAAAGTTCACCATAGCCCTGGTCATCGGTCATCACGAGAATCACATTGGGCTTGTCTCTTTCGGATCCTGTACTGTTTGAACAGGAAACAAAAAACAAGGCCGTGCTGAAAATGACAAAAAAGTTTTTAATCATAGCTGAGTTGTTTATGATTATTACGTCTAGAACATGCTATCTGCCTGAACATAATCCTCTTCATGAAAATTTAATGTCAACGGAATCGACCGTGAAGCATATAATATCGGGATGGCTGTCACCGGCACACAATGCCTGGCGGCGACATACGCTCCCCCGTGCCGACCCTCACCAAATGGAAAATTCCTTTTTTCTTGATTATCAAATCTTGGATCCACTGTATGCAATGAAGGTTTGAATGAATATGTTACCTTCCGGCTCTTCATCCTGCACGTATTCCGGATTGGGCTGCATCATCTATGCGTTCACCCCGTTCCGCCATTGATGCAGCACATCCCTTAATTCGCAGGCCTTTTCGGGTTCTGTTTCAGAAAGATCATATTGTTCCCCGATCTCTGCATTCCCTGTTTACCGAGGGAAGGCCATTTTACAATCATCGGTCCCCTGATTCCGCCTTCTTACAACCACCCCTTCGCTCCTCTCATCTGAAGATTTGAGGTGGAATAAGCCTTGTCCGGTTCGGATTCCTGGATAATTCTTTCAGGATTCCCGAAGTTTGCAGCTGACATTCCACCGTTATCCGAGAAGACAATAACGATCGGTTGATCCTCCGGACCGAGCTTTTCCAGTTTGGACTGCACCCTTCCCGGGCTTTCATCCACCAGGAAGAAAACCACATCCAGTTTTTCTTCTTCCTGCTTTGAGCAAGAATTACTGAACAGTATAAATAATCCGGCAAAGAGATATGCTATGTCCTTCAGCAGGGATTTTCTTCTCATGTTCAAGCGTGTGAATGAGCAGGATAGATAAATGATGGACAGAAAAATCGTTTAAGGGTACTGCCACAGTAATGGGATTATATGGGCAGTGGCACTGGAATATCCTCTGAAATCCTGCCGCAAGCAAAAATAAAGATCCAGATGATCATGGTTTTCAAGGCTAATAATCGATAAAATTTGCAGTGTTTTTGGTTCATGGAAATAGGTTTAGGAGACAGCAATAATATAATTCTTTGACGGTAGTTAGTATGCTTTGAATCATAGCTTCGGTTTCGTGGCAGAGTTCTGGATAAATGTAGTGTTTAACAAATTCCACATGGGTATTCATTCTTCCCAGAAAGCATATACAGATTTTCCAAGACAACATTCAGAAGCAAAAATCACTTATTAGCATTCATTCTTTGCGTATATTTCGTGCCGATCATATTTAATTCATCAGTCAGGATGAAATGGAAGCTTGGTTTCGATTTATTGGAGTCAGGTTTCCCTTCTCTTCTACACACCTGCAAAAACTCTGTGCCACAGCGGTCCAGTCCCTGCGTTTTAATTCATTGGTGATTATACCACTGCACTATGTCTATTTCCCGGTGGTTTAAAACTCCGGCGGCCCCCCTCGGCTTGTTTCATGTATATTGCATTTGCCCCTGGTTTTCTTGCATAGATAAATTAACAGGCAATTGCGAACAATGAACAATATCCGGAGATGCGGGGTGGTCCTTGGAAGTGCGAAGGATTAAACTCTGTCCATATTAGCTGGATAAGCCGGAACAAAATTATATTTTCAGTCTCCCGGGAATTAAACCATGGACCTTAAAATCCGTCTAAATATTTTTAAATCTCCTGTATGATCAGGGAGATTTTATATTTCGGATTATCTTTACCTGGTTTTTACAGATTCTGTAACTGGATAATTTAAGATGAATGAGAAAGATTGACCGCAGGATCGTCATTGTTGCGGCCTTTATTTTTATCGTTGGATTGGCGTACGGTCTTATGCGGTTCCTGGCTGCCCAGAAAGAAGACCTGAGAAAACAGCCCCCGATTGAAGCAAAAAGATACGTAAGGGCCCAGACCGTTAAATACAGCAGGATCATTTCACCGGTAACGGCACCCGGAAGGCTTACATCCGTGGCTGAAGTGGATATCATTGCCGAAGCCTCGGGCAGGATTCAGCAGGGTGAGGTTTCGCTTAAGAAAGGAGCCCGTTTCTCCAGGGGCGATGTACTGTTTATAGTTTATCCCGATGAGGCAGCACTGGCCCTGAAAGCCAGCAAGAGCCAGTTCCTTAATACGCTTGCCAATTTGCTGCCCGACATCAGGATTGATTTTCCACAGTATGAGCAGAGTTATCTTGAATTTTTCTCGTCCATCAGCCTTGAAGGACCGCTTCCACCGTTTCCCGAGATCGAAAATGAAAAACTAAAAATTTTTCTGACCAGCCGGAATGTCCTGAGCCAGTATTATACCATCCGCAAGGATGAGCTTCAGCTTAGCAGGCATACCGTTGTGGCCCCCTTTACAGGTACGTTCACCGAGGTATACCTGGAGGTTGATTCCTATGCCAATACGGGAGGTCGGGTGGCTACAGCCATAAAAACGGATGAACTGGAACTTGAAGTTCCTGTGGCTCAATTTGATGCAGAATGGATCAAGATAGGGGACAAAGTAAATGTTCATGCGGACCAGAGGGGGTTGAACTGGACCGGGACAGTAGTTCGTAAAAGCCAGTTCGTCGATCCCAATACACAATCCCAGAGTATTTTTGTTCTGCTGAAAAATCACAGCTCCCCGACTCTTCTGACCGGGGAGTATTACAATGCAGAATTTTCCGGCCACCCGATAGACGGAGTCATGGAAGTCCCCCGAAATATTGTTTTTAACACCAATGAAGTTTTCGTGATTGTGGATGGCAGACTGCAGAAGAGGGTTGTCAACATCATAAAAGTGAATGAAAAAACATTGATCATGAATGGCCTGGAAGAAGGAGAAATTTTGGTCATGCAGCCACTCGTCAATGTACTTGAAGGCACCCTCGTGGAAAGGCTGGGGGAGACCTCTCCGCCAGGATCAGCGGATCAGAATCGCGGTGCGGATGATGCCAGAGAATAATGTTGCAAGAGATCCCGGAGCATGAGAAAAATCGTTGAGAAATTCGTCCAGTATCCGATTTATGCCAATCTGATCATTCTCATCGTGGTAATCGGGGGCATCTATTCCTATACCTCCCTGAAAAAATCCTTTTTCCCGGAAACAGAGAGCCGCTTCATCACCATTTCGGTTTATTACCCGGGAGCATCACCGGTTGAGATGGAAGAAGGCGTAACCTCCCGCATCGAGGAAGCCATCAGGGGACTGATAGGCATTAAAGAGATTACATCGACCTCGGTCGAAAACAGTTCCAGGGTTTCCATCGAAACCACCGGGGAGTACGACATCGACGAGGTTCTGATAGAAGTGAAAAATGCCGTGGACGGGATTTCATCCCTGCCGACAGCGGCTGAACGGCCGATTGTAGCAAAACAAAGGTCAAGGGCATCCGCACTTTATATGAACCTTACGCCTGTTGAGGGCGCCGATGTGGACCTGATGGCACTGAAACAATATGCCCAGCGGATTGAAGAGGATTTTTTCAATTCCGGCGTGATGAGCCAGATCGATCTTTCAGGTTACCCTCAGCCTGAAATAAGCATTGAGATCAATGAAGAAGAACTGCTTCGCTACAACCTGACCTTTGATGATATCATCGAGGCGGTGCAGGCAAACAACCAGGATGTATCGGGCGGCGAGATCAAATCCACCGATGAAGAACTGCTGATCCGTCTGAGATCCCGCTCCACCGATCCCAATAAAATAGGGAATATCATAATAAGAGGACAAACCGACGGGGGATACATTCGCATCAGGGATGTGGCGGAGGTCAAGAAAAAATTCGCCGATACTTCGGACAAGTCCTGGATGAACGGCCGGGAGTCCGTCTCAATCAGGGTGGAAAAGCTGCCGGAGGAGGACCTTGATGCCATTACGAAATTTGCCAGGGATTACATGGAGGACTTCAATGGAAAAAATGCGGGGGTTCAGCTCTCCATGTCCCGCGCTTTCCTCGACATCCTGGACAGCCGCCTGAGAATGCTGACCCGTAACGGTCTGATGGGACTGGGGCTTGTGATCATATGCCTTTCCATGTTCCTGAGTACCAGGCTCTCGCTATGGGTTTCCTTTGGCATCCCTTTCAGCTTCCTGGCAATGTTTATTTTTTCTTTTTTTTACGGCATTACGGTTAACATGATGTCCCTGATGGGCATGATCCTGGTTGTCGGGATCCTTGTCGATGACGGCATCGTGATATCGGAAAACATCTACCTGCATTTTGAACGGGGAAAAAATCCCCAGCGGGCCGCGATAGACGGCATGATGGAGGTATACCCGGCTGTGCTGACCTCGGTGACGACCACAATTGTTGCATTTTCCCCCCTCCTGTTCCTCGGCGGCACCACCATGGAAATGATGCTTCACCTTGCCGTGGTGGTCATCGCCAGCCTGTTCTTTTCCCTGCTGGAAGCATTCTTTATACTTCCGGCCCACCTTGCCAATCCGCATATCCTCAGCCGGCGCAGCCTGGAGAACAAAATGAAAGGCATCAGGAAATTTTTCGAGGGATTTATCATCTGGCTGAGGGACAGGATCTACCATTACATGCTTTTGTGGCTGATCCGGTGGAGACACGCCGTAATCGCCATCCCGATTGCTCTGATCCTGGTGACCGTTGGACTTTACATGGGGGGCTACATCCAGAGCACCTATTTCCCAACGGTCGATTTTGACAGTTTTGAGATCAATGTGGCTTTTACCCCGGGTGATGGTGAAAAACAAACAACCGATATGCTGCGGCGTTTCGAGAAAGCCATCTGGGAGGTGAACGAGGATCTGAAGGTAAAACTCGGAGAAAAGGAGGATATTATCGAGCGGGTTCAGTCCAGCCTGGGATCTGCTTTTAACCGCCAGGAATCGGGTGCCCATGCGGGGAACATCCGGATTTATCCCCGCGACCTGCAACACCTGCCCATAGCCGGATTTGATATTGCCAATATGGTCCGAGAGAAGATCGGTCCCGTGCCGGAAGCACTCAAATATACCGTTGGAGGCAGGAACCGCTGGGGATCACCGGTATCGGTGGGACTTATGTCCAAGAATCTTGAAGAACTTGAGCAGGCCAAGGATTACCTGACCTACCACCTTGGAGAAATGCCCCAGCTGAAGGACATCACCGAGAATGTGGCACTGGGAAAACAGGAGGTGAGGCTGAACCTGAAATCGAAAGCCTATTTCCTGGGACTTGATGAACAATCCATTTCAAGGCAGGTCAGGCAGGGTTTTTACGGTGGACAGGCACAAAGGCTGCAGGAAGGAAGGGATGAACTGAGGATCTGGGTGCGCTACCCCAAGGAAAACCGCCTGACGATCGGGCAGATGGAAAAAATGAAAATCAAAACCACATCCGGGGAATACCCCCTCATTGAACTGGCTGATTACCATATGGAAAGAGGTCCCGTTGCGATTAACCGCTACAACGGCAACCGGGAAATAAGGGTGGAAGCCGAGACAATTGATCCTTATGCATCAATCCCGGAGATCATCGATGAGATTGACCGGACGATTATGCCCGGTCTGCTTTCCCAGTTCACGGGTGTACGTTACATGTACCACGGCCAGCAACGATACAGCCGGGAAGCCATTGTGAAGATTTACAAGTATTTCGGGGTGGCATTCTGCTTCATCCTCATGCTGCTGATCCTTCATTTCCGGAGCTTGAACCAGACCCTTATCATCATTGCCATGATCCCGCTTTCCATGCTCGGGGTTTTCTGGGGACACGGGATCCATAACAAGCCCCTTTCCCTTATGAGCCTCTGGGGCATGGTGGCACTTACAGGGGTGGTCATAAACGATGCGATTGTATTCCTGTCCAAGTACGATGGCCTGCTTGTGGAGGGAAGAACGGTCAAGGAAGCCGTTATGGAAGCTGGCAAGGTCAGGCTTCGTCCCATCATCCTGACCTCCATGACCACAACGGTGGGCCTCTTTCCCATCATCCTTCAAAAAAGCCTGCAGGCCCAGTTCCTTATTCCCATGGCCATCAGCCTCGCATACGGCGTGGCCATTGGTACGATCTTTATCCTGATCTTTTTTCCCCTCCTGATCCTGCTGCTGAACGACATTAGAGTGTATTTCAGGAAATTGTGGACCGGGCAAAAACCGGAGCGGGAAGACGTGGAGATTGCCATCATACAGCACCGGCGTGAAATATTGCTCCGGGCTAACAGGAAAAAAGAAAAAGATGCCGAATCAGATAA
Source organism: uncultured Bacteroides sp. (assembly GCA_964431315.1). Taxonomy (GTDB): domain Bacteria; phylum Bacteroidota; class Bacteroidia; order Bacteroidales; family SM23-62; genus SM23-62. The sequence goes on along the minus strand of CAYSJH010000009.1, from coordinate 2,186 downwards.
CCTTAATGAATAAGTCCAGGCAAATGATCCGGAGCATATACTCATACGGCCTTGCATTATTCTGCTTTCTGATTGTGACACCGGGACTCCGGTCCCAACCCGAGGATCTTACCCTTTCGGCCTCGATCGAGAAGGCGCTGGAATACAATTACGGGATAAGAATTTCCAGGGCAGATGCCGAGATCGCAGGGATCAATAATAACTGGGGGACTGCCGGCAGGTATCCCTCCATCGGGTTTGACGCGAGTTCAAACAATACCTATAACATCACGGATGATGAATCCACGAACCGGCTTTATGCAGGCGTGGGACTGGACTGGATCCTGTTTGACGGGTTCCGGGTGAATTTTACAAAAGAAAAACTTGAAGGACTGGAGGAACTTGCCCGGGGCAGGCTCGGTGTGGTGGTTGAAAACACCATCGAAGACGTGATTATGGCCTATTATAATGTTCTGCTGCAACAGGAGAACCTGAGGGTGCTTGAAACGGTCATGAAACTTTCAAAAGACCGCTTTGACTATGAAACGGCCCGTTACAGCCTCGGAGGCACGGTCACTTACAATGTACTCCAGGCCAAAAACGTTTACCTGAACGATAAGGCACTCTTCATGACCCAGGAGGTGCAGGTCCGCAATTCCATCCGCAACCTCAATTTTCTTCTGGGTGTCGATCCGGCGGTTATCTGGAATTTCCCGGAACCCTTCGAGCCCGATACGACGGCTTATGTGCTTGCCGACCTCAGCACAAAAATGATGGCCAACAACCAGACATTAAAGAACCAGTATACCAATTTATTGCTCCAGGAAAAAGAAACCAATCTGAACAGGAGTGCCCTGTATCCGTCCCTGAGCCTGTCCACCGGACTTGACGAAAACATTGGTTCTGTGCAGTCCATCGGGAATACGGATGCCCTGTCGGCCTACGGGAACCTCAGGCTTTCCTGGGATATCTATACCGGGGGCACCAGGAAAAGGGCCATCGAGGTGGCCAGGATCAATGAAGAAACAGCCAGTGTGGAAATTGAACAGATGGAGCATGCACTCATGAATGAGCTGCTGAACCTCTATGACTTTTACAGCATCCGGATCGCTCTGCTGGAAGTGGCAAATGAAAGCCTTCAGGCAGCCGAGCTGAACATGTCGATCGCCGACGAGAAATTCCGCTCAGGTGCCATCAGTTCATTTGAATACCGGGACATACAGCTGATCTACCTTAATTCTGCACTGCGCCGGCTGGAAGCCATTTACAACCTGATCGGTTCCCGAACGGCCCTTACCCGCCTGACCGGCGGGTTCCTGATCGAAAACCCCCCTCCGGAACCGGAATAGAAATTGATTTTTTCATATATTTGCACCGCTATCGTGTGGGCATGCACCTGCTTCGAACCAAACACACTCACACTCACTCAGACACCCACTCCTTCATGGGGATATAGCTCAGTTGGCTAGAGCGCGTGACTGGCAGTCACGAGGTCAGGGGTTCGACTCCCCTTATCTCCACCATTCCTGCGATCTCCACCAGGCGTCCGAAAGGGCGCTTTTTTTTTGCTATTATTCCGGTTCTGAAGGCACCCATAATCAAGCCTTATTATTTGAATTGAGTCCAGATATATCTTTTTTCACCAAATTTATCATGGAAATTTCAGAGTATATATTAAATTTGGTATGCTACAAATTAAGTACTAACCAAACACTGCACATTATGAGAAAAAATTTTACCCTTATTCTATCATTAATTGTTCTGTTTCTTGGCCCTCTCAAGGCACAGATCATTTTTGATCCGGCTACATTTGATCCGGGCAGTCTGCCGGCAGGAATGTCCATCATAACAGATACTGCCACTGGTACAAAATACCTCAAGGCTGCCCTGGATGGATGGAATACATCGATCACCGTACCTACGGTAACCATTTTGCCCGGGCATACACGTTTCAAGGTAAAGGTCAAATACAAGGAAGGTGGAACGAATTATAACTGGGACAATGTCAATACATTCCTCAAACTTTCGACACCCGGCTGGACGGAACTCAAGGCAGCCGGTGCGGCCAGCGATACCGCATTTAAAACCTTCACTATCGACGGATTTGTCCCGGGTTCCGAGGTAGGTGTATTCCAGTTTGCCGGACAGGAAAGGACAAACTGGAGTGCCATTGCGGAGGATACCCTCATTATTGGCAGGATTACCAT
>CAYSJH010000008.1:0-95314 GCA_964431315.1 uncultured Bacteroides sp. | reverse complement strand
AGAGCGCGTGGTTCGCAATCACGAGGTCAGGGGTTCGACTCCCCTTACCTCCACAATCGGGCTGAAAACGATGGTGTCCCTTTAAGTTTTGAGACACCATCGGCTAATGTTTACAGAGAAAGAGGTTCCTTGCCAATCAAGACTATCTCCTTCACAATCGAATCAAATAGCATCCGATAAATACTTATGCAGTGGATGCAATACCTGTACGGTAACTTCTATGAAGAAAATCGACGTTGCCTTGAGAATTAAAGATCTAAGCCGCTTGATTGATGTTACCGGGGATACCCTGTTGATCCCGGTTTCGTGACCGCATAGCGATCTGCGATTTCCATCTAACTTTTATCGTTATTAAGGATATTATATCTTTATTTCAACTTTGAAGGTGGAATGGTTCTATTGGTCGATCAGTTAACAGAACAAATTTAAGAAACCATAATGAAAAAATACAGATTCAGTCGCCGGGGATTCCTGAAATCCTCAGTTATAGGAGCAACGGGGCTTGTTGTTGGACAAAAAGCCTTTGCAAGAACCTCCAACAGATCTTCTGCAAATAGTGAAGCCGAACCGATAATAATTTACCGCACACTGGGTAAAACCGGTATAAGACTGCCCATTGTAAGTATGGGTGTCATGAGGGCGGACAATCCCAACCTGGTAAGGGCTGCTCTGGATAAAGGGATTAAACTCCTGGATACGGCTCATACTTACCAGAATGGCAGGAACGAGGAAATGCTGGGAAAGGTATTGAAGGATTACCCCAGGGATTCCTATACTATTGCTACCAAAATCCACCCCATAGGACAGGACAGGAGCACAGGATTATACAACGCAGATGAATTTACACAGGAAAGCTACATGGAGATGTTCAACCTGAGCATGGAACGCCTGGGTCTCGAATATGTCGATATTCTCTATCATCACGGCGTTAGCAGCCTGGAAGGCATGTTTTTTAAACCATTGGTCGATATTATGAATAGGATCAAACAATCCGGCAGGGCACGGTTTATAGGTGTATCAACACACAGTAATGAGGCGGCGGTTCTTGAAGCGGCTGCTGAATGTGGATTCATCGACGTTGTCCTTACGGCTTATAACTTTGCCCTGAATATTGAAGAAATGAATGCTGCGATTGACAAAGCAGCGGATGCAGGACTTGGTATCATTGCCATGAAAACCATGGCAGGTAGATATCTCGACCCGGATGGACAACGACCGATAAATACACAGGCAGCACTGAAATGGGCTCTTCAAAATCCAAATGTGCATACAAGCATCCCCGGATTTACTGCATTTGACCAGATGGAGGAAAGCTTTGCTATTATGGAGAATCCTGAATTAAACGAGGAGGAAAAAAGGTATATTGAGGAGAACAAAAACATGGCTTCCCTCTTTTGCATCAGTTGCCAGAACTGCCTTGGCCAATGCAGGAAGAACCTCCCAATACCGGACTTAATGAGGGCTTATATGTATACTTATGGGTATAGTAATCTCGAAAAGGCCTACTGCTTGCTTGCCGATCTTGATCTTTCGAATAATCCGTGCAGCGGTTGCAATAACTGCGCAGTAGCCTGTACAAAGAAGTTCGATGTTACAGCAAGAATAAAAGATGTTAGCCGGCTGGTGGATGTTCCTGAGGAATTCATAACATAAACCAACATCTCATACTGAATACAAGAATTTATTCTTTATCGCAGACACAGCGGAATCCGACGGTTTCGCTGCGGTCGAACCCGGGAGAGGTTCGCAGGAGCATCTGTGTGCGGTCATTGGGCTGCGGTCCGCCCTGTATGTACCACCAGCTTGAAGTGGGATTATAGAAAGAACCGCCGCGGATGATGGTAAAACTGAAGCTGCCGTTGAAATATTCATCCGAGCATATCTGCCAGACGTTACCGCACATGTCCTCAACACCAAACGGGCTTTTACCCCCGGGATAGCTGTATACAGGTGTTGTACGTCCGATCGCGTTGTTGCAGGCCGTGCTGTCGAATAAATTCCCCCAGGGCCATTTTCTTCTGTCCCTTCCCTGGGCAGCATACTGCCATTCGCTTTCCGTCGGCAGCCTTTTTCCTTTCCACATGGCATAAGCGGTTGCGTCTTCCGGGCTTACCCATACCACCGGATGGTCTGCCAGGGAATCCGGAAAGATTGCGCCGTTCCAGTGTTTCAGGAAATTTGCCCGGTTAGCTGGATTGTACCCGGTTGCCTTCATGAATTCAAAGTATTCCCGGTTGGTAACCGGGTACCTGTCCATGTAGAAATCCTCCACATGGACAAACAGGCTGTCGAAATTATGCGGATAGGGGATGAAATCCGCATCGTTCCCACGGTAAAAACATAACCTGTCCCCTTTGATTTCCACCATCCCGTCCGGGGTCCTTTTATGGGGGATGGTACGATGGACCTGGCTGATCTTCACCGGAGTGGCAGGTGTTGTCAGGATGATCCTTTCGTCTATGAGCTCATTTCCATCGAACAGCTGCAGGACGATCTTTCCTTCGGGCAGGTGCATCACTTCAGGAAGGGGAAGGGTGATTTCCACGCTGCCTTTGATCCGGTATTCTTCTTTGCTGGGATTGGAATAGGACGGATCCCCCTTCCAGAGAACGACCCTGTTCCCGTCAGGGGCTTTCAGGATGAGGGAATTTTCCGCAAAAGACCATGAAAGCAATGCCGGGAAACCTGCAATGCATTGTACCGAGCCTTCACTACGTGTGCCGGAATACACGGGTGAAAACGGATCAATTCTGCATTTCAGGTACAAGTCCCCTGAGGAAGTTTCAGGAAATTCTTCAGGGAAGTTCCCGGAGAAGTCCCCGGGCAGGATCTCTTCATGATCCCAGAGGGATACCCAGTGAAGATCCCCGTCACCGACCCGGATCAGTTGTCCCGTATGGCCGGCCGGTTTGAGTGAAAGGACCGTGTAGAGGACCTTGTTGCCTGCATGCCACTCATTCACCCAGATGCTATCAGGCGATTCGACCAGGGGGATCCAGCCGGGGTCGTGAAAGGCCTTCTCGTTCTGCCGGAGGATCATCAGGCATTTGCCCATGTAGCGGTATTCCTCCTCTGTCCACCAAGGGTGGGCGGGGGAGAACAGGTTCAGCTCGGCCCCGTACCCGTTGAAAAGGCAGATGGCCATTTCGCGGTGCAGGCGGCCGTCTCTCAGGTCAAGCACACGGAATACCTGGAATCCGGGTTTAATCAGCCGGTTCAGGTTCAGCGGGGGGGACATCAGGATGGCATTGTGGACCCTCCCGGAGATGATCCCGGGCATATCGCGGGGGACCGCCATGCCCTCGGAATACATAATCACCCCATCCTTCGCCCGGTCGGCAGTTTGCTGGAGTTCCATGCTGGAACTTCCCCGGGTATCCAGGACCACCCCGTCGGCCCATGTTTTACTTATGATCCCGGCCATGCCCTCGAGATGGTCGAGAGGCCGGGTACTTTCATCCCATGGATTGTAGGAAATGAAAAATGCACATCCATTTTCCCTGCAATACTGTGAGATTGCCCTGAGGGAATCGGTACCGCCGGGCAGGTCGCGGAACAGGTCCCACTGGTTGCGGCTGTCCAGTCCCAGCCTGGGCCATCCCTGCCAGATGCCGTAAACATCATATCCACCATGCAGCTGATCGTAGCGGTGGAAAAATTCCCGGAAGGGGGCATAGGAATTGTCCCCGGTGGAATAAAAATCCCTGTCCCATGCAAACTGCAGCACGGCGAGATAATCCCCGCGTATCCATTGGAGGTCTTTCCGTTCATACAGCGTGTTGTCGAATTCCTCCAGGTCATAGAGCCAGCGGTTCCTGAAAACATTGATCAACCCCGCTTTCCAGTCCCCCTCAAATTTCTCCAGGAATAATTTATACGTGACCTCACCGCCCGGGTAAAGAAGGGTCGAGTATCTTCTTCGTCCCGCATTTTCCCAGGATACCCGCCTGGCAAGAAAAGAAAGTCCGCTGTCCCCCGGGAGTTCAAGGATCGAAAACCCCATTTCCCATGCATTGTCGGGGAGGATCAGTCCCACAGGCCCATTACCTGGCAGGAACAGGGTTGCCCTGGCGAGTCCGGGGGGGCCGTACCCGGTGATATAGGGACGGTCATGGGAGGGACCCAGGGGGATGAAATTCTCAATTTCAAGGGTATCGTCCGAACGGTTACAGAACTTGAGGATACGGACTGCAGTATTTTGTAAGGATTCAGCTTCCGTAACGGTCAGTTCCAGCATCCGTAACCGGTGGATAAAGGTTCCTGCAGGTCCGGCCTCAAACTCACCCGAATAAACGAAGGAGCCGTTCACCAGCAGGGAGAAAAGCGATGCAGTATCATTTTTGAGCGCAGCAGTGGCCCGGGGAAAATGGTCGCTTAATACAGCGGGATCCTTAAAGGGTGATTTCGCATACAGGCCGGCTGGATGAAAGACCGGCACCAGGAAAAGAAGCGGGAACAGGTACGGGAACAGGTACAGAAACAGGGGCAGGTTGCCTGTTGTTTTACGGGATATCATGTGCAGGCTTGTTTACAGGTAAATTTCGGCATTTTATCCGTTTTTCCTGAAAACAGTTCCCTTTTCCTGAAAACGATCCTGCTTTCCGTTATAAAATCAGGGTGGATTACCTGGAACGGCCCGCCGGATATGTCCGGTACGGTTCATACGATCCAGACCGGAACGGTTAGTTCAATTCTGCAGGCAGAGCGCCTGGTTCATGGCGATGATGGCATCCCGGTAATCCTTCCGGTTGATGACGAACTGCATGTTGACCTGCATGAGGGACTGCGAAACAGATTCGATGTTAATGCCCTTTTTATAAAGTGCAGTCGCTGCTTTGGCCAGCGCCCCCGGAGTGGCTATGTTGGTCCCCAGTGCCGAAACGATGGACACCTTCTTCTCGGTGATCCGGTGGTAGTTGCCGCGAAGTTCATCCAGCAGCTGGCTGTTCAGGTCCTTCTCCCAGATCACCATGGTGATGCTGTTGGCATTGGTGGCTTTCAGGATGTAGGAAATGTTGTACTTCTGGATGATCTTCATGAGATTCAGGTCGAATCCCACCTGTCCCACCATAAAGGGATCATGCACCTCGATGGCTATCACCTTATCGGTGCCCGTGACCATTTCAACCTTTGATTCCTTTCCCCGGTATTCGCGGCTGATCAGGGTTCCAGGGTGCTCCGGTTCAAAGGTGTTCTTAATGCGGATGTTGATCCCGGCGACCTCAAGGGGCTTGGATGCCTTTGGATGGATGGCTTCCATACCCAGGTCGGCCAGCTGGTCGGCCACATTGTAGTTGGTGAATCCAACGGGACGGGAATTCTCCACTCCCACGATCACCGGATCTGCGGTCGAAAGATGGTATTCCTTGTGGATCACGGCCTCGTCCGCCTTCACTTCAACGGCGATCTTGCTGAAGGTCACCTCGGAATAGCCGCGGTCAAATTCCCTCATGATCCCTTCCGTTCCCTTGGTATAACCGGTTACGATGGGAATAGTCCTGGACCAGTCCAGGTCACTGAATGCCTTGCATATCCGTTCGTCAATGGTCAGAAATTCGGTATCGTGAAACCCGCACAGATCGATGAACCTGGCATTGACCTTGTTATTCTGGATGATGTTCACAGAATTGAAGGCGGAATGGGCTTCCCCGATGGATGCCAGGATCTCCCGGGCAGCCAGGAGGATGTTCTGCCGGTTGACGTAACCCGATGCGAGCACTTCGGCAAGGCTGTTCAGGTAGTCTTTAGACTGCTTGATCCTGTGGGTGATAAACTTTTCAGCCAGTTGCAGGTCAAGCCCGATGTCTGTAAAGGTCCTGTTGATATCGAGCAATTTATTGAGCAGCCCTTCCAGTTCACCCTGGTAGTCACCGCCCTTCACAAAGAAGTCATAGACCCCGGGCTCCCCGGTTTTCTTGTGTTCCAGCAGCCAGTTGGTCACATTGTTGTAGGCGGAAACCACGAATATCCGGTTGTAATATTCCGTCTCCTTCCGGTTTCCAATGATAATGTTCCGGAGCACATCCCCGAACTTGCTCATCGAGGATCCCCCGATCTTTTCAACGGTAAGCATGATTATCAGATGTTTTGGTCGTAATAAAAGTGCAAAAGAAATAACTTTTAAGGGACTGGTCAAGATTTTGGTCAATCAATTTTGAGTTTCGGGTTTCCATGTGGGATGCCTGGGCCCGTGTCCGTAATAGGGAAATCCCTCCAGCAGGCTTTCCTGTCCCGTTACACGCGGATCACCGGTAAGCCTGAGCTGTTCCGTCAACTGGCCGGCCAGGTCCTTTTTGACATCCGCGTATTCCGGGTCATCCGCCAGGTTGACCATTTGTCCGGGGTCCCTGCGGCAATCGTACAATTCCTCCGCGGGCCTTTTCCCGAAGGCAAGGTTCCAGAGATACCGGTGGTGTTCATCCAGGTCACGGTTTTCGGTCATGTCGGTCTTCGTGGGACCGTTGTCACAGTCCCCCAGCCAGCAGTAAGGGATTTCCGCCTCCAGGTAGTTGGGCGTTCCCGCAGGCCATAGATCGGGTTTGAAATTCCGGATGTACAGGTAATCGTGGGTCCGGATGGCCCGGCAGGGATATCCGCTCATGGTCCCTTCCTGGCCCGGCACATGCCGTTCCTTGCCGGTGATCACAAAGCTGCGGTCGCCCTTGCCGGGAATGCCTTCCTTTTTCTGCTTCAGAAGGGGGACCAGGCTGTGGCCGGTCATGACTTCCGGGATTTCGATGCCAGCCAGCTCAAGGAAGGTCGGGGCGAGGTCAACCAGGCTGATAAAATCATCCGATGTCCGGCCCGGCCTACGGATCCCTGATCCCCAGCGGATGGCCAGCGGCACCCGGGTACCTCCGTCGTACAGGTTGGCCTTGCACCGTGGAAAGGGCATCCCGTTGTCCCCGGTGACCACGATGAGGGTATTTTCCAGCTCCCCTGATTCTTCCAGCAGCCGGATGGCTGCGGCCAGATCCGAATCGAAGCGTTGAACCTCGAAGTAGTAATCGGCCACATCGCTGCGGACCACGGAATCATGCGGGAAACATTCAAACAGGCGTATGGCCGGGAGATCCATGCCACTGCGCTGTCCCGAGCCTTCATCGTAACCCCGGTGAGGATCGGAGGAACCGAGCCAGAAACAGAAGGGCGTGTTTTCGGGCCTCTGGCTCATGAATTCCCCGAAACCTCCTTCGTAATCTTTCCCGGCCGGGTGTTCTTCCCAGCCGTCCAGTTTTCCTGGTCCCCAGCTTTTCCGGTAATGTCCCACGTAATATCCCTCCTTTTGCATGATCAGGGGGTAAACCGGTGTTGAAGGATCAAGCGTGCTCCAGAGGCTGGCCCCAGGTCCCAGCCTCCAGTGGTACTGTCCCGTTAAAATGGAATTCCTCGACGGGGTGCAGGAAGGGGAGGTGACAAAGGCATAGTTGAACAGGATGCCTTCGTTGGCCACCCGGTCAAATGCCGGGGTCCGTACGACCGGGTCGCCGTAAACCCCGGCATGCGGCCATCCCCAGTCGTCGGCTATGGCGAAAAGGATGTTGGGCCTTGAAGGGATTTCCCGGGTGCATGCCGCCAGGAAAGCGGCAAAACACAGGAGAAGGCTGATCCGGAGAGCCTGTTTATAAGGTCTGGTGATCTGATTAAAAAGTCTGATGATTTTCATCGGGTTTACAATATGTAAATTACAAAACGCAAATTTCCGGATAAATATCGGGAAATTAATTTACGATCGTTTTCCTTCAAAATGAATCGCCGAAATCCTTATCTTGAATCACAAAAAAAGGCCATGAAATCATCATTCTTCTTATTTGCTGCAGTACTCTGTTTTACAGGCCTCATGCTGCAGGCACAGGAGCAGTTTCCCGAAAAATCCCCCGGATCCTCCCGGGAAGGGCTGTTAAGCGACGCGGAAATTCTTAAAATGTATGATGGGCTCAGGGTTGCGGATGTTTCGGACGGACTGGATATGGTGGGACTTCAGGACGTCTGTTTGATGGACCAGCGGATCGAGGCACTCTGGCGGGATACCGAAAAGATGACCCATGTTTTGTGCGGCATTGCCGTTACCGCCCGCTACGTACCGACCAACCGGGTGGTGGAAAGGCCGATGAAAAAGGAAGATTTCCAGAAGTGGGAGGGGCAGTGGTACCAGGAAATATCCAGTGAACCTTTTGTCCCCCTTATTAAGGATGGCTCGGTCATCGTGCTGGATGTCAACGGAGACGGGGACGTCGGCTCGGTAGGCTCATTCAATTCCCTTTTCTGGGTAAGCAAAGGGGCCAGGGGAATCGTTTCGAACGGGGGAGTGAGGGATACCGACGAAATCATCAAGGAGAAAATTCCGGTTTACATGGACCTGATGAACCGGGGAAGGGGCATACGCCCGGGAAGGAATGAGATCGAATCGGTTAACCAGCCGGTGTCCGTGGGGGGTGTGCTGGTCAGGCCCGGAGATGTCATCGTGGCCGATGGTGACGGGGTGGTGGTGGTTCCCCGGGAACACGCCGCGAAAGTGGCCGAATATGCCCATGAGATCCTTAGCAAGGACAAGGCTGGAAGGAAAGGCCTATACGAAGAGCTGGGGATCCCGCTGGACAAGACCGTTGAACAGAACTGAAACCTGGAACACTGGTGCGGTTCTCGTTAAACGGGACAGGACTTTTCCGGATTACAAACGGCCGATTGTCATGCCCCCGTCCACCATGATGACCTGCCCGGTAGAATAGGAAAGCTCGCCCAGGGCCAGTGATGCAACGGCACGGCCCACGTCTGAGGGCAGTGCCCAGCGCTTCTGGAGGGTCAGTCCCTCTTCGATCATCCGGTCGTATTTCTTTTTCACCCCTGAAGTCATATCCGTCAGGGCCACCCCGGGCCTAACTTCATAGACCGGGATATCGTATTCACCCAGCCTGACTGCAAACAGCCTGGTCATCATGCCCATGCCAGCCTTCGAGATGCAGTACTCACCGCGGTTCACGGAGACCAGGGTTGCCGAAACCGAGGAGATGTTGACGATGGCCGCCCTGAATTCCGGGTGTTTCTGCTTCTGCTGGATCATGTGGCCGGCAATCTTCTGGGTCAGGAAATAGGGACCCTTCAGGTTAACATCCATGACTTCCTGGTAACTTTCTTCCGTTGCTTCAAGGATGTCGCGCCGCTCCCTGGGAGCCATTCCCGCATTGTTGACCAGCAGGTTAAGTCGGTCGAAGTGTTCGAGTACCTGTCCCCATACCCGGTTCCTGTCCCCCGAAACCGCAATATTCCCCCGGCAGTAAATGATATCTGTACCTTTGCCTGCGGAGGAATCCGTTATATTTTGGCCCGAACCTTCCGGAACGGTACGGCGAAGTTCCTCCAGGATGCCGTGGATCTTTTCCTCGGGGCGTATGCCGTTCAGGGCCAGGTCAAATCCCTTGAGAGCCAGTTGTCGGGCAATCCCCAGGCCGATGCCCCGGGTTCCCCCGGTGATGAGTGCCACCTGTTTCATGATTCAAGATTTCAGGGTTCAAGTTTATCAAGGTCTATCCATTTTCTCTCTTTCCAGCTGCGGTGCCCGGCTTCGGCGAGCTGGACGCCTTTTGCACCCTCCAGGAGATCCCAGGGAAAAGGTTCACCGAAAGCAACGTGCTTCAGGAAAAGCTCCCACTGGGCCCTGAACGCGTTCATGTAACTTTCCTCTTCAAATACCTTTTCCCAGCTGTCATAAAAATTGATGGGCTGCGGAATGTCCGGGTTCCATACCGGCCGGGGGGTATTTTCATACGTCTGGATGTAACAATCCCTCAGTCCCGCTAAGGCCGATCCCTGTGTGCCGTCAACCTGAAGGACGAACAGGTCGTCCCGGCGTACCCGGGTGGTCCAGGAGGAATTGAACTGGGCAATGGTCCCGCCTTCCAGTTCGAACAGGGCATAGACGGCATCTTCCGCGGTGCCCCGGTAGACCCTGCCTTCCTCGTCAACGCGTTCGGGGATGTCCGTGGAAGCTATGCAGGAGACCGACTTTACGCGGCCGAAAAGGTTATCGAGTACGTACCTCCAGTGGGGGAACATGTCCAGTATGATCCCCCCGTCCATTTCTTTTTTGTAATTCCACGAAGGGCGCTGGGCGGGAACGGTATGTCCCTCGAAAACCCAGTAACCAAAATTTCCACGGATCGACAGGATGCGTCCGAAAAAGCCGTTCTCAAGCAGTTTTTTCAGCTTCAGGATGCCCGGGATCCAGAGCTTGTCCATCACCACTCCGTGTTTTACCCCTGCATCCTTGCAGACACGGTACAGTTCAAGGGCCGACCGGGTATCGGTGGCTGCTGGTTTTTCACAATAGATATGCTTTCCCGCCCTGGCGGCCTTTTTGATGTTCTCCACCCGGAGCCCGGTGACCAGGGAATCGAAGTAAACCAGGTAATCTTTGTCTGCCAGGGCCGCTTCAAGGTCCGTGGAAACCCTGCTGATCCCGGTCTCCTGTGCCAGCTCCTCCAGTTTTCCCCTGTTTCTGCCCAGGAGCAGCGGATCCGGCATCAGGATCTCACCGCGGTATGGAATGCCTCCGTCTTCCATTATTGCTTTGACGGACCGGACCAGGTGCTGGTTCTTGCCCATCCGGCCCGTGACCCCGTTCATGATGATGCCAATCTTCATAAGGATTATTTTGTCGCTGGTCTAATCTACAAATGTTTCTTTAATTATACTTTTTACCCGGCTGATCTCAGTTCTGGATAATTCGCCGAGTTTTTTAATAATCCTCTGCCTGTCGATGGTTCTTATCTGGTCAATAACAACATGGCTGTATTGCCGATTGTGTTTTATCCTTACTCTTGTTGGATAATTTCTTGAGGTTGACGTCATGGGAGCAACCACAAGGGTCCTTAAATGCCTGTTCATCTCGTTTGGTGATATCACGACACAGGACCTGGTTTTTCTTATTTCACTGCCGGTGGTATGGTCCAGGTTGACCAGGATGATATGGTACTGACCTATTTCCAATCGTCCGGGTTTTCATCCTCAAAAACATCGTCGATAAGCAACTGATCATCATTCCGGGCATTTATATCCCTGAAGGCTTCTTCCCACCCGGATCTTTTAACCGGACTGGATTTAATGATAATATGCCCTTTTTCAAGGATCATCTCCACGGTATCCCTGATGTTATACCTTTCAAGGATGGTTTTGCTCAGCCTTATTCCTCTGGAGTTGCCAATACGAATTACCGGTACCTTCATGAATGACATGAGAAATGTAATTACAAAGTTATTACATAAATTGAATAATTCCAAAAACAAGTATTTTGTCAGCTGGTTGAAGCCTGACAGCGCTTAATTCCGTCCTTCCTGATTTATCGGTTATGGAGGAGAGGAAAAATTATATGCAGATCACGGGCTGGCAGGGCATCATGAATGCTTTTTATAAGCCTCGATGATTTCTGAAAGGTACTTGTCCTGGTCCCCCTCCCAGTAACGGTTGGAGAAGATCTCCACTTCAAGGTAATCCCGGAAGCCGGCCGCCTCGACCCATTTCCGGATGCGGGGGACAGGAATGCAGCCCCTGCCCATGATCTCACGGTCGTTCAGGAGATCGGCTGTGGGCACCTTCCAGTCGGAGATGTGAAAGGCAAAGAGCTTGCCCGATTGCCCGCAGCGTGCAATTTCCGGTTCCAGGTTCGGGTCCCACCACAAATGATAAACGTCCACCACCACGCCAACCCTATCCGAGTCCGACCGGATCGCCATGTCCGTTGCCTGTTTCAGGGTGTTGATGGCGGAACGTGTGTCGGCATACATGGGGTGAAGGGGTTCAATGCCCAGTTTTACGCCAAGGGTTTCTGCATGGGGGATCAGGGCCAGGATCCCGTCGAAGATCTGTTTCCTGGAATCTTCGGGGGACTGCCGCGGATCCGCCCCGCAGACAAGCACGAGCAAGGGGGCGGTCAGTGCAGCTGCCTCTTCCAGAGCGCGTTTGTTTTCTTCGATTGCCGCCCGCCTCTTCCCGGCATCCGTATCCGGGAAGAATCCTCCCCGCACCAGTGAGACCACTTCCAGTCCCTCTTCCCCGAGCATCCTGCCGATCTTTACAAGGTCCCTTCCGGCAAGGGCTTCCCGCCACACGGAAATACCCCCGATCCCGGCCGCAGCGTATTTCTTTGCGGCTGTTTCAACCGGCCAGGGCCTGGTGGTGATGGTATGAAGGCAGAGTTTCCCGGGATGGTTCATATATATTCGATTTATAACCGGTTTCATGGATGAACCATAAGTGGCATTCAATTGACCCTCAGTTTATCCAGCAGCATGAAAAGAATTACGGTCCCGCCCGCAGCAACCAGGCCGATAATGATCCCGTTCAGGTTGTTCCCGTAAACAAAGCTGCCGATCGAGAACAGGGACCCGTATATCACGATGCACCCGACGAATACCATCAGGATCTGGCTGGGCATTTCCCATTTCTTCCCGGCTTCCTTCGCATCGATCATATCCCCTTCGGCAGCGGCCTCCTCAACGACCTTCCTCCAGCCGGGTCCCCCGGGATGGGTAAGCCGGTAGAATTTCCGGAGGATATCCTTCGACTCGGGCCGGGTGAGGAAAGTTGTGATCAGCCAGACCGCCGTTGTCCCCCCGACGGCGATCAGCAGTTTAACCGTAAAGGCATCGAGCAGGCGGGTAGCCACGGCCTCGTCCTTTACCACGAATACCAGGATAATGGCCATGCAGGTCGCGAAGATCATGGCTGCGATCTCGGTCCATGCGTTGATCCGCCACCAGAACCAGCGGAGCAGGTAGATGGCGCCGGAACCCGCACCGGACAGCAGGAGTATATCGAAGGCCTGCGTGGCGTTGTTCAGTAATGTCAGGGCGAAGGTGCCCCCGATGACCATCAGTACCAGGGTGATGATCCGTCCCATCAGCACCAGTTCCTTCTCGGGTGCTTCCGGGCGTACAAAACGCTGGTAGAAGTCATGGACCAGGTAGGAGGATCCCCAGTTCAGGTGGGTCCCGATGGTGGACATATACGCGGCAATGATCGATGCCACTACCAGCCCGAGCCAGCCGGTCCCCAGCTTTGCAAGCATAACGGGATAGGCAATGTCATCCTTCAGGTAGGTTTCGGTGATGTTTGGAAAATCGATCCGGATGGAAGCCAGGTCCGGGTATATGACCAGGGAGGCCAGTGCCACAACGATCCAGGGCCAGGGCCTCAGCGCGTAATGGGCGAAGTTGAAGAGCAGGGTCGCCCCGATGGCATTCTTTTCATTCTTGGCCGACAGCATCCGCTGGGCAATGTAGCCGCCCCCGCCGGGCTCCGCGCCGGGGTACCAGACGGCCCACCATTGCACGGCGATGGGAATGATCAGGAGGGAAATGTAAATCGACGGATTGCTCATATCGGGAAGGAACGCGGCCCGGTCACCCAGCTGTGCAAGGATGCCTTTCAGTCCCCCTATGGCCTGCACCTCCGGCTGTCTGATCGCCACGACCGCTGCAAGCACGGCACCGAACATCGCGATGCTGTACTGGAAGAAATCGGCCCAGACCACGCCCCGGAGTCCCCCTAGCCCGGCATAAATCACTACGATAACGGAAGCCGAGGCCACCGTGACCCAGGGCTTCAGTCCGAACATGACATTCCCGATCTTAATTGCCGCCAGGGAAACCGTTCCCATGATCAGGGTATTGAAGAACAGCCCGAGGTAGATCGCCCGGAAACCGCGCAGGAAGGAAGCTGCCTTGCCAGTATACCGGAGTTCGTAGAATTCCAGGTCGGTCATGACACTCGACCGGCGCCAGAGGCGGGCATAAATGAACACGGTCACCATTCCCGTGATAAGAAAGGCCCACCAGGCCCAGTTCTTGGCAACCCCGTCCTCGCGGACCATCCCGGTCACCAGGTTGGGCGTATCGGCCGAGAAGGTGCAGGCGACCATGGAGATACCCAGCAGCCACCATGGCATTCCCCTTCCCCCTAAAAAGAATTCGGCGGTATCTTTCCCCGCCCTTTTTGAAGCTGTGTATCCGATGAAAAGTACGATGCAGAAAAAAACTGCGAGGATGATGAAGTCGATCGTGACCAGTTTCATTGAAAATCAGTTATGGAATGCAGACCCTTAAAATATGGAATTATCGTCAAAATATTGATAATATTGAATTATTAATCTCATTTGCAGTGCAGGTAAAAACTTTCCAGGATTATCACAAGGACGACGTATCCCAATGCTAAACGATTCCAGGCCGGTTTTATCAGGACCTATTTTTCGGAAGGGGGATTTCCCATCTGTTTACGGGCAACCTCGTCCTGGGCTTTTACCCTGTCAAGGATCTGTGTATCCACGGATTTGACATGCAGGTCCTGCTGCGGGAAAGGAATCGTAATGCCGGCATCCACGATGGCCTGGTTCACGCGAACGCTCATTTCGCTCTGAATGATCAGCCGGCTGTCCGCATCGGGGATCCAGAAAAGCAGGCGGAAATCCAGGGAGCTGTCCCCGAAACCCGTAAAAAGGGCAACGGGTTCGGGATCCGGAAGCACCTGGTCGAAATTCCGCGCCGTTTCCAGCAGAAGACTGATCACCGTTCGGGGGTCCGTTCCGTATGCCACCCCAACGCTAACCTCCCCGCGCCGGTGCATATCCGAACGGGTCCAGTTGATCAGCTCGTTGGAGATCAGGTTCCCGTTGGGGACGATCACCTCGGACCCTTCATAGGTCTTTATAATGCTCGAGCGGATGCCGATCTCCTTAACAACCCCCAGCAGGGTTCCGACCTCGATGATGTCTCCGTCCTTGATCGGGCGCTCGAATGCAATGATGATCCCGGAAACCAGGTTGTTGAAGATATTCTGAAGGCCAAAACCGATACCCACACCGAAGGCTCCCAGGAGGAGGGTGAGCTTATCCAATTTTAAGCCTGCTGCAGCAACGGCCAGCAAGAAACCTATGGTTATGATGGTAATCCTGAGCAGCAGGGACACCGCCCCGGGGGCACCCTTGCGCATGCGGTCACGCAGGGCGGCTTCCGTCTCGAAAAAGGTCCTGAGAATACGGCTGATCCAGAGGGTCAGCCAGATGATCAACAGGAACAGGGTGATATTCCAGAGTGAGAATTCCATGGACCCTACCTTGATGTTGTATGAAAAAACCGTTTTCAGCCACGTATACACCGGATCCCAGATGTTGAAGATCCGGCAGATGAAGTTGACAAGCAGTACGATTGCGATCAGGTTGATGATGCCCTTCAGCCGTTTGAAGATCAAAGCCTGGTACTGGCTGAGTATGCTCGACTTCTGAAGATATTTGCTGTGAACGATTGTGGTTATGATGCTGTGGAGGATGGCTACGAAGGCGTACAGGAACAGGGTAACGGTTGCACTCTCGATCACCGAATAGGTCAGGAATTCAGCGAGCGTGACCGCCCCGGCAATGTTGGCGAAAAAAGCGATGACCAGTAAAATAAATGCTATAAAGCTGACAATGACCAGGAACCTGCCGTAACGTACCCTGTTAATGATGTTTCGTTGCGATTTCCTTCCGAAAATAAGGGCCAGGGGGAGGATACTGAACAGGGTGATGAGCATGAGTGAAAGCCTGCTGATCAGGGTTTCCGAATAACCCATCCGGTTGAGTTCCACCATGATGATGGCAATGAGCGGCAGGTAGATGTAGGTCCTCGCTTCTCCCGTTATGACGGCCCTGAGGACCACGACAGCAGGGGGGACAAGAAGCAGTGCAATAAGAAGGGCCACCGCATCCGGCAGGTTGCTGGGATATAAGACGAAAGAAAGGAGAACCGAAACCAGCCAGCCGGATGCCAGCGGCCGGTTGGTAATGTTTTTTACAGCGTTGATTTCAGGGGTGTCCGAATCGGGTATGGTATGACTGAGGGTACGGAATATAATGAAAACCCCGATTATGATCGTCAGTGAAAGGACCAGGTGCAACCATATGCGAAGTGAATACTGGCTGTAAAAATCCCTGAATCCGAGAGCGGAATCTTCAACCACGGAACGTTCTTCCCTGAAGACGAAGGTTGAATCCTTCTTTTGCTTCAGTTTTTTCCATATCGGGTCACCGTCAATGCTCAGAAGGTCCCTGGTGACTTCCTGTTTGGACTGAAGGATCGTACCGAGTATCTCATTGGAGAATATCACCCTGGCGGAAATCACCACGAGTAATTCCTGGATGAACTTTGAATCCGAGATGAAGAGGGAGTGTGTCTCCCGGATGTCCGCGAGGGTTACATCGACCTGGTGAACGACCAGCTGGGCAGCCGATTCCTTGTTCACGTTTTCAGAGGTCAGTTCCCATCTCGAGAGTAACCAGGCAATTTCCTTTCGCTGTTTTTCAATTTCCTGCAGCAGTCCGTTGAGTTTCTGTTGCTCTGAAACAAGCTGGTTATTCAGGAATGACCATTCCGATTGCATATTTTCCAGGCTCCTGAGCGTGAGCACTTCTGTTTTATGGATACGAGGATCCTCCCTGAGAAGGGCCAGCCTGAAACGCAGGGTATCGGTCCTTGAAGATAACTGCAGTTTTTGCTGTTCCGTGAGCAGCAGGGCACGCTTCTCGCGAAGCAGGGTGTTGACCTGGGTGGCCTGTATGATGATATTCGTAACCGGGATGGGCTGGATTTTTGCCTCGACCGTATCCTGGGATGCAGGCTCCTGCCCGTTCACCCGCAGAAAGGAACCATTGAGGAACAGGATCAGCAGGAAAATCTGAAAAAAGAACCTTTTCATTTGCTGCTCAATTAATAATCAGGTGTTTCCATGTGTCACAGGCCATGAAATCATGAATGAAAATATAAAATCTGGGGGAGATAAGAAAACTAATGTTTCAACCACGATCAATCCGATTCTTCTTCTTCCTCTTCCTGGATCAGGTAACTTTCCTCATCCAGATCTTCCAGGTTGTCGCCTTCGGGGAAATTCGAGATGTCGGCGTCGGTGTTGGTGTCGGTGTCTTCGTCTTCATCGTTCAGGTGGAGGGAGGAAGGCATTTTGATCAGGTAACTGATCTCATCGGTCTCATAAGGCAGGGCTGAAATAAGCTGTTTATCCTGGTTGAAAAAAGTGATGATATGATGAAGATACCCCTGCGGGTATTTTTCCTTAATGGCCTCACGGATCTCTTCCGGAAGGTTTTTATAGTCCTTAATGACCTTCTTCTTCATTTTGGCTACTCAGATCATGGTTCAATAATAAGAAATATTTCAAAAGGCACAACATTTAAATAATATAAATTCCTTATTAAATTTGTTAAAAATGCATGAAATACTATATGTAGGTCTTTCCCAATCCTTTTTCGCGGGATTGATGATCGCCACCAAGCGGAATCCGCAGGTAGCAGACAGGATACTTGCGGCCTGGCTTTTCCTGATCGCGATAGAAATGGGTTTTGCCATCGTAAATGCAAGCATTATCCCCCTCTTCGAATATGTTTTTATCCCCTTCACCTACGGACCGCTGCTTTACCTTTACATAAAGTTCCAGACAACAGAGAACATCCGGTTCAGGTGGAGATACAGCCTTCACTTCATTCCATTCCTGGCTGTTTTTACAACCGCCATCGTTTTTCACGGCCGGCCGGTCATGCGGCTGGATGATTTCTGGAATGCAGACCCATTTCTTTCTTTCCGGCTGATCTACGGTCTTTCATTCTTCATTTCCATTACTACATATAGCACCATTGCATTCGTGTTGATCAACCGGCACCAGAAAAACATCCAGAACCTGGCAAGCTTTACCTCCGGCAAGATCACCCTCAGCTGGCTGCTGGTCATTTCGATAAGTTTTTACGTCACTTACGTCGCTGTTTTTATCCTGGGGGTGTACATTATTTTTGCGCGGGACCCGGAATATGATCCTTCACTCCCGTCCTATTTCGGCCTGACCTTCTTCGCCTTTGCCTTCAGTTTTTACGGATTCAAGCAACCGGGCATATTCAACGAGATTCTTACCGAACACAGGACCTACAAGAAGGGATCGCCCAGGACTCCGGTGCAGGAAACGAAATACGAACGGTCAGGGCTAAAGGATAAGGATGCCCAGCGGTACCTGCAGAAGGTCCTGAAATATATGGAAGAAAAAAAGCCTTACCTGGAGGTGGACCTCACCATTCACGATATTTCAGCGGAACTCAATATCCCCCGGCACTACCTGACCCAGGTCATTAACGGGCTCCTGGGCAAGAATTTTTATACCTTCATCAACGAGTACCGGATCCAGGAAGTTAAAAAGCTCCTGGTCAACGATGAATATTCCAGATACACCCTCACCTCCATAGCCTACGAGGCCGGATTCAATTCCAAGTCCTCCTTCAACAGCATATTTAAAAATTCTACGGGTATGACCCCCAGCCAGTTCAAGGATACCTATATGAGGGACGGGACCGAAAAGAGCCCTTCAAAATAAGAACCTCCTCCGGATCATCCGGGACCGGTCGACCGGCGAGTGGTCACATTTCCAGTACGTTGGCTGTATGATCCGCTAAGCCTGGACAAATCCGCTATCCGCTCTGAGCGGTTTGGACGCTTTTGGTTTTTCCATGTTGTAATATTGTATAAGCCCAGACCTGTTATCTTCCCTGACCACTGCTGAACCAAGGCCATTTTTCAAAATTGGATTACCATGAAATTTCAGATCCCGGGATTATTGTTCGCATTGATGATTCCTGCCTCGGGTACGGCGCAGGACTTATTTGAGAATGCGGGTAACCCGGCCGATGGCGGTCCGCTTCCGTTCCGCCTGAACGGGTACGGAAGGGGTGTACTGTACCTGGGAGAATATGCCGCTCCATCCGGGTCCGAGATCAAAAGCGGGTATGGTGAAGCCGCACTGAAGATCAGTGCGCTTACCGGTTCGCGCGGACGGCTCTATTCAGAGCTGAGATTCCGTAACGGATACGAATACAATGAATGGATCAGCCAGTTCAGCCTCAGGGAAGCGTATGCGGATCTATACCTGGGAAAATTCGAATTGCGTGCGGGACAGGCGATCATTGCCTGGGGAAGGGCGGATGTACTGAATCCCACCAACAACCTAACCCCGCAGGATTATTTTGTACGCTCACCCGAACCGGACGACATGCGCCTTGGCAATTTCCTGTTAAGGGGGCGCTATAATGTTTTCCGGAGGCTCCGGCTCGAAGCGGTCTGGGTTCCCAGGTACCGGTACTCGGTTTACCGTTTTGATCTTTTCGAAATGCCATCCTATGTGAGGTTCTCGGAAAGTCCGCTTCCGGATGCCGTCTTAAAGAACGGCTCGGTGGCTGCAAAAATTGACTTTTTATTTGACCGGTTTGACGGATCATTGTCCTGGTTCAACGGCTTTGATCCGATGCCCGGCATACAACCCGGGGATATTCCCGGGTCCCCGGCGGGGGACTTGATTATTGACATGTATGCCAGGGCCTTCAGGCAGCAGACCCTCGGACTCGATTTTTCTTGTGGATTGGGATCTTTTGGAGTCCGGGGGGAGGCTGCTCTGAGGGATCCTGCGGTGGGTTACCGGAACGAGGTTTTTGCCCCGAAGCGGGACCTGCGCTATGTGCTGGAAGCGGAGAGGGCATTCGGGAATTTTTCCATGATGGCCATGTACATGGGACAATACGTATTCGATTTTACCGAGATGCCGGTGCAGGCAAGGATCCCGGAAATTGACCCGCAGCAGATCCAGAACCCGGCCGTATGGGCCATGATGGGCCCCATGCTTGAACAGCAGGTGGCGGCATTTAACCGGGTCATCTTTGACCAGACCAACGCGCTCTCCCATACCCTTGCACTCCGGCCAGCGCTTTCCGTTTTTCACGGGGTGAGCAGCCTGGAAGTGTTCGGGCTGTACAATTTCACCACGGAGGAATGGAGCGTGCTGCCCAGGCTGGCATGGGATGTGACGGACAACCTTAAACTCAGTGTGGGGGGACAGTATTTCGAGGGACCCGAGAACACCCGTTATAAACTGATCGCCCCGGTCTTTAAGGGAGGATATTTTGAATTGAAATACAGTTTCTGACAACCAACTTGATATTATGAGAACAGGCAGTTTTCTGGTGAGATACCGCTGGTGGATAATCGCAGCCTCCATAATCGTTTCGGGATTTTTCGCACTCCAGATCTTCCGGGCAAAGATCAATCCCGACCTGGAAACCTATATCTATGAGAAAATGCCCTCCCGCATAAATACCGCAATGATCGAGGAGATCTTCGGGGGGGATGAAATGGTGATGATCCTTTTCGAATCGAAAGATGTCCTGGCAAAGAAGACCCTGGAACGGGTCAAAAGAATCGACCGGCAGCTGAAAAATGTTCCGGGCATCAATGAAACCCACTCGCTTTTTAATGCAAAAAATATCAAAAGCGAAGAGGGGGCTATGATCGTGGATCCAACGATCGTAAGGATCCCGGATACCGATGATCAAAGGGAGACCCTCAGGAAAGAGATCCGGGGGAACGGACTTGCTTACAAAATCCTTGTCTCGGAGGATTTTACCATGACCTGCATCATCGCGACCCTTGAACCGGGCGTCGTAGATGAAAACGTCGTGAAGGCGATCGAAAACCTGCTGGTGGAGAACCCGGGTCCGGAAAAGACCTATGTAGGGGGACTCCCATACATCAAGGCTTACGTGGCCAAGGAGATGGCCAGGGAATTTAAAACCCTGATGATCATCGGCCTGTCCATTATGCTGGTCATGCTGTACGTTTTTTTCAGGGAGATCCGGGGAGTGCTGCTTCCCTTTATCGTGGTGATCATGAGCATCCTGTTTGCAATGGGACTGATGCCCCTGATCGGCTGGCAGATGTCGATCATTACCCTTCTCCTGCCCATTATGCTGATCGCCATCGCCAACGATTACGGCATCCACATGATGGCCAAATACCAGGAGTACAATACACCCGACAATAATTCCAGCATGGCATCTATGGCCAAAAGCGTATACATGAGCCTCAGGAGTCCCGTTATACTGGCCGGTATTACCACGGTTGCCGGGTTCCTCTGCCTTCTTTCCCATAAGATGCTGCCGGCCAGGCAGCTGGGACTGGTAACGGCAGCGGGGATAGCCTATGCCCTGCTGCTCAGCCTGGTGTTCATTCCCGCGGCGCTTTCCGTCCTCGGAAAGTCAAAACCCGTGCTGTCAAAGGATCCTTCAAAACAGCACCCGATCGACCGGATCCTGAGATATACCGGGAAAATGGTCGCTGCACATCCTGCAAGGATCGTCACAGCCACGGCGCTCCTGGGGATTGTTTCGGCCGGAGGCATATTCCTGCTGCACGTCGATACTAACCTGGAAAATTTCTTCCCGGAAAAACACCCGGTAAGGGTGAGCTCTCACATCATCGATAAAACCTTCGGGGGATCCCAGAACATTTCCATACTGGTCGAAGGGGATATCCTCGATCCGGCGGTCATGAAGAAGATCGACCGCTACGAGCAGGAACTGAAAAAGAATCCCGCGGTGGGGAATGTCATGTCCATTGCCGGAGTGATCCGGGAAATCTCCAAGGCCCTGAATGATGAAACGGATTCCCTGTACAACAGGATCCCCGGCACCCGCAACGCAATTGCCCAGTACATGGAGCTGTATCTAATGAGCGGGGACCCGGAGGACCTCGAACGACTGGTTGATTTTGATTTCAGCAGGGCCCAGATGATCGTCCGGATCAACGACGGAAGCAATGTCGCCCTGAAAGGTGTGCTCGCCGACATCCGTTCCCTGACCGGGAACGATAAGGATGCCACCCGGGTTGGCGGATACGGCCTGATAGCGGCTGACCTGGCGGATCTTGTAGTAAGGGGACAGGTCACCTCCCTGTTTACTGCACTGATCGTCATACTTTTACTGATTGCCATAAATTTCAGGTCCCTGACAGCAGGACTGATCGGGTCCGTCCCCCTGCTGCTGGCCATCATCATGCTGTTTGGCTGGATGGGTTACATCGGGATCCGGCTGGACATTGCCACCGCACTGCTTTCGTCCATCATGATCGGTGTGGGGGTGGATTATACGATTCATTTTTTATGGCGGTACAGGTCGGAGAGGGGCGGGGGACTCGATCCCGCCGGGGCGGTCATGAAAACCCTGACCACCACCGGAAGAGGCATCGTTTTCAATGCCTTTTCCGTTATATTCGGTTTCTGTGCCCTGCCTTTCTCGATGTTCTCCCCGCTGAAATATTTCGGGTTCCTGGTCATTGGCACCATTTTCATCTGCCTGGCAGGTGCACTGGTGATCGTCCCGGCGCTGGTGCTGATCTTCAGGCCGGCTTTCCTGGAACCGGAATTCACCGGGAAATTGAAAACCGGCTGGCGGCTGCTGTCCCCCGGCTGGCTGAAAGGAAGAAAAACCATTCCAACAAATTGATCATTTATTAAAATTTAAGGATATGAATAATTTAAAGAAAATGATGTTAAGCCTGGCCATACTTGTGGCATTACCCTGTTTTATACCCTCTGCCCATCCCGGTAAAGCACTGGCCAATCCGATTTCCCCGCCGTCATCCGACGGGAAATTGATCATGGAAAAGGCAAGAGAGGTTGCCCAGGTAAGGGGACTTGAAGCTGTTTCCACACTTTGCATCTATGATGCAAAAGGACGCGAGCGGATAAGACAGACCTCAATGGCCTCAAGGGAATTTGACAACGGCGCAACGGAAAAAAGGATCATACGCTTTCTGTCGCCCGCCGAAGTGAAAGGCACCGGTATGTTGATCTATGATTACAGGGACAAGAATGACGATATGTGGATCTATATGCCCGCCCTTCGAAAAACCCGCAGGATCGTCAGCACGGAAAAAAGCAAGAGTTTCATGGGCAGTGAATTCAGTAATTCAGACATGACCGCGCCCAATCCGGATGATTTCAACTATACCGTACTCGGGACAGAAACCCTTGACGGCACGGAATGCTGGGTGGTTGAAGCCGTACCGGTCAGCGGGGAGATTATGGACGAAATGGGGTACCAACGCCGGGTAATATGGATCGGCAAAATGGATTATGTGGTACGGAAGGCGGATTATTACAACCAGGAAGGTGAACTTTTCAAACACCTGACGGCAAACAATATCAAATTAATTGATCCTAAAGGTGGAAAATATATGGCCATGTATATGGAAATGGTCAACGAGGAAACCGGAAGGCGTTCCGTGATGACCATGGATAAAATACAGTACAATCCCGATGTGAAAGAGGATTATTTTACCATTTCCTACCTGGAAAAATTATAGTCAATGAATGCCAATCCCCGAAATGAATAAAAAAACATGCAGATTTATTTGGTTTATAAAATAAACTAATTTAAATTTGTACCATGTTTATAAAAAATCTGATCATCATGGAAAAAAACTTAACCCCTGAAGAAAGTCTTCAGATCATACAGAAATCAATCTTTCATTCACGCAAAAACCTGCGCGAGGGAAGTTTCTATTACCTGCTCTGGGGCTGGGCGCTGATGCTGGCGGGACTGGCAAACTATTTCCTGATCAGTCACTACATTCGGTTGGAACACTACGATTCCATAATGCCCATGAGCCTGCTGGCCTGGGGAGTGTTTGTGGTTGCGGCGATGATCATACAGTTTGCGGTCATTGCACGTTCTTCAAAAGGAGAACGGGTGATCACCCACCTGGACCGCTATATAAAGATCATATGGATAGCGGCCGGTTTGCTGATGGCCCTGATGGCATTCCTTTCCCTGAGAGTTGATTCCTACCCCACGCCCTTCATTCTCGGGGTCACCGCCATGGCAACCGCCGTATCGGGACTGATGATCCGTTTCCGGCCACTCGTGGCGGGTTCGGCGATTTTCCTTATCGCAGCCGTTGTCGCTATCTATCTGAAAGGAACCGACCAACTGCTGGTTTTCTCGGGGGCCATGATCCTGGGTTACCTGGTCCCCGGCTATATCCTTAGGTACTCAAAGAACGGGGACCATGTATAAGGACCTGGATCCCATATTGCATTCCCAGCTCAGGCTTGCCGTGATCTCCATCCTGGTGACCGTTGAAAAGGCTGATTTCGCCTATCTTAAGAACGAGACCGGGGCAACCTCAGGCAACCTGAGCGTCCAGATCACAAAACTGAAGGAGACCGGGTACATCGAGGTCAATAAGAAATTCAAGGGGAACTATCCCCAGACAACCTGCAGGATAACCGAACTGGGCAGGCAGCGGTTTGTGGAATATGTAAAGGCAATCTCAGGATACCTGAAACCGGGGTAATCTCCTGATCCGCCGGGAGGCTTATAATTCCCGGATCCTGATGTTGCGGAACCAGACCTCGTCGCCATGGTCCTGCAGAGAGATATGTCCCTTCGGGAACCTGCCGTATCCCGGGTAGTCCTTCCACTTGCCTGCGGCCACCCTGGCTTCCCAGTCTTCGGTCCACAGTTCGTATTCCACCACTTTCCGTCCATTCAGCCAGT
Organism: uncultured Bacteroides sp.; assembly: GCA_964431315.1. Lineage (GTDB taxonomy): Bacteria > Bacteroidota > Bacteroidia > Bacteroidales > SM23-62 > SM23-62. The sequence goes on along the minus strand of CAYSJH010000008.1, from coordinate 70,908 downwards.
GTTCCACATGGCTCCCGTCCTTGATTATCCTTGCGGTATTCCACTCGCCGGCAGGCTTTAACTGCTTGTTCACTGCCACATGCATGGCATAATTGGCCGCGCAGAGCTGCCAGTCCTCCAGCGGATCCGGATAGCCGGCATCATCAAGAAGCTGGTACTCTGGTCCCGTTTCATAAACGGCACGGTATGCAGTATCCTCGTGTACCATAAAAAGGATCCCGCTGTTCCCTCCGTCGCTGATCTTCCACTCCAGTTTCAGATCGAAGTTTTCATACTGCTTCCGGGTAATGACATCGCCCCCGATGTCACCCCCCTGGCCGAGCGCCTTCATGGCACCGTCTTCCACGACCCATCCGTAAAGGCTGTCTGAAAGGTAAGTCCTCCACTGATCCATACTTACACCGTCAAAGAGCAGGCTCCAGCCTTCCTCCTTTTCCATTTCTGACAGGGTATTATGGTTCTCGGGCGCCGGTTTGCATGAAAAAAGGCAAAACAGCAAGGAAGGTAAAATGTATCCGTACGTTTTCATGGTTAATCTTTCCGGAAAGCATCGTCAAAGGCCTGGGCCGAGGGGGCGAAATCAAGGCCCCTGACAAATTCGCAGGCCTCCCTGGCCCCGTGCTCGCGGTCCATCCCTGGATCTTCCCATTCCACTGAAAGGGGACCGCTGTAATTGATGCGGTTCAGGGCCCGGATGATCTCTTCGAAATCCGTATCTCCCCTTCCGGGACTGGCAAAATCCCAGTACCGCCTGCGGTCACCGAAGGGCAGGTGTCCCCCGAAAACTCCTGCCTCACGGGACTGAAGGGACCATTTTGCATCCTTGATATGTACGTGGAAGATGCGTTCGCTGAAGCGATAGATGAATTCCACGTAATCCACTCCCTGGTAACCCAGGTGGCTGGGGTCGTAATTAAACCCGAAGGCAGGGTGGCGGTTCACTGCCTCCAGCGCACGTTCAGCCGTTGCAATATCGAAGGCGATCTCCGTGGGGTGCACTTCCAGTCCGAAGCGGATGCCCAGTTTTTTGAATTCATCCAGGATCGGGGTCCACCTGCGGGCAAAATCCTCGAATCCGCGGGTTATCATTTCGTCCGGTACGGGCGGGAAGGCATACAGCAAATGCCAGATGGAACTGCCGGTGAACCCGTTTACCACGGAAACGCCGAGGCGTTTGGCGGCTTTTGCTGTTTCAACGACTTCCTTTGCTGCCCTCAGGCGGACACCTTCGGGATCGCCGTCTCCCCATATATAAGCGGGAAGGATGGATTTATGGCGCTCGTCGATCGGATCGCAGACCGCCTGGCTGACCAGGTGGGTGGAAATGGCGTGGAGCTCCAGGCTGTGCTTTTCCAGCAATTTTCTCCGGGCATCGCAATAGGCCTGGTCGGCTTTGTCCACTTCAAAATGATTGCCCCAGCAGGCCAGCTCAATTCCGTCGTAGCCGAAGGAACGGGCTTTTTCGCAGAGGGTTTCAAGCGGAAGGTCCGCCCATTGTCCGGTGAATAAAGTTACGGGTCTTGCCATGATCTGGTGATTTAGTTATACAGGTATTTGTTCTGGTCCGGAATTGAAATGCTACGGATCTTATTCCTGAAACCGGATCCACTTCTGGCCGCCGGTGGCTGAGGCCAGGACGGAATCAATGAACTGCATGCCCCTGAGCCCGTCGTACACCGTCGGGAAATCCAGGGCTTCGGCCGGCGGTTCCTTCCCTTCAAGCCGGCACTGGATGCAGGTGGCCACGTTGCGGTAGATATTCCCGAAGGCCTCGATCAGTCCCTCCGGGTGCCCCGCGGGGAACCTGGTATTGTATTTGGCCAGTTCCGAGCACCAGGGGTTCCCGGGACGGATAAGTTCGATGGGCCTGTCGAGCCACTTCACGATCAGGGTGTTGGGCTCCACCTGGATCCATTCCAATCCCCCTTTCTCCCCGTACACCCTGATCTTCAGCCCGTTCTCCTCTCCGGCAGAGATCTGGCTGGCATAGATGATGCCGCGCGCCCCGTTGTCGAAGTGCACCAGTACATTACCGTCATCATCCAGTTTCCTTCCCTCAACCAGGGTGCTGATGTCTGCACAGACCTCGGTCACTTTCAGTCCCGTTACATATTCCGCCAGGTTAAGCGCATGGGTTCCGATGTCGCCCATACTGTTGGCCTTCCCCGACCGGGCGGGATCCCCCCTCCATGCCGCCTGGGTCTGGCCGGTGGCTTCCAGCAGGGTTGAGAGCCAGCCCTGGGGGTATTCCGAGACCACCTTGCGTATCTTCCCGAGCTTTCCCGCCCGGATCATCTCTCTTGCCTCCTTGACCATCGGGTAACCGGTGTAGGCATGGGTTACCGCAAATACAAGCCCGGTTTTTTCAACAAGCCGGACAAGGTCCTTTGCCTCCTCTGTGCTGTACGTCAGCGGCTTATCGCTGACCACGTGAAAACCGTTTTCCAGCGCAAGTCTGGCCGGCCCGTAATGCACGTGGTTCGGGGTGGCAATGCACAGGAAGTCCATCCGCTCCCCTTCCGGGAGTTCTTTTTCCTTTTCGATCATTTCCTGGTAAGAACCGTAGGCGCGTGAGGGATCAAGGTAGTACTCTTTCCCGGTGATCTTTGATTTTGCAGGATCCGAGCTGAACGCCCCGCAGACAAAGTTGATCTGCCCGTCAAGCAGGGCGGAATTGACATGAATGCGGCCGATGAAGGAACCCGGTCCACCGCCCACCATTCCCATGTTGATCTTTCTTGCTGGCATAGCGATTGAGGTTTTTTTAAAGATAAGAAAATCCCTAAAACGTGCATAAAAAAACCTGTCCCACCTGTCTTAACCGGCACGGCACAGGTTAAAATATATGAGCCGGTTGATTTGTCCTTAATAGATCCCGGCAGCAAGTTCGGTCATGATGAACACGGCCGCGCGGGTTGAAATAAGCCATCTGGATATGACGTCCAGGACATCCCACTCTTCCTTGGTGAGCCTCGGGATGATGCGGATGGCCTTGCGCCACATTGCTACGTTAACTGCCATTGTTATTAAGAATTTAGATATTATTCAGGTATTAAAATGCATTTATCTTAAAAAAGCTTCAAGTTTACGAATTTTGTTTTAATTAATCTATTTCTGGGGACCGGACCGTGTTAAATAATTTTTAAAATCCGGTTCCGTGGAAATAAATATTCACCGGATCGGGTAATTTTGTGCGCTGTAGATTAACCATTCAGATCATGAAAGGGAAAGTTGTTCTCGTTACGGGCGGTACTTCAGGGATTGGCAGGGCTGCTGCCCTGGAACTGGCAAGTCAGGGTGCTACGCTTGTCTTTACTTACCGGGATAAAACCAGGGGAGAAAAAACCCTGGCAGAGATTATGCAGGCAACCGGGAACGGGGACGTGCATATGCTTGATCTCGACCTGGCCTCCCTGGCCTCCGTCAGGAAGGCTGCAGATGGTTTCCGCAAAGAATTCAGCCGCCTGGATGTGCTTATCAACAACGCCGGCGGATATTTCGGGTACAGGAAAACAACTGCGGAAGGCTACGAATACACTTTCGGGGTCAATCACCTGGGACATTTCCTTCTCACGAACCTGTTGAAAGACCTGCTGGTTTCCAGCAGGGCACGGATCATTAATGTAAGCTCGGAAGCCCAGCGGACGGGACAAATCCATTTTGACGATCTTATGCTCGAAGAAAGTTTTACAGGTTTCCGGGCCTATGCACAGGCCAAGCTCGCCAACATCCTGTTTACCTATGAACTGGACCGCAGGTGGGAAGGCACGGGCATCACGGTCAATGCCGCGCACCCGGGGGCCGTTAATACCAATTTCGGCAATGAATCAAAGCCGTTCTTCAGGTTCCTGATGAAACTGGGCAAACCCTTTCTGAAATCACCGGCAAAGGGAGCGGACACCATCGTTTACCTGGCTTCATCACCAGAAGTCGAAGGGGTCTCGGGCAAGTACTTTGCTTACCGGAAAGAGATCAGGTCAAACCGGGAATCCTATGACCGGGAAATCTGGAAGCGACTCTGGGAAGTCAGCGAAAAGCTGACTGCATCATTCTGACCCATTCCGGATCCATACTGAGCAGGCGTTTCTTCTTCAGGTTTTCCTTTACCACCCGGAGGATATCCCGGTCCCTTGACCGGGCCAGTCGTTCAAAGACAGGCTTGCCCTTTTCGGGAAGCGCGGCAATTGCTACGCTCCAGCAGTAGGACAAACCGCTGCACAGGATCCTGAAGTCATCTGTTTTCCGGTCCTCCACCACGGAAAAATGCTGGGTGATCCCTTCCAGCAGTTCAATGGCGAATTCCGCATGGTGCGGATCGGCCAGGAGGGAAGGCTCACAGATCCCGGCTGCCACAGCCCTCATTTCAAGCAGGTTGCTGCCTGCCCACTCCCTGCAGATGGTTTCCAGCAGGGGAAAATCATGCTTACCTATGATCTGCAGTCCCATGGTCACCGCTTCGCGTATCCTCCATCGGGGATCGGAAGCCTGCCTGCGCAGGTCGGGCAGGTACTCATTCATGCCGTTGGCCACCAGCTCACCAAGTCCCACTGAACCACAGAATGCCAGGAATTCCAGGGGACTGTCCTTGGGTGCGGTCTCCGGGGTATGATCCAGCAGGGGAATGAAATCACGCTCCGATCCCATCTCCACGAAGGCCTGCATGAGTTCGAGGTTGGCACGGGGACCCGGGAGGTTGGAATGTTCAAGAAGGTAGGCCGGCCAGTCGTCCGATAGCCCAAGTTCATGCTGATAATATTCCTTTTTTGTCATGATGCTGCTTTTGTCATGATGCTGCCTTTTCTAACCTCAGTCCGGACTGTAAAACAGGATCGTGACGTAATCCACAACGCTGTCCGAAGGCCGGGTCTTGCCCGAATTGCCCCGGGCAAGGATCGAAGAGCGGGGACCGTCGCAGACCATCCGTGAATATTCCATGAGGGTCATAATGGGACCGTAACCGCAGACCGAAATCCGGTTCTTAATGACCGTATCGTATAGTTTTTCAGCGTCCTGTTTTTCGATCTGCTCGAGGACCAGGTCGTCTTTGCGCTGGCCGTTATCGGGACTTTCGAAATGCGAAAAATCGGAGGAAGCTATGATCATCAGTTTGCGTTTCAGCCGGGCGTTCGCATTCCGGATCTTTTCGGCAAGCTCAAGGGCGGAGAGTGGATTCTGCCTGAGCATGCAGATGGGAAGGACCTTGAAATCGTACGGAAGGAACTTCTGGAGAAATGGCAGCATTACCTCCGCAGAGTGCTCCTGCTGCTGGGCACGGTTCGAGCGGGGCAGCTCGAGCGCACGGGCAAATTCGGTGTCAAGCGGCACGCTTCCAAGCGGTGTTTCCCAGGCATCGCTGCTGTCTACCTCGATGTATTCCCCGTAACCGGTGTGGTTGGGATTGATGATGATGAAGGTGTCGTAGCGTTTGCCGGAACTTCTCAGGATCTCGAAGAAGTGCACCGCTTCGTATGCGGAATAGATATAGCCTGCATGGGGGACCACGCAGCCAAAGATCTCATGCCCGGCGAAACGCAGGTCTATTTTCTTTTTTTCGGAGTCCAGGACCCGGTCCAGAAGGCTGTTTATCTCGGCGGGACTGCCCGGGTAAAATGCGCCTGCCACCTTTGCTGTTCTGACATTCATAATACCAGGTTTTGAATGGGAGTGTTACAATTTTTGCAGTGTGCATCCGGAGCAAGACCCCTGATGCTGGTCTGGTAACCGTTTCGGCTGATCAGCAGCTCGCCGCATTGCGGACAATAAGTGTTCCGGCCGTCCCGGGAAGTCACATTTCCAAGGTAGACATGATGAAGCCTTTCCTTTGCAATGCCGTACAGTTCCTCGAGTGTGCTGACCGGTGTCGCCGGCTGGTTCATCCGGTGGTGAGGGAAGTAACGGGAGATATGGAGTACCGAATATTCCCCCAGTTCCCCGGCGATCCAGTCCGCCATTTCGCCAAAGATGACCGGGTCGTCGTTCAGTCCCGGTATCACCAGGTTGGTGATCTCGAAATGTTTGCCGGCTTCCTTCAGGATCCTCAGGGTTTCCATGACCGGGGCAAGCCGCGCCCCGGTATACTTCCGGTAAAATTCATCCCGGAAGGCTTTCAGGTCGATGTTGAAGGCATCCATGAAGGGAAGCAGCCGGATCAGGGGATCGGGATTGATGTACCCGTTCGATACCATGGCCGTTTTCAATCCCGCGGAAGATGCCAGCTGTGAGATCTCCATCATGTATTCGTAGGAGATGGTGGGCTCATTGTAGGTAAAGGAGATGCCGATGTTGCCGGGCTGATCCAATGCCATGCTGACCACGTCCTCGACGGAATAGTCCTTGAACCAGGGGTAACCGGGGACATCCGCCCTGGATATGTCGCAGTTCTGGCAGAAACTGCAGTCCAGGTTGCAACCCACGCTACCGATTGACAGGATGATGCTTCCCGGGTAAAAATGATACAGGGGTTTCTTCTCAATGGGATCGTAATGAAGGGATGAAACCTTCTCGTAGGTCTCAGCGATCAATTCCCCGTTCACATTCCTGCGCACCCCGCATTTTCCCGCCTTTCCCCTGGCGGGAGTGCACAGATGGGGACAGAGGAGGCATTGCAGTTTTCCGTCCTCACGGATCCGGTAAAATTCGGCAGTTTTCACAACCTTACAAGTTAATGAATCCTTGCCAGTAAATGAATCCCGATTAAAAGTAATACCCGATGTTTACGTAAAATATCAGCTCCTTCCGGTAATTGGGGCGCATCAGGGTAATTTCGACGGGACCGATCAGACTGAGGTTGCCCAGGGTGAGCCCAAATCCGGAAAACGGGTATTCAAACAGAAAAAGATCCTCCAGGTTCTCGGTAATATTTGCAGCATTTGCCCGGAATACCAGGTAGTTCGATTTCCAGAAATTATACTGCAGGTCAAGACCGAACGCCAGCACATTCCTTCCGGAGCGTTCCATGAAGTCAAGTCCCACGAACGGCATCAGCCCTTTCCTGGAGGTCCTGTTCAGTCCCCCCATGTAAAAATTATACACCCTGAGCGAACTGTCAGCCGTCGTTGAGCCGCCGTACACCCTTGGGATAAGTGCAAAATTCCGGCCGATGCCTGCAACCTGTTCGAATTCAAAGCGCAGGAACCAGGCAGGGGGGGATGCGGGACTCGTGATGAATTTGCAGAACGACTCGAAACGGGTTCCTTTCCGGGGATAGAACCGGTTGTCGTAAGTATCAAGGTTCATGAAGGCAAGGAGGTTATAGTACTGATCCGTCTGTTTATCCGGAATCGGGATCCCGACCTTGGACTTCAGGACAATCCTTTCAAATTCCCCTCCGATGCCAAAGGAGTAGGAGTTGTTGATAATGGATTGGGTATATATCCGTCCGGCTATATCCGAGTAATCAATGACGGCGTATTTTATTCCCTCCTGGTACAGGTCAAGATCAAGATACTGTCCCCCTGCCTCCACTACAAATCCCGGCTTCCACCCGTTGTTTTTCTCGAACCTGCCCAGCAGGTAGGGATTCTCACCGAGGGCCAGGTTCAGGGATGTTTTGGATCCGTTCAGCAGGAAATTGCGGAAGGTTGTATTCAGGGTGATGGACGCCTTGTAGGCATTGTTGTAATTCAATCCTACCCGTAATTGTCCCCCGCTTCTTTCCCGGACCTTTACGCGGAGCCTGACCCCCTCGCCCAGCAGGTCAGCCTCCACAGGTTCAAGCTCGTAGGTGACTTTTTCAAAGAAAAGGCTTGAATAAACCCTGCTGATGGCTTCGGAGATCCTGGCCGGTGTCACTTTCTCAAGCACATCCAGGTTCAGCTTTCCCGTGATCAGCCGTCCCGATACCCGCTCCAGGCCTTCAACCCGTATCTCCCTGATCAACAGGGAGTCCCGCGCCACGAAGGAAGGTTTTTCATAAGGTATGTTTTCAATGCCGTTCAGGGAATCGGCCAGGGCTTTGAAGCGGTCGAAATATTTACGGGCCGCACGCTCCCCCCGGGCAATGAGAGAATCACTATCAGTGAATGACCGTGAATTGTAACCTGCAAGATCGGGTTTTATGTAAATATCACACAGATCCCTGTTGGCTTCCGTCCTCTCACTGGAAGCCATAAAAACCGTCTGTTCGATCACATTGATGAAGTTGATGTTATCCTCGGCCGATTTGGGTTGAAATCCCACGTCAACACCGATCAGTATATCGGCTCCCATGGCTTTGACCTGGTCGACAGGGAAATTATTTACCACCCCTCCGTCTGTGTAATATTTACCATCTATTTCCATGGGAGTAAAAAGGGAGGGGATAGCCATACTGGCTCGCATACAGGAGGGAAGATAACCCTGGCGGAATACCATTTCCTTTCCCGTTTCAACATCGGTCGCAATACATACATACGGGATCTGGAATTCGTTGAAATCACGGATGCTGTAAATATGGGCACAGAGTTCCGAGAACTGGTTCTCGATGTTCTGCCCGGTTACCACCCCGGCCGGCAGTTTGACTTTTCGTTCTTCCAGTGGGAAGGAAACAAAGAAACGATCATAGTCCGGCTTTTCCTCGATGGACAGGTCCCTTCTGGAAATATCGTCGGAAAGCAGTTTATCCCAGTCCCGCGTAACCACAAGCTTTTGAAGTGAATCGGCATCGTACCCGATGGCATAGAGTCCGCCGACAATACTCCCCATGCTCGTCCCCCCGATGTAATCGATTTTAAGTCCCGCTTCCTCCAGTACCTTCAGCACGCCGATGTGGGCGATTCCCTTGGCCGCCCCGCCGCTCAGTACCAGTCCCACTTTAGGCCTCCCGGCTGCCTGCTGCCCGGCTGCCTGCTGCCCGCTGTCAGGCGGAGCGGTCATCCCGGTAAGCGGAAAGTCCATCCCGGCAAGTATGGATAGTAAAGCAAAGAATAAAGTGAGCTTCTTCATGATTCAGGGGTCAAATCCTGACACCTATGACAAGAATGTCGTCGACCTGCTCATAGATCTCGCCATCGGGTCCCTGCGGAGCCCTCCAGGTCTCGAGGGTGGCTTCCAGGACTTTTTTAATTTCGTCCATTGACCTGTCCCTGTTCTCGAAGAGGAGGTTCTTAAATGCCTGGTATTTGAATTTTTTCCCGGAAGGCCCGCCGAACTGGTCGGCATAACCGTCTGAAAAAAGGTAAATGGTATCACCCTTATTCAACTGAATCAGGTGGCTTGAAAACTTGATGGAATCGATGTGATATGAGATGGGCATGCGATCGGCCTTTGTTTCGTCGAGCCGGTTCGCGCGGATCATGTAGAGCGGGTTGTTGGCCCCTGCAAATTCCATGGTCATTTTCTGAAGGTCGATCACTACCAGCGACATGTCCATCCCGTCCCTGGCTTCCCCTTCCCGGCCGGTCTGCTTGAGCGATTTGACCACGTTGTCGCGCAGCCTGTTAAGGATCTCATCGGCCTGCAGGGTGTTGTTTTCCAGGATGATCTTGTTCAGGAAGCTGACCCCCAGCATGCTCATAAAGGCTCCCGGGACCCCGTGTCCCGTGCAGTCCACCGCCGTCACGACGATCTTGTCGCCGGATTCGGCAAGCCAGTAGAAATCCCCGCTGACGATGCTCTTGGGCCTGAACAGTATGAAATATCCCTCCAACTGTGAGGCGATCCGGTCGGTCCGCGGCAGGATGGCCCTTTGTATCCGCTCGGCATAGGTTATGCTGTCGGTGATCTCCTTTTTCTGCGCGGCCAGTTTGATGTTCTGCTTCCTGATCTCCTCGGTCCGCTCAAGCACAATGGTCTCCAGGTGCTCGTTTTTCCGTTTCAGCTGCCTTTGTCCCAGCCTGACGGCTACATAAACAAGCAGGATAAGCAGGACAGCATAGCCCGTGTAGGCCAGGGCGGTGCGTGCGAAAGGAGGACGGATAACAAAACGGTAAGAGGCGGTTTCGCTGATGTCGCCGTAGATGTTTTTCGCCCGAAGCAGGAAAGCATACTCCCCTTCATGGAGGTTGGTGTAGCTCGTGATCCTGCGGGTGGACCAGTTGCTCCAGCCCGATTTCCCTCCCTCAAGCATCCAGGAGAACTGGTTGTTGTTTTCATTGTCATAAAAGGGAGAGGTAAAATAGAAGGTCACATCGTTGAAGGCATGGTCCAGTGTCGGCACGTCCCTGTCCGGTTGCATGAAAAGCTCCCGGGACTCCCCGGGGGAATAGTCTGCAGGCAGCCCGTAGGATCCGTTGAAAAGGATGGAATCATCCGAGGCCACGACTGCACGGATAAAGGCATGAAAGTCCCTGGCCGGTTGATCCATTCGCCTGAGGTCGAACCGGGCCAGCCCGTCACCGGCGGCGAACCATACGGTGTATTCGCCGTCCGGGTAAATGTAATTGATATCGCCCAGGTCGATTCCCTGGAAGGGTTTTTTGATGATCTCCTGTGACGAATCGTGCCGGATGAGGCAAATCTCGTTATCGATCACGGCCCAGGTCCGCTTGTGGGAATCGACAAGGTAGCTCACGGGAAGGAGGATGTCATGTTCGTACAGCTTCCGGTTCTCAAAATACCCCCGGTAATTTGCCGGGTTGTCCTTCAGGGAATCGGGCAGGGCCTCCTGCATCAGGTATTCGTCGATGAAATGCATAAGTCCCGCCCGGGTGCCGAACACAATGCTGTCGCGGTGTTCCATCGGCAGCACCCAGTCCTCCGTCAGCCCGTCCCCCGCGCCGAAATACCGGTAGGTGGTATGGGAAAGATCGGGATTGATCAGCATCTTCAGGGTCCCCTGCAGGCTGGTACCCAGCCATATTTCTGTGGCATTGTAATGACTGCTGCGGTTTTGGGCGATGGACTTGATGTCCTCCCTGATGTCGGCGAACCGGGCTACCTTTTTCCAGTCCCCCTCCCTTCTGAAAACCGCCAGTCCCCCGCTCCCCCCGACCAGCAGCAACCGTTCCTTTTCCAGGTACAGCATGGCAAAGGCATTCATATCCGAGATTTTCCTCGCGGATCCTTCCCGGATCAGGTAAAGCCCGTTGGTGCATCCTGCAAGGAGTGAATTCCCGATAGACAGGAGGCTCCAGACCTGGTCGCGTATGCCCGCAGCGGGACTGAACTCGAGGGATTTATTCAGGGCCACCGTCCGGTCTTCGGCAAAAAGCCCGGAGGTGGTACCGGCATAAAGCCGTCCCCCGTGCCTTACCAGTGCATGCACACTGCCTTCCAGTCCCGCGTTCTCATAATAAAACGAAACGGGAGAAGAGTAGTCGATCTTGCTGATCCCGTTGTCCAGGGCACACCAGATGTTCCGGTTGACATCCTGGCACATGTCCTTGACATCGTCGACCTGCAGGCCGGAGTGTTTGTTGATGACCGCCCTGATACGGCCGTCAGGGCTGCAGATCAGGACCCCTTCGTGCAGGGTGTTGAGGGCGATATTCCCGTCGGCAAGATCCGTTCCCCCGAAAATGCCTGCCCGGATCAGGAAGGGATCGTTTTTGGCGGGCATGCGTTCAATCCCCTTTGCGGGATCGAAGAGGTAGAATCCTTTTTCGGTGGTTGCGATAAGGATCCTGCCTTCCCCGTCCAGCGGGAACATCCCGAATATGCCCAGGTTGGCAAAAAGCGATCCGTCCTTCACGGGCACCAGGACATTCCCCTGGAGTATTTCCAGTCCCCTTTCCCTTTCCCTGATAAACAACCGGGAACCGACCAGGAAGGAGGTGTGAAACGAAGTTTCCGGATAGATGGCCACGAGGCTGTCGCCCCTGTACAGGTAAAGGCATTCCTCTGCCTGGAAAGCGGTAAATTCACCGGCCGCATGGGTGCCCCAGATTCGTGTGAAAAACTGGTCCCCCTCGGGAAGTTCGTCTGACAGGGAGCGGTAAACCAATGCTCCCTTCGGGTCCGTGTCCAGGTACCCGAAATCCTGTTGCGAGCCGACAAATATAATTCCGGATGGGGAAACGTCCATAGAGGTGACATAGGCACCCTGGCGTACCGGTATGAAATGCCAGCGGCTGCCGTCGTATTCCAGTATCCCGTTGGCATTCCCGGCGTAAACCAGGTTCCGGTGATCGGTGACGATGCAGTAATTGGTCGCCCGGTAGTTGCGTCCGTAGATCTTGTTGGTGTAGTTGGCTATCGGGAGCCTGAGGTTTTGTCCCCCTGCCGGGGCCGCCAGGAACCAGGGAAGGAGCAGGAGCAAAGGTACAGATATCCTCATTGCAGGGGATTTTCAGGGTATTTAGCAGTCAGGAACCGGGCGGCTGGCCCGTCTCATTTCTTAAGTCCGAAATCCTTTTCAACGAACAGCATCACATCCTTTTTATCGGGCTTGCCGTAAAATTCGAAAAGATATCCTGAGATCTCGTTGACCTTGCGGTTGTAGTCCTGGCTGCTCAATTCTTCAAGAATGATTGCGGCCTCGGATCTGAGCGTTTTCATATCCGGAAAGACAAGTTCGAAAGAACTCACGAACATGGGACCATTCTGGGCGGCATAGTAGAGGCTTGCAGCGGGACTGTCAAATGTGCTGACGGGCTGACCGTCAATCGTCAGGATATCTTTGCGGGAAAAGACCAGGTTGTTATCGTTGCACAGGAGCTTCTTCTTGATGGTTTTGCCCTTGTAACGGAGCAGGAGGTAGAAATACCGGTTCTCATCCATCGGGAACTGGTAGGGATTCAGGGACCAGCTTGCTTCGTAGAGGATGACCAGGGGTCCCGAAAACTGGTTGACAATGTCGTTCATGGAGTTCAGGAATCCTCCGCGGGTGCTCAGGTTGCTTATTGCCGGCAGGAAATTGGACCTGGCCCCGCTGAGCTGGCTGGCGGACTGCGGCGTGATAATGAACCTTCCTTTCTCGGGGTTGATCACGGCGGCCCTGGAGTTGGGTGTCCCGAAGGAGAGGGCCTCGTCTTCGGTAAATACATCGCCAAGCGTCATCTGGCTGCCCGTGCGCACATACTGGATGCTGCCGTTGACCTTTATCACCTTGTAATTGGTTTGGGCCTGCATGGCGAGTGCCAGCAGGATCATTGCCGGAAGCAGAATTGCTTTTTTCATGGTCTGGGGTTTCTGTTGTAAAGTTATAAAATTACAAAAACCATTCCACTACCGGAAGGCAGATATCGCAGGTGACCCTGAGTAAATTTACCGGGGGAGCAGACAATTTTCCGGAATGGGACCGAACTACAGGATTTTAACCGTGAGCGAACCGACTATTTGAAGGGCCGTGGTAATGGTGCCCAGGTCGGTGAACAGTTCCCCGGTCTTTCCCGAATAATGGCTGTGCCCGATGACCTTCATGGTGTATTCCGGCTGAGGGTGATCAAGATCCACCTCGCACATGTAAACCAGGGCCGGCTGGCAGGAGGTTTTGTATTCATCGTCGTCCGGGTACAGGTTATTTGTCCAGTATTCATTCCAGTCCCACGTCTGGTTGATCTCAAAATAAAGCCTGAACTTAGAGGGCGGTTCCCTGTCGAAGCGGGCGTGTATGCCGAAATCTCCTGGAGGTGTGGCTCCGGTGTAGGCATCGGGGACCGGATTTTCGGCCGATGGGACATAAAGTCCGTCCGGCGCCTGTATCCCCCTGCGATGCGACCAGTAAGGCAGGGATGCCGGCCTGCGGATCTCTCCCGCTTCCCAGTGCCCGGAGGAGGGATTCCCGTGCTCATAAACGCTGGTTCCCACTGCTTTTGAGATAAAAAGGGTCTGGATGAAATTCCCATCCAGATCTTCGGCCCAGAGAACGAATGAGGGGTGGTTATGGGCGGGACCCTTTTTAAAATCAAGGTATACGACGGGACCTTTACCCGATGCATTGGTCGTAAGTTCCGATTTTAAGGGTTGTTCCTGGACCTTGCCGGATTTGCAGGCTGCCAGGCTGCTTAACAGGATGAGCAGGAAGATCTGAAGTTTCATTTCACGAAAATTTTGTTCCCCTTTAGGTCTTAAAATTCAACAATTATTCCGATGGTCGGCAATACCGTACCGCTTTGGGACTTGATCTGTTTAAGGCTGTAAAGCTGGTCCATGTAAGGATCACCGGGATTCCGGATGACCGGGTTTCCTGCGGCGTCTTCAACCTGGTAAAGGCTGGGCGGTGAATCGGCCTTGTAGTTGAATACATTCTGCACATCTACGTACAGGTTCAGCCTCCATTTACTGAAATACCATTCCTTATCCACCCGCAGGTCCAGCTGATGGAATCCCTTAAGCCTCAGGGTATTGAACCGGGTGTAATCCAGGTAGCCGCTTCCGCGCACATCCCATGCGGGCCGCATTTCACTGTAGGGGATGTCCCAGGGAGTGTAAGGTATACCCCCGGCAAAGCGGTATTTCAGTCCCGCCTGCCAGTTTCCCCTGAATTTCCTGTATGTAGTCAGGTTCAGCAGGTGCCGGTTGTCCCATGCACTGGGAATGTAAGTCCCCAGCGGGTCGAGTCCCTGGCTGATCTCCTCGGATTCGCTCCTGACCAGGGTATAGGAAAAGATGATGTTAAATCCGGCCAGGTCCCGCGTCCGGTAAAGAAACTCCGCACCGTAGGCCCTTCCTTTGGCCAGGGAAATGACCTCCTCGTCGCCAAACGTACCGAAGTCACCGCCCTTGCTGGCAATTGAAACCTTGTCCAGCACGGAGACCGGGTAATTGTAATACCATTTGTGGAATCCTTCAATGCTGATCTTTGATTTTTCGTCGGGAAGGAATTCGAATCCGGCAACTATGTGGTCTGCGGTAATGTATTTCGCGCCGTTGTCGCGGTTGACAAGGGAACCGTCGTTGGTCCGGAAACCGAGCATGGTATACGGGGGCTGCTGGTAATACCGGCCCGCATTGAAATTAAGTGACCAGCCGGGACTTATGATGTAAGAAGCGGAGAACCTGGGTGATAACTGTTTCAGCAGGTTATTCATCTGGCTCGAATAATTGTTGGCATCCATGCGGAGCCCGAGCGAGAGGTTGAGCCGTTGTTTCAGGAAATCCTTGCTTAGCTGTCCGAATGCCGACCAGCTGAACATATCCAGTTCGGAACTGTAATTAATAGTCCCCGGCTGTCCTTCGCGAAAGACCTGGTTGAAGGTTTTATTATCGTAATATGCATATTCTAGTCCCCCTCCATAATTCACTTTCAGTCCCCCGCCATACCTCGAAGTATGCTCGTAACGGAACCGGGTCTGAATTTCATTTGACCGGTAGTCGAAAGTTTTCAACGTATCCACCTCGATGTTATTATAATACTTGCAGGCGCCGTTGTTCAGGTGGCTGCGGCTGATTACCCAGGTATCGTATCCATTCCCGGTAAAGTGCTTGAAGACGCCCCCTACCGTATAGCTCCACTGGTCGTTTGCAGGAATGGCCTTCAGGATGGCCCGCTGGTCCTCGGTCTCGTTGGCGTCCAGGTTCAGGGTCAGGACATCATAGGAACCCAGTCCCAGGATAGTGATCTCATTCTTTTGGTTGATCCGGCTCTTTACCTTGAACTGCATATCGTTGTATGTCGGCAGGAAGGGAAGGCCGATCACCGAGAACAGGTATTGCAGATAGGACCTTCTCACCGAGAGTATGTAGGTGGTATTTTTTGAAATGGGACCGTCGATGGCCAGTGCCAGGTCGGTAGCCCCGACCGAACCCTTGAACTTCAGTTTCTCCTTGTTGCCGTCGATCTGGCTGAATTCGAGGACCGAACTCAGGGCATTGCCTCGATCGGCCGGAAATGCACCGGAATAGAAATCCACCGAACGTATCAGGTCAACATTCAGGATACCGTTGGGTCCCCCACTGGCCCCCTGGGTGGAGAAGTGGTTGAGGTTGGGGATCTCCACCCCGTCGAGGAAGAAACGGTTTTCGTTCGATCCGCCTCCCCTCACGATCAGGTCATTGCGGTAGGAAACGGTTGAGGCGACTCCCGGAAGGGACTGCAGTACCTTTGAGATGTCGCGGTTCCCGCCGGGATTTTTTTCAATCTCCTCGATCCCGATCCGCTGGATGGAAAGGGGACTCTCCTCCGTCTTCCTGAACGGGGAGGCCCTTACCGTAATTTCTTCAATGGCAATGTTGCTTTCGTTAAGCGGGATCTCGATGAACACCCGGCTTGAATTCGAAACCAGGAGCTGTTCGGAGACATAGGTATCGAACCCCACCGAGGAAATCCTCAGTTCCACGTATCCCGGACGTATCCCGGTAAAAAGGAACCTGCCGTCAATATCGCTGACCGAACCGATCGAGGTTCCCCAGATAACGATGTTGGCAAAGGGGACCGGCTCGTTGTTGTTTGAGTTGTAAATGCGCCCTTCGATGACCCCCTGTCCCGATTCCTGGGAGACAACCCGGGAGAGGAAAAGCAAGGCTGTTATTAAGACTGAAATCCATCGTTTCATAACACTAGACTATTCATGCAACTGGTCTTTTCATGCCAATTAAACACCCGTCAGGCAAAATTGTTTAACACGGTCCGTGCATAAACTCATTTTAACGATTCGGTGAAGTATTGCTCCAGTTCCCCGAGCTCGAGAAAGGGATATTTCCAGGCCAGCTTCCGCACCTCCTCCAGCTGCCTGCCGCAAAATTCCCGGTGCCGTGCCGATCCCGGATCGAAGGGCCGGTGGTTACGGGCATTGGCAAGTTTGCGGATCTCCCTGCTGATCTCAAGGGTTTCCTCATCGAACCATGCACCCGTGAACTTTTCCCAGATGTAACGGACCATCTGGCTGCCCGGGTGGACCAGGTCGTCGGCATAGAAGCGGTAATCCCGCAGGTCATCCATGGCGATCTCCCAGGCGGGGAAGTAATCGCAATAGGTGAACATCTCGGTGAGCCTGTGTGCCGCCAGGATGAGAGTGGATTTGCTGACGGAGTTCAGCCGGGCGCCATCCTTCCAGTGTCGCACCGGGCTGACCGTCAGGATGATGTGGAGATCGGGGAGCTCCTTTCGAAGGGCCGCGAACAGTTTTGTATAGGTATCCACGATCTGGCTGACCGATAACAGATGCCTGGAAAAATTTGCCGCCGGCAGTTTGTGACAGTTGGAAACGACACAGGCCTTTTTCTTATGGACGAATATCCAGGCAGTGCCCCAGGTGAGAAGGAGAAACCGGGTATCCTTCAGCCGCCCCTGTGCAAACCTGAGCCTGCGGTTGATATTCTCCAGGCAGACCTCCCGGTCGGGATGCGAGAACTGGCTGTGGTGGTCGAAGGAAAACCATTTCTCCCCGTCCGTATCGAGTTCATCCCCGTTAAATTCCTTCCCGTTCAGCAGGGTCCACAGGTTCCGTGCCACCGAGGAAGGGTTGTAATTAACCCCGAATGGATTCACGTCGACCCGGAAGCGGAGTTCCTTCATGAGAGAACCGATGCTTTCCGTGAAACAGGATCCCATGAACAGGATCCCGGTCCTGTAGCTGATACTGTTTTCTGAAGGAGGAATATTTACCTCGGTACGGAAATCCATGGTCTAAAGATTCCATTTTTTAAGCCATTCCAGGACGTAGTTGAAAACTTCCCTGTACTCGAATTCATTGTGCAGCTCGTGCCGAAGTCCCTCCCAGATTTTCAGCTGGGTTCTTGTCGATGTATTGGCCACGAACTCCTCGCTTGCCTTATGTGAGGTTATTTCGTCGGCGTTTCCGTGCATCAGGAGGAAAGGCTTATTTATCCTGTACACATGCTTGAGGGCATATTCGCCCATGGCCATGATTTCATGAACGTATCGTACGGAGATCAGCTGGTGCACCAGGGGATCGCCTCTCAGGTCGGCCCAGTGTTCGGGATCGTGTGAAAGGCGTTCGGCAGTCACGCCCTTGGCCTTGATCCGCAGTCCGGGAACCAGGGTGTTGGCAATTTTTGAAAAGGCCTTTTCAATCCCACTGACAGGAATGACCAGCCGCAGCCAGGGTGAATCGGCGATCAGAGCCGATATGGGAGGGTCTTTGGAAATGGCATAATTGATCGCGACATTCCCGCCCATGCTTTGGCCGTAAAGGATCCGGGGAATGCCCGGAAAATTCTCTTCAGCCTTCTGGAGCATCAGGTCAACCTGGTCAAGCAGCAGCTGGTAGTTTTTCATGTGTCCCTTTTTACCTTCGGTCTTCCCGTGCCCGAACAGGTCCATCGCCACCAGGGCATATCCGGAATCCGCAAACATGGTTCCCCACCGGGCGTAGCGCCCGGAATGTTCCCCCATCCCGTGAATCAGATTCACCACTGCCCGGGGGGGGTTATCCGGCAGCCATCCCTGGGCAAAGATCCTGCTTTTGCCGAGAAACCATTCGTATTCTGTATGGACCATTCTGATCTTTCCGTAAATTCTTAAATTTACGAAATGCAGGAGATTATACAAATAAGCACCCATAAACGGAACGGCCTGTACGACATTACCACGCAGGTTAAGGATTCGGTCAGGAAAAGCGGAGTGCAGAACGGAATAGTATCGGTCTATGTGCAGGGGGCCACAGCTGCGATCATGATCCAGGAGAACTGGGACCAGTCCGTGCAGAACGATGTGATAAACCTTCTGCAAAAGCTCATTCCCCCGGGGGTGTGGGAGCATGATGCGCAGGACAGCAACGGGGATGCCCATCTGAAGGCCGGCCTTGTGGGGCCCTCCGAGACCGTCCCCATCCTCAATGGTGAACTCGGGCTCTCCACCTGGCAGAACATTTTTCTCTGTGAGTTTGACGGTCCCCGCTCAACACGACGAATCGTAGTAACCATTGTCGGTTCGGAGTAGCAAACCCTGCTGAAAATCCACAAAACTGACCTAGGCATTTTTAAACAAGGCGCCTATGGAAATTTCCGTACCTCAGGTATTGTCAATTCCTCATGTATTTTTGCCTGCGGCAAAAAGTAGGCTCGTCATTTGACAATGCCATCGGTATTACGCGGAAATTTTGAAGCGCCGGTTTAAAAAATGCCGGGGAAATGTGGATTTTCAGCAGGGTTTGCCGGAGTCATTGCAGGAAGTCGAGGTTTCGGCGGAGGCTGGCGAATCCGGCACGCTTAAGGGCTGTCCCCTCGAACAACTGATTGAATTTCTGCTCATCCAGGGCCATCCATTCATCCCGGGTCATCTCGAGCAGTCCCGGGCGGGGTTTCAGCCAGTCCTCGCTGTGCGGGTGGGCATTATTGCTCCAGGGACAGACCTCCTGACAAATGTCGCATCCGAATACCCGGTTTTGCATTTTCTCCCGGAACCCGGGAGGGATGGGCTGGTTTTTTAATTCTATGGTCAGGTAGGATATGCACTTTGTCGCATCGACCGTGCGGCCGGAAAGGATGGCGCCGGTGGGACAGGCCTCGATGCAACGGGTACAGTCCCCGCAATACTCATTCACCGGCCTGTCCGGTTCAAGTTCCAGTCCGCTGAGGATTACCCCGAGGAAAAACCAGGACCCGTATTTCCGGTTCAGGAGGAGGGAATGCCTGCCGATCCATCCGAGTCCCGCTTTCGCACCCCAGGCCCTCTCCATGACCGGGGCAGAATCGACGAAAACACGGCCCGGTGAGGGAGCGATCTCTCCATTCATCCATTTCAGCATCCGGTTCAGCTTTTTGCGGATGATCTTATGGTAATCCCTGCCGTAGGCGTATTTTGAAAGCACCGGGGCCCCGGGGTCGTCCTGTTTCCTGCCGGTATGGTAATTCTGAAGCACCACGATCACTGAACGTACGCCTTCGACAAGCCTGCGCGGGTCCGTACGTTTTTCGAAATGGTTTTCCATGTATCCCATCCGGCCATGAAAGCCTCTGTCAAGCCAGTCCCCCAGCCTTGCCGCATCCTCTTCCAGAAATTCCGCACGGGCAATACCGCAATCAAGAAATCCCAGCTCACGGGCTTTTTCCTTGATGCGCAGGGTATTTTGAGGTGAATTTTCCAATGCGGGAGTGTTCGGGGGACAGGAATTCCGGAGCCGGAATACCCGGGGTCTGTCCCATGTTACATCAGTCCCAGTTCAAGCCTTGCCTCTTCGCTGAGATTGGACTCATCCCAGGGAGGGTCGAAGGTAAGTTTCAGGTCGAGGGATTTTACACCCTCCACGGCTTCCACGCTGTCTCTGACCTCCCGGAGGATATCGCCTGCAATGGGGCAATTCGGGGTCGTAAGGGTCATCTTTATCTTGACATTATTGTCATCGTCCGCATCGAGCTCATAGATGAGTCCCAGGTCATAAATATTCACCGGGATCTCCGGGTCGTATATGTTTTTAAGGACTTTTATAATCCTGTCCTCAAGCTGAAGAAATTCGTTTTCGGGTTCCATTTCATTTGTTTTAATCACTGCACATTCGTTTTAATCATTGCACATTCGCCCCGGGTGGCTCATTTATCGCCTCTTTCCAGTCTCGTCTGATAAGCAAGGGCGTATAATTTCATCTGTTTAACCATGGCCAGCAGGCCGTTCGAACGGGTCGGGGACAGATTCTGACGGAGTCCGATCCGGTCGATAAAGAAAAGGTCGGTTTCCAGTATTTCCTTTGGTTCATGGCCGGAAAGCACCCGGATCAGCAGGGATACGATCCCCTTGGTGATGATGGCATCCGAATCGGCTGTGAAGGTGACCTTCCCGTCCTCGATCTCCGCTTTCAGCCAGACCTTTGACTGGCACCCGTTGATCAGGTATTCATTGGTCTTATACCTCGGATCCATGACGGGCAGGCCATTGCTGAGCTCGATGAGGTAATCGTACTTGTCGAGCCAGTCATCGAATACCTCGAATTCGGATACGATCTCTTCCTGGATCCGCTGTGTGTTCATGCCTGTAAAGTTAATCATTACCGGGGAAGGGGTCTTAACCGAACATCCTGATGACCCGGAGGAGTCCCTCGTAAAGCCGGTCGATTTCCCCGGTGGTGTTGTAAAATGCGAGGCAGGCCCTGAGGGTGCCCGTGATCCTGTAATGGTCCATTACCGGCTGGTTGCAGTGAGTGCCCGTACGGACAGCGATGCCCAGTTTATCGAGTACCATGCCTGCATCGTAGGGATGGATGTCGTCCATCAGGAAGGAAAGGATGCTTATCTTCTCCGGTGCCAGGCCATAGATCCGGAGTCCGGGCACGGACATCAGCTTCATGGTGGCGTATTCCAGCAGGGAATGCTCGTACTGACGGATCCCGGGGAGCCCGATCACGCTAATGTAATCAAGCGCGGCGGCAAGTCCCGCTGCCCCGATGTAATTCATGGTCCCGGCCTCGAATTTAAAGGGAAGCTGGTTATAGGTGGTTTTTTCAAAGGTGACGCAGTCCACCATGTCCCCTCCCCCCTGGTATGGGGGCATTTCATAAAGGTACTTTTCCTTCCCGTAGAGCACGCCTATTCCATTGGGACCGTATACCTTGTGGCCCGAAAAGACGTAGAAATCCGCGTCGAGGTCCCGCACATCGATCGTTTCATGCTGCACCGCCTGGGCACCGTCAACAAGGACGGGGACATCCCTTTCATGAGCCTTCCGGATGATCTCCTTCACCGGGTTGATGGTACCCAGGGTATTGGAAACATGGGATATGGCCACGATCCGGGTTTTATCGGTCAGAAGCTTTTCGTATTCCCCGAAGATCAGTTCCCCTTTTTCATTGAAGGGAATGATCTTCAGCCTGGCTCCCTTCCGTTCGCACATCATCTGCCAGGGAACGAGGTTGGCATGGTGTTCCATCTCACTGATGATCACCTCGTCTCCTTCGCTGATGTATCGTTCCCCGAAGGAAAAGGCTACGGCATTGATGGATCCCGTGGCACCACTGGTAAAAATGATCTCGCTGGAAGAGGCTGCGTTGATGAACCTGCGGACGGTCTCTCTTGCCTTTTCATAGGTGTCGGTCGATTGCTCGCTCAGGAAATGAATCCCCCGGTGGATGCTGGCGTTTCCCTGTTCATAGTATTTCCTGACTGTTTCGATGACCTGCCTGGGTTTCTGGGTGGTGGCGCCGTTGTCAAGATAGGCTATGGGCTGCCCGTATACCTTCCTGGAGAGAATGGGAAAGTCCTGTCTGATCTTTTCGACATCGAATTCCATGGGACCGTGGTTATTTGGGAAGCGAAAGATTTCCGCAGGCCATGGAACAGTTGTTGCAGCGTGATAATTCTCCCCTCAGGCGCTTGTCCACCAGATCGTTGATGCGTTCCTTCAGCGGCACCACATCGACCTTTTCGATCACCTCATGGGCGAATGCATAGAGCATCAGCATCCTGGCTTCGTGGCGGGGGATGCCGCGGGACTGCATATAGAACAGGGCGTTCTCGTCCAGCTGTCCCGTTGTGGCGCCGTGGCTGCATTTCACATCATCGGCGTAGATCTCGAGCTGGGGCTTGCTGTTCATTTTTGCCTCGTCAGACATCAGGATGTTGTTATTGGTCTGGAAGGCAACGGTTTTCTGGGCGTCCGGGCGGACCAGGATCCTTCCGTTGAATGCCCCGGTAGCCTGCTCGTCAAGGATGCACTTGAAAAGCTGGTTGCTGGTGCAATTGGGACTGGCATGATCGATGTTTACGAAGTTGTCGATGTGCTGGTTCCGGTCGGAGAGTGACAGCCCGTAAACCTCGCTTCCGGCGCCCGGAGCGTTCAGAAGCACATGGGTATTGTTGCGGATGGTCCCCCCGTGAAGGGTGATGGTATTGGTTTTAACCTGGCTGTCCCGCTCCTGGTTTATGAACAGGTTGGTCAGGAGGTTGGAGTTCAGGTGTTCGTTCTGCACCCTTGAATAACTGAACCGTGCCGAGGGTCCCGCATAAATTTCGGTCACCGAATTGGTCAGAAAGCGGAAGGGTGAAAGGGTATGGTCGCACACGATCACCTCGGCACTGGTATTTTCCTCCAGGATGAAAAGGTTGCGGTAATGCAGGAGTGTGTCCAGCCCCGTCATGGGCAGGTGCACGACCTGTACCGGCTCTTTGAGTGTCTGTCCCCTGGGTACGTAAATAAACAACCCGTCCTGGGCAAAGGCCGTATTGAGGGCTACCAGTCCGTCCGACCGGCTGTGGGCATACCGGGCAAAATGTTCCTTCACCAGGTCGGGGTGCAGCCTGAGTGCCTCCGCAAGGCTCCCGATGAGAATGCCGTTGTCCAGCCTGGTCAGCATACTGCCCTGGCCAAAATAAAACCCGTTCAGGATGATCTCCAGCCTGGTTCTCAGGTTAGGCACATCGCAGGTAAAGATGTCTTCCACCCTGAAGTCCACCTTACTCGGCTGGAACTGTATGGAATATTTCGGTTCAAAGATCTTCTGAAGCGAGGTATATTTATACAGTTCGCTCTTCCGGTCCGGCAGGCCGGTGAGGCTGAACTCATGCATTGCGTCCTGCCGGATCTCCCTCATGAAGGAAGGGGAATCCTTTTCCAGGATGGATTCCTTTTCCCTGAACAATTCAATGTATTCCTGGCTTGTACTCATGGTGTGTGTCCGTTAGCCTCGGCCTTTATCCAGTCGTATCCTTTCTCCTCCAGTTCCAGGGCCAGTTCCCTCCCGCTCGATTTGACGATGCGTCCCTGGAACAGCACGTGTACCTGATCGGGAACAATGTAATCAAGCAGCCGCTGGTAATGGGTTATGACGATGGTTGCTTTGTCCTTGTTTTTCATGGCATTCACCCCTTTGGCCACGATCTTCAGGGCATCGATGTCGAGTCCGCTGTCGGTTTCATCCAGGATGGCCAGCTTCGGTTCGAGCAAGGCCATCTGGAAAATCTCGTTCTTTTTCTTTTCGCCGCCCGAGAATCCCTCGTTCACCGAACGGTTGGTAAGCTGGGAATCAAATTCAACCAGTTCCTTCTTTTCACGCATATACTTGAGGAAATCGCCCGCCGAGAGGGGTTCCTTCCCCTGGTAGATCCTTTGCTCGTTGACGGCGGTCTTCATAAAATTCACCATGCTGACCCCGGGTATTTCCACCGGATACTGGAATCCCAGGAAGATCCCCTTTTTGGCCCTTTCTTCCGGGTCCATTTCCAGCAGGTTCTCCCCCATGTATTTAACCGATCCGTGGATAACGTCGATCAGATCCCTTCCGGCAAGGGCCAGAGCAAGGGTGCTCTTCCCCGAGCCGTTCGGTCCCATTATGGCATGCACCTCGCCTGCCTTAACCTCAAGATTGATCCCGAAGAGGATCTCCTTGCCCCCGATGGCTACTCTTAAATCCTTAATTGATAACATTTTACTTTATTGATCCTTTTAATTGCACTTTAAATTGTCCTTGGCGGAATGCCTGATCCTATCCGGCACAGCCCTAACCGACCGATCCTTCGAGGGAGATCTGCAGCAGTTTCTGTGCTTCGACTGCAAATTCCATCGGGAGTTTATTGAGCACTTCCCTGGCATACCCGTTTACGATCAGCCCGACAGCCTTTTCGGTATCGATGCCCCGCTGGTTGCAATAGAATATCTGATCCTCGCTTATTTTCGAGGTTGTGGCCTCGTGTTCGACGATGGCCGTACTGTTGTCCGTCTCGATGTAGGGAAAGGTATGGGCTCCGCACTTGTCCCCCAGCAGCAGCGAATCGCACTGGGAGAAATTCCTTGCATTCACAGCCGTTTTCAGGATCCGTACCAGTCCCCTGTAAGAATTCTGTCCTCTTCCCGCAGAAATCCCTTTAGAGATGATCGTGCTGCGGGTATTCCGGCCTATGTGCATCATCTTGGTCCCCGTATCTGCCTGCTGGTGATTATTGGTGATGGCCACCGAATAGAACTCACCAATCGAATTATGTCCTTTCAGGATGCAGCTGGGGTATTTCCAGGTAATGGCCGAACCGGTCTCCACCTGGGTCCATGAGATCTTCGAGTCATTTCCCTTGCAAATTCCACGCTTGGTCACAAAATTAAATATCCCCCCTTTGCCGTTCCTGTCCCCCGGATACCAGTTCTGCACGGTGGAATATTTAACCTGGGCCTTTTCCAGGGCGACTATCTCAACCACTGCCGCATGCAGCTGATTCTCGTCACGCATGGGGGCTGTGCAGCCCTCCAGGTAGCTCACATAACTTTCATCGTCTGCAACCAGAAGGGTCCGCTCGAACTGTCCCGTGTTGGCCGCATTGATCCGGAAATAGGTCGAAAGTTCCATGGGGCACCGGACTCCTTTTGGAATGTAGCAGAATGAACCGTCGGAGAAAACGGCCGAATTCAGTGTTGCAAAATAATTGTCCGTATAGGGAACCACGCTGCCCAGGTACTGCCTGACCAGGTCGGGATGATTGTTAACCGCTTCGCTGAATGAACAGAAAATTATCCCGAGTTCGGCAAGCGTTTCGGAAAAGGTGGTTTTTACGGAAACGGAGTCCATGACCGCATCAACCGCCATCCCGGTCAGGTGTTTCTGCTCATCCAGGGGGATACCGAGCTTATCGAACGTGGCCCTGAGTTCGGGATCCACATCGTCAAGGCTATCGGGCCCGATTTTCTGTTTTGGGGCTGCGTAATAAATGATGTCCTGGTAATCGATTTCCGGGATCTCGAGGTGGGCCCAGTGGGGCATGCTCATCTTCTTCCACTGGGCATAGGCCTTGAGCCTGAACTCAAGAAGCCATTCCGGCTCCTCCTTTTTAGCCGAGATCAACCGGATTACGTCTTCATTAAGGCCTTTGGGGATGGTGTCGGTTTCAATATCGCTATGGAATCCGTATTTATATTCGTTCTGGGTTACCTCCCGTATGACTTCGTCCTGCTTATTTTCCATTTTTCATCCTCCCTTTTTCAGATCGCCCTTGTGCTTATTTAGATTTATTCCAAATAAGGACAAAGATACATAAAAGTATTAAATTTGACCATAATCTGAGACATGAGTGAGAAGAAAAAAGTAACTCCGCTGTCTGAACTCGGGGAATTCGGACTGATTGACAGGCTGACGAGGGACTTTATCCTCAGGAACAAAAGCAGCCTGAAGGGGGTGGGTGACGATGCGGCTCTGCTCGATTACCGGGGGAAAGAAATGGTTGTGACCACGGACCTTCTCGTGGAAGGTATCCATTTCAACCTGGTATATACTCCTCTCAAACACCTTGGTTACAAGGCAGTCACCGTGAACCTTTCGGATGTTTATGCAATGAATGCCACTCCCAGGCAGGTACTTGTTTCCGTGGCGGTTTCCGGAAAATTTTCACTCGAGGCCATGGAGGAGCTGTACGGTGGGATCAGGCTTGCCTGTGAAACCTACGGGGTTGACCTGGTAGGTGGGGACACCACGTCATCTGTAACGGGACTCACCCTGAGCGTGGTGGCGGTGGGTGAAGCAGAGAAGGGAAAAACGGTATACCGGAATACCGCCAGGCTGAATGATCTGATCTGCGTTTCAGGTAATTTGGGTGCATCGTACATGGGACTTCAGCTCCTGGAAAGGGAGCGGCGGCTCTTCGAGGAATCTTCTTCGGGCGTTCAGCCCGACATCGCGGGCCATGAGTACATCCTTTCGAGGCAGCTCAAACCCGAAGCCCGCAGGGATATCATCGAATCCTTCAGGGAACTCGGCATCGTACCCCATGCCATGATCGACATTTCAGACGGATTGTCATCGGACCTGCTTCACATATGCAGGCAGAGCAGCCAGGGTTGCCGGATCTTCCAGGACAGGATCCCGATCGACCAGGAGACGGCAAGGGCGGCCAGGGAAATGAACATCGAACCCTTTATTGCCGCGCTGAACGGGGGAGAGGATTACGAACTGCTTTTTACCCTTCCCCTGGGCATGCATGACCGGGTGAAAGCCATGAAGGATGTGTCCATGATCGGGCATATAACCGGGGCCGGTACGGGATATAAATTCGTTACAGACCAGGGTGCGGAAATGGAATTGCAGGCGCAGGGCTGGAATGCGCTGGATTGAAATGCACCAGGGGATTAATCTTCCTCCCCGCCGATGGATCCCTTGATCAGTCCCCTTTTCGATTCCCTCATAAACCCGACGATCTCATCGCGTTCCTCGGATGGCGGGAAATTTTTTTCAATGTATTCCCTGGCCTGGGTGTTGTTAAAGCCCCTGTGGTAAATGATTCGGTAAATCTCCTTGATCTCGTTGATCTTCTCGGGTGTGAATCCCCTGCGTTTAAGCCCGATGAAATTTAGTCCCTCGTAAGCCAGAGGTATCCTCCCGGCCGTAATATAAGGTGGGACGTCTTTCCCTACACGCGATCCGCCCTGCAGCATGGCATGTTTGCCGATCCGGCAGAACTGGTGGATAAGGGAAGCCCCGCTGACAATGGCAAAGTCATCGATATTCACTTCCCCGCCAAGCGCGGCGCTGTTGACCAGAATCACATTGTTGCCGATCCTGCAATCGTGGGCTACGTGGACATAGGCCATGATCAGGGAGTTGTTGCCGATGGTGGTGCTGCCTTTTGCTTTTGTTCCCTTGTTAATGGTGACAAATTCCCGTATGGTCGTGTTATCTCCGATCACCACGGTGGTCTTCTCGCCCTCGTATTTCATGTCCTGCGGGATGGCCGAGATCACCGCTCCCGGGAATATCTTACAGTTCTTCCCCAGCCTGGCACCGTCCATAATTACCGCATTGGGTCCGATCCAGGAACTTTCACCGATCTCAACATCCTCGTAAATGGTGGCAAAGGGTTCAACGATAACGCCATCGCCAATTTTAGCCCCGGGATGAATATTTGCCTGGAGAGGGTTCATATTACTCCGTATATTCTTTTACAATCTGGGCCATCAGTTCTCCTTCGGAAACCAGGTTGTCCCCCACGAATACCTGTCCGAACATATGTGCAATTCCCCTGCGGATGGGTTCCATCAGGTCTGCTTTGATGATCAGTGTATCACCCGGTACTACCTTTCCCCTGAATTTCACATTATCGATCTTCAGGAAGTAGGTGGCGTAGTGTTCCGGGTCGGGCACAGTATTAAGGACAAGGATCCCCCCTACCTGGGCCATGGCTTCAACCTGCAGTACCCCGGGCATCACGGGTTCCTGGGGGAAATGTCCATGAAAGAAAGGTTCGTTGACCGATACGTTTTTCAATCCGACAACCGATTTGTCGTCAAGGTGCAACACCCTGTCGAGCATCAGGAAAGGATACCGGTGTGGAAGTATCTTTTTGATTTGGTTGATGTCGTAAACGGGATTGTTGAAATCGTACTTCGGGGCCTTTGTTTTCAGCTTGTCCTTCTTGATCTTGCTCCGGATCAGCCTTGCGAACTGGTTGTTGGCATAATGGCCGGGCCTGGTGGCAATGATCTTGCCTTGGATAGGCTGGCCCACCAGTGCAAGGTCGCCGAGTATGTCAAGCAGCTTATGCCGCGCCGGCTCATTGCTGAAATTCAGGTTAACGTTGTTCAGGATGCCTTCGGGCTGCACTTTTACCTTAGGTTTTTTGAAAAGTTCGGCAAGATGGTCGAGTTCAGCCTGGGTGACTTTACGGTCGATGATAACAATGGCATTGTCCAGGTCTCCTCCCTTGATCAGGTTGTTCTTTAAAAGGAATTCGAGTTCGTGCAGGAAAACAAAAGTCCTGGCAGGGGCTATCTCCTTATTGAAATCTTTCAGGTCATCCAGGTTTGCGTACTGGAAGCCGAGGACTTTCGAATTATAGTCGATTTTTACATCGATGCTTAACTTATCGTCGGGGTAAGCAATCAGTTCAATGCCGTGTTCCTCGTCCCGGTATTCGATCTTTTCTTCGATCCGGTAAATATTCCTGGGACTCTTAAGGTCTTTGAGGCCGGCCCTGGCTATGGCCTCGGCATATACGATCGAGCTACCATCGAGGATCGGCGCTTCCGGACCGTTAAGTTCGATGTTGATATTGTCAATCCCGCTGCCGACGCAGGCAGCCAGCACATGTTCAACGGTTGAAACCCGCACGCCGTTTTCCTCCAGGGTGGTGCCCCGACTTGTCTCTACAACGTTTTCAGCGATTGCTTTTATGACCGGACGGTCGTTCAGGTCCGTGCGGATAAACTGGTAACCATTATTTTCGGGTGCAGGGGCCAGGGTGAGTTTGACTTCAACACCAGTATGCAGTCCCCAGCCGCTGAAGCTTAAAGGTTTTTTAACAGTTTTCTGGTTTTCAGTCATGTTCCCCTCAATTGCGGTTGAATTTTGGTCCAGAAAGATACAAAAATTAAGTAAATCTGTTCATGCGTCAAAAAATACCCCTGGCGACTATCCGGATTTGAACTTTTCTTTCCATTCCCTTTCCATCTGGTTGACCTTACGGTACATTTCCGGGAGTTTCTTGAACACGGCAGCGGACCTCTTGAATTCGCGAATATCAAAGGCGGGAGAGCCCAGGACGATCTCTTTTTCCTTGAGATTATTCGGGACCCCTGCCTGGCCCCCGATGATGGCCCCGTCGCCAATGGTCAGGTGTCCAACGATCCCCGCCTGGGCGGCGATGATCACATTCATACCGACCTTGGTTGAACCTGCAATCCCTGCCTGGGCAACCACGACCGTGTTTTCCCCGATCTCCACGTTATGGGCAATCTGGATCAGGTTATCCATCTTCACGCCGTTCCCGATCCGTGTGGAACCCATGGTGGCCCTGTCGATGGTGACGTTTGCCCCGATTTCAACATCGTTCCCGATGATCACATTCCCGACCTGGGGTACTTTTCTTCTCGATTCAGAATCCTGCTCCAGGGCAAAACCGAATCCGTCCGACCCGATGACCGTTCCCGCATGGATCACGCAGTTCTCACCGATGATGCATTCCTTGAGCACTTTCACACCGGGGTAAAGAATGGTATTGTCCCCGATGGTGACATCATCCCCGATGAAGACCTGGGGATGGATCTG
The DNA here is from genome assembly GCA_964431315.1 of uncultured Bacteroides sp. GTDB lineage: Bacteria > Bacteroidota > Bacteroidia > Bacteroidales > SM23-62 > SM23-62. The sequence continues at coordinate 41,203 of CAYSJH010000008.1, read as the reverse complement.
GACCCTGCTGCCTATGGTGGCGTTTTCCCCTATGAATGCAAAATCCCCGATGAAAAGATCTTCGCCGGTCCTGGCCGAGGGAGCAATACTTGCCAGGCTGCTTATCCCTGATTTCCTGGGTTTGGACTGCTCATACAGGTCCAGCAGGTTTGCGAATGCCTGGTAGGCATCCTTGACGCGGATCAGGGTGGCACCGACTTTACGGTCAAGTTTAAAATCCCTGCTTACCAGCACTATGGATGCCTGCGTATCATAGATGTATTTCTGGTATTTAGGATTGGCCAGGAATGCAAGCGTACCCGGCTTTCCCTCCTCTATTTTCGAGACGTTGCTGACCCTGGCATTTTCATCGCCTTCAACCGTTCCGTCCAGGAATGCGGCAATTTGTTGTGCGGTAAATTCCATCGGTATTCAATTTGGTCACAAAAGTAATTAATTAGAGCAATTATTCGGGGCCCGCTTCCAGGGCATCCTTGGGATAACACAGGAAATTTTTTTTCACGGTCCTTGACAGAACGGACAGGTCCAGCATATCGGAAGCTTCTGCGATGTCTTTGAGAATTCCTCCGTGGTAGAGGATCCGGATCCGTTCGTCCTCCGAACGGTATGCATTGTTGCTCACCGAACCCAGATGGACCAGGAATTCCAGGTCCTCGTCCGCCAGCCCGTAACGCCTGCTTACCCCTTCCCGGATCTCCCGGACATATTCTGGTGAAAATTCCTCGTTCCGGATCTCGATCTTATACAGGGATCTGTTTATAAGGCCTTTACTCAGGATGGAAAGGGTTTTATCGGGATGATCGCACCAGACTTTGGCAGAGGCAATGATATCGTTGTCGTCGAGGCTGGCAAACAGGTTCAGGTTCTTTAATAAAGCGGGACTGATCTCAGGTATGATCCCGGGCAAGGTATCCTCGCCGTAGAAATCCTCCCTTGACACCAGCGATTTCAGAAAATGCCCAAGCGCCGGGGTGGCGAATAACCCAGTACCGTTCATCGCGAGCATCCTGGCCCGCTTCAGGATGTTCACCAGCAGGACCTCCGAGGCAAGCACCGTTTTGTGCAGGTAAACCTGCCAGTACATCAACCTCCTGGCAATCAGGAACTTTTCAATGGAGTAGATCCCCTTGTGATCCACCACAAGGTCGTCATCGACAACATTCAGCATCCGTACGATCCGGTCAGAGCCGATAACTCCTTCTGTAACGCCGGTAAAGAAGCTGTCTCTTTTCAGGTAATCCAGCCGGTCCATATCGAGCTGTCCCGCGATCAGCTGGTGCAGGAATTTCTTCTGGTAGCTTCCCGTGAAGATCTCAATGGCAAGATTCAGCCGTCCCCCGAATTCAACATTCAGTGCATGTATGAAAAGAAGCGAGAGTTCTTCGTGGTGAAGGCCTTCAATGATGCTCCCTTCAAGGGCATGGGAAAAGGGACCGTGGCCAATGTCGTGAAGCAGGATTGCCGCAAGCGCTGCTTCTTCTTCCTCCCGTGTGATTTCGATGTCCTTTGTCCGGAGCACCTGTATCGCCAGTCCCATGAGATGATAGGCTCCCAGGGCATGCTGGAACCGGGTGTGTGTGGCCCCGGGGTAGACGAAATTCGTGAGTCCCAGTTGTTTAATCCTGCGAAGCCTCTGAAAATAAGGATGTTCAATCAGGTCAAAATGTTCCTCTGAAGCGATTTTTATGAATCCGTAAACCGGGTCATTGATGATTTTTTTCTTATTGGCCGGAGGGGGTCTCATCTCAAAATTCCATAAGCGAGCTTAAGGTAATCATTATCGGCCGTGATACCAACCCAGGCTTTAATATTTGAAATCATTGCCGGAGGTATTTTTAAACAAGGCGCCTGTGAAAATTCCATACCTCAGGCATTATCAATTCGTCTCGGATTTTTGCCTGCGGCAAAAAGTATGTTACTCATTTGACAATGCCTTCGGTATTACACGGAAATTTTGAAGCACCGGTTTAAAAGATACCAAGGGTATTCAAATATTAAAGCCTGGGTGCAGTAGAATCATGGAATTTTGAGATGTGATTGTTTTTTATTACATTTGCGCCCGGATTACAGGATGATGTAGGGGACGCGAGTCCCCTATTTTATTAAACTGATATGATTGACAGGCCAACATTGGAAGCCATTTTGCAGGAGGTCCTAAGTGGAACGGGGATTTTCCAGGTCGATATCCGGGTAGACCCCGGCAACAGGATCCTTGTGCACGTGGATACGATGGAGGGGATAACGATTGAGGATTGTGCCAGGATCAGCCGAGCTCTCGGGGAAAGGCTCGACCGCGACAGGGAGGATTTTTCCCTGGAGGTTTCGTCCCCGGGACTGGATGCCCCTTTCCGTGTTCCTGAACAATACATCAAGAACATCGGCAGGATGGTTTCCGTGCAGTTCCTTGACGGGAGGCGGGTTCTCGGGTTACTGAAGGAATCGGACAGGGAAGGGATCCAGCTTGAAGTGCCGGCAGGGAAAAAGGGAGCAAAACCCGAATCCCTCGATCTGAAATTCACAGAAATAACATCAACAAAAGTTCAAATTCAATTTTAGGGAATAAATTAATAATGCTGGAAAATGGAATCGCTTAATTTGATTGACACTTTTTCGGAGTTCAAGGAACTTAAGAACATTGACAGGGCTACCATGATGACCGTGCTTGAGGATGTTTTCAGGGGACTGATGGTGAAAAACTTCGGCTCGGATGAGAATTTTGACATCATCATCAATATAGACAAGGGTGATTTCGAAATATGGAGAAACAGGGAGGTGGTTGAAGATACTGACCTTGAAGATCCGAATCTTCAGATCGTGCTGTCCGAAGCAAAGAAGATCGATGCGGATTACGAGGTCGGGGAGGAAGTGACCGATGAGGTTAAGCTCGCGGACTTTGGAAGAAGGGCCATCCTTTCGCTCAGGCAGAACCTCACCTCCAGGATCCTTGACCTGGAAAAGAACAACCTCTATGCAAAATACAAGGACCGCATCGGGGAGATTGTAACGGGAGAGGTTTACCAGGTCTGGAAGAGGGAGATCCTGGTACTTGACGATGAAGGCAACGAGCTGATCCTTCCCAAGTCGGAACAGATACCCAGCGATTATTTTCGTAAGGGTGACACCATACGTGCGGTGGTCATCAAAGTGGAGATGAAAAACAACAATCCCCTGATCGTCCTCTCCAGGACATCCCCGGTATTTCTGGAGCGCCTGTTCGAGCTCGAAGTGCCCGAAATCTTTGACGGTCTGATCACCATAAAGAAAATTGTCCGGGTTCCCGGTGAGAGGGCCAAGGTTGCCGTTGAATCGTATGATGAAAGGATCGACCCGGTCGGTGCCTGTGTGGGGATGAAGGGTTCCAGGATCCACGGGATCGTAAGGGAACTGAAGAACGAAAACATTGATGTGATCAATTTTACCAACAATGTGCAGCTGTTCATCCAGCGGGCTCTGAGTCCCGCGAAGATCAGCTCGATCAAACTAAATGAGCAGGCCAAGGAGGCTGAGGTATACCTTCAGCCCACCGAAGTATCCCTGGCCATCGGGAAAGGAGGATTGAATATCCGCCTGGCAAGCCAGCTAACCGGTTATGAAATAGATGTTTACAGGGAAGGTGTCGAGGAAGATGAAGAAGACGTGAACCTGGAAGAATTCGCCGATGAGATTGAAGGATGGATCATTGATGAACTCAAATCGATTGGCTGTGATACGGCGAAAAGTGTGCTCGATCTCAGCATAGAAGACCTGGTAAAAAGGACTGATCTTGAGGAAGAAACCATACAGGAAGTGATTAAGGTACTGAACGCGGAATTTGAATAATTTACCTTATAAATACTATATTAGCAGATTATTTAGAGCTTATGGCAGGTACGGGGACAAGGTTAAGCAAGATTGCACGGGAGTTTAATGTCGGGATTTCCACGATCGTGGAATTCCTCAGGAAGAAAGGTTATGCCGTTGATCCAAACCCTAACACCAAAGTAACCGAGGAGATCTATGAGATCCTGATCCAGGAATACAGTTCCGACATCAGTGTTAAAAGAGAATCCGACCGGTTGAGCCTTAAGAATTTACGGGAGAAGAAAGACACCATTTCAATTCATGATATTGACCAGCAGAGGCCTGCCAAACCGGATAACGAGGAGGAGGTTTTCATCAAGGATCCCACTGCACCCAGCAAGCTGGACCTTGCACAGGAAGAGGTTGATATAAAGGTTATCGGGAAGGTTGACCTGGATGCCATCAGCGGTAAGGGAAAGGCCAGGAAGGTCGACGAACAGCCCAAAGAAAAGGATGAGGCAAGGAAGAAGGCGGAAGCAGAAAAAGGGGATAAAGAGAAGGAAAGCAAAACCGGGACTGTTGCAAAAGCTGACCTGAAGGAACCGGCCAAAAAAGATGCGGGAGCAGTTGCTGAACCAAAAATCGGCACGGTTAAGGAATCAGGCGAGAAGCGTCCGGAGTCCAGAGTTGCTCCAATCCCCGGGAGAGCAGCAGCAGAAGATGATGAAAACTTCATTCGTACGAAGATTGAAAAGCTGAATGGTCCCTCTGTGGTTGGCAAAATTGTTCTGCCGGTTGAAGACCGCAGGGAGTCGGACAAGGAATCCAGGAAAAAGCGGAAGCGGATTAGAAAGGAAACCGAAAGGAGGGTGGACCTTGGTGAAAAATCGAACAGAGACAGCGTGGAAAGGGGTAAAGTCCAGAAAAAGCAGGGCCTTAAGAAGAGAAGGAAACCCCTGAAGCCAGAGGTCAACGAAGAAGATGTACAGAAACAGGTCAAAGAAACCCTGGCACGCCTTACCGACAGGGGAAAATCGAAAGCTGCCAAATACCGGCGTGAAAAAAGGGACGCCGCATCCCAGAAATTGCAGGAAGAGGCTATCAGGAAGGAAGAGGGCCGGAACGTGATCAAGGTTACCGAATTTGTAACCGCTCAGGAACTCGCCTCAATGATGAACGTCACGGCCACCGAGATCATAGCCAAATGCATGGAACTCGGGCTGTTCGTTTCCATAAACCAGCGACTGGATGCTGAAACCCTGGCCCTTGTTGCAGATGAATTCAATTACAAGGTCGAATTCATCAGTGTGGAAGTTCAGGAGGCCATTGCAGAGGAGGTCGACGAGCCCGATGAACTGGAGCCCAGGCCTCCCATTGTGACCGTAATGGGACATGTGGATCACGGGAAAACAAAACTGCTCGACTATATCCGCAGCGCCAACGTCGTGGCCGGAGAAGCGGGTGGAATAACCCAGCACATCGGGGCTTACAGCGTCAGCCTGGATGACGGCCGGCAGATCACCTTCCTGGATACTCCGGGTCACGAAGCCTTTACCGCCATGCGGGCGCGTGGTGCCCAGGCAACGGATGTGGTCATCATTGTGGTTGCAGCGGACGACGGTGTGATGCCCCAGACAGTAGAGGCCATCAATCATGCCCAGGCCGCCGGGGTTCCCATTGTATTCGCCATCAATAAGATTGACAAATCCAATGCAAATCCTGAAAAAATTAAGGAGGCACTTGCCAAAATGAATCTCATGGTCGAGGACTGGGGAGGCAAGTATCAGTCACAGGACATTTCCGCCAAGAACGGGATCAACATCCACGAATTGCTGGAAAAAGTCCTTCTGGAAGCAGAACTGCTCGACCTGAAAGCAAACCCGCACAGGATTGCAAGCGGTTCGGTGATCGAATCGGCCCTCGATAAAGGCCGGGGTTACGTCACCACGGTGCTGGTGGAAAACGGGACCCTTGAGATCGGCGATGTCATGCTTGCGGGAACCCATTTCGGGCATATCAAGGCCATGTACAACGAACGGGGCAAGAAGATCGACTCTGCAGGTCCCTCTTCACCGGTCCTCGTGCTCGGGCTGAACGGCGCCCCGCAGGCGGGCGACCGCTTCAATATCATGGAAAGCGACAAGGAGGCCAAGGAAATTGCCAACAAGCGTGAACAGCTCCAGCGCGAACAGGATCAGCGCACGAAGAAGCACATCACCCTGGATGAGATCGGAAGGCGGATCGCGATTGGTAACTTCCAGGAACTTAATGTCATCGTTAAGGGAGACGTGGACGGTTCAATCGAAGCTCTGAGCGATTCACTGATCAAGCTTTCCACCCCGGAGATCCAGGTAAACATCATCCATAAGGCCGTCGGCCAGATCAAGGAAACCGATGTTATGCTGGCCGCAGCCTCCAATGCCATCATTGTCGGATTCCAGGTAAGACCATCCATGGTTGCCCGGAAACTGGCAGAGAAAGAGGAAATCGATATCCGCCTGTATTCGGTCATATACGATGCCATAGAGGAGGTCAAGGCAGCCATGGAAGGCATGCTTTCGCCAGAAATTAAGGAAGAGATCACAGCCACCGTCGAGATCCGTGAGGTCTTTAAGATAACCAGGGTGGGAACGGTTGCAGGCTGCATGGTTAAGGAAGGCAAGATCACGAGGAACTCCAGGATACGTGTAATCCGGGACGGCATCGTGGTTTACACGGGTGAGCTGGGATCCCTGAAGCGGTTCAAGGAGGACGTCAAGGAAGTGGTATCCGGTTATGAATGCGGACTGAACATCGCCAATTTCAACGACATCAAGGTCGGTGACATAATCGAGTCCTACAGGGAAGTCGAAGTCATGAAGAAACTTTGATACAACCCGCCCCGGAATACCGGGACTCATTTTTCAGGTTGGCCAGGGGGTGTAAAAAAACCCGGCTTCGGACCGGGTAAAGGATTATGATGCAGTCGCCCTCGTTCAGGCAGAGATCAGTTCGCTGTATTGCTGTGGTCCCAGCAATGAATCAAGTTCGGAGGCATTATCGATGCTGATCCGGATCATCCAGCCCTCTCCGTATGGATCGCTGTTGACCAGTTCCGCCTCATCCTCGAGCCGGGCATTGAATTCCAGGACCTCTCCGGAGACGGGCATAAACAGGTCCGAAACCGTTTTGACGGCTTCAATGGTCCCGTACACCTCACCCCTGGCAAGCTTTTCCCCCAAGGTTTCCACCTCGACGTAAACGATATCGCCCAGTTCTCCCTGGGCATAATCGGTAATGCCAATAAAAGCTTCATTGCCTTCCACGCGGATCCATTCGTGTTTTTCAGTGTATCTGCAATTTTCGGGTACCTTCATGGTGTTTTCTGTTTTGGGGTAAAATCCAAAATTGCAATTTTATTTTGCAAATCTGAATTTTTGCAGGGTAAAATTTCGATATTTTCAGGGGCTTCCAACTGTGGATTACTGGGCAAGGGTGAAACGAATGCTGAACCCGATGTTGGTGTTTGCAGTGGGATAGGAAAGCGATACGAAGGGTTTGTTCACGATCCGGTCGAAAAACAGGCGAAGGTTGAAACGGTCGCTCAGCACATAATCAAGATTCAGGTTGATCTTAAGAATCCGCTGGCCGGCCGTGATCTGGTCCACATCTTCCTCGAGCTTCCGGATGATGGTCCGGTTGTCGCGGATCGAAAAATCCGCCCGGACATTCAGGTCGCTCGTCATGGAGGTCTGGTTCCCGCCTGGAAGGTTAAAGATCAGGGGCAGCTCGGAAAAGCGGTACCCGGCGCCCACCACCACTTCGTTGCTTGAGATCTCGGTCAGCTGGTTGTTGGCAAGGCTAAGGGCAAGGGAGCGGGATTTCTTCAGTTCCAGCCTTGTGGTCAGGCTGTTGATCCAGTTCATGTCGATGCTGATAAGGGGACTGAACTGTTCGCTGATCGAGACCGAGGCGATGTCCTTTTCGTTCAGGAAATTCCCATTAAAGTCACGTTTATCATCTTTCACAAAACCGTCCTCGTTGACCTCATAGAAGGGGTTTGTGACAAAACTTCCGACGTTATAGGAAGACCGGTAGGAATGGTTCAGGTTGATGGAGGTGAAATATTTCCGGATCCATTCGATCTTGGAAAGGCCGTCGAAAGTTATCCTCCAGTTCGGCCTCATTTCAAGGAGTCCGGGTATGGCACTGAGACTGATCCTCCCAACATCCCTCTTTCCATAAGCCGCCAGGAAGGCCGGTATCAGGACTGCCTGCGATCCCGGACCGTATCCGTTATAATACCCCGGAACCGAATCAATCCTATCAGGCTGGTAACCGTCTATGGAATTTGCCCGCTCATTGGCAAGGCGAAAAGAGATCTGGCTTCTGTATTCGTCTCTGAACTTCTCGAAGGTCTCGGAGGCAAAATTATCATTGCTGTAAACCTTTTCGAAAGCCGTACCGATGGTGACCGTGGACATGGAGAAATTGCCTGTCATCTGACGGCTCCGGGTGCTGTCATTGAAGTTCCCGTTGAAGTCGGCAATGTAGTATTCGTTCATATTCTCGGTATAGTTGCGGTTTGCCGTCAGGTCGATCCGCAGTCCCGGGAGAGGCTCAACCGTGCTCCGGATGTTGAAGCTGTTGGTCTGGCTCATGGTGTAGGGGGAATTGATGTAGGGATCCCTTGACAACCAGTTGTTGTTAATTGCCTTCTCCGGGAAGTTCTTATCCTGCCAGCCCAGGATAAAGGGCCACCCGGGGGCCAGCGTGCCCTCGTAATTCTGAAGGCCCATGAGCTCCGTTTTCGGTTTGTACCCGGGCAACATCGAACCGTTGCTCTGGTTGTAGGAGACCGAGATGTTCCGGAAGCTCATGAGCAGGCGAGTGCTATAGTCGGCAATGATGACAAGGGGATTCTCCCCCATTTCGATCGTTCCGACTACCTCAACCCGAACGTTCCGGTAGTCCTCCTCAGCTGTAAAGGTGATGCGGTTTCCGCTTACGATCTCCAGTTCCCCCTCGATTTCATGCCCGCTTTCATCATAGAAGGTGGCACTCACCTTTTCGGTATTAAGCTTATGGTTGACCGAGCGCGCCCTTCCGGCCCGAAGCGTGATCCCTTCCTGGGTATAGGTCTTTTCCTTGGTCCTGGTCTCTCCCGAAGGCTGCCTGAACCCGTTCCGGAATTTATTGTTCACTTCCTTGAGATAGCCAACCTTGTCGTACAGGTTGGTCAGGGTGAGCTGGCCGTTCAGCTGGAAATTACTGGAATTCCTGATCACGTTCCCCAGGTTCAGGGTGTCGGCTGTTATGGGACCCACATCCCAGCCGTAGGAAGCCCCGTACCTGGTGTTCAGGTTGACCCAGTTCAGCAGGGGGATCTTGTTGATGGGCACGGTGTAGGAGGCATTGATGTTATGGGTGTAACGGACATTTCGCCCGAAGGTCAGGATCTCTCGCCAGAGTGAATCCCGTTTCTGCTCGTAATCGTTCCTGTCCTTGTTGTACACCCCGTAAGGTTCGTCTACCCTCGAGGTGTTGGTGGCGCTGAAATCCAGCTTGAGGGCGCGGGTCAGGTCAAATTTCACATCGTAGTAGCGGTTCCAAAGGAAATTCTTCGTCACGATGGTATCGATCTGGAGGTAGGGATTGGTAAGGTTCCGGATCTTTCGTTCGCCGTAGTTCCGGTTCAGGTCGGTGCGGAAGGAGAACCTCGAGGGGTAAAAATAGAAATTGAAATCCTTCAGCAGCCTCATGGATGGCGAAGTAAACACGTTGGCCTTGGCAAAAGGCTGCACATTGTTGGGGCGGGTATTGAAATTATAGCTGAATGCCCCCCGCTGGCGTTTCTGAACATCGTATTCGGTATTTATGTCCCGCTTAAAGATCTCACTGAAAGCATAGGAAACGGAAAAATTCGCCAGGTCGTAAAACCTCGGGGTGCCCTGCAGCTTCTGTTTCCTTACATTGGTTAAATTGATGCTTTTACGCCGGGTGTAATCCTGTGCGATGTGCCTGATGGAATCCCTGTCCTGCTTGCTCTCGGCATTTCGGAGGGCGGATTCAAGGGGGATGTCCGGGTCCAGCGGGTTGTACTGGGGATTGATCCGCGATTCAGAAAAACCGATGAACATGGGAATGCTCACCCCGGATTTTTCGGGGAAGAATTTCCCGAGTTCCAGGTTGGAGGAGATGTCGTACCCGATCACCTGTTCCTTGGACCGTTCGTTCACCTTTTTTTCGATGCTGCCGAACCCCGGGGTACTGGTATTTCCGGCCACGGTAACCGTTCCGAGATCAGCGAGCTTGGCCGTGATGCGGGCGTTAGCGGCCCAGCCGCCGTCCTGGTTGAAATCCGTGAGCCGCAGCTCGTTAAGCCAGATCTCCCCGCATTTCGGCATCCCGTCGTCCTGGAGCGGATTGTCCCCCGCCTTCGGGTTCCGGATCCCCAGCATGACCGTCCGCACGTTGCTGAGGTTCGGATTCCCCTTCACGCTTACCTTGTTCCCCTTCCCGTCGATAATGCTGAAAACAGTATTGTAATTCACCGTCGACCCGATGACCCGCATCTGGTCGTTCCTGGCCTGCTTGACGTCCTGGAATACCGTCAGGGGGATCTCGAAACGGTTCTCTGCCGGCCAGACGGCCAGACGGTCTTCATAGAGGTCGTTGTTGTAGCGTCCCGGGGGAGTGACGTTCAGGGCTACCTCGTATTCGTAGTAGTTGTCCTTGTAATCCGATCCCACCCGGATGAAGGCGACCAGGTCCTCATCGTTGAGAATGCCGCATTCCTTGATGGCTTCGGCATGCACTTCCATCTGAAGCTTGCGGTACTGCCTGATGTCGAGGGAAATGTTCTTGTAGACCGCCCGCGCATCGCCGTCGTCCAGGTCCTGCACTTTCATCAGGAGGGACTGTTCGTTCAGCTGCCGGAGCTGGGGATTGGTCGGATCGATGACCCGGTCAATGCCCGGGGGGAGGACATAGTTGACCGGGGTCTTGCCGGCATTTTCCTCGATGTTGACGGCTGATACGTCCAGTATGCCTTCCGTGGGTTCGGGACTTGAAAGGTCTTCGCCTCCCTGGGTGATCGGGTACTGGTAGCGCCTCCATTCACCCCTGACCAGGTCGAGCTTGGCGAACCGGAGGACGACCGGTTTGTCGAACCCGGTGAGGTACATGCGCATGAACCGGATCGATTTGAAATCCTGAATGGGACCGACTTTCTGCTCCCATGCCTTGATGGGGATCCGGAACTGGTACCAGTCCACCGAAGATTTAGAACCGTTCGGGAAATCGGAGTTCTTGGTCACCTTGTCCGTGATGAAGTTCTGTCCCACCCTCAGGCTTCCCGGGGTGATCCTGACGTGATATTCGTAATAGGTTTCCTTTTCGTTCAGGGTATTGTCCCTGTTGATGTCCTCCACATCCGGGAGGGTCGACCCGGTGGTCGGGTAGGCTTCAGTGCTCTGTTCGGAGGTGGGGGAGTTCCCCTGGTGGTTGTTGTAGTTCCGGTAACGGTCCAGGATCCCGACCTCCGCCTGGTCAAAATCGCTTCCCCTGAAATAGTGGAAATTATCCTGCGAGGGATCGCTGAATGCTTTCTGGTAAGCCGGTGAATTGGTTCCGAAGCGGTTGCCGACGGTGTCCAGGAAATCATGGAAGAAATCCCTTTCCTCGACATCGTTCAGTCCGTCGAGACCCACATCCTGGAACACGCGGGATGCCGGATCATTGTTGAAGGCGTTCACGAGGGATTGCACAAGGGGGACCCTTCCCCAGACGGAGGTATCGACCAGGGTGACCTGCTCACTGGGCGGCAGCCCGTTCTCGAAGGCTTTGCGCGAGTCCTTCAGAACATCCTCGGAAATGTCCCCCAGGTTGAAAAACAGGTCCCCTCCCGAATGCTCCGGGTCCTCGACGAAGGGATCCATCAGCCAGAATTCGATGAATTCCACGTTGGAAGTCTCGAAGTCGTTGGTCAGGATCTCGCGCATGATTCCGCCCCAGCGCTGCCTGGGGTTGAGCAGGTTCCCGCTGGCATCCACGTCCGGGGAATAGTTATACAGTCCCCTTTCCTGCGGGTAGTAAGCCACGTTCAGCACGGAAATGTTGGTGGGCACACCGCTCGGATTTTCCTTGTTCGGGAAGATGTCCGTTTCGAAGACCTCTTCCACGAAATGGCTGGACTGTGAGTTCGGATCGTTCTTGATGTGGGGAGGGGTGAGTGAATTGTTCCTGAGGAACAGGGGGTCGATCACGTAGAAAGCGAATTTTGCCCGGTTGTAACCGTAAAGCCTGTTGTTTACCAGCGTTCCTTCCGGGAACCTTCCTGCCGGGGTGCTGGAATATACCCAGGCTGCAAAGTTCTTCATGTCTATGGAGGTCTGGCTTCCCTCGAAATCATCGATGTAAGCAATTCCCTGTTTGCTGATGGCCCTGGAATGGCCGGGGATGAGGTGTGCAAACTCACCGGTGAGGGTGATGTTCGAGGGTTCCCGCGTGGAGATCAGCGGGATGGCATCCACCAGGGTGGTCAGGAACTGCGATTCCGTCCGGTACGACCCGTCTATTCCCCAGATGGTATTGGAAATCGGTTCGTCCCCGATGTTCACCTTCTGGGTCAGGGGCCTTTCGGTCAGGTTCATGATCGTTCCCCCGAGCCGGAAATCATCTGAAAGGCGGTAATCCAGGTGCGTACCGACAAGGGTTTTGGTCTGGATGGCGAAGAGGGACTGGCTCTCGAGGGATATCCTGACCGGGGTTCCGGACTCCAGGAGTCCCTGGTTAATGATGGTCACCCGTCCCGCGGCATAGTCCACCGTATAATCCACGTTCTCGGTCAGCTGCCTGCCCCCTGCCGTGACCACGACGGATCCGCGGGGAACGTTCATGGCATTGAGCATGATCTCGGAGCTGGAGGAGGACTTGTAGGTTCCCTTGATGATGAACTTGTTCTTTTCCGCGATCTGTGATGCAACCGTCTTGGTGGAATCATAGAGTTCCTTGAAGACATATTTGCTGGCCACAGCCGGGTCGTTTATCTTTTTTTCAAGGTAGGAACCGAAGGGTTCGCTGACCGGGAAGATCACCCGCCCGTTCGTGGGATTGATCGTGACGCCGGTAATGAAGTCGAAGCGGCCGTCGGGGACCGGGTCGAGCTGGTCGTTCAGGTTGTCGAGGTTCAGAACCCGGATCAGGATCTGGTTCTTGATCTCCCCTTCGGGAAGGTAGTTGATGGTTGTCCCCGTCTTATCGTCGTTATACAGGACCTCCAGGATGAATTCATCGGGATTCACCTGGAAGGCACCGATGGAATAGATGTTCTTCATCATCAGGTCCCATGTCGGCAGCTGGGGAGTCAGGTTTGTCCCCTTCAGCAGTTTCAGCAGAAGGGTGCTGGGGGCCGAGATGCCATCGGAAGAAAGTTCCCCGACCTTGAAGGTTTTACCGTTGAGCGTGTACTCAAAGGCAACGGCCAGGACCTCGTCGGAGTTCAGCGCGGAATTCAGTGAGATGAACCCCAGCTTGGAATTCAGGGTGAATTCCCTGTCCGACAGTTTCCGGGCATTTTCAATCTTCTCGTAATCCTGTCCCGCTGCAAACCCGGGCAGAAGCGGTGCCAGGGCCGATGTGATCTGGTTGATGTCACGGACCGCTGCATAGGTGCCGGTCATTTGACTGTACTGGGTGTTCAGGCTATTACGGGGGTGGTCGCCCATTTCCCCGGGAACCGGTTTCCAGTAATCGGTCCCGTAGATGTTTGCCGGCGATTCGGCAAGGTCCATCAAACCAAGAATGTTCCTTGAATCTTCGAAATTGCTGGTTTTATTGGTCACCCACACCTCGATCTTGGTGATGTTGATGCCGGTGTTGATTATCGGCAGGTTGGCCAGGGCACGATCGTAATTATCCTTAAAATAATGCGAGAGGAAGAAATGCCTGTTTGCATCGTACTCATCGACATTGATCTCGTAATCGCTGACCTGGGCCCCGCCCTGGACATCGATGACGGAAGTCTCCCCCTTCTGCTGCGAAAAGACCGAGGTTACGGTCAGTTTGCCGAACTGCATTTCGGTTTTCAGCCCGAACAGGCTCTGGCTTCCCTGGATGAGGGAACCGGACAGGGGAAGGGTGACATCGCCCGCCTCGATCTTCTTGATGATCTCATCCTCCTTGCCCGTGTATTCCAGCTTGGTCTTGTTCTCGAATTCGAAGGTCGCTTCCGTGTTGTAATTGAATCCCAGTTTCATCTTGTCGCCGATGGTGCCGGTCACATTCATCTGGATCTTCTCCTCGAATGTGAATGAAGGCGTTTTCCGGAGTTTTTCCGTGAGGGTGGGATTGTCGATCCTGGACATGTTAAATCCAAAGATCAGTTCGGCATATCCCTGCGGTATGATGTTGATGGTATTGGTCCCGAAGACCCTGTCGAATGCCTCTCCGCCGATGTTGATTGCAGGGATGAAGCTGGACTGCGTTTCCACGTTATCACCCGCCCTTCGCTGGTTCCAGTATCGCTTTTTGGCCTGGGTCATATCGAAGTTCCGGTACTCGTCAAAGGTCATGACCCTGGATGGCCGGTAATTGAAGCGCCCTATCTTTTCCGAAAACACATAGGAATTAGTTTCGGGATCATAGACGATGCTTGATTCCACGTTGGAAGGGTCCTTCAGGAAAAGCGGGGATGAAGGTCCCTCGTCCGGGGAAACGGCGCCGGGATTTTCCCTGATGGGATACCTCAGGTTTATGCTGTCGCCCTGTCCCCTGGCCAGGGACAGGGATCCCGGGAAAAGGCCGAAGATAAATAGGAGAACAGTGATATATTTGATATCGCTCTTCAAAAACAGGCGGATAGTGGTCAGTTATACTACAGCTTTTTCAGGGCCTCCTTGATAAGCTCTTCCATGCCCAACTCATTATTTTCCCTGAGGATCTGTTCGAGAACCTTCTCAACCGTCTTTCTTGCAAAACCAAGATTAACTAAAGCAGATAACGCTTCATCTCGCAGAGTATTGCTCTGTTCGGGGAATAAATGACCTGTTTCAACCGCCGTCCGGATCTTCCCTTTCAGATCGACGATAATCCGCTGTGCGGATTTCGCCCCGATCCCTTTGATGCTCTGCAGGATGGCCACATTGCTTTCATTGATGGCCTGTTCGGTTTCAATGGGACCGAGGGAAGACAGGATAAGCCTTGCCGTATTGGCACCGATGCCCGAAACGGAGATCAGCTGCCGGAATACTTCCCTTTCTTCCCGGTTGATGAAACCAAAAAGAATATGGGCGTCTTCGCGGACGATCTGGTGAATGAACAGCTGGCAGGGATTCTGGCCGGGCAGCAGGGTGTAGGTATACAGGGAGATGTTGATGTAATACCCCACATTTCCCGTCTCGAGGACAACGTATGAGGGAGTCCGTTCAACGATGTCCCCCGTGATGAATTCGTACATGGTCGGTGTCTTAGGTAAACACCCCTAATATAATAAGTAAATGGTTAATATCGGTTGATTCTGAAGAACAACCGATATTAACTCCGGGGGGTGGTCATTTGCGTGCCGCCACGCCCTGGGCATCGACCACGGCGATGGCGGTCATGTTAAGGATCTCGCGTACGGAGCTGTCCAGGTGAAGCACGTGGATGGGTTTGCGGATCCCGATAAGAATGGGACCGATCACCTCCATGCCGGCCAGTTCCTGCATCAGTTTATAGGCGATGTTCCCCGAGCTCAGGCTGGGGAAGATCAGGGTATTGACCTCCTTATCCTGGAGCTTGGTAAAGGGGAACCTTTTCATCCGGAGTTCCCGGTTAATGGCAAAATTGGCCTGGATCTCCCCGTCAACGATCAGATCGGGGTGGTCCCGGTGCAGGATCTCCACGGCATCGTGTGCCCGGCCCGGGCTCCCGGTCCGGATGTTCCCGAAATTGGAATAGGAAAGCACGGCGATGTGGGGCTCGATGTTGAATTTCCGGACTTCCCTTGCCACCAGCAGGGTGGTTTCAACCAGGGTACTGGTTTCCGGCTGTATGTTCACCGTTGTGTCGGCGAAGAACATGGGACCCTTCTTGGTCATCAGGATGTACATGCCGGCAATGATCCTCTGGGGATTATTGGCCCCGATGATCTGCAGTGCAGGCCTGATGGTATCCGAATATTTACTGGTCAGGCCGCTGAGAAAGGCATCCGCCTGTTCCGTTTCAACCATCATGTTCCCGAAATAATTTCGCTGGAACATCAGCTCGACGGCCTCGTCAAGGGTGAGTCCCTTTCTCTGCCGTCTTTCCGCCAGTATCCTGGCAAATTCATTCCTGAGGTCTGCTTCCTCCTCGCCAAACGGATCCAGGATGGGTACTTCCTCCAGATCGAGGTTATTCTCCCGGATCATTTTTTTGATCTTCTGCCGGTTGCCAAGAAGTATGGGTTCCGCTATGCCCTGGTGGATTACCGTCTGGGCTGCCTTGAGGATCTTGAAGTCCTCCGCCTCGGCAAAAACCACCCGTTTCGGATCGCTCTGGGCCTTGGAGCGGATCGCGCTGATCAGCTTGCTGTCCAGTCCCAGCCGGTGGTTAAGGCTCTCACGGTAGGCATTCCAGTCGCTTATTTTGAGCCGGTCCACACCGGTATCGATTGCGGCTTTTGCAACTGCCGGGGCGACCCTGGCGATCAGCCTGGGGTCCAGGGGTTTAGGGATGATGTACTGGCGGCCGAACATAATGTTCTTTTCCTTGTAGGCCATGCTGACGGTTTCCGGCACATCTTCCTTGGCAAGCTCGGCAAGGGCCTTTACCGCGGCGATCTTCATTTCCTCGTTGATTACGGTTGCCCTGACATCGAGGGCCCCCCTGAAAATATAGGGGAAGCCGAGTACATTATTGATCTGGTTGGGATAATCCGACCGGCCCGTTGCAAAAATCAGGTCATTCCTTGCCGACATCGCCTTTTCGTAGGAGATCTCGGGATTCGGGTTGGCCATGGCAAAGACAATGGGATCGGGGGCCATGGTTTTGAGCATTTCCGGTGTCATCACATCGGCCTTCGAGAGCCCGAGGAACACATCCGCTCCCACCATGGCATCAGCCAGGGTTTCCTTTTCCGTATCCACCACAAATTGCTGTTTGTATTTGTTCAGGTCCGTTCTTCTGGTGTTCAGCACTCCCTTGCTGTCGAGCATGATCACATTCTCTTTTTTCACCCCCATGGCAAGATAGAGTTTGGTACAGGAAATGGCCGATGCGCCGGCACCGTTCACCACCACCTTCACCTCGCCGATCTTTTTGCCGGTCAGTTCGAGTGCATTCAGAAGTCCCGCCCCGGAAATGATCGCCGTACCATGCTGGTCGTCGTGGAAAACCGGGATGTCCAGTTCCCGGATGAGCCTTTGTTCGATCTCGAAGCATTCCGGTGCCTTGATGTCTTCCAGGTTGATCCCTCCGAAGGTGGGGGATATGGCCTTTACATGCTCGATGAACCGGTCCACATCCTTTTCATTGATCTCGATGTCGAAGACGTCAACATCCGCAAAGATCTTGAAAAGAAGTCCCTTTCCTTCCATCACCGGTTTCCCGGCAAGGGCCCCGATGTCTCCGAGTCCCAGTACCGCCGTACCGTTTGAAATCACTGCCACCAGGTTCCCCTTGGCGGTGTATTTGAATACATCCTCGGGATTTTTCTCGATTTCCAGGCAGGGTTCCGCCACGCCCGGGGAATAGGCAAGTGACAGGTCCCACTGGGTACTGTGGGGTTTGGTCGGGATAACTTCAATTTTTCCTGGCCTGCCTTCTGAATGGTAGTTCAGGGCATCTTCTTTGGTGAATTTATCCATGGTGCAAAGATTTTTGGGAATACAAAACAAAGCTAATCATAATCCTGCTATGCAGGGGTTTTCGGATGAGCCGTCGTGAAATAAATCCCTATGTTTTTAAGCAGGGACTTCCCTATTGAAGTTCCGAAAGGTCTTTCTGGGGAAGGGGATTCTTTGACATTTCACTGAAAAGCTGCCGGTTCATGAAAATATCACAGGCCATGTAGAGGGCCTGGCGGAAGGAACCGAAACGTGCCTGGTTGGTTCCAGCGATCTCATAAGCCGTCCCATGGGCCGGTGAAGTCCGGATGATCGGGAGGCCTGCGGTATAATTAACCCCTTCATCGGGCACCAGGGTCTTAAAGGGGATCAGTCCCTGGTCATGATACATGGCCAGGATCCCGTCGAAGCGGCTGAAATCTCCCGATCCAAAGAATCCGTCCGCCGGAAAGGGACCGAAGGCCACCATGCCATTTTCCCTGCACTCCCGGATGGCCGGGATGATCTTTTCCGTTTCATCCGTTCCGAGGATCCCCTCTTCTCCGGCATGCGGGTTCAGTCCCAGTACGGCAATCCTCGGCTTGCGAATACCAAAATCACGCTTCAGCGAATCGTCGAGCAGCCTCATTTTGCGGCTGATCTCTTCGCGGGTCAGGAATCCGGGGACCTCCGCTATGGGTATATGGGTACTCACCAGGCCTACCTTTAGCAGGGCGGATGCCATCAGCATGAGCGATTCCTCCGCATCGAAATAATCCTGCAGGAATTCCGTGTGCCCCGTGTACCGGAAGTCATCGGAACGGATGTTATGCTTGTTTATCGGGGCGGTGACAAGGGCCTGTATGCGGTTGTTCTTCAGGTCTTCCACCGCCCTCATAAGTGCGGCCCTTGCGGCTTCTCCGGCTGCCGGGGTGGACTTGCCAAGCTCCACGCGGATCTCATCGTCGGCGCAGTTGATGATGCTGGCTTTCCTGGGCTGGGCCTCTTCCGGGGAACGGACGCTATGGAAATTCAGGGTTTCGATATCCAGGGCTTTACGGTGGTATGCGGCCACTTTGGGCGATCCGTAAAGAATGGGTGTGCAGAAATCAAAAATTCTCTGGTCGAGCAGGGTTTTCATGATGATCTCATAGCCGATCCCGTTGATGTCCCCGTGCGTTATGCCGATCCTGATCATTTCTGCTGCTTTTTAAGGAAATCGTACAACAGCCTCACGCCGATACCGCTGCCCCCTTTGCCCCGGTAGCTGTCCCGCGTCTTGTTGAAAGCGGGACCGGCAATATCCATGTGGATGAAGGGGCTTTCGGTAAAATGCTCGAGAAATTTTCCGGCCGTTATGGCGCCTGCATATTTTCCCCCGATGTTCTTCAGGTCTGCAACATCGGATTTTAAAAGTTCGTCGTAATCCTCCCAGAAAGGGAATTCTGCGATCCGTTCAGAAACGGTCTCCCCGCTTTCCTTCAGTTTTTCCATTTCCGGCCTGCCGGCATTTCCCATGGCCACGATCCCGTATTTGCCGATGGCCATATGTGCCGCACCCGTCAGTGTGGCCACATTGACGACAAGTGTGGGTTTCAGCCTGTCGGCCCAGGCCAGGGCATCTGCCAGGATCATCCGGCCTTCGGCATCCGTGTTGAGGACTTCCACGGTTGATCCGTTGAACATACGGATCACGTCGCCGGGGACATAGGCATTGCCGTCGGGACGGTTATCCGTTGCAGGTATGAGTCCCACTACATGCACGGGCACCCTGTTCCTGGCCAGTGCGTAAATGGTGGCGGCTACCGTAGCCGCACCGGCCATATCGCACTTCATGTAATCCATGCTGTCCAGGGTCGGCTTCAGGCTCAGTCCCCCCGTATCATACACAACGCCTTTCCCGACCAGTACGTAGGGTTTCTTGTTTTTCGCTTTTTCCGGTTTCCAGGTGAGGATTGAAAAGGTCGGCGGATCGAGGCTGCCCTTATTGACTGCAAGCAGGCCGCCCATGCGCAGGGATTCGATTTTCTTCTTGTGGAAGACCTCCACCCCGAAGCCGGCCTCAACTCCCATCCGGGTAATTTGTCTGGATAATTCAACGGCGTTAAGGGTGGACAGAGGTTCGTTCACCAGGTCGCGTGCCCAGCAGACCGCCCTGCAGAGCCGGTCGATCTCGTCCACTTTCTTTTTCGGGATGTCCGAAGAAAGGATTTTAAGTGATTTGAGGGAATTTTTCTTTTCTTCCTTCTTGCTGAGGTACTTGTTGAACTGGTAATTGCCCAGGGCCATGCCCTCTGCAAAGGCCAGCAGATGATCCGTCGCCCCGTCGAGTGCAACAAGTGTAAGGGCAGAGATCTTGCGGGAATTGACCAGGTCGGCAATGATCCTGGCCCCTCTCCGGGTTTCCTCCAGCGATTCATTCCCCGTTTTTTCTTCGTCTATCAGGTTGACCAGGATCCAGCGCGGATAATGATTGAACAGGAACTGTTTTTTATCCTGCTCCAGGCAAAATTTCAGGTAATCCCTGTCCTGTTTGGATTTTAGCCAGGGGGCAAACGAACTGTTCTTTTTTGCAAGGAGTATGACGCTTTCCTTCGATGCGATGCCGTCGGTCTTGGTTATTTTCATGGACCAAAGATAAGCATTTTAGCCTCTAGTCCACCACCCTGAATGTTTGAAGGATCGCCTCCAGTTCCCGCACATAATTGCGCTTGTCGAGTCTTGGTGCATATACGAACCCGTCCACCGTGACCACCCTGTTGTTTTTCTCATCAAGCATGGTATGGCTGATAAAAGGCCCTCCCATAAAAGCCTTTTTAAGTTTCCAGAGTCCCCTGACTTCCGCGATGTATTTTCCGTCTTTTACGAGTTCCCGGAAAATGACCGGGTAGGAGGTCTCGGTTTTCATGTAGGAACCCGGAGTGGGACCGGGAACGTGCAGCCGGGTGAATTCATCCCGCTTTGCTACGAGGTATTCAGGGGTAAAGGTGTTGGGGTCGGTATAGGGGTAAAAATAGATGATTACATCCTGGCTCACATCGGCCATCTCGTGTGACAGCCAGATGAAATCGGCACTGTCCACATCCATTTCATAGCCTGCGGGTACGGAAATGGAAACTCCGTGTTCGGCCTTGAGCACCTCATCGATCCCCCTGGCCAGGTTTTTCGAGTAATTCTGGATGGTCCGGTTGCGTTCGTCCGTATCAAGGAGGCTGATCAGCCGTTCCCCGTTCTGTTCCAGGTAGCGGACAATGCTTGTGTCATTGGGACCAACAATATTTACCACCAGCTGGGGATAGGCCCAGAGGTCCCGTTGTACGATGATCTTCGGTTCCTTGTACTCGCCGGAGATTTTGACCAGGAAAATATTGCGTTGGGAATTGAAGAGCTTGTTGAAAGCGTTTGAAGGAATGTGTATCAGGTCGTAAATGGGTTCATCAACCGGCAGGGCTTCAAACGGCTGGGAGAAGAGATCCGTGAAGAATTCACCGACGGATGATTCCCACAGGTAAGGATCGATCACCAGTAGAACCTCGCCGGGTTTGCCCGTCACGACGGGTTTTATGCCTTTTCTGTCCTTATTAAGACAGGATGCGAGAACCAGGATTGCCAGAAGGCTGGCCAGCAGGCGGGAATTGATTTTCAGGTTCATGGGGGACTTAATTAATCCAAAGATAAAAAACTATCCATCATATATTCTGAAAAAGCCAGGAGTTTTGCCTCGCTGAGCCCGGCACTCATCACCTGCACACCAAACGGCATTCCGTTGGGATGTTTTCCCAGCGGGAGGGATACGGCAGGGATCCCGGTGAGATTGGCGTGAATGGTAAAAATGTCCTCAAGGTACAAAGCGACCGGGTCATCCCCCATGGTTCCGCTTATGAAGGCAGGCCTGGGCGTGGTCGGCAGCAGGATAAAAGGATATTCTGCAAGAATTTCCATGGTTTTATTGTAGATCAGCCTCCTGGCCCTCTGCGCCCTGCCGTAATAGGCATCATAATAACCGGTGCTGAGTACGAAAGTCCCGGTCATGATCCTTCGTTTCACTTCGGTCCCGAATCCCTCGCTGCGGGATTTGATGTAGGTATTCTCCGGGTCGCCTGCCTGCCTGCTGCGATGGCCGTAATGGATCCCGTCGAAACGTGCAAGGTTCGAAGAGGCCTCTGCGGTAGCCATTACATAATAGGCCGGCACCAGGTAGTCGAGGTAGGGAAAGGAGACAGGATCTGACTGGATCCCTGCGGCCTGCAGCTTCCCGATGATCCCGAGCATGCGTTTCCGGATAACCGGGTCCAGTCCCGGATGATTAAGAGGCTCACTCAGGTAGGCCAGTTTCCCGGGCAGGGATTTTCCCTCCAGCATCTTTGAGTATTCCGGTACGGGTGCATCGGATGCAGTGCTGTCGTATTCGTCCGGACCGGCTATCACTTCCAGGATGAGTGCCGCATCCCGAATGCCATGGGTAATGGGACCGATCTGGTCAAAGGAGGACCCGTAGGCGATCAGCCCGTACCTGCTGACCCGGCCGTAGCCCGGTTTGAGTCCCGTCAGTCCGCAGAAAGATGCCGGCTGCCGTATGGACCCGCCGGTATCCGAGCCGATGGCAGCCAGGCACAGATCTGCGGCCACTGCGGCAGCAGACCCGCCGGATGAACCGCCGGGGACCCTGGAGGTATCGAGCGGGTTCAGAACGGGACCGTAACAGGAAGTTTCGTTTGTGCCTCCCATGGCAAATTCGTCGCAACCCGTTCTCCCGATGATGATGGCATCCTCGTTCAGCAGGCGTTCGACGGCGGTTGCATTGTAAATGGAACGGTAATTTTCGAGGGAGCGGGAAGAGGCGGAGGTGATGTGGCCCTTGTAACAGATGTTGTCCTTCAGTCCCACTACCATCCCGGCAAGCCTGCCTGCTTCTCCGCTGCTGATCCTGCCCTGGATCAAGGCCGCCCTTTCAAGTGCTTCATCCCCGAATACTTCAATGAAGGCATTCAGGTGCTGTTTTTCCTTTATCCTTTCCAGGTAGGACCTGACCAGGCCAGGTAAATCAATTTTACCGGATGATAAGGCCTGCTGGATATCGGTAAGTGACCTGAACGGCTTCATTTTTAACTATAAAAAAAACCTGCCGTTTCAGTTCTTAAGAATTGAATGACAGGTAATTAGCAATTATAGGAGACGATTATTCCTTTTCGATTTCCTTTTCTTTTTCCTCTTCTTTGCCCGTCTCGTCTTTCGTGGCTTTTTTGAATTCCTTCATTCCCTGTCCAAGGCCCTTCATGAGTTCCGGGATCTTCCTTCCGCCGAAGAGAAGCAACACGACGAGCACGATCAGGATTATCTGCCATGGTCCCGGTATGCCAAGAATAATTAAAAGTTCCATTTTTTCCTAATTAAATCAGAGTACAAACCTACACAAAATTTCGTTATAAGCCCTTTATTTACGGAACAATTGTACCACGTCGTTCCCGTTGGCATAAAGCAGTAACATCAGTAAAATGATCATGCCGGCAATCTGGGCATATTCCATGAATTTATCGCCCGGTTTCCGGCCGCTGATGATCTCGTAGAGCAGGAACATCACGTGTCCGCCGTCCAGGGCCGGGATCGGCAAAAGGTTCATGATGGCCAGGATGATCGACAGCAGGGCGGTCATTTCCCAGAAGGACCGCCAGTCCCACACCGTTGAAAAGAAACTTCCGATCTTGATGAACCCGCCGAGCGATTCATAAGCCCTGGTCTTTGGTTTGAAAATGAGTTTCAGCTGTTTCAGGTAGCTTTTGGCCCTGCTGAATCCCTTGCTGATCCCTGCAGGAATGGCTTCCAGGAAGCTGTACTCCACCCGTTTCAGTTCGAAAAACCGTGATGCATCCACGACGGCGCTGACCCCTATGGTAGCCTTGTCCGTTGTGACCATGCTGAAGTCCATCTTTTGCCCGTTCCTCAGCACGCTCACGGTGACTTCCTCATTGGCCCTGCCGGCAATTTCTGTCCGGAACTCATCAAAGAATTTTATTTCTTTACCGTTAAGGCCTACGATCTGGTCTTCCGGCAGGAGGCCGGCCTTCTCGGCGGGGGAATCCTTCGAGAATCCCTGGACGATGAAAGGGAACCTGGGTGTGATAAAGACTTCACTTTTAAGCAGGGCCGCGATGTAGTCGTCTCCGATGGGGATGTTGATCTTCTGGCTGTCCCGCTCCACCTGAATGGACCGGGCCTCATCGACCACGATATCGTGGAAAATGTCGTTGAACCTATCGATCTTCCGGTTATCGACCGACAGGATCCTGTCCCCGTCCCTCAATCCCATGTTCAGGGCGACGGAATCACACATGATCCCGTATTTGGCATTCGCGGTGGGAAGGTATTGTTCTCCCCAGGTATAAAGGATGAGGGAATAAATCACCAGCGCGAGGATGAAATTCACCAGGACTCCGCCGATCATGATGAGAAGACGCTGAGGGGCCGGTTTCGAGCGGAATTCATAGGGCTGGGGTGGCTGCTTCATCTGCTCCTTGTCCATCGATTCATCGATCATCCCCGAGATCTTCACATACCCGCCCAGGGGAAGCCACCCTATGCCGTATTCCGTTTCCCCGATTTTCCTTTTGAAAAGCGAGAACCAGGGATTGAAGAAAATATAGAACTTCTCCACCCGGGTATGAAAAAGCTTGGCGAACAGGAAATGTCCCATTTCATGCAGGAAAACAAGGATCGACAGGCTGAGCAGGAACTGGGCTATTTGAACGAATACGGCCATTAGCTGAATTTCTATTATTCCAAGGACCCGGCAAAATTATTTAAAAACATGGGTTTCGGCAATTTTTCTTGCATTTAGGTCCGAATTTATGTAATCCTCCAGGCCGGGATTCGCTATGAATGCTGCCTTTTCCATGGTTTTTTCAATGATGGACGGCATGTCCAGGAATCCCAGCTTTCCTTCCAGGAATGCGTTCACAACCACTTCGTTCGCGGCATTCAGGATGCAGGGCATATTGCCCCCTGTGGCAAGGGCACGGTAAGCGAGGGTAAGGTTCCGGAAGATGTCCGTGTCGGGGGACTGGAAGGTCAGGGAGGGGTAATTGCTGAAAGAAAACCGCTCGAAATCCGACCGGATGCGCCTGGGATAGCCCAGGGCATACTGGATGGGAAGCCTCATATCGGGGATACCGAGCTGTGCCTTCAGGGAACCGTCCTCGAACTGGACCAGGGAATGGATGATGGACTGCGGGTGAATGACCACCTCGATCTGTTCCGGTTTCAGTCCGAAAAGCCACCTGGCCTCGATGACTTCAAGTCCCTTGTTCATCAGCGTTGCCGAATCGATGGTGATCTTATCACCCATGCACCAGTTGGGATGCCTGAGGGCTTCTTCCCGGGTGACCCTGCGGAGGCTTTCCAGGCTGCTTCCCAGGAAGGGTCCCCCTGATGCGGTCAGGATGATTTTTTCGATCGGGTTGAATTCCTCCCCGGCAAGGCACTGGAAGATGGCAGAATGTTCCGAATCGACCGGTATGATGTTAACCTTGTTTTCCAACGCTTTCCGGATGACCAGGTCCCCCCCGACCACCAGGGTTTCCTTGTTGGCAAGGGCAATGTCCTTTCCGGCCTCGATGGCACTGAGAGTGGGACGGAGTCCCGAGAAACCGACCAGCGCACACAGCACCATATCGATCGATTCCATCCGCACTACCTGCTCCAGGGCATCGGTTCCCCCGTAAACCTTAACCGGAAGGTCCGCCAGTGCGTCCCTGACCCCCGGGTATTCCTCCTGGTCGGCAATGACCACATGATTGGGAAGGAACCGTCTGGCCTGACGGATCAGCTGGTCTGAATTCTTATTGGCCGTGAGAACTTCAAGCAGGAAATGATCGGGGTTTTTTTCAATGACTTCAATTGTCTGTGTTCCGATTGAGCCCGTGGAACCTAGAATGGCTATATGCTTCTGCATTTAAAAAACAATGTAGGATTGCGGGTCGATCGGTCTGCCGTTGTGCCATAATTCGAAATGCAGATGGGGACCCGTGGTCAACTCCCCCGAGTTGCCGATGATCGCAATGGCATCCCCGGCCTTTACCACGTTCCCGGTCTTTTTAAGGAGGACCGAATTGTGCTTGTATACGGAGATCAGGTTGTTTTCATGCTGAATGTAAATGACGTAACCGGTTTCCACCGTCCACCCGTCCATGGTTACGGTCCCGTCCAGCGTGGCCTTGACGACCTCGTTGGGTTCCGCCCCTATGTCCGTTCCGAAATGGTTTTCGCTCGCATTGAAGGGCCTCGTGACCAGTCCCCTTACCGGTGCAAAAAAATGAATGCTCGCCAGGTCTCTTGGTTCAAAATGCTGTGGCAGAACGGACAGGTTGTATTGCTCTTCCGACTCGATCTGCATACGGAGTATGGAATCCTCCATTGATTTTGAGAACTTCACATCGCTGATCTCGATTGACGTATCGGAAAGATTGGCCAGTTTGTCCGGGTCTTCCCCTGAGATCAGGGCCCGGATATTCTGGAAGTACTGGTCCCTCATCCGGATCTCGTTTTCCAGTGAGTCAAGCCTGACCGCATTCATCAGGATGGTCCTTCTCAGGTTCCCGTCCGGGTACCCGGGGATGAGTTCTCGTATGCTGGTATATGCCACCAGTGCAAAAACCCCCACCACGATCAGGATGAAGATCGTGGAACTTAATGCGAACAGGTTCAGGCGGGTGAGCCTGAGGTACCAGACTTCTTCAAAGGTATTGTCATTGTAGATGATGAGCCTGAACTTATCCCTCAACCGGTCCCCTAAAGATCGTTTCTGCCGTTTACTCATAATTACCAATCCCTGCGAGCCCCCAAAGTTAATAAAAGTATGGATTGGTTATTGGATGCAATTCCGTATTTTTAGTGCAGTTGTAACAATACCCATAAAATCCGATATGCCATGAAAACCAGAAGGAGCCAGTTCAGCCGAAGGGATTTCATCCGGACTTCCGCCACCGCTGCGGCAGGTGCGGGGGTATTTCCATACCTGTCTTCCTGCACCGGCACTTCCCTGCCTGCGGCCATGACACGGGACTTCGGAAAAATCGGGTTCGGGGTGACCACACTGGGACTGGGGGGACAGGCATCGCTGCAGTGGACTTCCCCGACGGTCAATCCCGAGGAGATCATTCTTAAAGCCTTCAGGCTGGGCGTAAATTATTTTGACACCTCTAATTATTACGGTCCGAGCCAGAGCAACTATGGCAGGGCGTTCCGTAAACTGGGACTGATCCCGGGCCGGCCGGGGTACAACGAATCGCTGAGAAAGAGCATATTCCTGACCTCCAAGACCAACCTGAAGTGGGCGAAGGGAGGATATGAGATCCAGGGGGTCTACGGCGGCACGAACGGCGACCCGGAAAGCCGGGCCATAGATGATGTGAAACGGTCCCTCTCCCAGATATTCGGCGATGGTACGGGGGCCTATCCCGGGGGGGCCTACCTGGATATGGTGCTCTGCCACAGCCTGAACAATTCCAGTGAACTCACCGCCCTGTACGAGGGCATCGAAAATACCAGTCCCGCTATGGAACACATCGGCACGCTTGCGGGACTGAGGGACCTGAGGGATGGGACCAACCTGACGGGACTGAACCCGAAGGAGGAGAAACTGATCCGTCACATCGGGTTCTCCGGGCACAGAAACGCCCCGGCCATGATGGAAATGATCCGCCGGGATTCCTACGGCCTGCTCGACGGGATGCTGGTGGCCATCAATGCCAACGACAGGCTTTACCTGAACATGCAGTATAACGTGATCCCCGTTGCCGCCTCCCGCAACATGGGCATCATCGCCATGAAGGTCTTTTCCGACGGGGCCATGTACAGCAAAGGTAACCACTGGTCAAACACATCGGAGCACGTGGTGCGGACCGTGGGAAGCGAAACCCTGCCCAGCCGGTCCCTGGTGCAGTACTCGCTGACAACCCCGGGCATCCATACCGCGATCACCGGGATCGGCCGGATCAGCGATGATCCTGAAGACTGCCAGCTGCAACAGAATTTTCTTTCGGCACAGGTTGAGCCGGGGGGATTGGGAGAGGGGGACCGGGAAGAGATCGAAAAAATGACCGCGGCCGTCAAGGGAGGCCAGACCAATTATTTCCAGATGGATGACGGGGGACTGACCGCCCCGGGGAATGCGGTCCTGAACCAGGGAATGCAGGGGGACAAACGCCTCGTCACCCTGGCCTGGGATACCTCCGTTGCCGGCAGGGATCCAATCCTGAAATACGAGATCCTGCGCGATGGTGAGAAAGCAGGAGAGGTTCCCCACACACCGCAGACAACCACCGAACTTTTCCGTTTCGAGGATGAGCCCGGCAACCGGTCGGCCCATCTCTACCGGGTGGTAGCAGTGGATGCAGGGGGCAACCGGACGGAAACCGATGTCCTCAGTGCCGCCTCCGTGTAGCCCTGACCCTGAAAAATTAACCTTTAGCCTGGAGGCACTGCTGGACAAGGCGCCTGCTCAAATTTGGGATACCTTCGGAATATCAGAACGTCGCTGAATTTTGCGCAAATAACGCAAAATAAGGCTCCTTTTCTGATAATTCCTCAGGCAGGGTTCCCAAATTTGGAAGCGCCGGTCCAGTATGCCGACAACAGGTTAATTTTTCAGGGGTGATGATCTGGTTGCATCCCAGTACAAAACAGCGTCCCTCTGTGGCTATATGCCTGAGGGTGTTTTCATATGCTGGGATTGAACGGTATTTGCAAAGATATATCATTCAGCTTTGTATATTTACAGAAAATCCATCGTTCATGCTTTTCAAATCCATTTTCGACAAGGTCATCGAGAGGGACCAGCTGGCAAAGCTCAGGGACAGGCATCGGGACAAGAAGATCGTTTTTGCCACAGGATGCTACGATATTCTGCAGAGCGGGCATGCCGTGTTTTTCAACCAGTGCAGGCAGTACGGGGACATCGTGGTCGTCGGTGTTGGACGGGACCATGTCATTTCCGAACTGAAAGGCCCGGGACGTCCCGTTAATCCCGAGAACAACCGCCTTTACCTCGTTGCAGCCTTCCAGGATGTGGATTATGCCACCCTGAATGACACGGAGATCGCTCCCGGGAAGATCGATTTCCAGGGGGTGATGGAAACCCTGAAGCCTGATGTCTTCATACTGAACACAGATGATTCGGCCATCGAGGAGAAGAGGGCCCTCTGCGAGCGGAACGGGATCGAACTGGTTTTTGTTACAAGAGAAGTTCCCAGGGTGCTGGAACCGACCTCCACGACCCGGATCATCGATAAGATTCAATTTGCCTACAGGGCCCCCTTACGCATCGATTTTGCCGGTGGCTGGACGGATGTGCCTTACATCATGGGGGATAAAAAGGGATACGTTTCCAACATCACCATCAGTCCCCTGATCGAGCTCAAAAACGGTGTGTTCAACTTTGCAGGGTACCCCAGGGGAAGCGGCCTGAGCACTTCCACAGCCGCCAAGCTGCTGGAAATGATCAGCTCCAGGAACTACAATTCGGATTCCAGGTCCATTTCCCAGATCAGCGAGGACCTGTTCAACCTGGAAAACCGGGAACTGAACTGGGCCATCGGCCGACAGGACCAGTATTCCATCGTCAGGGGGGGATTTAACTGCTGGGAATGCGGGAAAGACTATGCCCGGGCGCTGGACATTGAGGTGCCGAAACATATCCTGGAGGAGTTTAAAAAGAACCTTGTGCTGATCCATACGGGGGCTTCCAGGAATGCACAATCCGCCGTTGAAGAGGTTTACCAGAACCACCGGACGGAAAAAGGCCGGGATGCGCTCGATCAACTGGCATTTTACGGGAAGGAATTTGCCCGGACCCTGCAGGAAAGTGATTTCCAGGGGTGCGCGGAGATCATGGGCCGGAATTTCAGGGCACAGATCCAGCTCGCCTCTACCACAACCAATGATTACCTGTCGGAGATGTATTCATTTGCCCTGGCGCAAGGGGCCTGTGGAGGCAAGATAGCCGGGGCAGGGGGAGGAGGGGCTTTCATCTTTTACTGCGAAGATCCCTCCCACCTGATTTCCTCGATGAAGGAGCGGTTCGTGGATTGTTTCGAGATCAGCTTCGACTTCCATTACGGGGATATAAAAAAACTGAACAGCATCTGATGCCTGTGCTCCGTTTTGATCCCGTCAGGACATCAGGCCCGCAGGGACCCGGGTTTTTCCATCTGCATTTCAACCCATTCCCGGTTCTCCCAGAGCGTACAGCCCCCTTTTGATTCAGTCAGCAGGTGATGGCTGTCCCTTATCCTGCCCAGAAGCACTGAATTGAGCGCATCCTTTAAGGGCATTTCCATGATGTTTGTATCGGAGTACGGTGCAAAGGGACAGGGTTCCAGATCGCCCGTGGGACTGACATGGATGAATCCCCTTCCCGCTGCCAGGCAGCCTCCGTACTGGTCCTCCTCGCCCGGCAGGCAGATGAAAAGGGCCGGAAGTTTTTCCCGGAGCTGGCCCAGCAGCCCGGGGAGACGATTTTGCTGCTGTTCACTGATGCAGAGATGCATATCATTCTCTGTCTGGGGGACATATTCGACCAGGAAGAACAGCCGGCATCCGCGCTTGTGAAAATAGCCCAGGTATCCTGGGTCCGTTAATTCATCAAAATTGTCCTGTGTCAGGGTCAGGGAAAGACCGTAGAACATTTTACTTCTGCGGAGGACCTCCGCGGCAGACAGAACGGTGGCATACAAGCCCTTACCCCGCCTGTCATCCGTCCTTTGCCTGTCTCCCTCAATGCTCAGTACCGGTAACAGGTTCCTGTTTTTTTTAAAGAACCGGATGTAATCGCCGTCCAGCAGGGTTCCGTTGGTAAAGACGGGAAAAATGGTCTCCTTTGCCCTGCCTGCGGATTCGAGGATGTCACGCCTCAGCAGCGGCTCACCTCCTGCAAGCAGGATGATGTTGGTCCCGATAGCCGAAGCCTCCCTGACAAGGCTCTCAAACCGTTGTGCTGGGATCTCCCTTCCGTTCATGTGGCCTTTTGCCATCGCATAGCATCCGCGGCATTTCAGGTTACAGCGGCTGGTAATGCTGCAGATCATGACCGGCGGGGCCGGCAATCCGCTTTCCAGCCTCTTCTGGCGCACCTCGGCTGCATGGTTCTGGTGGTTCATGGTTTTAATCCAGAAACCACATTGCCTGAGATTGCTCAGGTTTATATCCACCGCTTTATAAAAGAAATAATCAAGGTTGTTTTGAAAAGCATCCAGGTATTTTTGTTCACGGTTCATGTTTAAGGGTTTTTCAGTAATATCAATGATTTGATTCCGGAATAAAATTATAGTGCCTCCATAAGAAGGACAGGTGCAAATCGGCAAAGTTGCCTTATGTATCGGTAAATGGCCGTGTCTGCTGTATAAATGTGAATTTTTACCATGGAAAAGACAATTACCTCAATTTTTTATCGTTCCTTTGTTGTCTGATTGTTTTTATACTGTTTTTGTTTTTTATTACTTATGGATGTTAAGGTTAACGGAAAGGAATTGCATCAGCTTTCTGCCAGGGAATTAAGGGATTTGGAGAGACAGGTTAAACTGGCTCTGGCCCATGCCAAGCAAAATGGTTTCAGGAAATTCCAGGTAGGAGACATTGTCAAGGTTGAAAAAAGTAACTGGTCTGCCCAGGGAGTCATTGAAGCAATCGGAGCCCGCACGGCTACGGTTAATATAGGCGATGAAACGATCCTGGCCACACCCAGGATGATCTCAAAGGTTTAATCCCCCGTCCCATTATTGAATTATCGCTTTTTTCAATCAGGCAATGGGTGAAATACGTCCGCCTGGTTGTCCTGTCAGTGGACCGGCACATCAAAACCGGGAAATTCAGGGCCTTTCTTTCCCGGCGCTGTCGAGTCCATAAATTTCCCATTGAATCCTGAAAAGCTGCGCAGGCTCGTCATTATTCCCTCCAACCTGGGTGACCTGGGTGAAGATTCCCGGATATTTCTGCTCGATGTAATACATGTACCGGTGTACGGTATTGATCACCCTGTTGGTTTTTTGGGAGGGATTCAGGCGCAGGTTTCCCCGTATAATATAATCCACGTGGTTCCTCAGAAGGGCATTGACCAGGGTATCGGGGACCACCGCTACACCGGGACTGCCGCTGGCAGCGATCTTGTTCCTGAGATAATCGAGGCCGGTCTCGTAATGAAGTTTGTTCTGGTTGAGGAATGCCAGGTAACCGGGCCTTGTCTGATCCGAAAAATAGTAGACCGAATACATCGTGTCCCCGCTTGCGACGAAAGCCTCAAGCTCACGCTTCATGCTGTATTCCAACCGGGGTGGAAGTTCCCATGACCTTAGTTCAACCTCGCTCAGGATAACCGGTTCTCCGGGCTTCTGCTCCATCCGGTTGAAGGCAGTATCGATCGGCATGGTGGGGATCCTGAACAGCGGGTAGAAGTTCCTCCCCTCTCCGTAGATGAAGGACATGGATGGTTTGCGCGATGCGATCATGGATTCCCTGGGCACATTCTCGGCTGCCCAGGCGCTTAAGCGAAGGAAATTCACCCAGTCCGGTGTATAGCCGTAGTACTTGTTTCCCCTTATATTTTTCATAAGAACCTCGTTATTCGCCTTGGCCTTGGTTACAGAAAGCCCGAACAACCTGAAAAACACGACGAGCAGAAGAAGCACAAGGACGGGCTGCATCCACCTGACCTTTTTCGATTGGGTCAGCTCCAGCAATCCCCATGGAAGGAAGAGGAAGATCAGGGGCAGGTAGATGATGATGATGCGCATCTGTCCCCAGTGCTGCTGGAGAATAACAAAGGACACGAACAGGATGGCCCC
Organism: uncultured Bacteroides sp.; assembly: GCA_964431315.1. Taxonomy (GTDB): domain Bacteria; phylum Bacteroidota; class Bacteroidia; order Bacteroidales; family SM23-62; genus SM23-62. The sequence continues at coordinate 8,826 of CAYSJH010000008.1, read as the reverse complement.
GAGGTAATACCCGACAAACCTCATCACACGGCTTTTCCGGATGGCATAATAGAGGGCAATTCCGAACAGGATGTAGATCAGTATGGTAACCAGGGCACTGGTGTCGGAATACCCCGGCTCCTTGATCCCTGCACCGACCATCAGCAAACGTGACAGGTAGATCTGAGAGTTTTCCAGGAAGCGGTCCACCATTCCCCCGAAATCCTCTTTGCCGAGAGCAGGATTGTAATAGTTTTTCAGCAGGAGCCCTTCCAGCTGTGTTTTGAAATCCCCGCCATGGATATTCCAGCGGACGGACTTATAAATGCTGAAAGGGATCCTGAACAGCAGAAAACTGACAGCGGTATATCCGGCAAGGTAAAATTTCCTTTCTGTAAGCAGGTAAAGCAATACCACGCCCAGTGCAATGATACCGATGTTCCTGGTGATGGACATGGTAAAAAGCAGGAGTCCCCCCAGCAGTACCACCCACCAGTAGCGGTAGATCAGTTTGAGATGGTCCTCGATCTCATTGAACCACCGGACGACCAAGTAAAAGAGGGCGGACTGAAGGAAAAGGTACATGGCCTCGGTATAGGTCTGGCTGCCGAAATAAAGCAGTTCCGCGCTGACCGATGACAGCAGCATGGCCATGGCGAGAACCGTGGCGTTCACCCTTCCGCGGAAGGTATAGTAAAAAAAGACAAGGCTCCCGAGCAGGAACAGGTAGGAGGTGAATTTAAAAAGTATCACCTTGAAACCAAAAATCCGCATCACCCAGCTGAGGAAAATCGAATAGAAAGTCCCGTGAAATCCCGGGTACGTTATCCCGTCCATAAAAAGTTTGGCGCTTTCGATGTAACCGGAATCGTCGCCTCCCTCACTGATACGCACTTCAAACAGGTAAAAACCCAGGATGGTCGTGAGGATGATGCTCAGGGTAAAAAAGAGGGACAACCGCTTTTCAAAAAATCCGTCAATCGTCTGAAAAAGGGTGAGTTTCCGTTTGATTTCCTTGTGTTTCCTCGACATAGTGCTGATTATTCTAATACGCAGCAAATTTTACCATTAACAGTTAAATATCAAAGAAAATATTTATTTATTACCTTTAGTCCCCTTCTAATGCAGCCGCCAGCCATGAAAGAAAGACTGATTGAATATTACAACGGGATAGCAGGAAAAAGGGATAAATGGAAGCGCAGGAACCGTTTATACCATAAAACGATCAGGAAATATTACCAGTTTACCATTCCTCCAGGCAGCTCGGTTGCCGAGATCGGGTGTGGCACGGGGGACCTGTTGTTTGCGGTGAGGCCTGAAAGGGGACTTGGAATTGATTTTTCGGAAGAAATGATCCGGATCGCGAGGGAAAAATTCCCGCAGCTTGAATTCCGGGTAGCAGATGCGGAGGATATGGACATTCATGAAAAGTTTGATTACATCATCGTATCCGACCTTTTAAGCAGCTTGATCGATATCCAGGTGGCCCTCCGGAACATCCGGAAAATGTGCCACGATAAAACAAGGCTGGTATTTTCAAGTTTCAGCTATTTCTGGGAACCCATCCTCAAGTTCGGTGAACTGATCAGGCTCCGGCAGAGGCAGCCTTATCAGAACTGGCTTTCGGTAAAGGACATTGAAAACCTTCTCTACCTGGAAGGTTTTGAAAGCATCAAGCTTGAAAAAAAGTTCATGCTGCCAAAATATGTGCCCGTTTTGGGATATATCTTTAACCGGATATTGGCCAACCTGCCGCTTTTTAACTTGCTGGACCTGATCCTGTTTATCTCGGCCAAACCGGTAGTTACCCAGCGCACTGAATACTCCGTGTCAGTCGTGGTGCCCGCAAGGAACGAAAAGGGGAATATCGAGAACGTCATCCTGCGCACACCAAAATTCGGGACCAACCAGCAGTTCATTTTTATTGAAGGACATTCACAGGACAACACCTTCGAGGAAATGCTCAGGATCCAGAAGAAATACAGGGATCATGATATCCTGGTGTTCCGCCAGAGCGGTAAGGGGAAGGGAAATGCGGTAAGGGAAGGATTCGACCGGGCAACCGGCCATGTTTTAATGATCCTGGATGCTGACCTTACGACACCGCCGGAGGACATGACCAAGTTTTACGAGGCGATCGCCGGTGGCCGTGGGGAGTTCATCAACGGGTGCAGGCTGGTATATCCCATGGAAAAACAGGCCATGCGGTTTTTGAATTACCTGGGGAATAAATTTTTCGGCTGGTTTTTCAGTTATCTGCTGGGCCAGCGGCTGAAGGATACCCTCTGCGGTACCAAAGTGCTGTTCAGGGAGGATTATGACAAGATACAGGCCAACAGGCATTATTTTGGCGATTTTGATCCTTTCGGCGATTTCGACCTGTTATTCGGGGCATCGAAACTGAACCTGAAGATAACGGAGATTATCGTACGGTACCGGGAACGGGAATACGGCTCCACCCAGATCAGCCGTTTCAAACACGGCTGGTTGCTGATCAAGATGAGCCTTTTCGCAGCCGCTAAATTAAAATTCAAGTAGTGGGACTGCGATATAAAACTGATCTTCCCCTGGATTCTCCCGAACGTACCCTTTTTCACAGGGAGATCATCATGCGGAAAACCTTCCTGAGAAAGTTATACACAAAATGGTATTCCTCCATGGTGGAGGAACTGAAGGGACTGCCCGAGGGTCAGATTGTCGAGCTCGGTTCAGGGGGAGGGTTCTTTAAGGAATTTGTCCCCCATGCCATCTGCAGCGATATCCTGGAACTGCCCGGCAACGACATGACCTTTTCGGCACTTGATATGCCGTTCGGGGACGGATCCGTAAGCGGGATCTTCATGGTCGATACCTTCCATCACATCCCGGACAGCGCCGGATTCCTGGAAGAGGCATGCCGCGTATTGAAAAAGGACGGCCTGATCATGATGATCGAACCTTCAAACAGCTGGTGGGGAAGGGTTATCTACCGGAACTTTCATCATGAACCTTTTGATCCTTCGGGGGACTGGACCTTTCCCCTCAGCGGTCCCATGTCGGGCGCAAACGGTGCCCTGCCCTGGATCGTATTTGAAAGGGACCGGGATCTCTTCACCGGAAGGTTCCCCTCCCTTGAAATACGGGAGATCCGATACCATACTCCCCTGCTGTACCTTCTGAGCGGCGGTGTGTCCCTCAAACAGTTCGTGCCGGGTTTTTCCTATGGTTTTTTTAACCTCCTTGACCGCACCCTGTCCGGCATCTCATCCGGGCTCTCCATGTTTGTCAGCATAAAGATCAGAAAACGTTAAGGGGAATATCATGCGGTATATGATGCCCTGGCGTTTCAGCAGGCGATACACTGATGAACGGGGCCTACAGTCCTTCGCCTCAGTTAAATAAATCGTCGTAAGTCCAGGTAACGTAATAAAGGGCCCCAATCTGGGCCGATCCGAAACTGGTTGTATAATAGGTATTCAAGAGATTTGAACCACCGATTTTAATGAGGGAGTGAAAGTGTGAAAGCTGAAGGCTGACGTGGGCATCAATCATGGAAAATGCCGGGATTTCAGCAGTTCCGAATGGTGATTCCCAGAGGAAGCTATCCTGCCACCTCCAGTTAATGTTAAATCCGATCATACGGGTCACGTGCCTGTTGGAATAGCCGAGATTAAATTTAAACCTCGGGGTATTGAACTGGGGAGAAAAACCGGGAGGCGGATCCACGATCTCCCCCAGTTCATTATAAGAAATATTTCCTTTGACAAGGGCAACCCGGCCAAGCCGGAATTCGGCGCCAAGCGCTCCACCATACGCAACAACCGGGAAATCTGTGCTGACCGTTGTCTGGAACCGGATTTCATCTTCGGTATCCGGATTTTGAGCCAGCAGCTGTGTAGCAGTAAATCCGTTGTATCTGTTGCCATAAATATAGGTGTCAAGCAGCAAGAGGTTCTTGAATAAAAGTCCCTTGTAGCCTAACTCGAGAGCTGTTACCCGTTCGGGCCTGAAGGCAGGGATGTTGTAAGGCCCGTTTTCAGTTACGGGTTCGTCTGTGATTGGATTCTTCCCTGAAAGAGGGTAAACCGGGTTTTCAGGTATGTTATACAGAGCCTGAACCTCAGGGAGTCCGCCGAGCACTGTATAAGGCCCAATATTCAGGTTTACCATCTGGTCTGCTATGGAAGGAAACCTGAAGGCAGTCTGGGCGGATGCCCGGATATTATGCGATAGTCCCTCTCCCAATGAAATAACAACGGTTCCCCTGGGAGTAAACCTGCCTTCAAAATATTCATTTTTATCATACCTGGCGGAGGCCGTTATTTTTAAACGCTCATTGAACAATTGCCTGGCTATCTGTGTAAATGCTCCGTACTGCACAATGCGCACCGGGTCCCCGGGTTTATCGATGAAAATGGTACCCTCACTGTCAATGGCATAGTAACGGGCGCTGGCGCCGGCTAAAATTTCCACCACCTTAACCAGCCTTGTGAAATTATACATCCCTTCAATGTGTAAAAGCCTGCTTTTGTCAATGACTTCTGCACCTCCCTCGTTTACAGGGGAATTTATGATCCGATCGTAGAGGTTGTTGAATTCTTCGGTGCCCGGCAGAGGAAGCGCCGGTTTTGCGGGATCGAAAATATTCCCTTTCGAATCACGGTTGTCTGCAACCAGCCTGGCAAACTGGTGTGACGCTGCCTCCGGGTTACCTGTAAGCAGCTGTTGTGTGAAGGCTTCGATATAGTCCGCATACCAGACTTCACTCGGCTTCCAGGCTTCGTTCAGCTTCAGGGCGGCGCCGCCTGCATCATAGGTGTCGCCAGAATTGTCAATCGTATAATAGGCCCTGAGATAAAATACGGGACTTTTAATTTCAGCTCTGTAGTTTTTAATGTCAAAATTCCGGAGTGAAAACCGGTTCTGTGCGGTATAGACACTGTTCCCGCGGGCAAATGCAGCCTGTCCGAAAGCTTCAAACTGGTTTAAGAATCGATAATGCAGGGATCCTCCCACACGCAAGTTGCGCGTGTTATAATCCACCAGGTCTTTCTCCTGCCAGCCTGTACGGCTTACTACCTGGTCGGGGAACAGGTCCACGATCCGCTGAACTTCAGCATCGTATTCGGGCGTTCCGGGAATGAGTCCCTGGGTCTCGGCCACGCCTGCAGCCACCTGTGGTGCAACATCCTTCATGTTCACCGGTACGATGATATCATCGCCGTAGACGTTTACACCGTCATACCCCGGATTGTTTTCCCTTGTGCTGGAAGGATCATCCAGGTTATAGCGATCCCGCAGATCATAGGCATGCCAGTCTGTGGCAAGAAGGTATCCACCGGTTATCTTAAAGGCCAGTTTATTATTAAATGCCTTTGCATACCTGAAATTAAAATCCCCCATCGGGTTTGGCCCGAACGGATGGGAAGCCCCCAGGTTCATCATGCCCCCCTGCGCGGAGAAACTCAGTCCCTGGTACTCATACGGATCCTTTGAGGTCATGATGAGGGTGCCGTTTACTCCCCCCGGGCCGTAAAGGGCAGAAGAGGCTCCGACAAGCAATTCAACATTTTTAATATCGATCTGGGAGACACCAAAAATATTTCCGGCACTGAAACTCAATCCGGGCGGGATGTTTTCTATGCCATCGATGATCTGGTTCATGCGAAGGTTAGCCTCACCTGTGAACCCCCTTGTATTGGGATAGCGAAAGGTAAGGCTGTTAACATTCATATCAACCCCCTTTAGTTGATAGAGTCCATCATAGAAATTTGCAGTTGAAGTCTGCTGAATATCCAGGGAAGTTAATTTCTCGATGGAAACCGGTGATTTCATGATGCTTTCCGTGATCCGGGAAGCAGAAATGACAACTTCCTGTCCAAGGTAGATCTGGTCCTCAAGTTGTATTTTCAGTCCCGTTATATTCCCGGTAATCTCAATCTCCTCTGTCTGATAACCGATCATGGAGATGACCAGACGAAAAGGCAGGGGAGTGGTGGTTTTGATCTGGAATAAGCCGTTACTGCCGGAGATCGTTCCCTCCAGAGTATTCTGAATGGTTATGTTAACCCCGATCAGGGCCGATCCCGACCTCTTTTCACGAATGGTTCCATTTACCGTGGTGATTTGCCCGAAAAGCGAAGCTGCAACACAGGTTGAAAGCAGGATGAGATAAATTTTTTTCATTTTATCCCTGATTCATGGTTCCGTTTTCTGAATCCCAATGTTAGCATAATAATACTTATTTTACAAAACAGGATACCCTCCGATGGAATGCAAATTTAAGTAATCCCCTGATTATAATCTGGCTATTCTATGCCTCAATGCCGGTTTAGTTGAAAAATAATGGATTTAGAAGGAATTTTATCATGCAGGATGAGGAAGAATCATGTTTTTACTATATATTGGACAACCTTTAAATTTTTATTCACTTAATAAAATGATCATGAGACAACGTATTTCTTCCCTGGGACTGATCTTGGCAGCTTTGGTGCTTCTGCTGGTTTCATGCGATAAAAAAACAGAAGAAGTGGATGAACTTGTAGGCACTTATGTCTTTGCGTCAGCAAGTTTCAATGATACGGTTTACATTATCATACAGGATAACCAGGTTGAATTCCTGCCCGGCAGCGATGCAGCGGCTTTTGTCGGCCCGGGATTGCTAAGTTCCGCACCCTGCGAAAATCCGCAGAATGCCGCCATCGAACTAAGCAGTGACGGGAAAGCCAATTATGCTTGCCTGAATGAGACAAACAAGGAGCAAATGGGTGTCTGGTCAATCAACGCGGACAGGACCATACTGACCTTAACCCTCAGCAATCCTGCACCTTTTGCCCTGACCATTTCGGGACTGGAAATTACAGCTAACTCTTTCTCCGGGACCGTGGAAAATTTCCCGCTTCCCATCAATGCCGGGTATGATCTGGGTGCCATGCTGCCCGGTGCCATTATTAATTATCAGGTGGCTTCTGTTGACCTTACATTTAACAGGGTACCCTGATCCATAAATATCTGAGAATGTCCGGGGAAGGGGCCCGGGCCTGTCAATCTGAACATGAAAATCCCCTCGATTACAAAATGAACCACAGATCATTCACTGACGGGAGATTTGCCGTTCCATTTGCCTTTGCAGCTATTCTTTTTACAAATGTGCTTTGTCCGGATTCCATTGCCCAATCAATGTATCCGCTGATACTGCCGGATTCCGGTGCACTTGCCGGGAAAATAAATTATTTGCAGAACATCCATGAATTCGCTTATAACCAGGCGGGACCCAACATCATCATCATTCTTGCTGATGACCTGGGGAAAAACGATATCAGCCTTTACGACAGCAACGGTGTCAATACCCCGAACATTAACCGGCTGGCAAGGGAAGGAGTCGCATTTACCGAAGCTTACTCCACCAGTGCCGTATGCAATCCTTCCCGGGCAGGATTGCTTACGGGAAGGTACCAGCAACGATTCGGGAACGAGCGGCAGATCATGAGCAGGTACCCGAAAAACGGATTCGAGTTTTTTATTTTCAAGAATCTGGTCAATACGCGTCCCCTGCAGCTGATTGATCCCTGGTACTCCCCTCCGCTGGAGGAGATTCGGAAACAGGGTTTGCCGGAGTCCGAGATTTCCCTGTTTGAACTGATGCATTCGATCGGATACAGGATTGGCTGCATTGGCAAATGGCACCTGGGATACAATGAACCCTATCTTCCTCAAAACAAAAACATTGACGAGTTCTATGGTTTCTATGAGGCATTCAGCCTGTATGCGCCGAAAGGAAACAAAGACATCATAAACCATAAACACAGGATCTTCCAGAACAGAAGAATATGGCGTCAGCAAAGGAAAGGGCCGTCTGCCATCGTGCATAATGGCCAGGTGATTGAGGAAAAGGGATATCTGACCGAACGGATCGCAGAAGAAGCCTGCCGGTTCATCAGACAAAATGAAAATGATCCCTTCCTTTTATACATTCCTTTCAACGCGCCGCATACACCGTTCCAGGTCCCCAGATCATATTTCGACAGGTTTCCCCAGGTGGCCGACGAAAACAAACGGGTTTATTATGCGATGATTGCAGCCCTTGATGATGCCGTTGGAGAGATCATGAAGCAGGTAAAGGAGTCGGGAATTGAAGAAAATACACTGATCTTTTTTTGCAGCGATAATGGCGGGGCAACCTATACGGGGGCCACGGAGAACGGAGACCTGAAAGGAGGGAAAATGACCTATTTTGAAGGGGGACTGAATGTTCCATTCATCATGAAATGGAAAGGCACCGTAGCGCCCGGATATCAATACAATGAGCCCGTATCCCTCATGGATATTTTCACCACTGCAGTTTCATCCTGCCAGGTTCCTCTGCCTGAAAATGTTCGGATTGATGGGATGGATCTGGTTCCTTATCTGTCGGGTGAGAAGAGCGGGCCCCCGCATGAATATTTATTCTGGCGGACCGATTTCAGTAAGGCTGTGCGAAACGGCCATTGGAAGATGATTGTCAATTCGCGTGATGATTTCCTGTTGTTGTATGATCTACAGGCGGACAAACAGGAACAATATGACCTGAAAACCGGGCAACCTGAGATCGTAAAACAGTTGCTCGGCAGATTAACAGAATGGGAAAGCGGGTTGAAACCTCCCCTGTGGCCGGGGGTCATGGAATACGAGGAAGAATTTGACGGAGTAAATATGCGGTTTGCGTTTTAATCAATGGATTTTTCATAGCAATGTCCTGATGACCTTCGGATTTGACCTGCGGATTGTGGTCAGTGCCTCCAATTACGCCAGTGTGGTAAGTGGGATGCTGATCACTATTCACAGGGGAGCAGTTTCACAGAAATACTGAGGGGCTCCAGGTTGAAGAAG
>CAYSJH010000007.1:7080-106934 GCA_964431315.1 uncultured Bacteroides sp. | reverse complement strand
CTGTCGGCTATGCCTATATTTGTTACATGAGTAAGTACAAGAAACTGTCTCATGTCGTTTACAAGTGTGAGTACCATATTGTTTGGGTGCCAAAATACCGGTTTCGAATCTTGGAAGGAGAAATCAAAAGACTTTTGGAAGAAGATATAAAGTCGTTGTGTGAATGGAAGAAATGTGAGATTCAGGAAATGAGCGTTCAAAAGGACCACATTCATCTTGTCTTGTCGATTCCACCGAAGGTATCTGTTTCCGAGATGATGGGTATTTTGAAAGGTAAGCTGGCTATAAAATTGTTTAAGAGCTACCCAAAGATGAAGCAGAAACCTAACTTGGGGAATCATTTTTGGGCCCGAGGCTATTTTGTCAGCACGGTTGGAATCGACGAAGACGTAATAAAAAGGTACGTGAAGTACCAGGAAGAAGAGGAAAAGCGTACAGAAGAGCAACAACATCGTTTCGATTTTTAGAGCCCCCTATGGGGGCGTTTTATCAAAGCCACCTTCTCAGAAGGTGGATTTTTACTGGACACTAATGTTATAATGTCAAACCTCAGAAAAAATTGTAATGAGAATTCCACTTTTATTTTTGTGCCTTTCGACAGCTTTAAAACTAAATGCTCAGCCTAATTATAAAATATACGGTTTTATAAACGACGGGAACACCTTTTTACCTATTGAGAAGGTCAACGTTATCATACTTGGAACTTCCCTTGGAACAACAACAGATAATAATGGGAATTATAGTATGTCAATGATTAAAGCCGGAAATTATACATTACAGGCTTCAATGACAGGATATAAAAGTGAAAGAGTCAGAATAACTGTTTCAGGGACCGGGGATTTTGAGGTGAACTTTTCACTTGTTCCGGAGATTTATATGGTCGATTCGGTTAACATAACCGCACCAAAAGAGTATAGAAGTCTGTTAAGAGAACCTTATACTGAACCATTTTCACTATTACCAGTCATTAATATAGTGACTAAGAATGCAATAAAAAAAAATGGTTCGATAACCTTGATTGATGCTCTGAACTATATACCTGGAGGATTAACCGAGACACGCGGCAGGCAGGTTAAACAATTTTTTTCAGTAAGGGGACAGAAATATCCATACCCCGATTATGCTTTGAACGGGGTATGGCAGCAGGAGTTCGAGGAGTTGCCCTATTTCTTTTCTGCTTCCGATATAGAAAAAATTGAAATTGTAAGATCTTCTGCAGCACTTCTGACAGGACTTTCCGGGATAAGTGGACTGATAAACATTAAAACCCGTGAATACACCAACATGGAAACTGACCTTGAACTGGAATATGGATCATTCAATACACTTCATGCGCATCTTTCAAATGGCAGTAAAATTGGTCGTTTCGGATATGCTGCAGGAATTGGATATGATAGGACTGAAGGTCCATCCGGAAAACATTCACATGAGGCTATGGGCACTTTCTATTCGAGGTTAAGTTATCAGTTTACGGATAAGTTGAATCTTTTAGCAAACCTTTACTATCTTGACGGTAAACGGCAGCTTACTATTGCAGAGCCGCCTGCGGATCCTAAGTATATCGCTATTATTCAAAACTTTGATCCATACAGGTCAGTCCTTTCTAATATAAAAATGATTTACAGACCGGGTAAAAAACTTTCATCAGAGGTGCAACTGTTCTATTCATACAGAAATCCTCAGTTCAATGATGAAGTAACCAAAAAATCTACAAATGAGAAAGATATTGAATGGGGTGTCAATTTTATGCATACAATAGTTATTGGAAGTACAAATAGTCTGAGGGTCGGAGGATTATATGATCATTGGCTGGCACCAAATGGAAAAAGGTTTTATACAGGCAAAAAGTGTGATACAGAGACTTTTTCAGGAGTTATTGTTGATGAACAAAGATTAGAACCATTTACTCTTGATGCGGGATTCCGCTGGACTAAAACTTATCTCATAGATTATGCAGCCTTTAATATACAGGGAGGTGGAGCACAATTTAAAAATGTTACTCCCATCCATGACATTTGGGAGCCTGCAATGATTCAAGGAAGCTTTGGTGCATCATATCACACGGGTAATACACTTTCAATCAATTTCAATTCAGCGATTGGTCAGGTTAAACCTCGCCCGGGATCCCTGGATGTAAAGTTAAATGTTCCCAAGAACGAAACACGTATTAAGCTGGATTTAGGTGCTGTTAAACATATTGGTACTACAGGTAAGATTACTTTATCGACATTTACTGTAATACAAAAAGATGCCATCGTTTTGAGCGGCACAACTTACAATGATACCTTAGCTGGGATGGTGAGGGAATTATATCTGAACCGCGATCAAAGTCAATATGGAATAGAATTTGAGATAGTTGTACCCAGATTACTCAATCTTATGGAGCCTTTCTGTAATTTTACCATTATGAGATCTGTGCTAGAATCTGATGGTGAAATGAAAGTGAATAAGGAGAATCCTGTGGCTATTGCCAGTGGTGGTATTTATTTTGATAAAAAGAATGTAGATTTCAATATATTGTGCAAATATGTCTCCCCGTTTGAAAACGCTCGTTTTGCACCAGAAGATGCCGGACCACAACCTCTCGGCGATTTTTTTGTAATTGACTGTAATGGAGGGTATACCTTAAAAGGAAGGATGCCTTTAAGGCTATATTTAAGGATCCGGAATCTTACCAATAAAAGATATTCCACGGTCGTGGGATATCCTGATTTCGGATTATCAGTATTTGCAGGAATCAATTTTGTTTTTACTAAAGAAAGGAAAGACATAAAAGACTGATTAAAATATTTTGTTATTCTACCCGGCTTTTTAATAACATAAAAAATATCCTCCGCTCAGTGCAGGTTCCGGGTTATGTGAAGATGGAAATGACGGTCGCTGATAACGGTGACGTTACAATAGCTGCTGCAACAGGTTCGACATATGCAGAAACGGGAAAATGTAAATTAGTCAATGACGCGGATGAGCGGGGAAACAAGAAATGTGATGCCATCCATATAAGCTACCAGTGGACATCCGGGGTATATAGCTATGCTGCAGATGACACGCTGGTAATCATGGACAGGGCTGAAGTGATGGAGCTGTTCACTCCAAAGTTTGTTGCCCCATAAACTAATGTAATCTGACAGACAGAACAAAGATAAAATCCATGTTGGGAAAGTATATATTAATTATTTTTATAAAATATTAAATGTTCAATAATACTTATCCGAATGAAAAAAATAAGTTTTTTCGGGAAGATCGGATCTTTTAAATTTTCTGCAGGAGTATTGATAACACTTTTTATTGTTTTTATTTGTGGATCCTGCCAGGACAGGCATGATAATCACAGACAGATACTGAAGAGGGCTGGCATTTCACGAGGTATTTGTGTTTTGCTGGAGGATAAGGGTTGTAAGCTAGCCATAAATCTGGCACAACAAAGTGAGTTCTTAATATATGTTCAGTTAACCCGTGCTGATGACACAGAAATTGCACGCAGGGCAGCTGATGATGCTGGTTTTTATGGGACACGCATTTTTGTTGAGAGAGGTGAATTAGGAAGAATTCATATTGCTGATAACCTGGTTGATGTTCTTGTCGCGGCAGAAAAAGGGACAAATATAACAGAATCAGAAGCGCTGAGGGTTCTGCGTCCCGAGGGAAAGGCTTTTATAGGCAGGAAACGATTGACAAAGCCATTTCCTGAAGGCATTGATGAATGGAGTCATCCCTACCATGGTCCGGATAATAATCCCCAGTCCGAAGATGAGATTGCACGGGCACCGTATCTTACACATTTTCTGGCTGACCCATTTTATGCCCCATTTCCACAGGTGACTGTAGCTTCTGGGGGGAGGGTGTTCCAGGCATATGGACATATTGCTTTTCACGAACGGGAAGAAGACCTTCTTAACTCACTTGTTGCGTATAATGGGTACAATGGGACAGTTCTCTGGAAACGAAAGCTGACACCGGGATTTATGATCCATCGTAATACGTTTATCGCAACTCCCGAGGTTTTGTATGTAGCTGACGATAAGAGCTGCAAGGTAATTGACTGTGTATCGGGCAAATTAAAGGATGAAATTATTCCTCCATTAGAGATAGCTGGTGGTACATTCTGGAAGTGGATGGCACTGGAGAATAAAGTTCTTTATGCGCTTATTGGGGATCAGGAGCAGAAGGATCCTAATATAAAGTCAAGGAGGGAATCACATGGCTGGCCCTGGGTTCCGCTTACCAAAGGATTCAACCAGCCTGAAAATCCCTGGGGATATGGGCGGAACTTACTGGCAATCAATCCAAGGACAAAAAAGGTTCTTTGGAGTCACCGGGAAACGGAAGCAATAGACAGCCGTGCACTTTGTATGAAAAACGGACGGATTTATATCTACAGGTATGGTGCTTTTCTTGCCTGTCTGGATGCAAAAGACGGCAAATATATCTGGCGAAAAACCCCGGATAATTCCCCGGAACTGTTCAATGCAATCGGGGCAAGTCTTAACAGGCAGGATTGGAGAACCAACTGGCGTACTACAGCTTATCTGAAGTGCAGTGATGATGCACTATACTTTGCCGGTCCGACTGTTGGCAAGCTACTTGTCGTTTCAGCAAAAGATGGAAATATTCTTTGGGAAAATCCTTATGATAATTTTCAATTAGTCCTTAGTAAAGACGGACTCTACGGAATAAGTAATGAGATTGATACACAAATCAGCAAGAAGTTTGATCCTCTTACAGGCAAGGTTTTAGCTGAAATTGAAACAAGACGACGTGCATGTACTCGTCCAACCGGCACCATTGATGCTGTTATATTCCGTGCACAGGGTGGATCAACAAGGATTGACATGGAAAGTGATGCTCCTCAATGGATATCACCAATGCGACCCACCTGTCATGATGGGGTGACTATTACAAATGGTCTTCTGTACTGGTGGCCGTCAGTTTGCGATTGCCAGGCGACATTATATGGTATTACATGCCTTGGACCGGCCGGAGATTTTGATTTCAGTCAGAAAGCGACTGAAGAGGAAAGATTGGAACAATATGATTTGACAAATGTCACCGGCCTTGATGAGACATCATTAGACTGGCCTACTTACCGGGCGGATAATTGCGGTACTCTCACTACAGAGGCATTGATATCGGAAAGGAATCAGTGTATGTGGTGGTTGGTTCCGGATCATCCGTTTACTCCGACTGCCTCTGTTGCAGCTGGGGGTTTTGTGTTTTACAGTGGTTCAGATGGTATCGTGAGGGCAGTAGAGTCTTCGACCGGAGAGCTTCGCTGGAAAGCTTATACAGGAGGTCCGGTCCGATTTCCGCCAACTGTTTGGGAAGGTCGTTTATTGGTGGGTTCCGGCGATGGGTATGTTTATGCCTTCGAAGCCCTCACTGGTCGGTTATTGTGGAAGTTCAGGGCAGCTCCTGCTCATCGCAAAATACCTGTTTATGGTTCATTAATGTCCACATGGCCGGTTGCAAGCGGAGTGCTTATAGAAAAAGGGATAGCATATTTTGCAGCAGGGATAGTAAATTATGACGGGACACATGTATATGCCCTTGATGCTGCCAGCGGGAAGATCAAATGGCAGAATAACACATCGGGACATCTTGATTCAGAAGCACGTACAGGAGTAAGTGTACAGGGCCATATGCTTATTAATGACGGGAAGCTTTACCTGGCGAGTGGGACATCACTATCTCCGGCTATTTTTGATCTGGAAGATGGGCAATGTCTTAATGATCCTGCGCCCCTGAAGTTATGTGGTTCATCGGCGCCACGAGGCTGGGAACTTTATAAAATTGGGGATAAGGTTGTGGTAGGAGGTCAGCCGTTCTATGGAGATCCGGATTATCCTGTATATGATCCGTCAGTTACGGAAAAAATGTTGTACACATCGGCGAACGGCATGGATATATTTATGATAAATAACCGGAAGATAATGTCGTTCAAAACAATAGACAAACAGTTTTTAAATAATTCCGTATATGAACAGGCAAAAGAACCGGTATTTATGGTCAGGAAGTGGGGTGAGCTGAATATTAAAGATAAGCCGGTATGGGAGTATGATTGCGGAGAAGCAGTTGCGATGGTGCGGTGCAAAAATACAGTAATAATATCGACGAATTTTACGAGGGACCGCCAGAGGAATTACATTGAGGCTATAGATATCAGCAATGGTAACAGACTCTGGTCTGAGCCATTGTTATCAGCGCCGCTTCCCTGGGGACTGATTGTGGACCGTGATGGCCGGATAATTGTTACACTTGAAGATGGACAAATAATGTGTTTCGGGCAAAGTAATAAAGACCAGGTACTATAGGATATTTATTTTCAGATACTTCAGATAAAATCACTTCAGGCTTAAATAATAATATCAATTGTTTTTTTAATTTTTTAAGAAATAATTCTTGTTAAAAAATAACTTGAGATATATCATAAAATTTAGTTTAAAAGAAAGAATTTCTAAGAATAGGAAAAGGATCAATACTGAACGATAATATTAATCAGGGAATGTCACATCAATAGCAGATATTTATTATGATTTTGAAATTGATCGCGAAAGAAATTAAATTCAGAAAACTAAATTTTATACTTGCGCTGGCAGCAGTTAGTTTCGCTGTGACTTTTTTTGTTTTTTTCATTACTTTAAATGAAGCATCAAAGAGAGAGACAATAAGACTCACAAGGGACATGGGTTTTAATCTCAGGATTATTCCAAAGGAGACGGATATGAATAAATTCTGGGGAAGAGGGTATTCTGAATATACAATGCCGCAGGATTATGTCAATCGTTTTTGGAAATTTAAAGACTTTTCCTATGCCCATCTAACGGCAACCTTGTACAAAGAAATAATATGGCGCGAAAAAGATATAATCCTGACCGGAATAGCTCCGGAGATTGATCCTGCGGGAAGAGCCACCATGAGTTTTATTATTAAGCCAGGACAAGTATACGTTGGCTATGAACTAGCTAAAGAATTGCATTTAAAACAAGCTGAAATCATTGATATTCGCGGAGAGAAATTTACCATTGTCAAAATACTGTCTGAAAGTGGGAGCAATGATGATATTCGTATTTATGGATTATTATCTGAATTCCAGAAAATATTAAATATGGAAGGAGAGATTAATGAAATAATGGCTCTTAATTGTCTCTGTATTTCCCCGGAGGAAGGTGATCCTTTAATTATTTTAAGGGAACAATTGGATCAGGTTCTTCCGGAAGCAAGGGTAGTTATGAATACGACCATAGCAAATGCCAGAGAGAAACAAAGACACATGCTTGAACAGTATTTTGCTCTTATTTCCGTCTGTGTGGTAATATTAATTGCAGCCTGGTTAGGAGTCCTGACCATAATCAATACAAAAGAAAGGGAGAAAGAGATAGGCATTTTAAATGCCATAGGTCATCCCAGGGTCAAAATATTAGGGATCTTCCTTGGAAAAGCAATGATTACAGGATTTATAAGTGCTATACTGGGTTATCTCTTGGGTTCCTTTCTTGCTGTTAAATTTGGCAGTATAATTTTTAAAATCACGGCTAATTCAATTAAACCGATGAATTCACTTTTAATATGGTCAATCATTGTAGCTCCTTGTTTTTCGGCGCTTTCAAGTTTTATCCCTGCAATAAAGGCTGTTTTAAAAGATCCTGCAGTAATCATCAAATTATGAAGATGTATGATTCATCTTGAGAATGTAAGCAAAGTTTATAAATCACACAGGGGGAAAGTCCAAGCTCTGAAAGATATTAGTTTTCATGTTGAAAATGGAGAGTTTATTGTTATTAAAGGTCCAAGTGGCAGTGGAAAAACAACACTGCTTCAAAGCATTGGAGGTATGTTACAACCAACTTCGGGAATTATCAGAGTCGATGGTGAGAATATTTATTCCATGAAACAAAACAGGAGGACCGGATTCAGGGCATCATATATTGGATTTGTTTTTCAGTTATATTATCTTATACCTTATGTTAATGTTCTCGAAAACATACTACTTTCTGCAGCACTGCATGATAATGGGAAAAATCGGGAAAAAGCACTTGAGCTGGCAAATAGGTTAAGGTTAATTGACAGAATTCGACATTATCCCCCTGAACTAAGTGCAGGAGAATGTCAGAGGGTGGCACTGGCTCGTGCCCTGATCCATAAGCCCAGACTGCTCCTTGCAGATGAACCGACAGGAAACCTCGATATTGATAATTCAATTGAAGTCCTTAATATCATTAAACAATATCACCAGCAGGGGGGTACTGTTATTTTCGTTACCCATTCCAGAATTGCAGATACCTATGCAAGCCTGATTTTCAATCTGGAAAATGGTGAAATCCATGAATAAGGATTTTGAACATTCATAATAAAAAGGGGTCATAATAGTAAATGTACAGGGCCATATGCGTATTAATGACGGGAAGCTTTACCTGGTGAGTGCGACATCACTATCTCCGGCTATCTTTGATCCGGAAGATGGACAGATAATGTGTTACCAACAAAGTAATAGAGACTATGTACTATAGGATATTAATATTGGTTTGGTTTTGGATTTGTTTTCAGGGACAAGAGGTTTTCGCCTGCAGGTATAACGTTCGAGAGACAGGTTTTGTAGAACAAGGTTCTGAATCTTATTATTTTTACGGCTATATCAACAAAGATACACCGGACGAAATCATTTCAGCTTTTAATGAGATATTATTTACTTCATTAATTAATTGCAATATCCAGCCTGAAATAATCAATATCGATGTGAAAAAAGATCATCCGGCTGTGAAATACCTGTCTTTGTGGAATATAAAATCTTACCCCGCGGCTATCCTGGTTTCACCCGAGGGAAAGTCAATGGTTGTATCCTTAAAAAATGAAAATGAATCCTTCGAAAAAACATTAAAATCTGCACTGGATAATATTATGTTCTCACCAGTCCGTGAAGAAATTATCAAAAGTGTTATTGAAAATTATGGGGTTATATTGTTAATTGAGTCTGAAAATAAGTTGAAAAACGAAAAGTACAGGAAGATTTCTTTTGCAGCAATAGAAAACATTAAATTCAGGATGAAAACTATGGTTAAAGAGATCGAATATCCTCCTGTCCTCATCTCCGTTAAACCGGAATCATATTCAGATGAGAAAATATTGTTCTGGAGTTTAGGTTTAGAAGGGAACATAACAGAACCATATGCAGCAGTATTCTATGGACGAGCCAGATGGATAGGTTCTCTTATGAGAGGAGATGAGATTAGTGAAACTAATCTGACAAATATTCTTTCCATTGTTGGAGAAGATTGTGAATGCGATCTTGATATATCATGGGTAAAAGGGACTATGTTACCAGTGAATTGGAACCAGGAGAGGCAGTCAAAGGTTGCTAAATTATTAAAATTTGATCCTGAGAATCCCATGGTGAAAATCGAAGTTAGCAGGATCCTGAGGATGGGATCCTCCTCTTATCCGGATGTGCCGTTCACATTTCCGGATTCCGTATCAAAATCGGATTTGATATCTGAAGGATATGTTATTGATGAAAAAGAATGCCCTTTGAAATTTGTAATATATTTTATTGTCGGTTTTGTAACTTTAATTATTGTTACAGCCATGATATTAATCCTTAAAGCAAAAAAGTAAGTATAAAAAGAAATCCAAAAGCGTTATCTGCCTCCCTTCGACAGGATCTCGCAACGGTTCAATACGTCTTTCCATACTTCATCCGGGCTTGCCTGGTTGAATTTTAACAAGGATTTAAACTGATATCACCTGACGAGGAAAAACGATGCACTTCTTTTTAGCAGTACTATAAGCAATTAAGGATGCACATTTTTCGGTTTTGAAAAACTGAGCTGTTTTCAAGTGAAATAATCCTGGGGGATCTGAGGGATTACTAAAAATACACATTTTTTAGCCCTGCGAAAGAAACTTTACCATAACTTTTTCATCATATTATAGCAAATCACTTCATTTCGATTCTTCTTACATATCCTGCGAACACTGATTCATATTGGAATTTTGATAAAATAGGCGGAGACAGGATGCGAAGGTTCTAGCCCAGCTGGGCCCACATGACAGCACGAGTGTGCTGTGTGGGTGTGAGTGTGAGTGTGATTGGGTGTTAGAGTGGGTATGTTAGCTGTTGAATTCCTGGACGGCCCTGTAGGTGGCAAGTATGTTTTCAGGGGGGACTCCGGCCAGGATGTTGTGAATGGTGGCAAAAACAAACCCACCACCCTTTGACAGGATCTCGCAACGGTTCAGGACATCTTTTCTTACCTCTTCAGGGCTGGCCTGGCTGAGGATGTGAGAAGTGTCAACCCCGCCTCCCCAGAAGGTGATCTCGCGACCGAATTCCTGTTTCAGGCCGAGCGGGTCCATGTCCCTGCAGTTGGTCTGCACCGGATTGATAATGTCGATCCCGACATCGATCAGGTCGGGTATGAATTGCCGGATGCTCCCGCAGGCATGAAAGAAGATCTTCATGTTGCTGTGCTGTTTGACATAGTCGCAAAGAACCCTGTAGCGCGGTTTAAATAGCCTCCGGAAAATGTCCAGGTCCATAAAAGGGCCGGTTGTCATCCCCAGGTCATCCCCGAAGCGGATGACATCGACCAGGTCACCCACCGAACGGCATTTCTTTTCCAGTCCCGCCAGGTGCATCTCCAGGAGCACATCAAACAATTGTGAGAGTTTCTCTTCCTCCATGAGCAGGTCGGTCAGCATATTGTCCATCCTGCGGAGAAAAAATCCAAGGTCAAGGAATTTTACTCCTCCCGACATCACGATTGCCTTGTCCGTTGAAGATCGCAAATGAGCGATCCGGCTTCGCAATTCCTTCTCATCGATGTTGGTGTAATTTGTATGCGAATGGACAACCCAGTTTACGGAATTCAGGGCTTCTTTTAGATTGCTGAAATCATCCGGGAATCCGTTTTCCCAGGGGAAATACGTCTGGTCAAAGACCGTTCCCCCGGCTGGCATTCTTGAGAGGACAAGGCCCTGATCATTGGTGGTGTAATACGCGCCCGTTTCGTCGGTTTGAAATTTGTACCATCCCGGGAATTCACCCTTGCTTCCATCCGCCAGGGTCACTTCGTACCAGTCGCGTTCGGGACCGCAGAAAAGACGGTTCACATCCAGGGCATCCACCCCGAACATTTCGATGATCTCCTCATCCACGTTGGCCAGCTGCTGAACGACGTCAAATATCCGGGTGGGCTTTTCAATTCCCAGAGAGGTTTTCAGCATGTTATAGGCAATCGGGGAAATGCCCGTCACGGTCGATGCGCCGAGGTCAACCGGCACTCTGTCGGGCACCTTGTGATTAATGCTTGCTAAGATTCGTTCCCTGGAGGTCATGCTCATGAGATCATAAATTTAACGATAATTTACGGATCGGATTGAATCCAGCCTCCTGTCAGGGGCAAATTGTATCTGCGGTGAAAATCCCGGGCAGGATCCGGGGCCCTGTTGCCATTCCATTAAGAAAATTGTAATTTGTGGGGACCAATCCACTCGATCATGCAAAACCGAAGAAATTTCCTGAAAAACAGCTTGTTTGCCATTACCGGGGCCGGAATTGCTGGTAAAGCCTATGCGGGCACTACCCGGGAAAATTTCCCGGGAAGCGAAAAAAGAAAATTTGTGTACCGGACATTAGGGGGAACAGGGATTAAAATTCCTGTTGTCAGTATGGGTACCGGTAACTGCGACAATCCCAATCTTATAAAGGAGGCACTGGACCAGGGAGTGAAGTTCTTTGCCACGTCGGAATATTACCAGAACGGGAATAATGAGAAAATGCTCGGGGAAGTGCTGAAAGGCCGTGAGAGGAATTCCTTTATGATAATGACCGGAGCAACCGGGGGCGTCGAAGTTGATTTTCAGAATGGGCTTTACAAATCGGCAGACACGGATGTTTTCGTGGAACATGCAGAAGGCTGCCTGAAAAGACTACAATTGGAATACGTCGATGTTTTCAACATCGGTTTTGCCGCCCGGCGTGAATCTGTTTTTTTCGAGCCCATCCTGAAAGCAATGGAAACCCTGAAGAAACAGGGAAAGACAAAGTACGCAGGGATCGCAACGCACAGCTATGAGCCGGAAGCAATAAAGGCTGCTGCAGATACAGGCGTATACGACATGGTAACGGTCGCCTATAATTTCAGGAAAGAGAATCGGGATGAAATAAAGGAGGCGTTGCAATATGCCGCTGATGCGGGACTCGGGATCATTGCCATGAAAACTATGGCAGGGGTATACTGGGACAAGGGAAAAACCCGTCCCATCAACACCCGGGCATCCCTGAAATGGGTCCTGCAGAACGAGAACATACATACCACGATCCCCGACTGTTCCAGCTTTGATGAGTTGTACCAGGACCTTGACCTGATGGCCGACCTGGAACTGACGGAGGATGAAAAAAGGGATCTGGTTACCCAGGACTCTTCATCGACATCGGATATTTATTGCCAGCAGTGCCTTAAGTGCGTATCGCAATGTCCCCGAAACCTGGATATCCCGACCCTCATGCGAGGTTACATGTATGCTTACGGTTACGGGAACCTGGATCTTGCCCGCAGAACCATTGATATGGCAGAGATCCCGGACCGTCCCTGCAATGAATGCGATTCCTGCCGTGTGAAATGCACCATGGGATTCGACATCAGGGGGAAGGTTACCGATATCGCCCGGTTGAAAAAAATACCTGAGGATATGATCCGGTATATGCGGGTTTAAACAGGCCATTAAATGAATGCGGAAAAATTTATTACCAGCAGGAAAGTTGTAATTGTCGGCGCCGGGGATGTCGGCTCCACCTTTGCATTTGCCCTGGCACAGAGCGGACTGGCAGATGAGATCATACTTATCGATAAAAACGAAGACCTGGTAAAGGGACAGGTACTCGACCTGGTGCACGGGCAGGTGTTCTTTCCGACGGTTTCCATTAATACGGGCGATGCATCTGATTATTCAGATGCCGGTGTAATCTTTATTACTGCCGGTGCTGCCCAGAAACCCGGGGAAACACGGCTTGACCTGCTTAGAAAGAATGCGGGCATCATCCGTTCCATCATGGACGATATCGTCCGGCAGGAATCCCCCGGGGTGGTGGTCGTGGTAAGCAATCCCGTCGATGTGCTTACTCACGTCGCCCTCAGTCATTCCGGATGGCAGAGGGAAAAGGTCATCGGATCGGGCACGGTGCTGGACTCTGCCCGCCTGAGACATCTTCTGAGTGCCTATTACGGGACGGATGTGCATAACATTCATGCCTATGTGATGGGAGAACATGGCGACAGTGAACTGACCGCATGGTCCATGACCAACATAGCCGGTATACCGGTTGAACAATACCACCGGCTTTGCCGCCCCGGAGATGACTGGAAGGACAAGAAACTGGAATTTGAATCCTGTGTGAGGGATTCGGCCTATCACATCATCGGGTACAAGGGGGCTACCTACTACGCGGTGGCACTTGCCCTTGTGCATATTGCAGGGGCGGTCCTGAGGGGACAAAACAGCGTGCTGACGGTATCGGTTCTCCTTGAAGGGGAATTCGGATTGCGGGATGTATGCTTAAGCGTTCCCTGCCTGGTCTCGGGCAATGGAGTTCATAAAATACTGGAGAGCAAACTGGAGAAAGGGGAGATGCAAGCACTGATGAATTCTGCAGCTGTGCTGGAAAATGCCATTGAACAACTCGGTGCCGGTTAATCCCGGCCATGGCTCCGGGACATTCCCGAAGATTATTTCCCGCTGCAAAGATTTATTTTAATTTTGATGGTCCGTTAATCCATTAAATGCATAACGATTATGAGCACACGAAAAATCCAGTACTTCTTTCCATTGGTGCTTTTACTGGCCGGGTGTCAGCAGGATGAATGGATCCCGCTTTTTGACGGCCAGACCCTGGATGGCTGGGAGGCCAATGAAAACAAGGAATCCTGGAAGATCGAAGACGGAGCGATCGTGACTTCAGGACCGCGTTCACACCTTTTTTATATGGGAGATGTCCTAAATCATAATTTCAGGAATTTCGAGTTTATGGCCGAGGTAAAAACGGAACCGGCATCCAATTCAGGGATTTATTTCCATACGCAGATCCAGGAAGAAGGCTGGCCTGAAAAGGGATACGAATGCCAGGTCATCAATTCGAAGCCAGATGTTGAACCGGGACAGGTTGCGGAAAATAAAATGACCGGCAGCATTTATGCGATCCGGAATGTATGGAAATCACCTGTACCCGATCATGAGTGGTTCCAGTACCGCATCGTGGTCCAGGGAAAAACGATCTGCACCTACATCAACGGGGAACTGATTGCCGACTACACCGAACCGGACAAGCCTTACCGGATTGAAAGTTTTAAGGGAAGGCTCCTGTCTTCGGGCACCTTTGCCCTGCAGTGCCATGATCCGGGCAGCCGGGTCAGTTTCAGGAACATCAGGGTAAAACCCCTGCCGGATGATCTTGCCACACCCGGCTCTCCTCCCGATGACCTGGAATTCGAAAAGCAGATCATCGAGCTCGCCGGCGCCAACATACCCCTGGCGGACCTGCATGTGCATCTGAAAGGGGGACTGACCATGGAAGATGCGCTGGCCAATGCCCGCAGGTACGGGTTCAGCTACGGGTTTGCGGTAAACTGTGGAAAGGAAATGACGCTGGAAACGAACGAGGAGGTCAGAAAGTACCTTGACAATTACCGGCAGCCTTCCCAGACCTGGCATGCCATGCAGGCGGAAGGAAGGGAATGGATGAAGTTGTTTTCTCCGGAAGTCGTTTCAAGATTTGATTATGTATTTACCGATGCAATGACGTGGACTAACGACCAGGGCCGGCGCATGCGCCTCTGGATCCCCGAAGAGGTGGAAGTAGGGGACCCCCAGGTATTCATGGATCAGCTTGTGGAGCGGATCGTCGGGATCGTTGAAAATGAGCCTATTGATATCTATGTAAACCCGACCTACCTGCCGGATACGATCAATGCTATGTATGATGAACTGTGGACTGAAGAACGGATGAACCGGGTGATACGAGCCCTGGCAGAAAAGCAGGTGGCCCTGGAAATTAATAACCGCAGGATGATCCCGAGCCCGGCTTTCATTAAACGCGCAAAGAAGGCGGGAGTGAAATTCACATTTGGAACCAACAATGCCGGGGCGGACGACCTGGGGAGGATGGAATACGCCATCCGCATGATCAAGGAGTGCGACCTGAAACCGGGGGACATCTGGTTACCGGATAAAAATTAATCGCATGGATATCAATACAAGTATTATGCTGAATAATGGGGTGGAGATACCTTTAGTGGGACTGGGAGTATTCCGGAGTCCCGCTGGAAGGACCACCCGCAAAGCAATTGAATACGCTTTTAAAACCGGCTACCGGCATATCGATACGGCCCATATTTACGGGAATGAAGCCGATGTTGGAAAAGCCGTGGCTTCGAGCGGCATTCCAAGACAGGAGATCTTTGTTACCACCAAGCTCTGGAATGCCCACCAGGGATATGATTCTACGCTGAAAGCCTGCGAACAGAGCCTGAGGAAAATGAAATTGGATTTCGTGGATCTCTACCTCATGCACTGGCCGGTGCAGGACCTGCGGCTGGAATCCTGGAAAGCCATGGAAAAACTCCTCGCCGAAGGAAAATGCCGGTCCATCGGGATCAGCAATTTCATGGTGCACCACCTGGAGGAATTATTGAAAAATTCCGATGTGGTGCCGGCCGTGAACCAGATTGAACTGAGTCCATATAATTACCTGCAACGCAGGGACCTGATCGAACTCTGCGATTCCCGCAACATCGTGATCGAAGCCTACAGTCCCCTTACCAAGGGCCGGAAACTGAATGACCCGCAACTGGTTGCAATCGCAGGCAAATATGGAAAAACACCGGCCCAGATCCTGATCCGCTGGGCCCTGGAAAAGAGGTTCGTGGTATTGCCGAAATCCGTAAACCGGGAAAGGATCATCGAAAACGCTTCTGTATTTGATTTTTCACTGTCCCCTGAAGACTTGAAAATCCTGGACGGCTTCAACGAAAACCTGGTCACGGGCTGGGATCCCACCAATGCCCCCTGATGCCGGCAGGCGAACCAATAGTGCTGGCTTGCGAACTCCAGATGACGGCTGCAGATCCCTGATACCGGCTCGCTGATCCCTGATGCCGACTTGAATACCCGGATGCTGTCTAGGGTACCCCGAAGTTTATGCGGGACTTTCCTGATCTGCGGGAACGGCGGATCCATTTTTGACCGGACAGAACACAACACCCTTTTCGTCTGCATCGATCTCGATGTTCATCCCCGCGGTGACCCTGTCCTCCAGCATGGCCAGGGATAAACCGTCCAGGATCTTCTTTTGAATCAGCCGTTTCAGCGGCCGTGCCCCGAACTGGAGATCGAATCCTTCCCGCTTCAGGTATTCCACGCAACGCTTTGTCACACTAAAACTGATTCCCTGCTTCTGAAGGACCTTTCGCAGTTGTTCGAATTGCAGGTGGATGATCCCCTCCATATGCTCCAGGGTAAGCGGCCTGAACATGACCAGCTCGTCGATACGGTTCAGGAATTCGGGAGGCACGCTTCGCTTGAGCAGTTCAAATACCTGGTTCCGGGTTTTGTAAATGATCTCCTCAAGCATGGATTCATCCACCTTTTCGAAGTTCTCCCGGATGATGTCGGAACCCAGGTTGGACGTCATGATGATGATGGTGTTCTTGAAATTAGCCACACGTCCCTTGTTATCGGTCAGTCGGCCATCCTCCAGCACCTGAAGCAGGATGTTGAAGGTATCCGGATGGGCTTTTTCAATCTCGTCAAGCAGGATCACGGAATAGGGTTTGCGGCGGACCGCCTCGGTAAGCTGTCCCCCTTCATCGTATCCCACATACCCCGGGGGTGCACCCACCAGGCGCGAGACCGCATGCCTTTCCTGGTATTCGCTCATGTCGATGCGGGTCAAGAGGGATTCGTCGTTGAAAAGATACTCGGCCAGCGCCTTTGCCAGCTCCGTTTTACCCACACCGGTGGTCCCAAGGAAAAGAAATGACCCGACGGGCCTCCGCTCATCGGAAAGGCCGGTGCGGCTTCTGCGGATCGCAGATGCCACGGCAGCAATGGCCTCATCCTGTCCCACTACCCTTTTATGCAACTCCTCCTCGATGTGAAGGAGTTTTTCTCGATCGCTCTGCAGCATCCGCTTAACCGGGATCCCTGTCCACCTTGACACCACTTCGGCAATATCCTCTGCCGTGATCTCTTCCCGGACCATCCGGTTCCCGTTTTTTTCATACGTATGCAGCTTGTCAATGCTGGCCTTCAGTTCCTCTTCTGCTTTTGGAAGCTGGCCGTAGCGAATTTCAGCTACCTTTCCCAGGTCACTGTCCCGCTCCGCTTTTTCGGCCTGGTATTTCAGCTCTTCTATCCGCTGTTTGATTTTCTGTATTTCGGCGACAACAGATTTCTCGTCCTGCCAGAGTGCGGTCAATTGCCTGTGCTCATCTTCCAGCTCAGAGAGCTGCCTGCTTATCTGTTCGACTTTTTGCTTATCTTTTTCACGCTTGAATGCCTCCCGTTCAATCTCAAGCTGTTGTATTTTCCGGTCGAGTGCATCGATGACCTCAGGTTTGGAATTCATCTCCAGCCTCAGGTGGGCCGCTGATTCATCAACCAGGTCAATGGCCTTATCCGGCAGGAAACGGTCGGTTATATAACGGATCGAAAGCTGCACGGCAGCCACGATGGCCTCGTCCCGGATCCTTATCTTATGATAGTTTTCGTAACGTTCCTTGATGCCCCTGAGAATGGATATGGCATCCTCTTCGGAAGGCTCGTCGACAAAAACTTTCTGGAACCGGCGTTCCAGGGCCTTGTCCTTTTCAAAATATTTCTGGAATTCATTCAGGGTGGTTGCCCCGATGGCACGAAGCTCGCCGCGTGAAAGGGCCGGCTTGAGGATGTTGGCCGCATCCATGGCACCTTCCCCGCCTCCCCCGGCACCAACCAGGGTGTGGATCTCGTCGATGAACATGATGATCCGCCCGTCGGAACCGATCACTTCCTTAACCACCGATTTCAGACGCTCTTCAAACTCACCCTTATATTTGGCACCTGCGATCAGTGCTCCCATATCGAGGGAATAGATTTCCTTTGACAGCAGGTCTTCCGGGACGTCACCCTTGACAATGCGGAAGGCAATCCCTTCCGCGATGGCGGTTTTTCCGACGCCTGGCTCGCCGACGAGGATCGGGTTATTTTTCGTGCGGCGGGACAGGATCTGCAGTACACGCCGGATCTCCTCGTCACGGCCGATGACCGGATCCAGTTTGCCTTCTTCGGCCTGTCTGTTCAGGTGAATGGCGTAACGGTCCAGTGCATGGTAAGTATCTTCGGCAGTCTGGCTATCGACTTTGGTCCCTTTTCGAAATTCAATAATTGTTGCCTTCAGGTCCCTGTCATTCAATCCCGCATCTTTCAGCAATTGCCCAGCCTGGTCTTTTGTCCGGAGAATCCCGAGCAGGAGATGTTCAAGCGTAACGTATTCATCGCCGAACTCCTTCCGGCTTGCCAGGGCCCTGTTCAGGGCATCGGTGGATCCGGGGGATAAATACTTCTGTCCCCCGCTGACCCTGGTATATCCTTTGATCATCCGGTCCAGAGCATCGACAACATTCGGATAGCTGACCGAAAGTTTTTTAAACAGGTGGGGAATGACGTTTTCGTCCACATCCACAACACCCTTCAGCAGGTGTCCGCATTCGATGGCCTGGTGATCATTTTCCGTGGCGATCTGCTGGGCTCTCTCGACAGCCTCCTGTGCTTTCATGGTGAATTTTTCAAAATCCATTCAGTTCAAGATTATATGATTCCTAATCTATTTCTGGGATCCATAAGCAAATGCCGGGCCATCACCCCGGCATTCCCCAAAGGAGTGATTATTATATTGTTGTTCTACAAGAAGTTAAGAAGAATCTTCCCGTTCAGGTTGAAGTTTTTGGAACCAAGTGCTAAACAAACTGACAGTAATATGAACCCTTAACATGACAATATGGCACAACACTTTGTCAGAATCCTGGAAGAAGAAGGCAAAATTTATAACTTGTTGAATCTTTAAAATGAAATTAAGTATCTAATTATTAATAATATATGATCGTTGTCACATGGTCATACAGGAGGCGTGGCATGCAAATTGATTTTTAAGGTACGAAACAAAATGTTTAACCCGTTTGCCTCTGGCAGACAAAAATTAATGGAGGGCATAGCCATGACACTAGCAAGATTATCAGACAATGTTTTTCCGTCATTACCTTCATTCTTTAATCGATTTTTTGATGGGGATATGATGGATTGGTCAAGCACAAACTTTGCAGGTTTGAATTCGACCATGCCTGCAGTCAATGTCAAGGAAACCGAAGATGAATACCAGATCGAGGTTGCGGCACCCGGCATGAAGAAAGAGGACTTCAAAGTGAATTTTGAGAATGGCCGGTTGACGATTTCTTCTGAATTCAAGGAAGAAAAAAAAGAGGGGAAGAAGCAGAATTATACCCGCAGGGAGTATCATTATCAATCCTTCCAGAGATCTTTTACCGTTCCTGAGAATCTGGTGAACAGCGAAAAAATCCAGGCAAATTATACTGAAGGGATATTGTATATTACCCTGCCCAAGCGGGATGAGGTCAAACCCAAACCGGCAAGACAGATAAAGATTTCCTGACGCATTACTGGTTATTTTCACTGAATGACTGCATGAAGCGTCTAAGCTATGAATGGTCGCGGCTTTATAACTGCGGCCATTTTTTTGTAAATAACTCGATTTGAACAATACCCGGATTTTTCCTTAAATTAGATTGTGGGAAAATCAAATACCCGGAAATACTCCGGGACAATACGGAATGCCAAGATTTCTTAAAAAGCGAACAGGTAGAAAGGGAATAAAGCCAGGATCACTGATCCTGGTGGGCCAGCAAAAGCAGGAAAAGGTACGTATACGGGTAATGAGCTTTGACAACAACGATATTGTTGAGGCCGAATGCAGTACCCTGCAGGAGGCTTTTACCCATATTGGAAAAAAGGAAATTACCTGGATAAATGTTGACGGCCTTCATGATCCTGAGATCATCTGGGACATTGGGAAAAGATTTAACGTGAGCGAGCTTATCCTGGAAGATTTTATGAACACCGATCACAGGCCTCTTTACCATGAGGAAGAGGACCAGATTTTCATCATAGCAAAACTGATGAGCGTTCACCAGGAACATAAGAACATCGAATCCGACCAGTTCAGCCTGATAGCCGGCCCCGGCTACCTTCTTACCCTTCAGGAAAGAGTGGGAACGCATTTTGACCCGGTAAGGCAACGAATACGGAAAACACCTACCCGGGAACTTACCATTAACCCGGATTACCTGGCGTATACACTGCTGGATTGCATGGTTGACAATTACATGGAGATTATAGCTGAAATAGGGGAACAGGTTGAAAAACTTGACGCGGAAGTTATCAACCATCCCCGGAAAGACACCATAAATGAAATATACAGATTGCGTACAGAAATGAATTTCCTTCGTAAAACCATTTTTCCGCTAAAAGAAATTTCGTTTGCCTTCCTGAAATCAAAATCCGTCCTCATTCATGAAAGCTCCCGGGAGTTCCTGAATGACCTGCATGATCATGTTATTGTTTCCGGTGAGGCCCTGGATTCCTATATGCTCATGATAATGGATCAGATGCACCTGTACAATGCATCCATTTCGAACAAGGCCAATGAGATCATGAAGACGCTGACCATTTTTGCCGCTCTTTTCATTCCATTGACATTTATTGCCGGGATTTACGGGATGAATTTCGAAGTCATTCCCGAACTGAAATGGAAATACGGGTATATTTTCTTCTGGTTGCTTGTAGTTTTTGTGGGAGGAGGACTCTTTATTTATTTCAGAAAAAGGAAGTGGTTTTAGTTATTCGTACCTGAGCGATTCGGCAGGATTGGTATTGGCTGCCTTCAGGGTTTGATAAATTACGGTTATCCAGGCGATTACGAGAGCAATCAGGGTTGCGACAATAAATATCCAGATATCCAGGTCCATACGGTAGGCGAATTCCTGCAGCCAGTTTTTTGCCCACAGCCATGCCAGGATCCATGCAATGATGCTGGCAACCATGATCAGCCAGGTAAATTCTTTTACCAGCAATACGGATACTTCCGAAATGGTGGCCCCAAGTACCTTCCGGATGCCGATCTCCTTGGTTCGCTGTTCGGCGATAAAGGCCGCCAGGCCGAAGAGACCCAGCATGGCAATGAAAATGGCCAGTGCGGCAAAATAGCGGAAGATCCTGGCAAGCCGTTGGTCACCACGGTACATGCGATCGAAATTTTCGTCCATAAATGAATACTCGATGGGGTACTGGGGACTGATGGCCTTCCACTCCTTTTGGATGGCTGCCAGGGCCCCGTCGATGTCGCCGGGATTGATCCGGATGTTGACGTAACTGGTCCACTGCTCACTCCAGACGAACATCAGGGGTTCGATTTCCTGGCGCAGGGATTTATAATGAAAATCCTTCACAATGCCGATGATCTCAATTTTTTTGGAAGGAATGGCCGTAACGTACCAGGAGGGATGGTCAAACTGCTTTCCCAGGAGGCTGTCCCGGTCAATTTTCCTGGCAAAGGTTTCGTTGATCAGGCAGGCATTCAGTTTGTCCGAGGTAAGGTCCCACGAAAAATTCCGCCCCTCCTTCAGTTCCATCCCCATCAGGGGAATATAATCCGGATCGATGGCATACACACATGAACCCACTTCGACTCCTTCCAGTGTGAACGATTCGTAATTGTCTCCAGCACCGGGGACGGTATACGAGAAGGATACTTTTTCAATCTGGGTGTGTTTCAGCAGGTTTTCCCTGAAAACATCCAACCGTTGCAGTATTTCCTGGTTCAAATCCGCCGTCACTACGAATTCCTTTCGGAATCCCAGGTCTTTGTTTCTCAGGTATTGCAGCTGCCGATATACCACAATGGTTCCGGAAATGAGGATCACGGAGATGGTGAACTGGAAAATAATCAGGATCTTGCGCAAAACGCTGGCCGACCGGCCACTCGTTTTCTCTTTCTTTAAAACGCTTACGGGTTGAAAAGCAGTCAGGTAAAAGGCCGGGTAGAGTCCCGCTGCAAGTCCCAGGAGAACGGTACCCCCGAGCAGCAGGAGGAGATTGACAGGGTTTGTCAGGTATCCAACCTGCAAAGGATCTCCTACGATATTTTCAAACTCCTTGAACACCAGCTCCACCAGCAAGACTCCCAGCAGGGTTGCGATCAGGGTGATCAGGATGGATTCCGACAGGAACTGTGCGATCAGCCGCCCCCTTCCGGAACCGGCCACCTTCTTGATCCCTACCTCTTTTGCACGGGTGGCCGCTCTTGCCGTTGAAATGTTAATGAAGTTGATGCAGGCGATAAGGATGATGAAAACGGCGATCATGATGAAGATGGTTACAAATTGCCGGTTCCCGTGCCTGGTCCCCACATCCCTGATGTTTCGGGCGAAATAAACCTCTTTTACGGGTCGCAGGTAGGCTATCCACTGGTCGTCTTCCTCATCGGAATCTTCCCCTATTTCGTGGAATTTCTCATGGAAAAACCGGTCAACCTTAGCGTTAACACTGTCCAGCCGGGCTTTTTCTTCAAGTTCGACGTAAGTAATGTACTGGTATGTCTTGTAGTTGTACAGGTGTTCTTCTCCG
Source organism: uncultured Bacteroides sp. (assembly GCA_964431315.1). Taxonomy (GTDB): domain Bacteria; phylum Bacteroidota; class Bacteroidia; order Bacteroidales; family SM23-62; genus SM23-62. The sequence goes on along the minus strand of CAYSJH010000007.1, from coordinate 84,209 downwards.
TACATGGCCCCGAGGGTTACATACGACAACAGCAGGTTGAACCGGAGATGGTTATTCGGCGGATCCTTCATTACCCCCGTTACCAGCAGGTCTCTACCGCTGGCGCTTACCAGGACCTGTCCCACTGCTTCTTCCTCACCGAAAATCCTTTTTGCCAGGCTCTCGGTCAGGACGACCGTTGCAGGTTCTTTAAGTGCGGTAACCGGGTCCCCTGAAATCAGTTCGAGGTCAAAAAGCCTGAAAACATTGCTGTCGGCAAAAACAACCGATGAGACATTGTACTTGGTTTTATCATATTCCAGGTACATGTCCCCGCGGAATTTAAACCGGACGGATGATCTTGCCTCCGGGACTGCCTGGACAAGGTCATAGCCCATGGCCGAGGTGGTCCAGGCCGAAGATGAATTTGCATCCGAAAACTCGATCCTTGTAAGGTTGTCCTGCCTGCTCAGGAATTTATCGTAACTCAGTTCATTTCGCACGTAGTGCATGATCAGGATAAACACGCATATCCCGATGGCGAGTCCGATGATATTGATCAGGGTCAGTCCCCTGTTACGGAACAGGTACCGGATTGCCGTATTCAGATAATGCTTAAACACGAAAGTCGCTTTGCGGGATTCAACCCTTCACATGACCTGTGCTCCCGGGAATTGCCGCAAGTACCCTATCAGGGGTCATGGGCAGCTGGTAGAGGCGGGCACCGCAGGCATCGAAAATCGCGTTGGCGATCACCGCACCCATGCAGATGATGGCAGGCTCGCCTCCACCCTGTGGGGAATCATCTTGTGCATCCAGGATCACCACATCGATCTCGGGTGTCCAGCTGAAATGGGTGAATTCATAGGTATCGAAATTCCTGGTCAGGACCTTTCCTCCTTCAAAACGTACGTCCTCTGCAAGCGCATAGCCCATTCCCATGACGATGCAGCCTTCCACCTGTATGGTAGCTCCCTGAGGATTGATTGAAAGTCCCATGTTCTGGGCACAGGTTACCCTCTTTACCTGTACGTGTCCGGATTTTATGTCAACCTCGACTTCCGCCACATGGGCAACCAGGGTACCGGCATCCATTCCACAGGCAACCCCGTATCCCCTCCCACTGGGACTTTTAGCCGGATTCCAGCCAAATTTTTCAGCGGCGGCTTTCAGGACACCTGCCATCTTCTCGTTGTTTTTCAGATGCCTGAGGCGGAATTCCACCGGGTCCTCGCCGGCGGCTGCAGCCATGATGTCCATCTGGGATTCCCTGGCAAAAGTGTTTGTATTATTTGCCGGGGCACGCCAGGCCCCCGTATAGAAGGGATGTGCAGAAGGTCCTCCCCGTCCGCCGCCCGAGGATACCGTTTTGTGATTGGGAATATCGTAAAACTGTGCGGATCCACGCTCTCCCGCAAACATTACTTCATAATCCCAAAGGGAAATGTCCCCTTCCCCGGTTATCCCGGATGTGATCCGCACGACTGCTGCGGGTCTGAAATGATCATAAAAGAATTCCTCCTGCCGGGTCCAGGCTACCTGGACGGGTTTTCCGGTAAGTTTGGCAAGACGGGCAGCCTCGCCGGCCTGCTGGTTGCTGGTTTTCCCCCCGAATCCTCCGCCCACAAAAATCTGCATGACATGTACCTTTTCCTGCGGCATACCCAGGATCTCGGCAAGGTTTTCCTTGGCACGGAAAGGGGTCTGGGTGGAGGCCCAGACTTTCATGACATCGCCTTCCATAATGGCAGTAGCCGTATGATTTTCAATAGGGGCATGAGCCTTATAGCCGTCAAGGTATTCCTTTTCGAAGATTGTCCGGGAGAGTTTTCTTCCCGTTTCAAGGCTTCCCCCCGCATCAACAGATCTCCCGTCCCCGGCAGAGTTAACCAGGTGTTCAAAGATATTTTTTTCGTTCAGGGTGGATTCCGGTGTTTCAAAATCAGCCTTTATCTTTGACAGGGCCAATTCTGCGATGTCCGGCTGTGCATGCAGGACTGCAACCAGGTCGCCGTCCCTTACCACTTCCACACCTTCGATCTTTTCCGCTTCAGAGGTATCCACACTGACCAGTTTGGAGGCATGGGAAGGAGGCCGGAGGATCCTTGCGTACAGCATGCCCGGCAGCCGGACATCTCCTGCGTATTTTGCTGCGCCGGTAACCTTTTCCAAGGCATCCCGTCTCAGGACCGGCTGGTTCATGTACCGGAACTCGGACGGTTTTTTCAGGTCCGGTTTATGATCCAGTTCCCTGACGATCTCTTTTCCACCGGTAAGCTCGGCATAGCTTACCTTCTTCCGGGGGTTTTCCCTGGAAGAAATGACCCCGTCGTTCACCGTGAGCTGTTCCATCGGAATGTCAAGCTGCTCCGCTGCAAGCTGCAGCAGGATGGACCGTGCCTGGGCACCGGCTGCCCTGAGCAGGGGACCGAAAAAGCGGGTGGTCATGGAACCGTATGTACCCGCGTCCCAGGGACAGAGGTCCGTATCGCCCATGATCATGTCAATGCGGCCGGGATCCACATCGAGTTCATCGGCCAGCATGAGTGCAAGGGAAGTGATCACTCCCTGTCCCATTTCAATTTTCCCGGTCAGGCAGCTTATGCGGCCGTCCCCGCCGATCCTGAGGTAGGCGTTCAGGTTGGCTTCCTGCCGCTGGGGGGGCTCCATCCCGTAGAGGAGTCCATAATCCTTCAGGGAGAAGGTAATGATGAGTCCCCCTCCAATCCTTTTCAGGAAATTTCTGCGGTCCATGTCATAAGGGGTATGGACATCCCGGAAATCACGTTCGAGGTAGGGATCTTTTTTCATATCAGTACCCTCCCTTTCATTTCGCTCGCGGCGGACTGAATGGCCTCGATGATTCTTCCGTAGGTGCCGCATCGGCATAGATTGTCTTCCATCGCATCGATGATTTCCTTCCTGGAGGGCTCGGGATTTTTCAGCAGCAGTCCACAGGCATTCATGATCATCCCCGGGGTGCAATAACCGCACTGCAGGGCATCGTGCTCGGCGAATGCTTTCTGGACCGGGTGCAGCTGTCCGTTTCTTGCAAGGCCTTCAATGGTCAGTACTTTTTTGCCTTCTACGTCAACGGCGGGGGTGAGGCAGGATCTCATCGCCTCACCATCGATCAGTACGGTGCAGGCACCGCAGAATCCAATCCCGCACCCGAATTTTGTCCCGGTCAGCCCGAATTCAGTCCTGAGCACCCAGAGCAGGGTAAGTTCGTTATCGAGGCTCAGACTGGCGGGTTTTCCGTTAAGTTCAAACTGAATTTGTTTAATCATATTTCCGAACGTTTAAAAGCTTTCACCAAACAGGATTTAGAGGTACTTTCCCTGCATTGTTCAGGGTTTGATATCGGCTAATCAATTTACTGGATATCTTGATCAATTCCAATAAACAGGTCCGGAACCTGTGCAAAATCGCCGGGAAGGACAGGAGAACATCCCATGAAGCTGGCCGAAGCCGGTTACCTTCCTGAAAATAATACCGGGCAGAAATGGCAAAACACCCGGCGAGTTTAACTTCTGGGGGATTCAAAGTCCGCGCAACCCAATGCCTTTGAATTGCATCTATTAAATTGACAATCCTCAAATAATGAAGTAACTTGCACTAATATACCACTGAAACCATGAAAAAATATTATGTCCTTCTCACCGGCCTTGCCGTCCTTTTTACCGGTCAGGGCATAGGGAACGGTCAAAGCGGTTTTGATCCCACAGCCTACAAAGCCTACCTTGAGACCAACAAGAACCTGACAGCGGCACAACTGCTGGACAGGAATCCTGCACAGACCATCTATTATTCTTCGAGGACACACCCTGCAGACCTTGCCTCGATCCCCTGGTTCGACAGCATTGACAGGGTTTTTCAGCTGACAGGTCAGGAAAAGGAATTGCTGGCTGATAATTTTTTCATGGTAAGCCAGCGCCTGAGATCCCATTCCTGGCTGAGCTCGCTTGTTCAGGGTTACAACAATGACCTGCCCCTTTTTCTCAGTTCCGATTTCGTGCTGTTCACCCTGCATAATTCCTACGACAACATCCTGATGACCCTGGAATGGCAGCTCCTGGAGCCCAACCTGATGGAATTGCTCGATGCCATGTATGCAGCCTATCCGGCCCTGAAGGATAAATACCAGGGCGATGAGCGGCTGGCAGATGCACTCGGGGATGTGGATCTTTACGTATCCGTTGCCCGGAGCCTGCTGTATGGCCAGGATTTTCTACCTCAGTTCCAGCCGGCGGACAAGTACAACGAGCTCATGCAATTTATCGACCTGGAACAGCTTCAGAACACAACTCTTTTCACCGAAACCCGCCTGCGGAAAATCGATTTCAGCCAGTTCACGCCCAGGGGGCATTATACCAGGGAATTCTGGACCTCAGGTGGGAAACGGACCCTCGAAAACTATTTCCGGACCATGATGTGGCTGGGGAGGATCGATTTCCTGCTGACCGCCCCGCCTTCCAATCCATGGGAAGAGGACTGGACCGGCGACGAGCTGCGGCGCATGCAGCAGGGGGCCCTGCTGCTGAACGAACTGCTGTATTCCTGCGGGAAAAAGGGGAACCTTGACCTGCACGAAAAGATCATCAGCTACCTGGTGGGACCTGACGATAACCTGACCCCGGCCGAACTGCATGGACTTGCTGAGAGGAATCTTTCCTCACCGGCGGATCTTTTCAATGAAAGCACTTATACCGAGTTTGTGGACAGCCTCAACGCTTCGGACGATTACGGTCAGAAGATCATGTCCAATTTCTTTTACGTCGACCCCTTTACCGATGAACCCGGACAGTTGCCGGTTTCCTACAAGGTACTGGGACAAAAATTCCTGATCGATTCCTACATTTTCAGCGAGGTGGTGTTCGACCGGATCGTCGTAAACGGCGAAAAGATCTGGCGGGCCATGCCCGATCCCCTGGATGCCATGGCCGTCCTGGGCAATGAAGATGCCGTCGCCCTGCTTGAGGACGAGCTTGTGCAATACCAGTATGCCTACAAGGTGGATGCACTGAAGTACCTGGTGGATGCGTACGACAAGGATTTCTGGGAGCAATCGCTATACAACACCTGGCTCGGGGCCATCCGGGAGCTGAATCCCCCGGGATCCGATGACGGGCTGCCCTACTTTATGCAGACCACTGCATGGCACCATGAGAAACTGAATACACAGCTATGCTCCTGGGCAGAACTCCGGCACGATAATATCCTGTACGCCAAACAATCCTATACGGGAGGCACTTCCTGTTCCTATCCCTATACCTATCTTGAACCCTTTCCAGCACTGTATGGCAGGCTCGAGGCTTTTGCCGAAAATGCCGCCGGATTTTTCGGAGAAGTGAATGCCGGGAATGAATTCCTCAGCGGGCAGGCAATTGTGGATTATTACCAGGAATATGCCGGCATCATGGGAAAATTCAGGGAGATCGCCGGGAAGGAACTTACAGGCACACCCATTTCTGAGGAGGAAATCACCTTTTTGAAAACCATGATCAATTCCTACATGGCATCCGGGCCTTCCGTTGACGGGTGGCTAATGGACATGTTTTATGCTCCTGAAGCGGGACTGAGCATGGATTTTGTCGTGGCGGACGTGCATACCCAGCCCACCGAATACATGGGACCGGTGGTCGGGAAAGTGCTTCACGTCGGGAACGGGATGATCGACCTGGGAGTGTTCCTGGCACCGAATCCCACCAACCCGGAACAACTCATGGCCTTCACGGGACCAGTTTCCTCCTTCCATACGGAAATCACCTGGAATTTCAAACGCCTGACGGATGAGGAATGGGAGCAAAAATTCCTGACCGGTGATTTCCCCGAAAGGCCTGACTGGATCGCTTCCTACATGGCTGGTCCCGAAGGCCAAGCAATGCCGGAAGGACGGGCGCTTAAGGGAGAGGTGTACACCGGAACGAACCTGGATCCGGCCGGGGTGATGAACCCGCTCGATTACCTGCTGGCCTTTCCAAACCCGGCCCGGAATGAACTTCACCTGCGCTTCGTGCTAAACCATAAAAGCGATGTCCGGGCCGAGGCCTATGACCTGAGCGGAAGGCTAGTGAAAAACCTGTACAGCAGCACGCTGATGCCTGCCGAACACGACCTGCCAGTCGATGTGTCCACATGGGACAAGGGCATGTATGTCATCCGGTTCCGTGCGGGAGACGAGACCATCGTCCGTAAGGTGATGATCTATTAGAGGTAAGCGGATTTTCAGAAGTAACCGGACCCGTACCAGCAATGGGTGCAGAGGCGTTCCTCCGGGAGCCCGATGGCCCTGACAAGATCACCCAGGTCCTGATACATGAGCGAATCTATCCCGAGGTTTTCGGCAATCTGTTTTACCATGGCCCTGTAACGGTCCGACGACGGATCGGCATATTCCTGCAGGTGCTTCTCTTCCCCTTAAAGCTGTTTGATGGCTTTGCGGCTGAAAAGATCAGTACCGAGGAACGGCTCCCGTTTGGTTCCAGTTCGTGCACAAGGGCGGAATTGAGGTGAATCCCGGTAACGGGCTGGAGGAATATCTCGAAACGGGATCCGGATTCACGCATTCCTTCGCCCATGTATTTTTCAAGGACCTCTGCAATTTTTTTCTCCGTTTCGCCGGGATCAGCGGATTCGTCCAGCTTAATGTAATTGTATGTAACAAATGCATAGAAGGTCGTCAGGAGGTTACTGTACACCTCCTGTTCCAGGAGGGAAGAGTAAGAGGCGAGGATATCAAAATTCAGGTGGGAATTCACCTCTGGATCCTCAATGATACCCGTGACGGTATAATCATCCAGGTTATTCCAGGTGATCACTTTTCCCAGGGGATTCTCCTGCCCGAAATATTTTTCTGCCCCCGAGCGGGTCAATACCATGGACCAGGGGGCTTCGAGCATTGTCTCCGGATTGCCAAGTATGGTCTTATAACCGAAGAATTCAGGAAAGACAGTATCCGCATAAACGATACTTTCTTCATAGAATTTGCTTTCCCCCCTGCTCAGAAGTACCGGGGCAGGAAGTTTATAAAAAGTGGTCGAACTTATTACTCCTGGCACTTCCTCCCGGATCACTCTACCGAAAGGGCCTCCCATGACGGTGGACTCAAAGGAAAATCCTGACATTTCCTCTTTCAGGGCAAGGCGGTACGTGCGACCGGCTAGCGGGATGTGCCTGTCGTACGAAGTCTCGTTGATAACATACAGGCGGATGAGGATGAAACAGGCAATACCGGTGGACAGTCCCAGCAGATTGATGAGTGTAAATGTCCTGTTCCTGGCGAAAAGCCTGAGGAAAACCTTCAGGTAATTGTACAGCATGGCAAGGGGTCTACTCTTAATACTCCAGTACTAAGATAGTAAAATCAGGAATCGATCGGTACCTGCTTCTTGATGCTTTCTCCCAGGGATATTATCGTTTCGGTCCTGGATATCCCGTTGATGGTCTGGAGTTTGTCGTTGATCACCTCGCGCAGGTGCTCGGTGTTTTTGCAGACGACCTTTACAAAAATGCTGTATTCACCCGTAGTGAAATGGGCCTCTATGATCTCCGGGATCCTGTCCACCTCCTTGATGACCTCGCTGTAGGCAGAACCTTTGATCAGGTAAATCCCGACAAACGCAGTCATGTCGTAACCGATCCTTGCGGGATTCAGGATCAGCGTGGCTCCCCGGACAATCCCCAGCCGCTCCAGCCGCTTCATGCGGACATGAATGGTACCGGGCGATACGATAAGCCTTTTGGCTATGTCCGTGTAGGGCACCTTGGCGTCTTTCATGAGTATTCCCATTATTTCCCGGTCGAGTTTATCGATTTCGTAAATCTTGGACATTTTTCCGTTCAGATTTTATATATTTTCCAAAATAATATGATATATATTGCAATATAAATAAAATTATTTAAAAATAATTACGAATATGACAACAAAATACCAATATGCTTATATTTGTGATGTCAATGAGACACAAATACTGTAGGGTGGTGAAACGGCAGACACACCCTCCTGTCTCGGGGGCGGAGAAAATGGGACAAATCTCAAGGACTAACCACTCCGTGAAGGTTCGAATCCTTCCCCTACAGCAAAACGGTCATCCTTTCTCGGGATGGCCTTTTTTTTTCGGGGTGGTCAAATGGTAAAATGCAGCGCTTTTGCCCGGAGCGTTCCTTTATCGTTCAGTAATGACCTATGGCATAATGCAATGCTTCTGCCCGGAGTATTCCTTTTTCGGTTAGTTGCCGCGGATCTGGTAACAGACGCCAAAGCTGAGCACATTGCTGTAATGTCCCTGGTTGAGCAGGTAGGTCTGTCCGCTGGGATGTGCGCGGATGGGAAGGATGGAATAATTAAACCGGAAGTTGACCGTAATGACTTCAAAGAAGCTGTAGCCCACCCCGGCGATAGCACTGATTGTAAAGCGGTTGTATTTCGGGTCCGGCATAGGGACGATTCCGTTTTCGTCTTCGAGTTTGGCTTTTATGAGCACTTCGGGACCGAAGCCCAGTTCAAAAAGGACTTTCTGATTGTAGACGTACTGGGCCATAAGAGGAATGTCGATGTACTGCAGACCTGTTCTCTCATAGGTGGGATCGTTGGCGGTGTTGGTCTTCAAGGCGCCTTTCTGTATATACCGGATTTCCATCTGGCCTCCCACGGTATAGGTGAACATGCGGCGCACCCATCCACCACCCTGCAGTCCCACTTTATTGTAGCCCCTGTAGCTATCCCCGTCGATCTGGCTTGCGGTAAGACCAACGAGCAATCCTCCTTCGAAATTCTGCGAAGAAGCCATGCTGAAAATGGAAAGGCAAAGGATGATGAAAAGAAAGATCCGCATGGCGTAAATATAGTTTTTCAAAACCGTTCCAGCAATTTCTCCTTCAGGATGGATACCCCGACGCTGGCATTCTCCCTGATTACCTCAACTTCACGGTGCAATGGTATGGGGATATCATTCGGGTCGACCAGGTAAACGGGCGCATCCGGGGGTGCGTAATCCACCAGTCCCGCTGCAGGATATACAACCAGGGAAGTCCCGATAACGGCAAAAACATCGGCCTGTGAGGTGATCCGGGCCGCCTCCTCGATGAGGGGAACAGGCTCCCCGAACCAAACGATATGGGGACGGAGCTGGTAGCCTTTTTCGCATATATCCCCGCGTTTCAGTTCCCAGCCTTCCAGATCGTAAACCAGGCGGGAATCTCCCGTGCTCCTTGCCTTGGTCAGTTCGCCGTGCAGGTGGAGGACTTTCGAGCTGCCTGCCCGTTCGTGCAGGTTATCCACGTTCTGGGTGATGATCTCCACATCAAAGAACTCCTCGAGTTCGGCAAGGACTTTGTGGCCCTGGTTGGGTTCTGCATGCTGCAGCTGTTTGCGGCGTTCGTTGTAAAACCTCAGGACCAGGTCCATGTCGTTGGCCCAGCCCTGGGGACTGGCCACTTCGTGTACGTCGTATTCTTCCCAGAGGCCTCCCATCTCTCGGAAGGTTCTAAGCCCGCTTTCGGCACTAATGCCTGAACCGGTAAGTACAACGAGTTTTTTCATGATTCGGAGATTTTACAGGGTCCGGTGATCCAGACAAATTTAAACTTTTACCGTGGAAGTTTAGTAAATTAGCGCTATGATCGATCGGGAAACCATAGACAGGATTTTTGATGTTGCGGACATCGTCGAGGTAATCTCGGACTTCGTGACACTCCGGAAATCCGGTCAGAATTACAAGGGTCTCAGTCCCTTTACCAATGAAAAGACCCCCTCGTTTTTTGTATCGCCGGCCAAAGGGATCTACAAGGATTTTAGCTCCGGCAAGGGTGGCAGCGTGGTAGGCTTCCTCATGGAGCACGAGCGTCTGACCTACCCCGAGGCGCTTCGCTACCTGGCTAAAAAATACAACATCGAAATTGTCGAAAAGGAACCGAGTCCCCAGGAAATCCAGCAGAAGAACGAAAGGGAAAGCCTGTTGATCCTGACCCAGTGGGCGCAGAAGTATTTTACCAATATCCTGCAGAATACCCCGGAAGGGCAGTCGGTCGGCATGGCCTATTTCCGTGAGAGGGGATTTACTGATGAGATCATCCGCAAATTCCAGCTGGGGTACAGTCCCCGGCAAAAAGATGCCCTCACAAAAGCCGCATTGAAGGAGGGCTACAAGCTGGAATATCTGGTCAAGACCGGCCTGACAGTTGAAAAAGACAATTACCGTGCCGACCGGTTCAGGGAGAGGATCATATTCCCCATTCACGGGATGACGGGAAACGCGATCGGGTTCGGGGGAAGGATCCTGAGGTCGGATGATAAGATGGCCAAATACCTGAATTCCCCGGAATCGGATATTTACCAGAAAAGCAAAATCCTGTACGGCCTTTTCCATGCCAGGCAGGCCATTGCGAAAAAAGAAAAATGCTTCCTGGTGGAAGGATATACCGACGTGCTCGGTCTGCACCAGGCAGGCATTGAAAACGTCGTGGCCTCATCCGGCACCGCCCTGACTTCCGAACAGATCCGCCTGATCAAGCGTTTCACCAGCAACGTTACCATTATCTATGACGGGGATGAAGCGGGCATCAAGGCCTCCCTGAGGGGGATTGACATGATCCTGGAAGAGGGACTGAACATACGGGTGGTTCCGCTTCCCGAAGGGGAGGATCCGGACTCCTGTTCGAGGAAACTGAGTGCGTCCGAATTCCAGCAATACATCAAGGAAAACGAGACCGACTTCATTACCTTCAAGACCCGTTTGCTGCTGAAGGAGATAAAGCAGGACCCGGTACAGAAGGCTACCCTGATCAATGATGTTATAGCTTCCATATCCGTCATTCCCGATACGGTTACCCGTTCAGTCTACATCAAGGAATGTGCACGGATGCTGGATACCGAGGAACGGATCCTGTATTCCCAGGTGTACAGCCGCCGCAAGAAGAGGGCGGAAGACCGGTACAAGAGGGAAACCCGGCAGGAAGAGCTCAGGATCCAGTCAACTCCGCTTCCCTCCTTCATCCGGGAAGTCTACAGCGGGGAACAGGAAAAATTACTGGTGCGCTTCCTGCTGCAGTATGGCAACGAACGCCTGTTCGAGATCCAGGATGAGCATGCGGGGGTTGAATATATATCGGTTGCGGAATACATCATCAACGAAATTCTGAACGACGAACTGGAATTCAGGAACCTCCTTTACAGGAAGGTATTCGAGGAAGTAAATGCCCTTCTCCAGACCGGGGAGGTGATCGAGATCAAGCATTTTGTCAACCATGAGGATCCGAACGTCAGCAAACTTGCCGTCGACCTGCTGAGTTCACCCTACAGCCTGAGCAAGGTCCACCAGCGCAAAGGGGCTTCGGTAGAGACCGAGGACATGCTGCTTAAAAAAAACGTACCGAAGGCCCTGATCGAATACAAGCGGAAGATCCTGGAGATCGCCCAGCGTGAAAAGGAGGAGCAGATCCGGGCTGTCCAGGAAAAGGACCAGGACATGGAGGCGGTCAATCCCCTGATGCAGCAATACATAACCATAACCTCCCTGATCAATACCATTTCCAAGGCCAGGGGATGGGTGGTGCTGAAATGAAAAGATGGTCTAGAATGTTTTCGGCGATACCGCCAGGGTGGCTATGCTGACCCTGGTCCCGGGGACTTCAAGGATCGAGTTTGCACAGGATTCGAGGGTCGAACCGGTGGTTACCACGTCGTCGGCAAGCAGAATGTGTTTTCCCTTTAGCAGGTCGGGGCGTGTCACCCTGAATATTCCCTCCACATTCATCCAGCGCCTGAAACGGGATTTATCCGTCTGCGAGGAGGATCGCATGGTCTTTATCAGGACATCCGCATGCCAGGGAATTCCCAGGCTGAGGGACAATCCCTCACAGATCGGGTCGCACTGGTTATATCCTCTTTTCATCTTTTTACTCCTGTGAAGGGGAACCGGGATGATCAGGTCAGTACCGGCAAATGCAGAATCCCTCAATGCCATTCCCATGAGCCGGCCGAGCTCCCTGCCAATATCCTTCCGTTCCCTGTATTTAAGGGCATGGATGAGTGCCTGGTAGCGACTTCCCCTGTAGTACCTGAAATATGAACCGGCATTTTCAATGGGAACCCTGCCCCAGAAAAGGCGGGCGACCGGATTGTCACGGTATGAGTCAAACCGTGTCCTCGGCAGTTCGCAATGGCATTTCAGGCAGATCAGTGTTTCCCCCCGGATAAGCGGCGTGCCGCAGGCAAGGCAAAGTTCCGGCAACAGCAGGTTAAACAGATCGTGCATCAGGGTCATCTGGTCCTGTTTTGAATTTCCAGGCAGGGGCTCGCCGGACAGTTTCCGGGAACGGCCTGTTTCATTCTTTCATTCTTCCGGTCCATGTCCCTTAATGATCCTGATGCGGATTTTTCAGTCTTGACATCCTCCATTCCGTTAACGAAATGGATTCCATTAGCTTCTGCAAAGCCAAGGGCAGTACTTCCTCGCGGGTTCCTGCAGGTTCCTGCTGCCGACCACTTATGCGGTTCGCTCGACAGGCTATCTCCATCTGCCCGACGGTTAGCAAGTCACATTGTTTTTCGAGACAATTTCTGGTACTTAATGATATGTATTTCAAGATATCATTGTTTAATTTGAAAATTTTTTGTGCCCTTATATCCCGTTCCTGAAGAGAACGGGTTTTACGGGCAGGAGGATAAAAAGGAAAATTCATGCAGCCATCTGCCATGATTTGTCTAAATTTATTCGAAGCGAGACAAGCCGGCATGTTACATCGGGCAATCATCATCTTTCTGATAATCAATAATTTACAGGTCCAAGCTCAGGATGTGGCGAAGGATTCATGCCGGCGTCTGGAGGCGGAGGATTTTTACATCCGGATGCACTCATGCCCGTATCCCCTGGTCCTGGATATCCGAAGCTACAGGGAGTTCCGCCGGGAAAGGCTGCCTGGAGCAATCCTTGTGGAAAGCAGGGCAGAACTGGAGAAAATGGCGGACAGCCTGGACCGGGATCAGCCTCTGTTCCTTTACTGCGAGAACGATAACCGGAGCCAGGTTGCCTGCCGCATGCTCTGTGGAATGGAATTCAGGAATGTCTATGACCTCAGGGGGGGACTGGAAGCATGGAGATTAAACCCTTATCTGCTGGACCGGAAGAAGATCAGAAAAAAGCCACCGCACTAACGGTGGATGTCCTCATATTCATCCATTTTTGCCTGATGGGCTTCCTCCGGTGATCCATGCCTGTTATCCTGTTCAGGGGTTTTTACTGTTTCCTTTCTGCGATCCTTCGATCGCCCGGGCAGTGAAAAAAGTATGCCTGCAATTGCACCGGCAGCAAAAGTCAGGATCAGGATCAGGACCATGGAGGTTTTAACCGTCCAGAACCAGAGCTTTATTGTAACCTCAACGCTGTTCTGGAGGGCAAATACGGCTACCAGCACCATAAAGACCAGGAGGAAGATTAACTTTTTCTGCATCGGGTAAGCGAATAGGATTAAAGCTAAAATTATCCATTAAATATAGGCAATTTTATCCGCTATGCCAGCACCTTCAGGTAAACCGGTGCCACCTCTGCTGCAATGGGCTGCCACGGAAGGAGGTCTCAGCAGAAGGTGGCACTGAAGCCGCGGCAGTGATCTTTGGTAGAGCGTTTTCTTTGAAATGCCGAGCTCATGTGCCACGTCATCCATGGTGATGCTCTTAATGCCGTATTTACTATAAAGCACAGATACTTTATCCAGGATGTTTTCAAATTCCTTATTCATATTATTAAAACCATTAAGCCGGATGAATTCCCGGAGCACTTGCTTTCCGGATCAGGGGGCAGGCTGGGATTTAAGCCCGCAAAGCAAAATAAAAAACTCAGGAAACAAAAAAAATAAAAAAAGTTTCCAGAGTTTTTTATCTGTCCATTAACCGGGACACAAATTACATATCCGGCTTTTTGCCAGTGTTAAATTGGTATTAATTCCCCTCCTGCCGGAAAAATAATAGGCAAAGGGCCGGATCCGGGCGGCAAATGTCCGCTGTCAGGGGATGAACAATTTCCTGCAAGCCTTTTTTGTTGAATTATAGTTATTTTTACAGGCAACAGCATTTTATTTACTGATTATGAGAAAAGCATTCATTTTTCTGCTGGCTCTCCTGTCGCCGGGAATGATTACGGTGACGAGGGCTGTGGATCTTAGGGAGACGGGGCCCTTCCATTCCATTGTTGTTTCAAGTGAAATCGTTGCCGAACTGGTACTTTCGAAAAAGGAGGCTGTTGAACCGGATTTTAAAAATGCAAGCGGGGATGACCTCCTTGTCCAAGTCGTCGATTCAGTCCTGAAGATCAGGATGAAAACGGGAACCTACAAGGATGCTGTATTGAAGGTAAAGATCTACTATACGCAAGATCTCAGGATGCTTGAAGCAAACGGGCGAGCACAGATCTGGTCGGAGGAAGGTCTTTATTTTGAAAGGAACCTGGACGTAAAACTTTTCAACGGGGGAGAAATGCGTTTCCGGCTTCAGTGTGATTCACTCAATGCAAACCTGAGCCAGGGTTCGGTCATCTCTTTGACCGGGGAAGCCCGTGCACAGAAGGTTAAAGTTACCACCGGGGCAACCTTCTCGGGCTATGAGTTCCGGACCGAAAAGGCCTATGTTGCTGCCAGCGGCGGCGGCAAGGCCAAGGTTTCGGCAAGCGTTTACCTGGATGCCAATGCCTCATCGAAAGGATTCATCGGTTATGTGGGGGAACCGGCCAGGGTGGATGAGAAAACCAGCCTTATGGGAGAAGTCATGAAAACTGTTCTGGAGGAATAATTCTACTTGAAAAACCCGCTTTTTCTCCTGCACGAATCGAATATGGCCTCCGCATACACCAGGTCCTCCGGTGTGGTGATCTTGATATTTTCCGGGTTGCCCTCAACCAGAGTGACCGGGTATCCGGCACTTTCAACCACCGAAGCATCATCGGTGTAATCGTCTGAATATTCCTGTTCGTATCCCCTGGTCAGGATATCGTAACGGAATACCTGGGGGGTCTGGACCAGCCGGAAATCCTCCCTGCTGACCCGGCGGCTTCCTTCCGGTGTGATTTCACGGATTGAATCGTGGATCCCGACGCAGGGGAGCGAAGCCCCGAATTTTTCAGCGGCTTCAAAGCAGGCTTCGATGGTGCTCTTATAGAGCAGCGGACGGACGGCATCATGGATGGCCACAAGATTACCAGGATTAACTTTCGGGAGAGCCTTTTTTACGGTATGGTAACGGGTTTCACCGCCGGGCGAAAGAATATGCGGAATATCAAACCGAAACTGTTCACATACGCTTTCCCAGTATGACATCAGCTTTTCCTGGATGCCAACGATGATCTGCATTTCCCGGTCATAGGACCGGAACAGGTCAATGCAGTGCATCAGCAGGGGCCTTTCCCTCAGGTAGAAAAATTGTTTGGGGAGTTCCTGGCTGAATCTCATTCCCTGTCCCCCTGCCACGATTATTACCGTTTTTTGCATATATTGAAAGATACAATAATTTAATTATCCGCATCATGAAAAAAAGCCTTTCATTTCTGAGAGACCTGGAAAAGCACAACAACAGGGACTGGTTTCAGGCCAACCGGGCCCGCTATGATGAAGCCAGGGTGGAAATCCTGGCATTCATTGAGACCCTGGTTTCCCAGATCGGGCTGTTTGATCCGGAGCTCGGTCCGGTCAATCCGAAAAGCACCCTTTTCAGGATCAACCGGGACATCCGTTTTTCAAGGGATAAATCCCCCTATAAAACCAATTTTGGAGCTTTCATTGCCCGGGAGGGCAAAAAATCAGGATATGCCGGGTACTATTTCCATCTTGATCCCACGGGCAGTTTTATGGCGGGGGGGATCTACCACCCCGAACCCGAGGTACTGAAAAAGGTCCGGCAGGAAGTCTATGAAAATCCCGAGGAATTCCTGGGGATTGTCACAGAAAAGACCTTCCGTGAATATTTCGGTGAACTTTACGACGACCGGCTGAAAACTTCCCCAAAGGGTTATCCGAAGAATTTTGAATACATTGACCTGCTCAGGTATAAGAGTTACCTCGTCTCCAGGGATTTCAAGGAAAATCTATTGAGCAGTGGGGGTTTGCTGGAGGAGACCCTGAAAGGAATGCGGCTGGTGCATCCCCTGGTACGGTTCATCAACTATGCGCTGGAGTGATCAGTTCATCAACGATCTTTGCGGAGGCCAGGCAGAGGGGAATACCGCCTCCCGGATGCACACTGCCGCCGGTAAAATAGAGTCCCCCGACCTTCCTGCTGAAATTCGGGTGCCTGCTGAAGGCGGAAAGACGACTGTTTGAGCTGAAGCCGTAGAGCGAACCACGGTAGGAGGAAGTCCTGGATTCAATCCCGGGAGGGTCCAGAACCTCCTCGCATACAATCCTGTCTTCCAGGCGTATGCCGAGCATACGGCTAAGTTTCTCCAGGATGTTTTTTCGGGCCTCGTTCCTGAATCGCTGCCAGTCCTGTCCCACGTTTTCCGGTGCATTGATCATCACGAACCAGTTCTGTGCCCCCGCGGGAGCATCGGAGGGTACCCTGGTGCTGCTGATGAAAACGTATACGGTCGGGTCATGGTACAGGGTTTTTTCCCTGAACAGGTGTCTGAATTCAGATTGGTAATCCTCGGAAAAGAAAATATTGTGCAGTTCGAGTTGCGGGAGTTCCCCTTTCATGCCCCAGTAAAAGATCAGGGCGGAAGTTGAACGTTCCTGCCTGCGGTACCGCGAAGGAAGGCTGTGACCGGACATCAGGCCGTAGGCCCTCACGATGTCGATATCCGATACCACCACCCCGGCTTCGTGGATGATCCCCCGGCTGCGTACCCCGATTGCCCGGTTTCCCCGGATGATGATCTCCTCGGCGGGTGAATTGAAATCCATCTCAACTCCCATCTTCCGGGCAAGGGAGACAAGGCTTTCGGTAATGACGTACATTCCCCCGGAAGGGAAATAAGCCCCGAGCCTGTGCTCAAGATGCGGGATCACGTTCAGGGTCCCAGGGGCAATGAAAGGGTTGGACCCGTTGTAGGTGGCGTACCGGTCAAACAGGCGGATCACCCTGGAATCGCGGAAATACCGAGTGATCACGCCATGCATGGAGGTAAATGCGAACAGCCTGTGTATGTTCAGCAGGGCCCGGATGAAATCCCTGCTGAAAAAGGTGGAAAGGCGGTGAAAAGAGCGGAAAATGAAAACCGGGGAGGTCAGTTCATACAGTTCACTGCTCCTTTCAAGGAATGCCAGGAGAGCGTCTCCCGAATCAGTGGTCTTGCTTTCCAGTTCGCGGGCGAATGCTTCCACATCCTGCCAGGCATTGATTCGGGTACCGTCCTCATAATGGTAGCAGCATATCGTTTCGAGCCTGTCATATTGAAAATATGCCGCCGGATCTTCCCCGCAAAGCTCGAAGAGCTCATCGACCAGGTGAGGAAGGGTGAACAGTGAGGGACCCGCATCGAATCGGTAGCCGTTACTCCGGATCTGGGCCAGCTTGCCGCCGGGGCCTGCAGCGGACTCCAGGATCCTGACGCGGAATCCCCTGGCTGCCAGCCTGATGGCAATGGCGATGCCCGCTATTCCCGATCCTATGACTACGGCCTGTCGTTGCACCCTGATAAATCCAAATCAACAATTTAGTTTAAAGGAATGGTTTGGCGTGACGGATTTTGATATTTTTAAATGGATTATTCGCCTGCAATGATTGATTATCCGGCCCCGGACCCGAACCTGATGAATGGACCCGTTTCCATTGCCACCGCCTGCCTGCTCTTCCTGATTCATTATTTTACCGTCTCTTCGGGAAGGTTCTTCAGGCGCTGGAGCAAGGGTTTGAATCCAGCTGCCCTATCCATCCGCAGGGTATTATACCAGCGTTTACTGGGGACCCTGCTGTTCGGACTGTTCCCCTTTCTGATGGTCCTGCTGGTTTTCCGCGAACCCCTGACCCGCTATGGCCTGTCGGTGGAGTACTTGCGCTCAGGCCTGCTCTGGTGGATCCCGGTTGCCCTGCTGGTCGTGGTGATCAGCTACCTGGGGGCGCGCAGCCCGATAAACCTGGCCAAGTATCCCCAGATCAGAACGGGACAATGGAGCAGGGGACTCCTGACATTATCGGCCCTGAGCTGGATATGCTACCTGGCGGGTTACGAATTTCTTTTCCGTGGGTTCATGCTTTTTTCCTGCCTTGAATCATTCGGGTACTGGCCCGCCCTGGTCATCAATCTGAGCCTCTATTCCCTTGTCCATGTCCCCAGGGGATCCAGGGAAGCCTTCGGCTCCCTGCTGTTCGGTTTCCTTCTCTGTTACCTTACCCTGCACCTGGGATCCATCTGGTTCGCCCTGTTTATACATATTGCCTTGGCCCTTTCAAACGAATGGTTTTCACTGGGTTTCCAGCCTGAAATGAAACTGATCAAAAACGGCCGGACAAAATGAATACGGTCCTGGTCACCGGTGCCACGGGTTTTCTCGGAAAACAGCTGGCTATCCGTCTTGCCCGCGAGGGGAACCGGGTACATGCCCTCTACCGTTCGGAGGAAAAGATCCGGGGCTGGGAGGATCCCAACATACTTTTTTTCATGGGCACCCTGGGGGATGCCGGCAGCATTGAAAGGGCCATGAAGGGATGCCGGCAGGTTTTCCATGTGGCCGGCTACGCATCCTCATGGGCGAAGAATTCCGGGATCTTTTATGAAGAAAACGTAGGCGGAACGGTGAATGTTCTGGAATCAGCCTTGAGGCAGGGTGTTGAAAAATTCGTGTTCACCTCTACTGCGGGCGTTCTGGGTCCCTCTGGAGTCGGAATTAACACAGAGGACAAATCATATGACGGAAGGCATTTCACCCATTATGACCGTTCCAAGGCAGAAGCCGAAAATAGGGTGCTGGAGTATTTTGCAAGGGGACTGCAGGCCGTTATCGTGAATCCCACACGAATCTATGGTCCGGGCAACCTCAGCACGTCCAATGCCCTTACAAGGATCATCGGCCGTTACCTGGAGGGCAGATGGAGGATCATCCCGGGTGACGGCAGCATCATCGGGAATTACGTTTTTATAGAAGATGCAGTCAGCTGCCATATCCTGGCTATGGAAAAAGGACGTCCGGGTGAACGCTACCTGGCAGGAGGCAGCAACCTTACGTTCAATGAATTCTTTGAATACCTGGCCAGGATTTCCGGGATACGCAGGAAGCTCTTCAGGATGCCCACGGGACTGATGATGTTTGTTGCATGGGCGTTCGGGGGACTGGCACATCTAACCGGACTGGATCCGCCGATCACCCCGGCTTTCGTCCGGAGGTACAGGCAAAACTGGGTGGTTTCCACCGCGAAGGCTGAAAGGGAACTGGGATACAGGCCGCATTCTTTTGAAGAGGGACTCGGTAAAACCATTACATGGATACGGAGCCAAAATATACGCTGATCACAGGAGGGAACCGGGGGATCGGGAAAGCCCTTGCCAGGGAACTTGCAGGCCGTGGCATAAATCTCCTTGTGAATAATGCCGGCCTCGATAAGCCTCAGGCAGCTTTCCAGTGTTTTTCAGAAGGAGATCTTGGAATAGTTTTATTTGTGTCGGGGGACTACTCCCCGGAAGTGCTGAATCCGGTCATGATGTGCGTTTCCTTGTTGGAGAGGGTCAGCACGGGGACGGTGGCCCGGTTCAACAACTGATGAGTCAGATTACTTATGAGGTTCAGGCTTGTTGATTGTTCCTTCATGATGGTAATCATATCCGCATCAACGGAATCCGCATAAATAGCGATCAGGTCAACGACGTTTTCACCGAAAAGTGATTTTATACGATATGTCACATCACGTGCCTTGAAATACCCCGATGCCTGTTTGGCATAAGCGTTCAACCGGTCCATGATCCGTTTCCCTTTTGAACTGCTGATCGTGATGATATGAACCTCCGCACCAAAGAATTTGGCCAGGGCTGCGGTGAAGGGCACCTTCTGGCGGGTGTCGGTGGTGACATCGATGGGCATGACGATCTTGCTGATCTGCCCGGGGACATTCCCGGTCCGGGTGGTAAGCACCGGTTTTTCGGTTGCCGAAATGATCTTGAATGCATTGCTCCCCATGAAAAATTCCTCAAATCCCGAGGCTCCGTGAGTGGAAGCAGCCACCATTGCTTCCTGGTACGATTCAACCTGCCCGACGATTTCCTTGTAGATCTTGCCTGATTTGATAATCGAGTTGATCGTTGAATGGTTCTTGAGTTTTGGTTCGTACCGGGCAACGAGTTCTTTAAATTTCTTATTGGCCCATTCCTTTTCCTCCTCAAAATGGCCCGGACTGTTATAGTCAGAACTCTTTTTCTGCACGTAAACCAGCTGGATATTTGTTTTATGTTTGTCGGAAAACAGCAGGGCAAGATCAATGCCTTTCAGCGAATCCTCCGAGAAATCGATGGGGACAATGATGTTCTTCATGTCGGTGCTTGTTGGTGATTTAGCTAATTTAAGAAATAATTTTCTTCTATAACCGGAGGTAAGCGGCAGGTTATTAACCAAATGAAAGACCACTGATCAGGGTTAATTTATTATTTTTGCATTCCGGTCTCATTTATAAGACACCAAAGATGAAAAATGTTGTTGCAGGGGTTGATGTGGGCGGGACCTTTACCAAGTTCGGCCTGGTGGACAGGAAAGGAAAGGTTTACGGGAGCGGTTCCATTTCTACCGACACGCATAAGGATGTTGAATTATACCTGGATGAACTCTGTGCGGCAATCCGGAAACTGGTTGCTAAATCCGAAGGGAAAATTGAGCTCAGGGGAATAGGGGTGGGTGCTCCAAATGCAAACTATTACAGCGGGGCAATTGAATTTGCGCCAAACCTGAAATGGAGGGGAGTGATCCCGCTGGCAAGCATGATCGGTTCCAGGATCGGTGTCCCCGTTGCCATCACCAACGATGCCAATGCTGCTGCACTCGGTGAAATGATGTACGGCGGGGCCAAGAACATGAAGAATTTCATTGTGATCACCCTGGGCACCGGCCTGGGCAGCGGGATCGTGGTCAACGGCGGGGTGGTATACGGGCACGACGGTTTTGCGGGTGAACTGGGACACGTAAACGTCATTGAGGATGGGCGGCATTGTGGCTGTGGGAGAAAAGGATGCCTGGAGACTTATGTGTCCGCTACCGGGATCAAGCGCACGGTTTATGAATTACTTGCCAGGAGGAACGATGAGAGTGAACTGAGGAAGATCCCGTTTGAAAAACTGACCGCGAAAAATATTTCCGAAGCAGCAGACAGGGGGGACCTTATCGCTGCAAAGGCCTTTGAAATGACCGGGAGAATCCTTGGGAAAAGCCTGGCGGACGTGGTGGCGCTTTTCAGTCCCGAGGCAATCTTTCTGCTGGGGGGACTTGCCATGGCAGGGGACTATATATTCAAACCAACCAAGGTATACATGGAGAAAAACCTGCTCACCATTTTCCGCGATAAGGTCAGTATACTTCCTTCCGAGCTGGTAAAGGATAATGCTGCCGTTCTGGGGGCAGCGGGACTGATCTGGAAGGAGATCTCAGATTAGTTTTTGGATCGCCCGTGTTCAGGATACCCGTTCCGGGCTCAGGGAGTCTATCTACCGGGGATCCTGTTTTTCCGGAACCTCCAGGTCCCATTTTAATTCCACATCGAAGTTCGAGCGTACCGTAATGGCAGCAGGATTAAACTCAACTGCTTCAGGTTGCCTGTGTTCAAGGTAATCCCCGGTATCCCATTTCCCGTTGCCGTTCCGGTCGTGTATAAGTTTCAGGGTAAAGGTTGAGGGAGGCATATAGGGCAACTCCACCAGTCCGTCTGAATTCAGCAACCGCTGGCGGACAAGGGTTTTTTTACTGTCCAGAACCTGGAGTATCTTTTGCCCGTTAACCCCGGTCATGGTTAAAAGTATCCTCCCGTAATACTCCGGGTTCCGGATCTTTATCTGCTTGGAAATGGTATCGTTTGTTAAACCGTAAACATCTGTGAAGACGCCGGGGAAAAGGGTTAACTTATACGTGGACTGCCCTTTCCATCCGGCCTTCAGGAAGTACTTCCTGTGCCTTGCCTCGTCGTGGCTGAGCGAATAATCCACCGGGAGCATCAGGGTGTCTTTAAGCTCAACCAGGGAGATGCGCGAGGTATCGATGTGGGTGAGGGGATGCTGCATTTCAAGGACCAGCGGATTGAAAGGGTCCTGTTCCTGTCCCCCGCTTAAGATCACCGACACGGCCAGCTGTTCCTCCTTCCCGGTATTTTCTTCCTTCTGTTTCCTTTTCCGCCCGGCTGGTTTGACAGGTTCGCGATAATTGAACCTGAGGGTGTCGTGAAAGGGGACAAAATTCATTAAGGAATCCGTTACCTGGTAAGTGGCGAGAATGGTGAGGCTGTCTTTTTTGTATATCAGGGAATCGGTGATCCAGTAATCAAACGTATCCTTCATCACATGATCCTCGAAGATGTACCAGTCCCCCGCCGTTTCAAAATCCAAAGGCTCCAGGATCACCGTATCGGTGACCCTGCGGTTAAAGCGCATGCTCAGTTTTCGCCTGTCCTTCCGGGTATTATCGATAAGATACTGCGGAAGCCTGTCTTCCTGGAACAGGAATACATCCACGAATACGCTCCAGGGGGCCAGGTCAGCCAGGGTGAGGGAATCGTTTTTCCCTGTGAGTGAGGAATCGGCCATGCTGAAGCCGGAAGTATCCTGCAGCGACTGGATCATGGAATCCCTTGCCGATAGCCGGATACTGTCCCGCCGGAACTTCCCGATTGCCTCCCCTTCAGCCAGGGCGGCTGAATCCTCCGGTTCAGCAAGCAGGATTGAATCGGCGGCGCCGGGAGTCCCACGGCCTTTTCCCGGGAGGTTTTTGAAAAGTGAGGGGGACAGATAAATGGCTGAATCAAGAAATCCGATGAATTCCTCGGGCACATCGTATTTGTAGTTCCGGTTCAGGTCCTGCAGCGCAAACAGGCGATATTTTGCCTGCCTGACGTTGTTGACCAGAAAATTGCCCTTTTCATCAGCTTTGCCGACGTACTCGGGTATCTCAAGCAGGGGGGCGGAGTCACTGAGGTTCGAATACAGCATCAGGAAGACTTTTTCCTTATGGGGTTGAAGGTCAAAGGCCTGGAGAACCGTTCCCAGGACCCCCAGTGAATCCAGGTGGTCCCCCGTTGAAAAAACAAATTCGTAATTTCTCAGTACGTTGCCCTCGTTGAGATCCTGTATCGACTGACCGAAACTGAAGGTATAGGTGGTGCTGTCGTGCAGTTCTTCCTGCCATTCAATAACGAGGGTCTTACCCCGCATCCTGATCTCGGGCCTTTCCTCCATGGGCGGCGATACGATCAGTTCCTGGCTGATCGCCTCGGGACGGATGAATTCATTAAAGGTGATCTCGATCCTTTTGCCTTTATAGCCGATGGAACGGTTAAGGGGTTTTGACTTTTCAATAAAAGGCGGAGTTACATCTTTTGGTCCCCCTGTCGGGGAACCGATTTTAGCGCAGGTGATAAGGAGCAGCAAAAGGAAAAAGGAAATGAGGATATGGAGAATTCTGTTCAACTTTGATTATCTTTAGCGCCTTGTATGGTTAACCCGCAACAAAATTAACCTTTTTGCCTACCATTTAAACGGACAATGATGATTTTTGGTGCAATTAACTGGGATGTGAATCCCGAGATATTCCGGATCGGCAATTTCGCCGTGCGCTGGTATGGCCTGCTTTTTGCCTCCGGTTTTTTCTTTGGGTACCTGATCTTTTTAAGGTTCTTCAAGAAGGAGGGTTTGTCCGTGGACATACTGGACAAACTGACCATCTACATGGCCCTGGGCACGGTGATCGGTGCAAGACTCGGGCACTGCCTCTTCTACGAACCCGAATATTATCTCAAAAACCCCATAGAGATACTGAAGATCTGGAGGGGGGGACTGGCAAGCCATGGAGCGGCCATCGGCATCCTGCTCGCTCTCTGGCTGTTTGTCCGGAAATTCAAGTTTTCATTCATCTGGATCCTCGACCGGATCGTGGTTGTGGTCGCCCTGGGCGGGGCGTTTATACGCCTGGGGAATCTCATGAACTCGGAGATCTACGGGGTGCAAACCTCCCTTCCGTGGGGATTTATATTCATACGTAACCTGGAGATTGTGCCCAAACACCCCACCCAGATTTACGAATCTCTCACCTACTTCCTGATCTTTCTGCTGCTTCTCTGGCTGTATTACAGAAATGATGCTAAACCATCTCCTGGTCTGTTATTCGGCCTGTTCCTGATACTGGTATTCGGCATGCGCTTCCTGATCGAATTCATCAAGGAGGACCAGGTCGCCTTCGAAGCCGGGATGACGCTGAACATGGGGCAATGGCTCAGCATACCCTTCGTTCTCCTGGGCACAGGCATACTGGTCTGGTCCCAGCGCAGAAAGAAGAAGGCTGCCTGAACGTCGATCTGCCGGGGAACCCCTTTTACTTTTTCAACACTTTCTCAAAGACTTTGTCTTTGTCCAGCTTCCGGGTACAGAAGAACCAGTCGTAGCAAGTTATATCTTTATCCTTGCTTTCCATCCTTTCCTTGGCAGTTCCACATGAGCCGGCGGTTGGTATGATCACATCGTCTCCCGGGCGCCAGTCGGCCGGGGTGGCGATCGAAAAGGCATCGGCGGTCTGCAGGGCAATCAGGACCCTGTAAAGTTCATCGAAATTGCGTCCCAGGCTGAGCGGGTAATAAATGATGGTCCGAATGATCCCTTTGGGATCGACAAAAAATACAGCCCTTACGGCTTTAGTTGTGGCTTCACCCGGCTGGATCATCCCGTATTTTTTAGCCACTTCCATCGTGATGTCCTCGATCAGCGGGAAGGTAACCTCTACGTTTTTCATTCCCTTGTACTCGATCCTGTCCTTGATGGTCCTCAACCATGCAATATGGCTGTACAATCCGTCGACCGAAAGTCCCACCAGTTTACAGTTTGCTTTCTCAAACTGTTTTTCCATGCTGGCGAAGGTCATGAATTCCGATGTGCATACGGGAGTAAAATCTGCCGGGTGGCTGAATAAGATCACCCAGCCTCCGGAATAATCCTTCGGAAAATTGATTTCACCCTGCGTGGTTATAGCCTTGAATTCCGGCGCATGATCGCCGATCCTTGGCATTGCCATTACTTCGTTTTCTTCCATTTTTTTGAATTTCAGGAGTTTGTATAGTTTTTTGTTTTATTCCGCCGGTCTTCCGGCAGCAATGTTTTTGCTTCTTTCGATACTCTGGAGGGCCAGGTAGTTGTCCCCGAATGTTTTCAGGTTATCCATTTCCACATCGTACTGGTCAAAATGCCGTTCCTCATCCTGCACCAGTGATTCGAACAGGGTCTTTGAAACCGAATCGGCATTTTTGGAGCATTCGTTGGCCCAGACATTGTAATCGTGGGCGCTGGAAGTTTCCATTTTTGCAGCCAGTTCCAGCATTTTTTTCACATCGAGGATTTTTTTCACTGCAGCCGAGGCTTTAATTTCCACATCTCCCTTGAGGAAGAGTATACGCTCGGCAAGCCTTTCGATGTGCTGCATTTCTTCAATGGCAGTACGCTTGAACAGACCTGCCAGCAGGTCGTATCCCCGGTCATCGCAGTGAAAATGAAAATACATGTACTGATGTACGGCCGTCAGCTCATCGGCAACGGCTTTGTTTAACAATTCAATGCTTTTTTCTTTCATATGTTCAGGGTTTAAAATTAAATTTGAGTCCTTTCGCCAGATCCATTGCCAGTTCTTTATCCGCTTTATAAAAATGTCCCAGCTGGCGTTGGATGATCTCATCTTTTTTCGGTCCTTTTATTCCGCTCATGGCACCGATCAGGTTGGACAGGGTATTTTTCCGCTGCCCTTCTGTCATTACTTTCCGGTATAAATCCCCGGGCTGGGTGTAATGGTCGTCATCATTCTCGTTCCGGTCATAGTAATCAGCCGTCTGGCTGTCCAATTCGAAGGCCTGCTCCCTGTCGCCTGGATCTGCCTCTATATCGTCGAAGCTGTTCGGGTAATAATTGGGCAAGTCCCCGCGATTTCCGTCGGTGACCATAAAGCCGTCCCTCTGATGATTCTGGGGCGGATTGATCGGCCGGTTCACGGGAATCTGTTCGTAGTTGACCCCGAGCCTATAGCGGTGGGCATCCGGGTAAGCCAGGATACGGCCCTGCAGCATTTTGTCGGGTGACAGGCCTATTCCGTCAACCACATGGGCAGGGGCAAAGGCTGACTGTTCCACATCGGCGTAATAATTGGCCGGGATCTCGTTCAATTCCATAATTCCTGCATCGATCAGGGGATACTCTGTATGCGACCAGATTTTGGACACATCAAAAGGATTCCAGCGGAATTTCCTGGCCTGTTCATCCGTCATGACCTGGATTTTCAAAGCCCATTTCGGGAAATCGCCTTTTTCAATGGCATCCACAAGGTCACGCTGGGAATAATCCGGGTCCTTACCCTTCAGTTCTTCTGCCCGTGCGTTGGTCAGGGTTTTGTTCCCCTGCAGGGTTTTAAAGTGGAATTTAACCCAGGTCCGCTGATTCTTGTTGTTGAACATGGAAAATGTGTGGCTGCCATACCCGTTCATGTGCCTGTGCCCGTCAGGAGTTCCGCGATCACTGAACAGGATCATCACCTGGTGGAGGCTCTCAGGATTAAGGCTCCAGAAATCCCACATCATAGTGGGACTTTTAAGATTTGTCTTCGGATCACGCTTCTGGGTATGGATAAAGTCGGGGAACTTTTTTGCATCTTTAATGAAGAAAACCGGGGTGTTGTTGCCCACCAGGTCCCAGTTCCCTTCCTCGGTATAAAACTTAACGGCAAATCCCCGGGGGTCTCTTTCCGTATCGGCGCTTCCTTTTTCGCCTCCAACGGTGGAAAAACGGACAAAGACCCGGCATTCATTACCAACCCTGGCAAATAGTTTCGCCCTGGTGTATTTTGTGATATCGCCTGTAACTTTAAATGTGCCGAATGCACCCGTGCCCTTGGCATGTACGATCCGTTCCGGGATGCGTTCACGGTTGAAATGTGCGAGTTTTTCATGCAGGTAATAATCCTGCAGTAAAACCGGTCCCCTTGGACCCGCAGTCAGGCTGTCCTCATTCTCGAAGTACGGACGCCCG
This sequence comes from uncultured Bacteroides sp., assembly GCA_964431315.1. Lineage (GTDB taxonomy): Bacteria > Bacteroidota > Bacteroidia > Bacteroidales > SM23-62 > SM23-62. Next base: position 57,066 of record CAYSJH010000007.1, on the reverse strand, counting down.
GAAGCCGTTGTAAGTTTTATCTTTTTGCTCATAATTTCAAATGTTTTGATTTGTGTTTATTCTTTTTGAGAAATCTTCCATTGATCTGTAGTTTGATCTCCTCGATCCGGAAACCGGGAATTCCTTTTTTCTGAAAATATTCTTCCAGGATCCGGTCCAGTTCTTCGTCCTGGAAATCATCGATCCGGTCCGATTCGGAACAGTACAGATGATGGTGCCGTTTCATTAACCCGTCATACCGCATAACATCCTTTTCCGTCTTGACTTTTTTTATCAATTGATTTTCAACCAGCGTATCCAGGACCTTGTAAACGGTGCCCGTGGCAATGCTCGGATGAGTTTCTCGTATGTATTGAATGATATTTTCTGCGGTCGGATGATTGTCAAGCCTGTAAACCGCTTCAAGTATGGCAAGCCTCTGCGGGGTTAATTTAAGTCCCGCATTCTTTATCCTGTCCTTTATCAGCCCGGCTTTCATATTGAATTATACCTATAAAAGAATAATTCTTAAATAGTAATAAACAAATTTAATAAATATTTTATTTATTTCAAAGCCATAGTGATGAAAATTCCGGGAACCTCGACCGGGATACCTTATTTGATGGTATTTGCGTATCTTACGACCCGGTAATTCAAAACGCCAGGAAATGGATGCAACACTGCAAGAAAAACTGGAAACGGAACTCAGGGCCGCAGTTAAGGGAGATGTTTTATCCGATGAATATGCCCTTGGAATCTATGCTACCGACGCAAGTATCTATCAGTTCATACCGCTTGCGGTAGTCGTGCCTGCAGATGAAGCAGACGTTGCTATTGCCGTGGAAACGGCCCGGAAATATAACGTCAGCATTGTGCCCCGCGGAGGAGGCACCAGCCTGGGGGGACAGGCAGCGGGTTCTGCCCTGGTTATCGATTTCTCAAAGTATATGAACCGCGTGCTCGAGATCAATGTGAAGGAACGATGGGTAAAGGTCCAGCCAGGAATCGTGCTGGATGAGCTGAATGCCTTCCTGAAACAGTTCAAGTTGCATTTTGCACCGGATCCTGCAACAAGCAACCGTGCGACCATTGGCGGCATGATAGGCAATAATTCCTCGGGCACAAAAAGCATCATTTACGGGATAACCAGGGATCATGTGCTGGAAACAAAGACCATGCTATCGGACGGGTCGGTGATAAATTTCGGGGAAATCCCGGTGGATGAATACCTGGAAGAACATGGAATGACAAACGGCAGGGAATACAGCCTGATCAGCGGTTTCAAGAAGATCATGGATGAAAACCGGGAGGAGATCCAGAAAGCTTTCCCGAAGATCATGCGCCGGGTTCAGGGCTACAACCTGGATTCCTTTATGAACACAGGCAGTTGGAACATGGCCAGCTTAATGGTAGGTTCCGAGGGTACCCTGGGACTGGTCCTCAGCGCAAAGTTGAACCTGGAACCGCTGCCTTCACGGAAGATCCTGTGCACGATCCATTTCAACGACCTGCTCGAGTGCATCCGCACAGTGGCTCCCATCCTGGAGCATAAACCCTCGGCGGTTGAGATCCTGGACGAGGAGATAATCTCACGTGCCCGAAAGAACCTGAGCATTGCCCCTCTCACCAGCTGGATAGAGGGTGAACCCAAGGGCATACTGGTGGTTGAATTTTTCGGTGATTCGGATGCCGAAGTACTTCAAAAAGCGGAGGCGCTTGCAGCCGATATGAAGCAGAAAAAAAGGGGGTATGCCTGGCCCATTCTGACTGAGCAGGTGGAACAGGCCAAGGTGTGGGCGGTCCGGAAAAATGGACTGGGACTCATGCTGGGAATTAAGGGGGACCGCAAACCCATTGCATTCATAGAAGATGCGGCCGTGCCGATCGAAAAACTTCCGGAATACATCGACGGCATCCTGAAGTTCTGCAGGGAAAGGGACGTACCGGTAGCCATGTATGCGCATGCGAGCGTGGGACTGATCCATGTGCGGCCTGTCCTGAACCTGAAGGAACAGAAAGACATCGATAACATGAAGGCCATTGCCCGGCATTCTTTTGAACTGGTCCGGGAATACGGTGGCTCCCTGAGCGGGGAACATGGGGACGGCAGGACCCGGAGTCCATTCCTGGAAGAGTACTTCGGGCCCAAAGTCTACAACGCGCTCAGAGAGGTCAAAAAGTTGTTTGATCCCTCCGGCATAATGAATCCCGGCATCATCGTGGATCCGGGTCCCATGGACGCAAACCTTCGCTACGGTGTGAATTACAGAACACCGTCCATACCCACCGTATATAAATACCGTGAGGACGGAAGCTTTGCGGCAGCCGTCGAAATGTGCACGGGAGTGGGTACCTGCAGGCAGAACCTCGGGGGACTGATGTGCCCGTCGTACCGGGCCACCCGTGATGAAGAACATTCCACCCGGGGAAGGGCCAATGCCCTGCGCCTGGCCATGACGGGGCAAATGGGAATAGACGGGATGACAAGTCCCCAGTTATTCAGGATCATGGACCTCTGCCTTTCCTGCAAAGGCTGCAAGTCCGAATGCCCGAGCAATGTAGACCTGGCCAAACTGAAAGGGGAGTTCCTCCAGCAATACAGGGAACAAAACGGTACCACCCTGAGGGACAGGTTCATCTCCAGCTCAACCGAAATGGCAAGAAAAATTGCCGGTTGGAAGGCGCCCATTGTCAACCGGGTCCAGAAAACACAGCTTTTCAGGAATATCATGGAGCGGCTGGCCGGGATAGACAGGCGCCGGGTACTTCCTTCCTATGCAGGGAAAACCTTTCAAAAATGGTTTGAAAAGCGCCACTCAACCTCCGGTCCGCATGCCAGAAAAGTGGTGCTGTTTGACGATACCTACATGAACTACCATGAAACAAACGTGGGCATCTCCGCCGTTGAACTGCTGGAATCCTGCGGGTACGAAGTGATCCTGGCCCGGGCCGGTTGCTGCCAGCGCCCGAGCATTTCACACGGTTTCCTTAAAAAAGCCAGGGTAAAAGGCGAAAAGACCCTCCGTAACCTGAAGGCATTCATCGACAGAGAACTCCAGGTCGTGGTCTGCGAACCGGGCTGCGCATCGGCCCTTACCGATGACCTGCCCGACCTGATCGAAGACGAGGAACTGGGGAGGATCATCAGGGAAAACGTGATGATGATCGATGTATTCCTGGAAAAGGAAATAAAAGCCGGGAACATCCGGACAGATTTCACTTCCGGGTATAAAAAACTGATGATCCACGGGCATTGCCACCAGAAATCATTGTACGGCACCACGGCAATGGAAAAGGTGCTCGGAAAGATACGTAACCTGGAAGTGGAAGTCCTTGACTCTGGCTGCTGCGGGATGGCGGGCTCTTTTGGTTATGAGAAAGAGCATTACGACCTGTCCATGAAAGTGGGAGAGGACCGGCTTTTCCCGGCCATCCGAAGCAAAAAAGAAGACACCGGCGTGGTGGCCTGCGGGTTCAGCTGCCGACACCAGATAGCCGATGCCACCGGGGTCAAGGCAAAACACTGGGTCGAGGTGTTAAGGGGATCGGTAAAAAACCAGGTCCCGGGTGAAAAGTGACCTGCCTTACAGCCTAAAATACACGGGGATTTAAGGACAATGAAACCGATTAATCCTTATCTTTATTGCTTTATTTAGTCTAAATTGAAAGTAACAGGGATATTTTACGGAACATCCTCCGGGAAGACCGAAAACGTAGCCCTGAGGATACGTCAGCGTCTTGGGGAGGGGAATGCCGGAATAAAGGACATTGCTGAATCCACGGCAGGAGATCTGTTGACCTATGGGTCCCTGATCCTGGGAATTCCTACCTGGGGGATCGGGGAACTGCAGGACGACTGGTCGGATTTTCTGCCGGGGCTCGGGGGACTGGACCTGTCCGGGAAGAAAGTGGCCCTTTTCGGGCTGGGGGACCAGGAATCCTACCCGGACAGTTTTGCCAGTGCGCTGGGAACCCTGTACGATTCACTGCTGCCAACGGGATGCGAGATCATCGGCAGATTCCCGGTAAAGGGATATGAGTTCATGGAATCGGCGGCCGTGCGCGGGGGGATGTTCGCGGGACTCGTACTGGACGAGGAAAACCAGTCCCATTTGACAGACCTTCGGATAGACCGCTGGCTGCACGGGATCATACCGGAGCTATTGCGCTGAGTATGCCTGAAATAAAACCAGGTACAGATGGAAGGAAATGTATTGTTTGCGTTTTTGCTTACACTCTTCGCGGGTCTCTCGACCGGGATCGGTTCGGCACTGGCTTTTTTCACAAAAACTACCAATACAAAATTACTCAGCACTGCCCTCGGTTTTTCAGCCGGCGTGATGATCTATGTGTCCTTTACCGAGATACTCGGGAAGGCATTTGAGCTGCTGAATGAAAGTTACGGACTGCATGCAGGCAGCTGGTATGCCGTCCTTTCCTTTTTCGGGGGTATTCTGATCATTGCCATTATCGACTCACTGGTACCGACTTTTGAAAACCCGCACGAGATCCGGAGGGTCGAGGACATCCGGCTCAGCAAGGAAAAGGGACGGAAAAGCGGCCTGCTCAGGATGGGTATGTTCATGGCCCTTGCCATCGCCATGCACAATTTCCCGGAGGGACTTGCCACGTTTGCCGCAGGAATGGCCGATCCGGGCATCGGCATACCCATTGCAATTGCCATTGCCATTCACAACATCCCGGAAGGGATCGTAGTTTCCATACCGATCTATTATGCAACAGGGAACAGGCGCAAGGCATTCCTGCTTTCCTTTGCATCGGGACTGGCGGAACCGATAGGGGGACTGATCGGATTTCTTTTCCTGTCTGCGGTTTTCAATGAATCCATCCTGGGTATCCTGTTCGGGGGAGTGGCCGGGATCATGGTATTCATTTCCGTCGACGAATTATTGCCCACAGCCCGGGAATACGGGCATCACCATCATGCCATCTACGGCCTGATCCTGGGCATGGCCGTCATGGCGGTCAGCCTGCTTTTATTTATTTGACAGAGGGATGCAAAAACAAGATTCAGGACATCATATCCACAATCATTCTACCAACGGGATCAGCGAAAAAAACCTCCTGGCGGCGGTTGTCCTTAATTTTACCATATCCCTGGCAGAAGTGATCGGCGGCATCCTGTCCAACAGCCTGGCCCTGCTTTCCGATGCCCTGCATAACCTCGGGGATGGGCTCGCGGTTCTGCTGGCCTACATTGCCCACAGGGTCAGCAAACGGGATTCCAACATGCGCAAGACCTTCGGGTACAAAAGGGTGGAGATCCTTGCCGCGTTCATTAATTCCATCATCCTGGCTGCGATCTGTGTTTTCCTGATCTACGAGGCTGTTGGACGATTCAGTAATCCCGCACCCATCAAAGGAGTGATCATGTTTTCGGTAGCTGCCATCGGCCTGCTGGCCAACCTGGTTGCCATGATACTGTTGCGTTCGGATTCCGGCAAAAATCTTAATATAAAAGCCGCCTACCTGCACCTGTTGGGCGATACGCTCTCATCGATCGTGGTGATTGCAGGCGGCCTCCTGATCTGGAAATTCGGGATCTACTGGCTAGATCCCCTGATCACCCTGCTGATCAGCCTCTACATCCTGAATGAAACCTTCCTTCTGTTGAGGGATTCATTCAATATCCTGATGCAATCCGCACCCGGCCATATTGATCTTAAAAAAGTCAAAAAAGAAATTGAGGACATCGACGGGGTAAGAAATCTCCATCATGTGCACCTCTGGAGCCTGAACGACAGGCAGGTGCACTTCGAGGGACACGTAGAACTGGAAAAAGACCTTTCCGTCAGCCAGGCAGGGGATCTTAACAAACAGATCAGCACCCTGCTGCACGACCGGTTCAGGATCGAGCATACCACCCTGCAGATGGAATTCGGTTGCTGCCCGGAAAAGGAACTCATAAAAGGGACCTGACTCCATCAGCATGAACCCCTGCGATCTGCTCGTTGGAGCTACCTGGAACCCTTTATTTACACCCTTATTTTTCCAGGAAATCTTATACTATTATTCAATAATTATATAAAACGAGTTGCCGGATTCTTGTTTTTTTTGCAAAGTAAATAACCATAGTCAGGATATGTTGCATTACATCATTCAATACCTGAACGCATTTGCGGACCTGAGCATGGAAATGGCCCCTTACCTGCTCCTGGGCTTCCTTTTTGCAGGGATCCTGTACGTATGGTTCCCAAGGAAGAAAGTCTATAAATACCTTGGTAAACCCAATACGGCTTCAGTCATTAACGCAGCCCTGATAGGCATTCCCCTGCCCCTTTGTTCCTGCGGGGTAATCCCCACCGGCATATCTTTTTACAACAGCGGGGCGTCCAAAGGATCTTCGGTCTCCTTCCTGATATCCACGCCACAGACAGGGGTCGACAGCATTATGGTGACTTATTCACTGCTGGGCCTGCCCATGGCCATTGTGAGACCAATTATAGCACTCTTTACCGGATTTTTCGGGGGATTCATCACCAATAAACTCGACCGGAACGACAGGCCTCAGAAAGATACAGGCGATCAGGCTGATATGGAAAACGGATCGGCGGACAGGTCTATCCGGGGAATGTTGCACTATGCCTTCGTGGAGTTTCTTGAAGATATCGCCAAATGGCTTGTCATCGGGCTTGCCCTGGCGGCATTGATCGAAGTGCTGGTCCCGGAAAGCTTCTTTACCGCCTACCTGGGGAATGAGTACCTGGAAATGCTTCTGATCCTGGTGGCTGCCATTCCACTGTATATCTGTGCCACCGGCTCGGTTCCCATTGCCGCCATCCTGATGCTTAAGGGACTGTCCCCCGGTGCAGCCATCGTATTCCTGATGGCCGGTCCCGCTACAAACGCAGCCACGATGACCGTGATCGGGAAAGTATTCGGCCGCCGCACTCTTATCCTGTACCTGCTTTCAATCATCGCGGGCGCTTATTTTTTCGGGGTCCTTGTGAATGAATTCCTTCCCAGGGAATGGTTCCTGAATCCCCTTGCCCGGTTCCATATGGGTGCCCATGAACACAGCATCCTTCCGCTGTGGCTCAGGATCGGTGCGAGCATCGTGCTCGGGGGACTGATCATTCATGCACTTTACAAAAGATATTTATCAGCATATTTTAAAACGAACAAACCGGAAATCAAATATCAAACAGACATCAAGATGAAAAACATGGAGATCACCGTAAAGGGGATGACCTGCAATCACTGCAAGGCCACGGTTGAACGCAATATTTCCGCTATGGAAGGGATCGAATCGGCCGAAGCCAACCTTTCCACCGAGAAAGTCCTTGTTCACGGGGATAACATCGATTTGGAAAAGGTCCGGGAGGAAATTGAAAGCCTCGGATACGGATACGAAGGCCCGGCTTAAAGAATTCCGTTTCCCGGGACCGGTGATTTTTTTGCTATTTTCTTAACTTTGTGGTCCGCGATCATAAGCGAAAACAAAAAAAAGGAAAATATGTATAAAGTAGTACTGTTAAGGCACGGGGAATCTATTTGGAACAAGGAGAACCGATTTACCGGATGGACGGATGTGGACCTGACCGAGCAAGGCATTGAAGAAGCGAAGGAGGCCGGAAGGATTATGAAGGAGGAAGGCTATGAGTTTGACATCGCATTTACTTCCGTTTTGAAAAGAGCACTTCGTACGCTCTGGCTGGCTCTGGATGAAATGGACCTTCTGTGGATACCATTTGAGAAAAGCTGGCGCCTGAACGAGCGGCATTACGGGGCGCTACAGGGACTCAACAAGGCCGAGACCGCTGAAAAGCATGGTGAGGAGCAGGTGCTCCTGTGGAGAAGGAGCTATGACATTCCACCTCCCCCGCTGGAAAAAAGCGACAAGCGCTACCCGGGACATTTTCCAATGTACAGGGATATGGACGAAAAAGACATTCCCACCACGGAGTCCCTGAAACTGACGGTCGAACGCTTTCTGCCTTACTGGTTCGACACCATAGCGCCCACGATCAGGAGCGGGAAAAGAGTACTGATCGCCGCCCACGGCAACAGCCTGCGCGCACTGGTGAAATACCTGGACAATATGTCGGAGGAAGCGATCATAAAGCTGAACATACCAACGGGAGTACCCCTGGTGTATGAGCTCGACAAGGATCTGAAACCCATCCGGCATTATTACCTGGGAGACCCTGAAGCCATAGCCGCCAAGGCCGCCGCCGTTGCCGCACAGGGAAAAAAGAAGTAGCTTCTGATCACACCTTGCTGGTCACTTTTATTACTTTTGTTCCATGGCAGAGAAATTCCCGGTATACATCAAGCACATGGTTTGCCCGCGCTGCATCAGGGCCGTTCAGGAGGAAGCGGAAAGGCTGGGACTGGAGGTTGAGTCGGTCAAACTCGGAGAACTTGTTCTCGGATTTGCCCCCGATCCTGCAACATTCCAGGAGCTTCAGCGAAATCTTGATAAAGAAGGTTTTGAAATTATCAGCGATCATAAAAGCAAGATCGTAAACCAGATAAAAACCGAGATCATCAACGTCATTCATCATGGGGAGGAAATTCCTCCACATATGATTTTTTCAACTTACCTGGCTGAAAAAATCGGGTCTGATTATTCCAGTCTCAGTACGCTCTTTTCTTCCATCGAAGGCATAACCATCGAGAAGTACATCATTCTCCAGAAAGTCGAAAAAATAAAGGAACTGATCGTATATGATGAACTGACATTTAGCGAGATAGCCTACCTGATGGGTTATAGCAGTTCCCAGCATTTAAGTACCCAGTTCAAAAAAGTGACAGGCCTGACCCCTTCCCATTTTAAAAAAATCAAGAGCATCAGGAGAAATCCGATTGACAGAATCGGTGAATAGGGCTGCAAAAATCTTGTACAATTTATCAAGAATTGTGTAAAACATTGTGTATGAATCTTCTTTTCTTTGCAGTGTAAATAATACTGTCTGGTAATGTTCAATAAAGTCAGCCATGTTCTTTTATCCCTGGTGTTGTTTATCAGCACAACGGGACTGACCATTGATAAACATTACTGCGGTGACAACCTGGTATCGGTCAGCCTGTTCGGCGATGCGAAATCCTGCTGTGACATGGATGGCGGATGCTGCCACCAGGAAACAGACACCTATATCCTGACAGTCGATTACACCACTCCTGTTTTTAACCTGTCTTTTGACCAGGATACAGACGAATTGCCTGCCCAGGCAACGGTATACACCGCTCTGCTGCTGCCTGGTTTCTCAAACATTGATCAATCCGGGTTAAGTCCCCCGCTCAGCCAGCGAAAAATCCTCTCTGCCCTGCAGAACTACCGTTTATGATTTTGACGTTCAACCAGGACACGTTGTGCCACAACCGGCACAACGTGTATGCGTATTTTAAAGATTGCCGATCACGATCATAAACAAGTTGGTATGTTAAACAGAATCATTCGCTTTTTCCTTGAAAACAGGCTGGTGACATTCATCCTCCTGGTGAGCTTCATCTTATGGGGACTGGTCACTTCACCCTTCGGATGGAAGCTGGGCATATTGCCCAGTGACCCGGTCCCCGTTGATGCCATACCGGACATCGGGGAAAACCAGCAGATCGTATATACGGAATGGCCGGGAAGGTCACCCCAGGACATCGAGGACCAGATTTCCTATCCCCTGACCACCTCCCTGCTCGGGATCCCGGGGGTGAAAACGATCCGCAGTAATTCCATATTCGGGCTTTCGAGCATCTACCTCATTTTTGATGATAAGGTTGACTTTTACTGGAGCCGTACACGCATCCTTGAAAAACTTAATTCTCTTCCGGCAGGAACCCTGCCGGAAGATGTCAAACCTGCACTGGGACCAGATGCCACTGCACTGGGACAGATCTACTGGTATACCCTGGAAGGGCGGGACGAAAAAGGGCGTCCCGCCGGAGGCTGGGATCCCCATGAATTAAGGACCATTCAGGATTTTTATGTAAGGTATTCACTGACATCTGCCCGAGGTGTTTCGGAAGTCGCCTCGATCGGTGGTTTTGTCAAGGAATACCAGGTCGACATTGATCCCGATGCCATGAAGGCAAACGGAGTGAACGTATCGCAGATCATGGCGGCCGTGAAAAACAGCAACCTTGATATCGGGGCAAGAACCATCGAATTTAACCGGGCAGAATACCTGGTCAGGGCACTTGGGTATATTAAGAGCCTTGAAGACCTTGAGGAAAGCGTGGTTGCTGTGAACGATAACGTTCCCATAAGGCTGAAAGACGTTGCGCATGTCAATTACGGACCTGCGACCCGGAGGGGGGGACTTGACAAGGGAGGAGCGGAAGCCGTGGGAGGGGTGGTTGTGGCCAGGTATGGGGCCAACCCCATGGAAGTAATACAGAACGTAAAAAACAAAATCATTGAAATTGCTCCGGGCCTGCCTTCCAAAACCCTGGAAGACGGAACGGTATCCAAGGTAACCATTGTTCCGTTTTACGACAGGACAGGATTGATCAGGGAAACCCTTGGCACCCTGGAAGAAGCACTGACCCTGGAGATCCTGATCAGCATAATCGTGGTCATTGTGCTGGTGATGAACCTGCGGGCCTCACTGCTGATATCCAGCCTACTGCCCATCGGGGTGCTGATGACTTTCATCGTCATGCGTAACTTCGGCGTAGATGCAAACATCGTCGCCCTTTCCGGCATTGCCATTGCCATCGGGGTAATGGCCGATGTCGGGATTGTCTTTACCGAGAATATCGTAAGGCACCTCGAGATGCCCGGAAACCGCGATGCGAGCGGCAAGAATCTTGTTTCCATCGTCTATGAAGCCACCACGGAGGTGGCAGGGGCGGTAATCACAGCCCTTGCCACAACAATCGTAAGTTTCCTGCCGGTATTTGCCATGCAGGCTGCGGAAGGAAAGCTTTTCAAGCCCCTTGCATTCACCAAGACTTTTGCTATGGTTTCGGCATTGGCTATCGGGCTGATAATCATTCCCACCATGGCGAACATCATTTTCGCCATCCGGCACAGGAGAATCAGAACGAAAAACTTCTGGAATTTGATTCTCATTATTGCCGGCATTGCAGCGGCGGTCATGATGCGGTCTGTTTTACCGGTTGCCCTTGTGGCCATCGGGGTAAATAACCTTCTGGAACACAAATGGCGTGAAGAAAAAAAGCATTTTGTGAATTACATTAATATTGCCGTTGCCCTCCTGGTGGTCCTGTTCTTCCTTACCAGGACCTGGATGCCGCTCGGGGCACAAAACAGCCTGGCGGGCAACCTGTTGTTTGTCATCTCCATCATTGCCGTTGTGCTGGGCACCCTGATGACCATCGTACACTTCTATCCAAAGATCCTGCGATGGTGTCTCGCGAACAAGTGGAAATTCCTTGCCATCCCGATGGTATTTGTTCTTTTCGGGATCCTTAGCTGGCAGGGTGTTGACAGGATCTTTGGCTTCCTGCCCGGATCCATCAAGGAAACGAAGGCATGGCAGTCGGCAGTCCATGCCCTGCCGGGTACCGGAAAAGAATTCATGCCTGCCCTTGACGAAGGTTCCTTTTTGCTTATGCCTACCACCATGCCGCATTCGGGGGTACAGGAGAACATTGACGTAATACAGATGCTGGATGAGCGGGTAAATTCCATTCCGGAAGTAACAATGGTGGTCGGAAAATGGGGAAGGGTGAATTCAGCCCTCGACCCGGCCCCGATTTCAATGTTTGAAAACATAATCAATTACAGGCCCGAATACATACTCAATGAAAAGGGACACAGGATGCGGTTCCGGGTTGACAGGGACGGATCGTTCTTATTGAAGGATGGAAGCCATTTCAGCCCTGAAAAGGAGGGCTTCAGGCTTGTTGACAGGGACAGCCTGGTGGAGGACAATAAAGGCGAGTATTTCAGGCAATGGAGGGATCATATTGCTTCTCCCGATGACATCTGGAACGAAATTGTACAGATGACCAGTATCCCGGGACTCACCTCGGCTCCCAAACTGCAGCCCATACAGACCCGCCTGGTGATGTTGCAGACCGGGATGAGGGCACCCATGGGCATCAAGGTTTTTGGTCCCGATCTCCAGACCATCGAAAAAACAGGATTAGAGCTTGAGAGATACCTTCAGCAGGTTGAAGGCGTAGAGCCCAGGTCGGTTTTCGCCGACCGTGTGGTTGGGAAACCATACCTGGAGTTAAAGATAAAAAGGGATGCAACGGCCCGGTACGGACTGACCGTGAAAGACCTGCAGTTTGCCATCAGCGGTGCGGTCGGGGGGATGCAGCTGGGCACCACCGTAGAGGGCAGGGAAAGATTCCCGGTGCGGGTTCGGTATGCCCGTGAATTCCGCGATAATCCCGAAGACCTTAAAAAAATTCTTATACCTACCCCTTCCGGAAACCAGGTCCCACTGGGAGAACTGGTGGAAGTTACCTACCTGAGGGGACCCCAGATGATTAAAAGCGAAAATACTTTCCTGGTGGGCTATGTGATATTCGATAAAAAGCCGGATTATGCCGAAGTGGACGTGGTGGAAAATGCCCGCAGGTTCCTGGACGAGAAGATTCAAAGCGGGGAGTTCATGGTTCCGCCGGGGGTACATTACGTATTTACCGGCAACTATGAGAACCAGGTCAGGGCAACAAAACGCCTGACGCTTGTGGTTCCCCTTTCCCTGGTCCTGATCTTCCTTATCCTGTATTTCCAGTTCCGGTCTGTTGTTACATCCTCCATGGTGTTCACGGGAATTTTTGTTGCCTTCTCAGGTGGTTTTCTGATGATGTGGCTTTACGGGCAGGACTGGTTCATGAATTTTTCAGTCGGGGGGATCAACCTTAGGGATATGTTCAACATGCACCGGGTCAACCTGAGTGTTGCCGTATGGGTCGGATTCATTGCCCTGTTCGGTATTGCAACGGACGACGGTGTTATCATTGGCACTTACCTGAAGCAGGTCTTTGAAAGGAACCAGCCTGGCACAAAGGAAGAAGTACGGCAATCGGTGCTTGAAGCCGGTTCAAAGAGGGTTCGCCCTGCCATGATGACAGCGGCCACAGCCATCATCGCACTGATCCCGGTACTGACCTCAACCGGAAAGGGTTCGGACATCATGGTACCCATGGCCATCCCCTCGTTCGGCGGGATGCTCATCCAGGTGATGACCATGTTTGTGGTCCCTGTACTGTACAGTATGTGGCAGGAGAAGAAAGTAGAAAAGGCAATAACGGAAAAATCCTAATAGGAAAACAATGAAAACGCGCAAGTTCATATTCACAGCATTCATTGCATTGCTTTCATTAAATACATTCACGCAGGATTACCTGGATTCTTACCTTGAAATGGCAGCGAAGAATAATGCAGCCCTTAAAAGCAAATTCAATGAATACCTGGCGGCACTGGAGGTTGTCCCCCAGGTCAGGGCATTGCCGAACCCTCAGGTCGCATTCGGCTATTTCATCCAGCCCATTGAAACCCGTATGGGTCCCCAGGAATTCAAATTCTCTGCCAGCCAGATGTTCCCATGGTTCGGGACACTGGGAGCCAGAGCTGATGCGGCAACCCGGATGGCAGAAGCGAAATACCAGACATTCGAGGAGGCAAAATCAAGCCTCTTCAATGAAGTCAGGGATGCGTATTACAACCTTTATTTCACACGGCATGCCATCGACATAACCATGCAGAACCTTGATATCCTGAATATGTTCCGTAACCTGGTACTGGTCAAGATCGAAGCGGGACTTGTATCGGCAGTTGATGAATACAGGCTTGAGATTGAGATCGGTGACCTGGAAAACCAGCTGGCCCTGCTGAAAGATAACCTGGAAGTACAAACCATTGAATTCAACAACCTGCTTAACACCGATACTCCCCAGACCGTGGAGTTGCCTTCAATCCTTCAGACAACCATGATTTCGGATGATAAATATGCCTTGCTGGACAGCATCCGCTCCGGGAACCACCAGCTGCTGGGACTGGATCGCCAGATTGAATCCCTGGAATACAGGCAGGAGTCGGCAAGAAAATCCGGGTTGCCAGGGTTTTCAGTGGGACTTGAATACCTGGTGATCGGGAAGGGTGAAAACAACATGGCCGGGAAGGATGCTTTCGTATTCCCGACCGTCGGTATTACCATACCCCTGTATCGCAACAAATACAGAGCAATGGTTGACGAAGCGATTTACACGGAGACAGCACGGCAGGAGGAAAAAATTGACAGGACCAATCTGATTGAGACCATTTTTGAGAACACCTGGCGAGACCTGAGAGATGCCGGCAGAAGGCTGGATCTGAACCATGAACAACTTATCCTGGCCAGGAAATCGGTGGAGATCCTCCAGGTCGGTTATGCAACAAGCAATGCAAATTTTGAAGAGGTCCTTCGAATGGAAAGGCAGGTTCTCAAATACGCCCTTGAAACTGAGAAAGCAAGAACCGATCATGAAGCCGCCGTATCATTCATCAAGTATTTAACTGGAAATTAATTCAAAGCATTATATCATGAAAACAAAGTTGGAAATAATCAGAAAAAACCTGATATGGATCGCAGCAGGCCTGGTCATTGGCCTGCTGGCGGGATGGGGATTTTTCCATTCCGGGGAGAAACCCTCAAAGGAAACCGAAGAGGGACTTGAGCACATCGAGGCGGAACCGACTATATGGACCTGTTCAATGCATCCCCAGATCAGGCAGGACAAGCCCGGCAAATGTCCGATCTGTGGCATGGATCTCATTCCGCTTAGCACCCTGGAGAGCAGTCATGCCGGGGTGACCCCGGATGAATTAACAATGTCTGAATCGGCTGCAAAGCTCGCAGAAATTCAGACCATCCGAATCGTCCAAGGCACACCCGTAAGGGATCTTGTCCTGCAGGGCAAGGTTGAACCCGATGAACGGAACATTGCCGAACTGACCGCCAGATTCGGGGGCAGGATGGAGAAGCTTTTTGTTAATTATACGGGACAGAATGTTAGCAGGGGACAGAAACTGGCTACCATCTATTCCCCCGACCTGATCACCGCCCAGAAAGAACTGCTGGAAGCCATTGCATACAGGGAAACCCGGCCGGCGCTGTACACCGCCGCAAGGACGAAACTTAAGCTCTGGGATCTGAGCGATGAACAGATCTCGGACATAGAAGAGAAAGGAGAACCGCTTGTAAATTTCGATGTTCTTTCTCCCATTTCGGGGACCGTCATGATGCGCCACATCGCTCTCGGTGATTACGTGAAAGAAGGAAGCGCATTGTTCCAGGTCATTGACCTGACAAAAATCTGGGTGATGCTCGATGCATACGAGAGTGACCTGCCTTGGATAAGGCAGGGAGATCATGCCAGTTTTACAGTGCAATCCCTTCCCGGGGAATCCTTTTCCGGTAGAGTCGCGTACATCGACCCGTTCATTAACGACAGGACCCGGGTATCAAAGGTGAGGATCGAAATGGACAATCCTCGGCTTCGCCTGAAACCGGGAATGTTCGTCAACGGAAGGCTCCACTCTGCCATTGCAGGTGATGGGAAGCAGATACTGGTCCCCCAATCTGCCGTGTTATGGACCGGTAAAAGAGCAGTGGTCTATGTCAGGGTCCCGGACCGGACTTCACCCACCTTCCAGTACCGGGAGGTTATACTGGGACCTGAAGCAGGGAATTTCTATGTGATCAGCGAGGGTCTGAAGGAAGGAGAGGAAATTGCCGTCAACGGCGTATTCAGGATTGATGCGGCGGCTCAGCTTACCGGCCTCCCGAGCATGATGAACCCGGAAGGGGGCAGCATGTCGGCAGGCCATGACCACATGAGCATGGACAATGAAAACGATGCATTCCGGCAGCAGCTTCAGGCAGTTTACAATGCCTACCTGCATATGAAGGATGCCTTTGTGGCCTCAGATGCGGAACAGGTTGCCCGGAATGCCGGGGAAGTAAAATCTGCACTTCAAGGTGTGGAAATGGAATTGCTGAAAGGAGATGCCCATTTGAAATGGATGTCCCAATTGGATACTCTCAGGTCGGCGACCGATAAAATTTCAGGAAGCAGTGACATTGAAGAAAAGAGATCAGCATTTGCTGATTTCAACATAGCGTTTCACAGCACTCTGAAGACATTCGGCATCGAGCACGGGACAGTCTATTACCAGTACTGTCCAATGGCCTTTGGGGAAAAAGGGGCATACTGGCTGAGCAGCGTCAGGGAGATCCGGAATCCCTATTTCGGGGAAGCCATGATGAGTTGCGGCGAGACCAGGGAAACCATGAATTTTTAGACTAAAATTCTGGGATTATGATACTGAAGGTGCTTATTATATCGGTTATTATCATGGCCTTAGTCATGCTCGGGCTGGGCGTGAAAATGTTGTTTAATCGTAATGCAGAGTTTACAGTCCCCACCTGTTCACTTAAGGATGGTGAACTTGATGAAGACGGAGCCTGTGCAAAGTGTCAGTTGAAAGACCTGGCAGATTGTCCCGAAAATAAAATAAAAAAAATTAAAAAATCATGAAACTAATAAAAGCATATATCAGACACAGAAAAACCGAGGAAGTGTATAATGCCCTGGTTAAAGCTGGATTTTGTTGCATGACCTTTGTTGAAAGTGAAGGGACCGGGCAATATTCCGATCGTGAAAGTATCCATATAAGCGAAAATTTTCCAGTTACGGGAGCTTACAGGGTGGTGAAACTGGAAATTCTGATTGAAAACGAGCATGTCGATAAGGTCGTCTCCGTGATACGCAGAAGCGCACGCACAGGATACAGGGGCGATGGTATGATCATCCTGTCACCCGTGGATGAAGTTTATAAGGTAAGAACTAACGAGACGGGAATTCTGGCCATATGATTTACTTAAAGGAGGCTCAATGAAAATACATCCAAAAATTATATACATCATATCCATAATAATGTAAGGAAAAGGCTTATAACACATTGTAACTTTAAAGGTAGAAATGAAGAGTTGAAATAAGAACATTGCAGGATTGGTTAACCCTTAAAATTTTTGAATCATGAAAACAAGAACATTAGTTATTTCAATGATCATCCTGTTCACCCTTAACGTATCAGGACAGAGCAGTGATGTCAAAAAACTGCTGGAAAACAGGGATACGAGGGAAGAAATCTATAACACCATCTTAAATGACCACAATTTCATGATGGAATTCATGGGGAAGATGAGAGGAAGTGAACATGCCATGGCTATGATGAGGGGAAATCACGACATGATGATGAACCTTGAGGAAGGAACTTACATGCAGGGCAGTAACATGGGACCGGATAATGGCCGGATGATGGATACGATATATCATAATCCGGAATTAATGCAGGAGATGATGGGCCATATGATGGATATGTGCGAAACGGATTCCTCCGTCTGCACGGAGTTGACAGATATGATTGCCGAACATCCCGGCATGATGCAAATGATGATGCAGAAATTTAACCAGGAGGGGATGATGGGGAAAAATCCGGGGCATGACATGACCAATATGCCCCAGCATAAAAATATGATGCATTAAAGATGAAAGGAGGAATATCATGCACGGCTTCAATGGAATGCACTGGGGAATGGGTATCGGCTGGTTTGTTTTTGCCGCTATCCTGTTTGTCTCGGTCTGGTTATTGGCCAGGTTTGTATATACAGGCACCCGGACAAACGAAAAAGAAAAGACTGCCCTGAACATCCTGAATGAACGGTATGCCAGGGGTGAGATCAGCAAAGAGGAATACCTGAATATTAAAAAAGATATCTCCAGATAAACATAGAGATGGACGGGATAATTGAAAGACAGTTTATTTGCCCGATGCGCTGTGAGGGCGAGAAGGCATATGATGAACCGGGGAACTGCCCGGTATGCAACATGCATCTCCTTCAGACAGGGGATGAGGCCGCCGGGAACCATGACAAAACCGGAAAGGCTTCTGATTCGGGCAGTCCGCATCAACACCGGGAACATGAACATCCCGCGGGGATTTCGGCCGGTGGAGGTAGTGGATCTTATTACTGTCCAATGCATCCTGAGGTGAAACAGGACGGACCGGGGACCTGTCCCAAATGCGGGATGAACCTGGTGCCCGAAAAAGGTGGGGAAAGCAGCCAGGAGGAAAAAACATACAGGAAAATGGCAAAGAAATTCTGGATTGCCCTGGCACTGAGCATCCCCGTGGTTGCCATTTCCATGTCTGATTTTATCCCGTTTCTTAATCCCGGCAAACTGGCTTCGACAAAAGTCTGGAACTGGATACAATTTGTCCTGACCACACCTGTGGTCTTTTATTCAGGGTGGGATTTTTTCAAACGTGGATGGAGTTCCATCCGGAGGTGGTCACCCAATATGTGGACCCTGATTTCAATTGGAACTGGGGCTGCTTTCCTGTTCAGCCTTTTCGGCCTCCTGCTGCCCGGATCGTTCCCCGGCCAGTTCAGGGATGAGCAGGGGAATGTTCATCTGTACTTCGAAGCGGCAGCGGCGATCCTTACACTGGTCCTTCTGGGGCAGGTACTGGAGCTCAGGGCGCACAGCCGGACAAGTTCCGCCATGAAAGCCCTGCTAGACCTGGCGCCACCAGTTGCAAGGATTATTAGTAACGGGAATGAAAAAGAGGTACCCCTCGAGGAAGTTAATGTCGGGAACCTGCTTCGGGTAAAGCCTGGAGAAAAGATCCCGGTGGATGGGATCATTACTTCCGGAACGGCTGTCATAGATGAAAGCATGATGACGGGTGAACCGATTCCTGTCGATAAATCAGAAAATGATAAGGTTACCGGGGGGACCATAAACGGCAAAACCTCATTTGAGATGAAAGCCGAAAGAGTCGGTTCCGACACGCTCCTGTCCCAGATCATAAAACTGGTTCACGAGGCCAGTCTTTCAAAAGCGCCCATTCAGAAACTTGCCGATGTAGTGGCAAAGTATTTTGTACAGATCGTCATTACCGTTTCACTGATAACATTTGCGGTATGGGCGATATGGGGACCGGAACCAGCTTACGTTTATGCCTTTGTAAATGCTGTTTCGGTATTGATCATTGCCTGTCCCTGTGCACTGGGATTGGCAACACCCATGTCCATCATGGTGGGGACCGGAAGGGGAGCACAGGCAGGCGTACTTGTGAAGGATGCCCGAGCTATTGAGGAAATGAGTAAAATAGATACACTGATCATAGACAAAACAGGTACGATTACCGAGGGAAAACCATCTGTTAAATCCAGCACTGCATTTGGTAATCTGTCCGGCGATGATATTCTCCGGTATGCCGCATCCATAAACGCGTACAGTGAACATCCCATCGCCGGGGCAATCGTTGAGGAGGCAAGGGAAAAGGGCATTCAAACATTTAAAGTTGAAGATTTCGAATCCGTCACGGGCGAAGGAGTACAGGCACGGCATGAAGGGAAAAGGATCGGGATAGGGAACAGACGGTTGATGGAGGACTTTGGAGCAAATCTTGGAGATGAACAGGAAAAACTGGTAAAGGATCAACAGTCTTCAGGGGAAACCGTGATGTTCCTGCTGATTGAGGACCGGGTTGAAGGATTGATCAGTGTTGCAGATAAGATTAAGGCAAGTTCGGCGAAAGCCATCGAAAATTTACAGCAGAACGGCATCAGGATATACATGCTTACGGGTGATAATGAATATACAGCCAAAGCAGTAGCAGAGGAATTAAAGCTTGATGGGTACCAGGCCGATTGTTTACCGGACCAAAAGTTCAGGAAAGTCAAGGAATTCCAGGATGAGGGGCGGAAAGTAGCCATGGCGGGTGACGGCATCAACGATGCTCCCGCGCTTGAACAGGCGAATGTCGGGATTGCCATGGGAACGGGGACCGATATAGCTATGCAAAGCGCAGAGATCACACTGGTCAAGGGAGACCTGAATGGCATCGTGAGAGCCAGGGATTTGAGCCGAAAAGTTATGCGAAATATCAGGCAAAACCTGTTTTTTGCTTTCGCCTACAATACCCTGGGGGTTCCCGTGGCCGCCGGGATCCTTTTTCCGTTTACCGGCATCCTGCTGAGCCCGGTCATTGCCGCTGCTGCCATGAGCTTCAGCTCGGTCTCGGTCATTTCCAACGCATTGAGGCTCAGAAGACAATAGAATGCATAAATAGTTTAATACGAATCAACATATTTCAGTATCATTAAACCATTCACTAATAATAATCAAAATGAAAAAAAGAGTTTTCATCGGCATATTCATACTTATTGCACTGGGATTGTCAGCATTTGCGCAGAATACGAAAACAAATGAATTCAAGGTAAAGGGTAATTGTGGCCTGTGTGAAACCAGAATTGAAAAGGCTGCAAAATCTGTCGATGGTGTAACGGCTGCGGACTGGAACGTAGAATCAAAAATGATCAAGGTAACCTATGACCCAGGAAAAACAGACCTGCATAAGATCCACATGGCCATAGCGAATGCCGGTCACGATACCGATATGCACAAGGCTCCGCAGGACGCCTATGACAAGCTACCGGCATGTTGCAAATACGACCGGGAAGAAAAAACAGACAACCACAGCAAACATTAAACCGGTGTTGAATTAAAGGGCTTGAACAGGCCTTTCTACACCCGAGAAGGTTTTAGATTTCACAGCTCAGACCGTTTGAGCTCTGAATCTGCAAGATAGAACTGTTTTTCCGCCAGAAACAGGTCGTGCAATACACTGTAATACATATCTGTCTAGTAGAAATATTCAATTTCGGAGATGTCCCCTTTATCTACTGCCAGTGCAGGTAATGCCGTATCGTTGTTGTTTTCCAGGGCGAGATTCAGCTCAATTACCTGTTTGCTGTTTCTTTTTTACCAAGCGTTGAGTTTCAGTATCTCCGATACTTTATCGGAGCGGTGTTTTTCAACAGCAAGTTCAGCAGAAAAAATTTCCCCTGAGGCGGCTTCTACCCGGTTGGCATCTTTCCGGAAAAGGATGCTAATGAGGTAATGCATTATGCCCGATCTTCAAAATCATCAGGAATCCCGGGAGGATTGCTATGAGAGGCTTCCGGGACATGAGGTTCTAAATAGACCATTTTCCACCGGAACTTGAAAGAAATATGTTGTAGATTTGCTGTGCTGGCAAGCCAGAATTATGCAAAACCAGGCACATACAATCATCCGGGCATCCTGGATAGGCATCATTGGAAACACCCTGCTGTCCCTGATGAAAATAATTGTAGGGATTCTTTCCGGCAGCCTGGCGGTTATCGCCGATGGCATCGATTCGGCCAGCGATATCCTCACCTCGCTGATAACCCTGTTCACGGCCCGGATCATGAGGCGGCCCCCGGACATCAAATATCCATATGGATACCTCAAGGCCGACACTATAGCCACAAAGGCCCTGGCTTTTGTAATCCTATTTGCAGGTGCACAGCTGGCAATAAGCACAGTGCGTAATTTACTCGAAGGATCGCAACGCGAAATGCCAGGCGTGGCTGCCATTTATGTTACCCTTGTCAGCATTTTCGGGAAATTCCTGCTGGCCAGGCAGCAACTCCGTTCGGGGAAAAAATCCAGGAGCGAGATGCTCAAGGCAAATGCCCTGAACATGCAGAACGATGTGCTGATATCCGTGTCTGTGCTGGTGGGACTGGCATTTACCTTTCTGCTAAAATTGCCGGTCCTGGACTCATTAACCGCCCTTCTTGTCAGTGTCTGGATACTCAAGGTGGGATTTGAGATATTTATGCAGACCAACCGCGATCTGATGGACGCCAATACCGAACCGGAGCTTTACGATAAGGTCTTTAAAGCGGTGGACCGTGTCGAGGGAACCGGGCATCCCCACAGGCTAAGGATACGGAAAATCGGGAATTACTTTATGATCGTGCTTGACATCGAAGTGGACGGAGCCCTTTCCACCCTTGACGCCCACCGGATCTGCATACAAGTTGAAAAAAGCATACGTCATGATATCGAGAATGTGTTCGACATTATGATCCACATCGAACCGGCCGGATTCAAGCATGAGGAAGAAGTATACGGGATCAGTCCCCCCGACCTTGAAAAAAAATAATCCCGATCCTTTGCTGCCGTGATCTTTTCCCCTGACAAGAGGGGAAAGGAAGTATAACCGCAAATCATGTGTTATAAAACATTTAAATATATATATAAATAAACCTCTTCATTTATTTTTGGTCTAAAAGCCATGTTTAATCATTAATCTCACAAGTCATGAAAAGAATAGCTTCTTTATTTATGTCGGGCATATTGACTTTTACCCTTGCCTGGAAAATGAATGGTCAGTGTTATAAAGATTTACCCCTGGAAGAACTCAGCCAGGCCGAGATAAGCAGCCTGCAATGGATGCGGGAGGAGGAAATGCTGGCCCACGATGTCTATGCCAGGCTGGCTGAAGAATATACCGTACCTGTCTTTCAGAACATCGCAAAAAGCGAAATGCAGCATACTACATCGATCGCGGGATTGCTTGAACGATATGGAGTTGAAGATCCTGCTGCTGACCATGTCCCCGGGAAATTCAGCTCCCCGGAGATCCAATCCCTCTATGACCAGCTGGTAAAGCAGGGTACATCTTCCTGGGAAGAGGCCGTTAAAGTGGGACTGCAAATCGAGGACATGGACATTGCCGATCTTGATAAAGCAATAGCCGAACAGGTGGATAATCAGGATATCCTTATGGTGTACAACAACCTGCTCAGGGGCTCGGCGAATCATATGAATGCCTTCTGGCGCCATGCATCCAGGAATGCCATTGACTGGGAACCCGAACACATCAGCAGGGAGAAACTTGATGGAATCCTCGGATACGAGGGTAAATAATCCGTTCTGAAGGTCCAAAGACCGGGATCATAGAAGGAAATAAGGCAGAAAACATTAAATTTAATGTGGTAATAATAAGCTGAAGTTTTTCAGGATATGCCGCTGACAGTACCCTGTAAAACTTCTTTTACATTTCAAAATGGCCGAACCCGATCGTATCCGTGAAATCCTGATGATCCGGAACATGGTATCGAATTGCTGCAGCATACTCGTCCGTGAACGTCTTGAAACTGCCGGGATCAGAGTCGAACATGTACAACTGGGACAGGCCGTGGTTTCCTATCCAGCCAACAGCCGGAAACGGGAACTGATTTCGGGGATCCTTTCTGAGATCGGGCTTGACCTGATCGAAAGCAGGGAGGAGGTGCTGGTTGAACAGATCAAACAGGCCGTGATCGAACTGATCCATTATATGAACAACGTGGATTCGGTAGTCCGGAAATCCGATTACCTTGTCGAGAAACTGGGCTATTCCTATCCCTACCTTTCGAAAATTTTCCACGCTCATGAGCCGGTAACTCTGGAGCGTTACATCATTCTTCAGAAAATTGAACGGATCAAGCAGCTGATCGATAACGAAGAATTCACACTCAGCGAGATCGCTTTTATGATGGACTATTCCAGCGTTCAGTACCTGTCCACCCAGTTCCGCAGGATCACGAACATGACAGTCAGCGACTACAAATCCAGCGACCGTTCCTCCAAAAAGCCCCTTGACAAGATCTATTGATATCATCAGTCAGCCTCAAGCCGGGTAATAAGCCGGTCAGCAATCCGATCACACCTGAATAAGATTTTATAACATAATGATAAAATATTGTAACAGCGGATCGGGGGAAATGCCCGATTTTTGCATGTATAATCAGAATAATAATACCGTTATGAGGATAAAAAGGAATATTGCCGTCAGCGAAACCGGTTTCGTCTTTGACCCAACCAGCGGGGAATCGTATTCAATCAACCGGGAAGGCCAGGAGATCATGGCCTTGCTGAAGGAAGGAAAAAACCCGGAACAGATCTCAGAAGCCATGTGTGCCGGATACGAGATCGATCAGGCGAGCTTCGAGAAATATTTCTATGATTTCATCGGGATGCTGCGGCAGTTCCAGTTAATCGAAGAAGATGAATAAATCGAAGAAGATGAGCAGGCGTAAGATATCAGTTGCCCTGACGGGACTCAACAACACCGACAATCCGGGTCCCGGGGTACCGATCATACGCGGCATCCGTGAATCGGCGGAGTTCGACGCAAGGATCATCGGGCTGGCCTATGAGAACCTGGAGCCTGCCATATACATGCATCATGTGGTGGACAAAACCTACCTGGTGCCTTACCCTTCAGATGGCACCAATGTGCTGATCCAGCGGATCCTGGACATCCACAAAAAAGACCCCTTCGACGTGCTGATCCCCAACTTCGATGCTGAACTGTATGCTTTCATGAGAGCCGGGGAGACCCTTGAGAAGGCCGGCATCCGTACCTTCCTGCCCACCATGGAGCAATTCGAGGAAAGGCACAAAGCCAACCTGCCCGACTGGGGGAAAAAATACGGAGTGAAGGTGCCATTCAGCAAACCCCTTGTGCAGCAGTCTGACATCGACAAGCTTAAGAAGGATTTCGATTATCCCCTTATGGTGAAAGGAAAGTTTTATGATGCATACCTGGCCTACAACGAGGAGCAGGTACGGATGCATTACAATAAAATCACTGCCAAATGGGGACTACCGGTCATCATCCAGGAATTCATCAAGGGAACGGAAGTCAACGTGGTGGCGCTGGGGGACGGCAGAGGCAATACCGTGGGTGCCGTGCCGATGAGAAAGCAGTACATCACCGACAAGGGAAAGGCATGGGCCGGGATTACCCTAGACGATAAAAAACTGATCAGCCTGACTGACCGGATCATATCGGGAATGAACTGGAGGGGTGGAATGGAACTGGAGATCGTAAAATCCTTTGATAACGAGCTCTATGTGATCGAGATCAATCCCCGGATTCCCGCCTGGGTGTACCTCGCGGTAGGCGCGGGACAAAACCTGCCCGAGGCGCTGGTAAAACTTGCAATGGGCATGGAGGTGAAACCCTTTACGGAATACGAGGTCGGGAAAATGTTTATCCGTTACTCGACTGACCTTATAACAGACGTAAAGGAATTTGAGAAGCTTTCCACCCGCGGGGAACTGTAAATAAAAATTAAAATACCATTGGGACAAATCGCGTTGACACATTGCAATTATCACAAAATAAAATCATGGAAAAAAAACCATTCGAAAGGCCTTATATAAAAAAGCTGCAGGCAGGGATGCCCAGCAAGTTCGGCATGAAATCAAGGATCGAGCCCCTGACCCACATTGACGATAACGGGGTCAAGGACCTGATTGGGGAATTCGGGTCCCCATTGTTCGTAATCTCTGAAAAAACCATCCGGGAGACCTATAAAAAAGCGCATCATGCCTTCACGACCCGGTACCCGAAAGTGCAATTTGCATGGTCGTACAAGACCAATTACCTGGATGCAGTCTGCCGTGTTTTTCACCAGGAAGGTTCATGGGCCGAGGTGGTTTCCGGGTTCGAGTACGACAAGGCACTGGCCAACGGGGTGAAGGGCAGCCAGATCATCTTCAACGGTCCGGACAAGAAAGACGGGGACCTTAAAAAGGCCGTGGAGAACGATTCGCTTATTCACATTGATCATTTCGACGAAATGTATTCGATCCTGGCCCTCTCTGAGAAAACAGGCAAAAAACCCAAGGTGGCCATCCGGGTGAATATGGATACGGGGGTTTATCCCATGTGGGACCGTTTCGGGTTCAATTACGAGAACGGGGACGCCTGGGATGCCATTAACAGGATTATGATCAATGAGAAGCTGGATCTTGTGGGACTTCATACCCACATCGGGACCTACATGATGTCGGCAAATTCCTACAGGATCGCTACCGGGAAGCTGGCCGACCTTGCCCACGGGATAGAACGGAAATACGGGATAAATATCAAATACATTGATGTGGGAGGGGGATTTGCTTCCCTGAATACCCTGAAAGGGGCCTATTACCCGGGAACGGACACGACACCCAGTTTTGGGGAATACGCTGAAGCCATTTCCTCTGCCCTGCTCAACTCCGAGCTCGATCCGAAAAAACTGCCGACCCTGATCCTTGAGACGGGAAGAGCCCTGATCGACGATGCCGGGTATCTGCTGGGAACCGTCATAGCCAATAAACGCTTATCCTCAGGTAACCGCGCAACGATCGTCGATGTAGGGGTGAACCTGATGTTCACGTCTTTCTGGTACGAACACGAGGTATACCCGGCGGCACCGGTCTCGGAACACCTCGAGGAAACCACCCTTTACGGTCCCCTTTGCATGAACATCGACGTGCTGCGCGAAGCCATCGCTTTCCCGCTGCTGAAGAAGGGGGACCATTTCGTAATCAAGCGCATCGGGGCCTACAACATGACCCAGTGGATGCAGTTTATCACGCTGCGCCCCAACGTGGTCATGATCGATACCGGGAACAAGGTCCATATCATACGAAAACAGGAAACCATGGAAAACATAACAAGCCAGGAAGTGATCCCGGCCCACCTGGCCTGAATTGATTGCAACTTCACATAGATGATCAGAAAAGAAGATATAAAACTTTACCTGGAGGGCATTCCAAACTCCTATTCCCAGGTATTCTTTTCGGATAACAGGGTATTTGCGCTGATTCTGCTGCTGATTACATTCATAGACCTGTATGCAGGGATCATGGGACTCCTCTCGGTCATCACCACCAACCTGGTGGGATTCTTTCTGGGCTTTGACCGGCGGACCATTTCGAAAGGACTCTTCGGGTTCAATTCTCTGCTGGTGGGACTGGCACTGGGGGTTTATTTCAAACCGGGGGTCCTGCTCTTGACGGTCGTGGTCCTGGGAGCCATCCTGACCCTGCTGGTATCGGTGTCCATGCAGGGTGTGATCGGCAAATACGCCCTGCCATTTCTGAGCATCCCGTTCCTGCTTTCCGTCTGGATCATGACCCTTGCTACCCGTGAATTTACCGCTCTGGGAGTGAGCGAACGGGGCATCTATACCTTCAATGACCTGTATACCATCGGGGGGACAAGCCTGGTCAGGCTCTATGAGTGGTGGAACGCTGTCGATATTGCCCACAGCCTGAGGATTTATCTGATCTCTCTGGGCGCCATTCTCTTCCAGTACAACGTACTTTCAGGCTTGATCCTGGCAGTGGGGCTTTTTTATTATTCGCGGATCTCGTTTACCCTTTCGCTTCTCGGGTTCTATACCGCCTATGTTTTCTACCAGCTGATCGGGGCCAATATCTCCGAATTGAGCTACAGCTACATCGGGTTTAATTACATTCTCACATCGATTGCCGTCGGTGGATTCTTTATCATTCCGTCGAAACGATCCTATTTATGGGTCGTTGTCCTCATTCCGATGGTTGCACTTGTCACCATCAGCCTTTCGCGCATTTTTACCGTACTGGGACTCCCGATCTATTCCCTGCCGTTCAACATTGTGGTCCTGCTTTTCCTCTATGCCCTGAAATTCCGCACAAAGCCATCCGAAAGCCTGTCGGAAGTTTACATCCAGCAGAATTCCCCGGAGAAAAACCTGTATTCCTTCCACAACCACAGGATCCGTTTCAACCACGCGGACAAACTGCCCATCCGGCTTCCCTTCCTGGGTAAATGGACGGTTTCACAGGGGCATGAAGGCGAATATACCCATAAGGAAGATTACCGGCACGCCTGGGATTTTATCATCACGGAGCTGGACGGGAAGCAGTTTTCGGGGGAAGGGGACCAACCGGAAGATTATTATTGTTATGGCAAACCGGTACTGTCCCCGGCTGATGGAACGGTGGAATACATCACCGACAACATTGACGACAATGTTATCGGTGAAGTGAATGTTAAAGACAACTGGGGGAATACAGTCATCCTTCGCCATCATGATTTCCTGTTCACCTCGCTCAGCCATCTAAAAAAAGGATCCATTCCCGTCAAGGTCGGGGAACGTGTCAAGGCAGGGGATGTGATCGGGAAATGCGGGAATTCCGGCCGTTCGCCCTATCCCCACTTGCATTTCCAGGTACAGGAAACCCCTTACATCGGGTCCCATACCCTTGATTACCCCATTTCCCACTACGTGGTTACACGAGAAGCGGTTGTGGGGGACCGGTTCATTCTCAAATCTTTTGACACACCGGTAAAGGATGAGCTGGTTTCGAACATTGAAACGAATGACCTTCTGTATAACGCGGTTCATTTTATTCCGGGGAAAAAGCTGTCGTTCCAGGTAGTCGACAACGGCCACTCGGGGACAGTAGAATGGGAGGTGCAAACCGATTCCTATAATAATACATTTATACGCTGCCTGAATACAAAATCCATTGCGTGGTTCATAAATGACGACAGTCTTTTGTACTTCACCCATTACGAAGGGGACAAGAAGGCACTGCTTTATTATTTCTTCCTGGCCTGTTTCAAACTGCAGCAGGGTTTCTACCAGGATATGGTACTGAGGGACCGCTTCCCGCTCAACCTGATGTACAGGGCTCCACTCCTGACCCTGCAGGATCTGTTTGCCCCATTCTGGAAATTTCTTTCCTCGGAGTTCGAGCTGAAATATGTGTCGGTGGACAGTGAAATATCCCCGGAGGAGATCACACTGGAATCATCCGCCAGCAACGTTTTTATGGGGACTGAACTGAAACGGCTGGATTTCATACTATCGGTCAGCCGGCAGGGAATCAGGCAGCTGGATGTGAACGGTCCGAAATTTAACATCGTGGCAAAATGCATGGACGTTCAGGCATAAGAAACGGGGTCCGGCTGGGCAACCGGGGAAGAAAAGGGTTTCCGGCGACCTGGCCGGGAAGGTCGCTTAACTACCGTGGGCAGTGGGGAATTCCCTTGCTGCAACTGGCCGTTGGGGTGATTTTTTTGGGACTTGCAATCATGGCACAGCCGGCTGCATCGCAGACTTTCACAGAGATTGATATTAAAACCTACCAGTTATACCTTGAACAGAACTGGGACGAACTGATACG
This sequence comes from uncultured Bacteroides sp., assembly GCA_964431315.1. Lineage (GTDB taxonomy): Bacteria > Bacteroidota > Bacteroidia > Bacteroidales > SM23-62 > SM23-62. The sequence goes on along the minus strand of CAYSJH010000007.1, from coordinate 28,278 downwards.
GGAGGGCCGATCTGCATTGAAACAAGACGTGGATTATTATTACCTGCGCATGCGCATTGGGATTGCCTTTTACGAACAGAAAAATTACAAATCGGCACAGTCCCACTTCAAAAAAGCCCTTGAATTCAGCGACGGCGATGTCGCTGCATTGGAATACCTCTACTATGCTTACCTGTTCGGGGGACAAACACAGCAGGCTTCTTTGCTGTACGAGGATATGCCGGCATCCCTCAAGGAAAAACTCCCTTCACCGGGACAGAAAATTGTGGACAGGATATCAGGCGAATACCTTTATAACCAGACATTTACAGATGACCTGGTCAATGATCCCGCAACCTTCGACGGACTCCCCCTAGGGTTACAGATCGTTACCCGTTATTACCAGAACCTGAATGTCTCGCTGCAACATTTCATGCACCCGGGTACTTCCTTTATCCATGCCTATACCTACCTGGGGAAGAGCAGCTACTATTATTACGATGACGGGGTGAACCGCTTTGGAACTGAGGGTCAGCAGATAAACCAGCACCAGTATTACCTGTCCCCCTCGTTTACTTTTCGCGGGGGACTTGTGGTCAGTCCCGCTTTCCATTTCCTCCACGTCGGCTACCAGGTCCCTGATCTTTCAGGAGGGGGACCCGGTCCCGGGGGAAGCAACAAAATCGCGTTCAGGGAGGAATCTGAGAGCCAGCTGGTCGGGGGACTGGCACTGGCAAAATTCCAGGGGCCCTTCAACTTCAGGCTCGGGGCAGTCTATTCAAACCTTAACCGCAAAAACCAGCTGACCGGTTCAGCCGGAATGACCTGGTATCCCCTGGGAAATATTGACCTGTACCTGTCAGCTTCCCTCTATGCCCACGTGGCGGACCTGGGCGCTACAGGAGTAAACGAAGGGGCAACGGACGGAGGGGCAGCGGGGGAAGAGGCATCAAACGAAAGGGGACTGGCCATAATCCCGGACCTGCTGTTCGGATGGGGCATTGCCTCAAAGGTCTGGATCGAAATATCCGGTACCTATGGGGACATGAGGAATTTTACCGAATCAAACGGGTACATCGTTTACAACGGCCTGGACTGGATGAAATACAGGGCACTGGCAAACCTGGCAGTACCCCTGACAAAGAAAGGTTCGGTCATTTATGCAGGAGCACGTTTTGCAGGGTATGAAAACCGGTTCATCCCGATGGACCAGTCACAACCCTCAACCCTTAATAATCTTACTTATAACAGCTTATCAATATTTGGAGGTATATCATGGAAATTTTAAAAACCTTAAAATCCGGCATGAGCAACGGAACCCCACTCATCATGAAAACTACATCCGGTATCCGCAGAACCACCGTGAAGTGGTTTTCAATGGGAATGATCGCCTGGTTGATTTTTTCCATATTTCCGGCGAGGATATTCGCTCAGGATTTCACGACAACGAAAGATGCTTTTCAGAACAGCTACATCCAGGAGGCCACCGGGGAGATTACGGCTGCTATCAATTCCCTGAAATCCGTTTACGATGAAAAATCATACGAACTGAACCTCCGCCTGGGATGGCTGAGTTACCAGGCAGGTAATTTTACCGAATCGGTAGCCTATTATAACAAGGCAATTGACCTCATGCCCTATGCCGTGGAACCCCGCTTCGGGATCGTTTACCCGGGTGCTGCCATGGGCAACTGGAACATGGTGCTAAGCCAGTATAATAAGATCCTGGAGATCACCCCGAACAATTCCATCGCCATGCACCGGTTGGGACTGATCTATTTTGGGAAGCAGGATTATGAGACCGCCCGGCAGTATTTTGAGAAGGTGGTGAACCTGTTCCCCTTCGATTACGATGCCCTGACGATGCTTGCCTGGTCCCATTTCAGGCTGCAGAACTTTCGGGAAGCAAAGGTCCTTTTCCAGAAGGCCCTGCTGAACACGCCCGGGGGCTCCTCGGCCCTGGAGGGACTTGAACTGCTGAAGTAACAATTAAAAACTCCTGACCATGAAAACCATATGGATAATTTGTTACAGCCATCTTTTTCCGGAATATGCGCGGAAGGGAATTTTTCCGGCCCTGAAATTTCCAGCAATGGTATTTCCGATCCTGAAGTTCCTTACCCTGGTCTTACTGTCACTTGTATTCCTGTCTACTGGCAGGAAGGTAAGCGCCCAGCCCAGCCTGGAATACACCTACCCGATCTCCACTTCGATCTGCAACCTGGAGAAATCCGGCGACAAATATTTTGCCATGGATGTCACCAATTTGCAATGCAGGATATACAACATGGATCACAGCCTCTACCGGACCATCAACCTGAGCGTCCCGGCTGATTATTACCTTTATAATATCCAGCATGTGAGTGAACATACGTTTAACCAGGACGACCTGATCGAATTTGTCTACATCTATTCGAAATACAATCCAACGGAGACTTCCTATTACTATTCCTATGAGACCAGGGTGATCAACGAAAACGGACTGGAAGTGCTGAAGATCCCGGGAGCAGGATACGCCGAGATCCTGGAAACGGAAAACGGGAGCAGGAAATTCCTGGTTTATGTGTACGATTTTTACCAGGTCCCCTCCACCACCCAGACCATGGTCTATTCCCTCCCGGATGAACCGATGAAATCAGGTCCCATTCAACAGCAGCGCCGTCTCGGGAATCCCTGGCCCAATCCCTCCCGGGGAGCCATAAACATACCGGTGAAACTTCCTCCCGATGCAGGTCCGGGCGTGCTCATCCTTTACAATATGCACGGACAGGAGGTTCTTCGCCAGGTGGTGGACGGAGAACAGGAGTTTATCATCCTTCCGGATGGGGTACTTATCCCGGGAACCTATGTTTTAAAACTTAAATCCGAACAGGGAGAAACCCAGGGGAAAAAGTTTACGATTCGCTAACTTTAGTGCATGTTCGAACGCATCATTGCCTTCTCCATCAAGTACAAATCCATCGTTGCCTTTCTTGTGGCCGTGATGGTGGGACTGGGCATCTGGTCCATGACAAAGATCCCGATCGATGCGGTTCCCGACATCACCAATAACCAGGTCCAGGTAGTTACCATCTCCCCTTCGCTTTCTCCCCAGGAAGTGGAGAAATTCATCACCTATCCTCTTGAGGTGACCATGGCCAACATCAAGGATGTGATCGAGATCCGGTCCATTTCACGCTACGGCCTCTCCGTGGTGACGATCGTTTTCAGAGACCGTGTGCCGATCCTGGATGCCCGGCAGTTGGTGAATGAACAGATCGGGATGGCCCGTATGGATATACCGCAAGAGCTGGGCACCCCGCAAATGCTTCCCATAACGACGGGACTTGGGGAGGTTTTCCAGTATACCCTGAAGGTTGAGAAAGGCTATAAGGGGCGCTACGATGCCATGGAACTGAGGACCATCCAGGACTGGATCGTCAAACGGCAGCTTTCAGGGATACCGGGCATTGTTGAGATATCAAGCTTCGGCGGGTTTCTCAAACAATACGAGATCTGTGTTGATCCTGTCCTGCTGCAATCGTTCGGCCTCACCATCACGGACGTGCATGAAGCCGTAGCGCGGAACAATCAGAATACCGGGGGTTCCTATGTTGAGAAAGGCCCTTATGCTTTTTATATCCGGGCGGATGGATTGCTGGCAGGATTTTCCGATATGGAAGAAATCGTGGTGAAGAACGTTGACGGGATGCCGGTCCTGCTGGGACAGGTAGCTTCGCTTCGCTATGGCCATGCCCCCCGTTTCGGAGCCATGACGGCAAACGGCGAAGGTGAGGCTGTCGGCGGGATCACCTTGATGTTGAAAGGGGCCAATTCATCCGAAGTCATCCGGCAGGTTAAGGAGCGGATCAAAAGGGTACAGAAAATCCTCCCTGAAGGAATAAGGATAGTGCCCTACCTTGACCGGGCAGAACTGGTTTCAAAAACCATTCATACGGTTTCGGAGAACCTGATCATCGGAGGACTCCTGGTCATTTTTGTTCTTGTCCTCCTGCTGGGAAACCTGCGTTCCGGGCTTATCGTGGCATCAGTCATTCCCCTTTCCCTCCTGTTCTCATTCATCATGATGAACCTGTTCGGGGTCTCCGCAAATCTGATGTCACTCGGGGCCATTGACTTCGGGATTGTCATTGACGGGGCGGTGATCATCGTAGAAAGCATCATGCACCAGCTCTATAAAAAATACCGGAATAAATATTTTACACGCGATGAGATGGATGATGCAATCACCTCATCGGCCACTTCCATATATAAATCCGCAGGTTTCGGGGTGATCATCATCCTGATCGTGTTTGTCCCCATCATGACCCTGAACGGCATCGAAGGCAAAACCTTCAAACCTATGGCACAGACGTTCAGCTTTGCCATCCTGGGGGCATTCCTGCTTTCCCTGACATACGTTCCCATGATGGCCGCCCTGATTATGAAGCGGAACATCATATGGAGAGAGACCCTTTCAGACAAGATCATCAAGTTCCTTAAACTTTCTTACCATCCCGTTCTGAGACTGTCCCTCCGGTTCAGGCTACCCATCCTGCTGACCACCCTTGTCGTGGTTGTTTTCTCCGCCATTATTTACACCCGCCTGGGAGGGGAATTCCTGCCCACCCTGGAAGAAGGCGACCTGGCCATGCAGATGACCATACCCCCGGGATCTTCATTATCGCAGAGTATCCGCCAGAGTACCCGGGCGGAGAAAATCCTGCTTGACAATTTCCCGGAAGTGGAACAGGTCATCTCGAAAATCGGTACCGCGGAGGTTCCCACCGATCCAATGGCCGTGGAAGATGCCGACGTTATGATTATACTCAAGGACAAGAAGGAATGGGTCTCGGCTGAGACCAGGGAAGAACTGATCGGTAAAATGAAGGAAAAACTAAGCGTCATCACGGCAGCAACCTTTGAATTCACCCAGCCCATCCAGCTTCGTTTCAACGAGCTGATGACGGGGGTTAAGACAGATATTGCAGTAAAGATCTATGGCGAGGACATCGATGAACTTTACCGGGAGGCCAACCAGGCAGCTCTTCTGATCAGGGATTTGGAAGGGGCTTCCGATGTCAGGGTGGAACAAATTTCCGGCCTGCCCCAGTACGTGATCCGGTACGACCGGCAGAAAGTGGCCAGGTACGGAGTGAATATCGAAGAACTGAACACCATTGTACGGACTGCCTTTGCGGGTGAGGTTGCCGGAGTTGTGTTCGAGGGGGAACGGAGGTTTGACCTTGTCGTACGCCTGGATTCCACCTACCGGAAAGAAATGGACCTGACCTCCATCTTTGCACGTTCATCGCAGGGCGACCCCGTGCCGCTTAGCGAACTTGCGAGCATGCAATACGTTGAAGGGCCCCTCCAGATCTCGCGAGACGATACCAAGCGAAGGGTAACCATCGGCATAAACGTACGGAACCGTGATGTAAAAAGCCTGGTAGCGGAAATCAACCAGGTACTTTCGCAGAACCTGGTGCTCAAGCCCGGATATTACATAACCTACGGGGGACAGTTCGAGAACTTTGAAAATGCACTGCGGCGTCTCAAGGTTGCCGTTCCCATTGCACTTATCCTGATCCTGATCCTCCTGTTTTTCACCTTCAATTCGGTAAAATATGCGTTACTGATCTTTACCGCGGTACCGCTTTCGGCTGTCGGGGGGGTGCTGGCCCTATGGGTCCGGGGCATGCCATTCAGCATTTCAGCCGGGGTCGGGTTCATCGCCCTGTTCGGCGTGGCAGTCCTGAACGGCATCGTCCTGATCTCATATTATAATGATCTCAGGAATGAAGGGGTCAGGAACATCAAATACATCATCATTAAGGGTGCCTGCACCCGGCTCAGGCCTGTTTTGATAACTGCGGTAACCGACATACTGGGATTCCTTCCCATGGCGATCTCCGTATCGGCCGGAGCCGAGGTCCAGCGTCCGCTTGCCACGGTGGTGATCGGCGGGCTCATCACCTCCACAATGCTGACCCTGATCATACTTCCCATACTATACGGCATGATTAATCCTCAAAGTCCCACGGCACTGGCCGCCTCCATGAAACCTTCCCCGGACTCTCCCTTGTCCCCCGGCCGTAAAAAGTCCCGCCGGAAGAACCGCATCAATCTTTTTTTGCTTGCAGCCCTCCCGGCATTTACCATGATGATGTTGCTGCCGCAGCAGGGAAAAGCACAGGTGAATGCCGGGTCCGCTACCAACCAGGCCGATACGCTTGTCATCAGCCTTGAAGATGCGATCGCACTGGCAGGGGAAAACAACCTGGTATTGAAAAATGCCGAACTGGAGCTTGAACGTGCCCAGGCCGGAAAGCAATCCGTCGTGGACATGAATCCGGCGGAATTCAGGTATACCTACGGGCAGATCAATACCAGACTGGACGACCGTTACCTTTCGCTGGAACAGAATTTCGGGTCCATCCTGACCCATGTTCAGCGATCCGGTTACGTGAAACAACAGATTGAGACCAGTCAGAGCAATTACCTGCTTACCCGGGCAGAGCTTGATCGCAGGGTAAAGGCTCTTTACCAGTACTGGCTGTACCATTACAACCTGATGAACCTGACATCCAGCGAATATAATTTTTACTCCAAGCTCGTAACGATAGCAAATTCCCAGTACGAGAACGGAGAAACAAGCCTGCTTGAAAAATCCCTTATGGAAACCCGTTTTGCCGGGGTGCAGAACAAATTAAAGGAATCCGAACGGCTTTTCCTCGAGACGGGGACCTACCTCCAGCAGGTGCTCCAGGTCAATTCCGTGCTTGTTCCCGGTGATTCCATGCTGACCAGGCTTCCCCTTCCATCCTGCCCGGATGTGAGGGAAAACACCCTGATTGCACAGTACTACGATGATCTCTACCATCTCGAGCTTGCCAATGTAAAACTTGAAAAATCCAAATTTTTCCCGGGTCTTTCCGCCATGTATTTCAACCAGACCATCGACCAGGCCGTGGGTTTTTCCGGTTTCCAGGTTGGGATGAGTTTTCCCCTTTGGTTCCTTCCCCAGGAGGGGCGGATCAAACAGGCACGCCTCCAATCCGAGATCGCGTGGAACGAGATGCAGATCCAGGTTCAGAAAAGGGACCGAAGCGTGGAGAATCTGCTGGAAAAACTCAGGAGTTACCAGGAACAGCTAGATTATTATGAAGGTACGGCACTGGAAAGCTCCCGGACACTGATCCATGCAGCAACCCTGCAGCTTGAGCAGCAGGGAATAGAATATTTTGAATTCATTGGCAGCATTTCGGTTGCCCTTGACATACAGAGAGAATACCTTAACCAGTTGAACCAGTATAACCAGTCCGCCATCGAACTGGAATACCTTATGAAATGATGAAAATACCTTTGATCCTGTTCACCTTGATTGTACTTACCGCCTGCCAGGCCAGGGTACAGGAAAATACCGGGGAGGAACACACAGTTCCCGCTTCCGATCAGGTTATCCTGTCGGATGAGCAAATAAAACTGGCAGGGATCGTCTCGGGAAAGCTTGAAGAAAAAACCCTCTCAGAGGAACTGGGATGTAATGGCAGCGTCGAGGTGCCTCCACAGGGCATGGTATCCATTTCACTTCCAATGGAGGGATATGTAAAGCAGGTTAATTTTTTATCCGGATCCGCTGTTCACAAGGGAGATCTCCTGGCGGTAATGGAACACCCTGATTTTTTAAACCTTCAGAAGGAATACCTGGTTACGGGGAATAACCTGGTCCTTCTGCATGAAGATCTTGAGAGGCAGAAAATCCTGGTAAAGGAGGACGCAGCCTCCGGCAAGAAACTGATGACCGTAAAAACCGATTATGAAAATACCCTGATACAGCATACTGCACTCGGAGAACAGCTCATACTTCTTGGGATAGATCCCGGGGGACTCACCGTTCAGAGCATGAGTCCCCTGGTAAATGTATATTCCCCAATAAATGGCTATGTTCGAGAGAATTATGTAAATGTCGGGGAATTATTAAAAGCCGGACAGCCCATCATGGACCTGGAGGACATCTCTCACCTGCATGTGCACCTGGTTGTCTATGAAAAGGATGTTAACAGGGTAAAGCCGGAACAACAGGTAAAATTCACCACGGGGACAAATGAAAAGGAATACCATGGTGTGGTCCATACTGTCGGCAAATCCATAAATGAAGAAACCCGTTCGGCAAATGTGCATGTGCATGTCAGCAATGCCGATGCTGCGCTGTTTTCGGGAATGTACGTAAAGGCACAGATCCTCATCAACACCAGGACCGTTCTGGCCTTACCGGAAGAAGGCATTGTTGAGGAGGCAGGCAAGAGTTACCTTTTCCTGCGGCAGGGAAATTCCTTTACAAGGGTTCCGGTCGAGACGGGGATCAGGGAGGACGGATTCATCGAGATCATTACACCGGATCTGGCCGACAGGGAGATCGTCCTGGCCGGCGCCTACTACCTGAACGCCGGTTTAAGCCACGAAGAATAATACCGGGGGCAGCTTAGGTTGGGTCTGCCGAAATCCTGAGTTCAGGCTGAAGCATTGAGAACCTGACAGGGCTGTTGGGTTCGAAGCAGCTGTTTTCCTCGGAACAGCTGGTTTTTCGTGGAATTGCGGGAGGGTTCCTAGAAGCCGAAATTCAATCCCAGGTTAAAAGTGTTGGTTTTCCCGTGGAAGAGCGGGTGGGTATAGCGGTCCAGGCCATTGCCGTGGATGTCGCTGTACTGCCATGATGCATAGACATAGGCATCGTTGATGACCTGGTAACGGGCATCCAGGGCAATAGTCCGGTTCTCCCATTCGATGGATTCGAGGAAGGGGAGACCCAGGCGGTTGCTTCCCATCAGGGTGTGGTCCGGTCCCTTCTGTGCCAGCATCCATGACAGCCGGATGTCGAGTCCCCTTAAAGGCCTGCAGTCCAGTGACAGAAAAAACTCTCTGGCATTGTCGGTAAGGTAATGTCCCATGTTATACCGGTTCGACTCGTAGGTCAGGGTGTTTACATAATGCCTGAAAACATATGCATTTGACCGTGTCCATTCCCCCGTAAGGGAAAAATTACGGACCGGGTAATTACTCAATCTTCCCCCCAGTTTGAAGCTGAAATAATTGGAATGCATGTCCGCTTTGAACATGTTTGAAATGTTTACCTCGTCCACAAACCAGGTGCCATACAGGTGAAGATGGGGGATGTTGCGTGAGCTGACGTCCAGGTACATCTGGGAGTTCATGTTATCAATGCCGGCATTCAGGGTATGATCGACCGCCTTGAAAAAGAAAACCGGGATCAGGTACCCCGGGTGGGGTCCCATGTCGGTATAGACGATCGAGTTCCCGACCGAAATATTCAGTTTCCGTACCGGAGTGAAGGTAAACATGTTGGCGGCAAAATACTTGGGATGGTATACTTCCCTTATGGTTGCCCCGGGCTGGCTGCTGACGGGATAGCTCCGGCTGCTGTCGACCACTTCCGAGACCAGCCAGCCGTGGTAATAGTTGAATTCAAACCAGCGAACGGGTTTCATCTGGAGGTTTATACGGGCGATGGAAGGGGTTCGGCCGGACTGGATGTTGGTCCCGTGATACCCGGACCCCCAGGCGTTATTATCCATGGTCAGTCCCACGTTCCCCCATTTCCACGACCAGGTGATTCCCCCGCGGATTTCCTCCCAGTCAGGGCCTGACTTAAGGTGATTTCCGCCCCTGCGCTGGGTGAGATATTCAGGAGTAACGAGCTCTTCCTTATCGTGATGGTCACGCAGGGAGGCCCAGACCCCCAGCTTTCCCGCGTAAGCGAAAATTTCCGCCCCGTTCCACCAGAACAATGCGTTACCGTTGGAGTTGACCATATATTCAGCACCAAGGATCAGGTTAGCTGAAAATGTGAAAAGCGAATCCTTGTAGTAAAAAATGTCGAACCGTTTGTTGAAATTCTTGTCCGGTTTGAGTTCCTTGTTGAAATCCTTCAGGTAAAAGTCCAGTTCTTCCTGCTGGCGCGGGTTCAGGAAACTGCGGAGAGTATCGAGTGAGGCCATCTGCCGGGCAATGAACATCCTGGAGTACGGCCTGACCGCTGAATTCAGTGTTATGAGTCCAGCGTTCGCCATTTCATCCAGGTAATCGTACACCGCCTCGTTCTGGATGTGGTAGTAAACGGTCTGAGCCCTGCCGGGGACTGCGGTCAGCAGGAGGGGAATGATCAAGCAGGAGACCAGTTTCTTCATAGTAAATAAAACTACTAAATTTTGCACAATTCGGAAACCGGCCCGGGATTATTGGTTAGTAACCGGTCGGGGATTAACGGTCTGCAACCAAACCGGGATTAAGGGTTTGCATTATGCCCGGATGCTGCAGTCCGATGGATCATTCACCGGAGGTTTTCCTGCGTGGGATGCCAAGAATGTTAAGCAGGATCCCTAGTGATTCGCCGACCGTTTGCCTGCTGGTGTCGATCTCAACCTCAGGATTCTGGGGTACCTCGTATGGATCGTCAATGCCTGTGAATTGCCTGATCTCTCCAAGACGGGCTTTTTTATAAAGGCCTTTCGGATCCCTTTTTTCGCATTCTTCCAGGGGTGTTGAAATGTACACTTCAATGAATTGATTGCACTGGCTGCGGACGAATTCGCGGGCCTGCCGGTAGGGGGAAATGACTGAGACCACAACGGTCACACCGTTCTTTTCCAGCGTTCCGGCAAGGTAGCCGACCCTGTGGATGTGGCTGTCGCGATCCTCCCTGCTGAATCCGGTGCCGGGGAACAACTTCCGGAGCCGGTCCCCATCCAGGTGTTCAACCTTCTGGCCCTCATTCCTGAGGGCTTCCGCAAGGGCTTCCCCGATGGTGGTCTTGCCTGCCGCCGGAAGCCCCGTTATCCATATGACATAGGGTGGTTTTATGATCTTTAATACTCTGTGCCTTCTTTGCAATGCGATTGAAATGTTATTTCAACAGTGTGATGTCCCCGACATCCTGGAAGTTCTGCCCGTTGGCGTACTTGCCCCGCACCCTCCAGATGTAAACACCCTGCTCCGCTCTACGGGTATCGTCGATCCATCCGTTCCACCCGATGTTCACATCCCTGCTGATGAAGATCTGCTCTCCCCACCGGTTGTAGATCACCAGCTCGTACTCGAGGACCTGGTTGTATACACCCGGGAAGAAGATCTGGTTGTTATCCTGTCCCGGCCTGAAGTGCGGATCGGCAGGTCCGGTCTGGCTCGGCCTGAATACGGTCGGGAATTTCATTTCACCGGCCGGTTCGACCTCGACGTAGGAGTAGACATACTCATCCGTACATTCGTTTCCGTTGGTTACTGTGAGCTTAATGTCATACCTGCCGGGCTCCGTGTAAATGTGGGCCGGTTCGAGTGTATCCGATGTCTTTCCGTCACCAAAGTCCCACAGATAGGTTGCATTCGCCGTATCGGAGGACAGGTTGAAGCATTTCACCGGAACATCGTTGACAAATACCATAGGCGGCGAAACATTCGTATAGGCTACCGGGGTCATCTTAACCACAACCAGCGTTGAATAAGTATCCGTACCGCCCGGACCGTAGACGGTCAGGCTGACCTGGAAGGTGCCCGATTCGTAGTAAGTGAAGCTCGGGTTCTTCTTATAGGATACAGATCCGTTGCCGAAGTCCCACAAATAGTTATCCGCATACACTGAATTGTTCACAAAGTCTATTTGGAGCGGAGCACAGCCTGATGCGGGCGGATCGAAGGCTGCAACCGGAGCTGCAGGTTCAATGGTGACCGTATGGCTGTTGCTATCGCCGCACAACGCTGTGATGGCCTTCAGGGTTACGATGTAGTCCCCCGGAGCATCGTAGGTATGGCTCGGCGAAACTTCGGTGGAGCTGTTGCCATCGCCGAAATTCCATTCGAATGTCCAGGATCCTGTCTGCGTCAGGTTATTGAAATTCACGGTTGCATTCGGGAATTTCTGGACAATCGGATCGGCCGTGAAGTTCACGATCGGGATCGGGTGTATAGTAATATCCGCGGTTTTCTGATCGGTACATCCGTAGAAGGATGTTGTCGTCAGTTTAACCGTGTAGGTTACCGGGTCCGTACCCGTATTGTTGAACGGATGCACGATGAAATGGGACCCGCTTTCCGCATTGCCGTCGCCGAAGTTCCAGTTATAAGAGGATCCGCCCGGGGTGGACTGCATGGTGGCAACAACCGGGTTGCAGCCTTCGGTTGGATCGATGGTAAAGGTGGCGTCAATGCTCGGGTAGATGGTCACCACCTGCATGGCCGTATCGGCACAGCCGTTGACGGAAAGTCCCACCAGTTGGACGTTGAAATAGGCCACCGAGGATGTAAAGTTGGAGAAATCGTACGATGGGCTTACATCCGTGATCTTGCCCGGGTTGGCCGGGTCGTCCATATCCCATTCATAGGCCACGGCACGGTTCGATTCATTGGTGAAATTCACTGTGATCGTGCCGCATGAAGGTCTGGCGTCGGATGTGAAACGTACATCCGGCCGGTCATTCTCGATCGTGGCCTGTGCCTTGGCTATACATCCCTTGCTGTCGGTCACGGTATAAGTAAAGTTATAGCTGCCGTGAGCGAGGCTCTGGAACGTGGTCTGCTGTGTGTTGACCGAACTCAGGTTGAATACATCACCGGTCCACTCATGGCTGGCATAACCGCCCGTTCCGCCCGTCGGATTACCGTCGAGGTTCAGTGGCAGTCCGCCGCAGACAACCGGGAAGTTCCCGTCACCTGTAATGCTGGCAGCCGGGTTTGGATTGACCGTCAGGGTTGCCGCATTTGAATTAATGGAAGCGCAGCTTCCCCTTACCTGCATCCGGTACCGGTAAGTGTTGTGGTTTGTCGGAACGGTGGTCAGGGTCAGGGTCGGTGTGCTGGCGCCGGAATAAATGCCTCCGTCAACGATGTCAATCCACGTTGCCCCCGTATTCTCCTGCCAGTGGTAGGTGATACCGGTTCCGGTTGCACCGGCAATGAAGGTTACGTTGCCGTCCTCGCAAATCTCCTTGGCTGCCGGATGCTGGTTGATGGCCGGGAAAGTATTCACGGTCAGCTGGGCGATGCTGGAGGTAGTGGGAGGATTGCAGGCTCCGGTGATAATGACCCTGTAGAGGTTCCCGTTCTGAGTCGGGACCTGTGGAGAGGTCAGGGTGAGCGTTGCGGTCTGGGTACCCGTATAGGCTCCTCCTTCCGGTATGTTGGCAAAACCTGATCCGCTGTTTTCCTGCCACTGGTATACCAGGGCATCACCGGCAGCAAGCACCGAGAAACTGGTAGCTACCGTTTCACAGGTTGCAATGTCGGCAGGTTGCGTGCGGATCACGGGTTTTGTTTTCACGGTCATGATGACCGGGTCGGATGTAACCAGCGGGGTACAAATGCCCGTTATATTCACCCTGTATTCGAACCCGGTCATGGCTGAGTCAACACCGAACACACTTAATTTTTTGGTGGTGGTACCGACATAGGTGCCGGACTCGGAGAGATCCTGCCATCCGCCTCCATCGTTCTCCTGCCACAGGTATCCGGTTATGGTACCCGTAGCATTGACCTCAAAGCTTGTGGCCAGGTTTTCGCAGATGCTTGCATCCACGGGCTGGTTAACGATAACGGTATTGGTACGTACCGTCAGGGTAACGAAGCTGGACTGAACAATCTTGCCACAACCGCCGGTGATCTCCACGTAGTAGAAATTACCGTCCATGCCTGCCGGGACAGCCGTTAGATTAAGCGTGGCGCTGGTCTCGCCCGGCATCGGGTTGTTGTTTTCGTACCACTGGTAAGAGTATGGCATCTGACCCTTGGCCGTTACGCTGAAGCTGGCATCTTCTCCTTCACAGATGACCTGGTTCACGGGTTGCACATCCACGCTTACCTGCTCAAGGAAGGTTACCGTTGCGCTTCCTGTAATGTTTGCATGAGGCGCATTGACCTGGCAGCCGAAACTATCGACTATGGAAACCAGGTTATAGGTAACCGGCGCCGTGAATGGGGTGGCCGTGATCGGATCCAGGCTCCTGTAATCGCTGATTATTCCCACTCCGTTGTTGATATTGATGATGAACGGAGCGCTCCCGGTGGTTACCTCAACGGCAATGTCGGTTGAGGTACCCGGACAGATGGCAGCATCCCCGGAGAGCACAGCTACCGGCAATGGATTAACCGTAACGGTCACCACATTGCTGTACTCGGGACCGCAGCTCCCTGAGGTCACACTCCTGCGATAATGGCTTGTAACCGTAATGTTTGCGGGCGGGACATAGGTCGGACCGGTGGCACCTGCGATCGGTGTAAACGGACCTGCCACTCCGGTGGTTGAAATCTCCCACTGATAGAGGCGGGCAGTCGGTCCGCCGCTGGCGCTGATAGCCTCGTTCAGGAGTCCCGGGTTACCGCCGTAGCACCTGTACTGAGACCCGGTTATCTGTCCCGGGTTAAGCACTGCCGGCTCGGTAACGTTTACGTCCTTGGTAATGAAGCAGCCGTTATCATCCGTGATGGTTGCCGTGTAAAGTCCCGCAGGCACACCGCTCAGGTCTTCCGAGACGATCACCCCGAGCGGTCCATCCCAGGAAACAATGTAGGGCTGGGTACCAATGCCGCCGCTGACGGTCAGGTCCACATCGGCATCCGAAGCACCGTTACAGCTTACTCCATAGCCGAAATTCACTGCTTCCGTCGGCACGGTTGCCGTGGTGCTCAGTGCGGTTGGCTGTGTAAGGGTAATGTTTGCTATTGCCGTGCAACCGTTCCGGTCGGTTACGGTGACATCGTAGTCCCCTGCTTTAAGTCCCACGAGATTCTGGGAGTTGCTTACAAATCCGGACGGGCCTGTCCAAGCATAGGTGTAAGGCGTTACACCGCCAACCACGGACAGGTTGATGGCGCCGTCTGACCCACCATTACAGTTTATCTGGAATCCGTTGAAATCATTCGGCGATGTAGCTGTGGCCGAGACGGCATCGGGTGCAGTGAGCGTAATGGAGGTATTGGCCGTACAACCGTTAGCGTCGGTAACGTCTACGGAATACAGTCCCTCTCCAAGATTGCTCTGGTTCTGGTCTGTCGATCCCGTAATTCCCGGACCCGTCCACAGGAAGGAATAGGTCCCTGCACCGGATCCACCGGCAACCGTTAATGTGATGCCACCGTCCGTTTCTCCCTTGCAGGATATCTCGAATCCGTTATAGGTCACTGATGGCGTTGCATTTACCGTAAGCACATTGGGTTGTGTAAGCGTTGTGGAAGCAACGGTGGTACAACCGTTCGCATCGGTAACGGTAACGTTATAGGTTCCGGCCAGGAGGTTGGGCGGATTCTGCATCGTTTCATTGCCTGCGTTGATGGATGGTCCCGTCCACAGGAACGTATACGGTGCGGTCCCACCCGAAGGAGTCAGCGTTATTGCTCCGTCGCTGGCCCCATTGCAGGATACATTATATCCTCCTGTAAAGTGTGAGTCAATTGTTATGGTGGCAGCCAGAACGGGAGGATTACTCAGGGTTACATTGCTGTAGGCAATGCAGTTGTTATCATCGTATACCTTCACATAGTAAGTGCCTGCGCCGAGTCCCGTGGCCGTCACCGTAGTCTGCCCGATAGGAAGGGTAAGTCCCGCATCACGGTACCACCCGTAATAAATGGTACCGGTCCCGCCTGCTGCAACGATCGTGGCTTCCCCATCGGTGGCTCCGGTGCACGAAATATCGCGCCCGTTGTAGTCGCTGGAGACGTAAACCGAATCGATAACCAGGGCTGGCGGGGCAATGACTGATACCATTCCGAGATCCGTAACACACATGTTAATATCCCGGATCCGCATGTCGTAATCACCTGCGGCAAGGTTACTGAATACATTCAGTGCCTGGTATGTGAGTCCCCCGTTATTGCTGTACATCACATTCCCGGATCCGCTTGAGGTAACCGTAACGGTTATTTCCCCGTCAAATGCACCGTTGCAGCTTATATGGGAACCGTTGTAATCGGAGCTGACGGCTGCAGAGCCTGTAAGAGCCGGCGGATCGTTCACCACGATTCCCGGTACGGTGGCAGAGCAACCGTTGGCATCCATTACATCAAGGTTATAGGTCCCTGCTGAAAGTCCGCTGAAAATAGGTGTAGCCTGCCAGTTTGTCCCTCCGTCTATGCTGTACTGCAAAGCTCCTGTACCACCGCTGGCGATCACGGTAATGATACCGTCGGATGAGCCTATGCAGCGGACGTGCTGTCCGAAATAATTGCTGGTTACAGATGCAGTGGCTGTAAGTGCAGAAGGCTGAATGATCGTGATCACGCCAACGTGGTATTCACAGAGGTTCGCATCACGGATCCAGACATCGTGGTTACCGGCCCCCAGTGAACCGATCGCATTGGTGCCTACCCAGCTGCCTTTGCCGTCGGCACTGTATTCGTAGGCCCCGGTACCGCCAAAGGCCATGATGGTGATCTCACCGTCGCTAGCACCGTTGCAGGAGATCTGTGCACCGTTATAGTTGCTGGTAACGGTGGCGGATCCGAATATTGCCGGGGGTGCTGAAACGGTGATATTGCCGTATGCAGCGCAGTCATTATCATCGTAAACTCTTACATAATAGATACCTGCGCTGAGTCCCGTTGCAGTTGCCGTAGTCTGCCCGATCGGGTTAAGATAGCCCGGATCGCTGTACCATTCGAAATTCAGGTTCCCGGTGAGGTTGGTCGTGCCTCCAACGGCATATACGGTAGCTTCGCCGTCAGCAGCCGATGTACAGCTTATATCGCGGCCATTATAATCCGACGTCACCCTCACGGAATCGATCACAACCGTAGCCGGATTGAGCACGACGATATTGCCCAGGTCCAGCGTACAGATGTTCACATCCCTCACGATAATATGGTAGGTGCCGGCGGGCAGCAGGTCAAACACTTCGGATGCCTGCCATGAGAGTCCCCCGTTACGGCTGTACTGCAGAGATGTCGTACCTCCGATTGCCGTTACCTCGATGGTTGCGTCACTGGCGCCGCTGCAGCTTACATGGGATCCGTTGTAATCAGAGGTAATGGCAGCAGAGCCCACGATCTCATCGGGATCGCTTATGGTTACCGGGGTCGTGGTAACGAAACATCCGTTCAGGTCGGTCACGGTTATGGTATACGTACCGGAGGGAAGTCCCGTGAATATCCCGGTAACAACCCCCGTGACATTCCCCGGTATTTCATTGAGTACATAGTTTAGTGCGCCGGTCCCCCCGGAAGCGGTTACCGTAATCCTCCCATCGCTGGCACCGAAGCAGGAAACCTGGCTTCCGTTGTAATTACTGGTTACGGCAGCCGAGGCGACCAGTGTATCGGGTTCGTCTATGGTTACTGATACAGTTGTCACCTCGCACAGATTGTCGTCAACCACCCTTACCGTGTAATCACCTGAGGGCAGTCCGTTATATATACCTGATGCATCGCCCGTTGTATTGGCCGGTATTTCAATCAGGTTATAGGCATATGCTCCGGTCCCGCCCAGGGCGGATACGGTGATTTCTCCATCCGATGCCCCGCGGCAGCTCAGTTCAGCTCCGTTATAATCGCTGGTCACCTGTGTGGTAGCGGTGAGTTGTGGTGGGTTGCTGACTACGATTGGAGCGGTAGTCACATTGCATCCGTTAAGATCTGTAACCCTGACGGTATAAGATCCGGCCGGGATTCCCGTAAATATGCCGCTGGCTGCTCCGGTGACATTGGCCGGGATCTGGATCAGCTCGAACAGCAATGCGCCTGTTCCGCCTGTTGGTGTAATTGTGATTTCCCCGTCGCTGTCCCCGTAACAGCTCACATGGCTCCCGTTATAATCGCTGGTTACGGCTCCTGTGGCTGTAAGCTGGGGCGGATTGCTGATGGTAACCGGCGCTGTTGTAATGAAGCATCCGTTGGCATCGGTTACCGTTACGGTATAAGTCCCGGCCACGAGTCCCGCGAACACCCCGCTGAACCTTCCGGTAATGTTGGTCGGTTGTTCAACCAGCAGGTAGGTATAGGCACCTGTACCTCCGAGAGCCGTGACGGTGATCTCGCCGTCGTTGGTACCGAAGCAGGAAAGATCTTCCCCGTTGTAGTCACTCGATACGGCGGCTGAAGCAGTAATAGCCGGTGGATTGTCGATGGTATCACCGGCAGTGGTAAAGCTGCAGCCGTTCAGATCGCTCAAGGTAATTGTGTAGATGCCCGCAGCAAGTCCCGTGAACTGACCGCTGATTGCACCCGTTACGTTTGCCGGATCCTGGTCGAGCTCGTAGCTCAGGGCTCCTGTGCCTCCTGAACCGATGGCCCTGACCCTTCCGTCCGCGGCGCCGAAACAGCTTACTTCAGATCCGTTATAATTACTTGTAACGGAAGAGGTTGCCGTGATAGCTGGCGGATCGTCAACGCTTACCGAGGAAGTGGTGATGGTACACCCGTTGTCATCGGCAATGGTGACGGTATAGGTCCCGGCCACAAGCCCGGTATAAATGCCGCTGGCATCCCCGCTGGTGTTCAGGGGATCCTGGTCGAGCTGGTAGCTCCTGGTCCCCGTCCCGCCTGCACTGGTTACCGTGATCTCTCCGTCACCGGCACCCGGACAGCTCACCTCGGCTCCATTGTAATTGCTGGTGACATTGATAGTGTAGGTAATAACGGGCGGATTATCAATGGTAACCGGGGCGCTAACAGCCGAGCAGCCATTTTCGTCGGTCACCTCGAAGGTCCACACGCCGGCTGACATACCCGTGAATATTCCCGTAGCCGAACCGCTGACATTCAGCGGATCTTCAACGACCGCGTAGGTCAGCACGCCGGTACCTCCACCACCCGTGACATCAACGATGCCGTCACTGGCCCCGAAACAGCTCAGTTCGCGCCCATTATAAGGCGTACGTTCAAGAGCCGTGGCAGTAACCACGGGAGGATCCACAAGGGTATCCCCCGGGGTCGTGACATTACATCCGTTCATATCGGTAACGGTGACCGTGTAAATTCCGGCACTGAGATTCCTGTAAATGCCGCTCAGGTTCCCGGAGGTGTTGGAAATGTCTTCGTTAAGCAGATAGGTCAGCGTACCCGTGCCACCGGCACCGATCACGGTGATCTGTCCGTCGGCAGTCCCGTTGCAGGAAACATCGCTTCCATTGTAATTACTGCTGATGCTGGATGTTGCGGTTACCTGGGCAGGATCATTCAGCACGACTGCCGGGGTGATAAAGGTACATCCGTTCTGGTCGGTCACCCTTACGGTATAACTGCCCGAAGAGAGTCCCGTGTATATCCCGTTTGCATCACCTGTGGTGTTAAGCGGATCCTCGATGAGTTCATAAGTCAGGATACCCGTTCCACCGGTAGCGGTGGTGCGGATCCTTCCGTCGCTGGCTCCGAAGCAGCTGATGTGAGCACCATTATAATTGCTTATGATGGTGGTGCTGGCATTGATCACGGGAGGATTGTCCACGCTTACCGGTGCGGTGGTTACAAAGCAAGCGTTTAAATCGGTCACCGTAACGGTATACGATCCGGCTGAAAGTCCCGTGAAAACACCGGTTGCAGCTCCTGTAACATTCAGCGGATCCTCGACGAGCACATAGGAAAGGGCACCGGTACCTCCGAATGCAGATACGGTGATCTCTCCATCCGATGCTCCGTTGCAGCTGATCTCGGATCCGTTGTAATTGCTTGATACGGAACTGAAAGCCGAGATGGCCAGCGGATTGTCAATGGTCACGAATGAGGTGACCACGGAGCACCCGTTCAGGTCGGTCACTCTCACGGAATAACTACCGGCCGGCAATCCTGTGAAGATGCCTGTTGCGGCGCCCGTAACGTTCAGGGGATCCTGGACAAGTTCGTAGCCCAGTGCGCCGGTGCCTCCGCTGGCCGTTGCTGTGATCTCTCCGTCGCTTGCTCCCGGGCAGCTGACCTCACTGCTGTTGTAATTGCTTGTAACAGCAAGGGATGCACTGATGGCAGAGGGATTGCTGATGGTATCGGCATTGGATACCGTGGTACAGCCATTGCCGTCGGTAAGCCGGACCGTGTAAATACCTGCCGGCAGTGTCGTGTATATACCGGATGCATTTCCAGTGGTATTGCCCGGATTCTGGATGAGCAGGTAGGAATAAGTTCCTTCTCCTCCACCCGGTGTAACGGTTATTTCCCCGTCGCTGCTACCGAAACAGCTCACATCGCTTCCATTGTAATCGCTCGTTACGGCATTTACGGCAGTGAGTGGCGGCGGTTCGGTCACCGTAACCGGCACAGGCGTTACGAATGTGCAGCCGTTCTGGTCTGTAATCTGTATGGTGTAATCCCCCGCGGGTATGCCCGAGAATATCCCCGTGAACCTTCCCGTCAGGTTGCCGGGTATTTCGACCAGCACGAAGGTATAGCTCCCGGTTCCCCCGGCTGCTGTTACTTCAATGGTAGCATCGCTGAGTCCGTTGCAGCTTACGTTGAACCCGTTGTAATCGCTGGTAACGGTATCGGTTCCCGATAAGGGTGTTGGAGCTGTTATGGTAACCGGGTCGGTTGCCGTACAGCCGTGGGAATCTCGTATTCCCATAGTATAGGTAGCGGCTCCGAGTCCGCTGAAGGAATTGCCCGGCTGGTAAGCCCCGCCGTCTATGTTGTATTCATAGGCGAGGGTCCCGCCTGCACCCGTCACGGTAATGATCCCGTCCGTGGCTGTGGGACAGGTAATCTGGGCACCGTTGTAATTGCTGGTCACATTACCGGTAGCAGTCAGAACGGCCGGTTGCGATACCACCACGTCGGCCAGGTTCACCACGCATACCGGCGTGGCGGCATCCCTAACCCTCAGGGTGTAGGAGCCGGCACCAACCGTAAAGGTATTGGCAATCTGCCAGAGGTTGGCTCCGTTGGTATCGTATTCAAAGGTTCCGGATCCGCCTGCGGCTGTTACGGTTATGACCGCATCTTTTTCCCCGTTGCAGGATACCGGAGTAGTAACCGAACTGCTGCCTGTGATCTGTGTCGGCTGTGTAATGGCAATATTTCCATTAACCGTACAGCCATTAACGTCAGTAATGATCACATAGTAGGTTGCCGCCGGCATTCCGGAAAGGATGTTCGAAATCGCCCCGGCTACCGGATTTGAGAAACTGGCATCGTAATACCACTGGAATGAATAAGGAGCCGTACCTGTAGTCGGGTCAACCGTTACGGTTGCTTCCCCATTACTTCCACCGAAACAGGTTACCGGCTGTGTTTCTGCAATTGAGAGTATAGCCA
>CAYSJH010000007.1:2240-6980 GCA_964431315.1 uncultured Bacteroides sp. | reverse complement strand
TTACTTCCACCGAAACAGGTTACCGGCTGTGTTTCTGCAATTGAGAGTATAGCCAGTGCCTCGGGTTCACCCACGGTGATCGGAGTATGCGTATAAGTACAACCTCTTGAATCGGTAACTTCCACGGTATAATCTCCAGCCGCCAGTCCCGAAATATCTTCATTTGTGCTGTTGAATGCGCCCGGTCCGCTCCACAGGAAGGTATAGGGAGAAGTGCCTCCACCTGCCGTAATGGAGATGGAGCCGTTGCTTCCTCCGTTACAGAGCGGTTCGACCACCGAGTTAAGGTTGACCGTAATTGGCGGATTCGGCACCACATTAACGACCCCCGCCATATCCCTTTCACAGGCGGGTACTGCATTCCTGACTCCTCGTACGTAGTAGGACCCGGCAAAATTATTGATCCAGCTTATGGAATCCCCGTCCCCGGTTTTGGTGGACACGGGTACGGCCCCGTTGTAAAGGGTGTAATCCACATCGTTCTCCGAATCGCTGAGTATAAGCCTGACTCCCGTTGTGGCTCCATCGCAGTAATAGGATGGGCCATTAAGGGTGTAGATGGTTGGCAGCGGATCAACCACGATCGTAACGTTTGCAATGCCGCTCGGGCAGCCGGAAACATTATCCGTAACCTGAACGTCATATCCTATGGGTCCCACGAAAATCCCGGTTGCCACAGGATTGGCGATCAGTGCACTGCTCAGTCCAACAGCGGGATTCCACTGGTAGCTGTAATCGCCGGAGCCGTCCGTCACGCTGGTTATCAGGTTCACGGTTTCGCCAAGGCAGATGGTGGTATCGGGTGCAGCCGTTACCGATGGGGGATTGTAAACGGCTATGAGTTTGACCACGGTTTCTCCCACGCAGGGAGTGATCGCGTCCGTCATATAAGTTGTCTGGGTGACTTTCAGGTTATAGGTACCTAAACTGATCCAGTCGATGACAATGAAATTATTGCCCGTTCCGCCGGCCTGAATGATATAGTCAACACCCGGTACGCCTCCTCCGGTCAGGACCTCGATCTCCCAGAGATAGTCATCGCCCGGACGCAGCGGCACGGAGTAGAAATTACCAAGGGAGTTTATACACATGGTCCCTTTCCCGCCACCACCGATAGCGGGGGTCCTGGGATCCCAGTTTACGATGTAATCCATCTGGTCCGCATCAGAGGTAACCGGTCCCGCTCCATCCGGGTCATCGGTCCCCAATTCGAACTGGAAAGTGTTTCTTCCGCTGGGTGTACCGAAATCCGACGGATCCAGCTGGTAGGTTGCCTCAACGAGGAGGGAATCGGTTTCGTCGTGCTGAGCTGCCTGAGGTGCGGACCAGGTTTTGGTTTGAGAGATAATACTGCCATTTCCTGTAATGACCGACCAGTCGGCATCGTTGGCCGCATTCTTGGCCCAGCCTGAAAGATAAAGCAGGGAATCGGCCGGTTCGCATTCCTCCTTGTCCGGTCCCGCATCCGCTATCGGGTTCGACCCGATAAAAATGAACACCTCGGCAAATGTTGGTCCGCAGGAAGTCCCCGGATCATCCGAAGTCAGCCGCAGGGTCACACCGCCATCGTCCTGCTGCTGTGCCGTGGGAGTGAAGGTTACGTTGGTGGAGTTTGGATTGGGAGAGAATACGCCACCGAAGGAAGGTCCCTGGACGGTCCAGGTACCCGTGGTTACAGCACCGCCGGCTCCTGAAATAGTCGCGGTAAGGACGGCGTTATCCCCTTCTGCGATGATCAGCATGGGTGCCTGGTCGATGACCACATAGACGGCTTCATCGATATTAATGACAAGGTTGGCCAGTGTTGAAGTACATGGGCCTACAGGATCATTCGTGGTAAGGGTGAGGGTGATGCTGCCAGCATTTATGTCATTGTAAGTAGGCACATACTCGGCCGTAACCGTATTGCCAACCGTACTGATATTCTGCAGAATACCATCACCGCTTGTAATGCTCCAGTTGGCCGAGGTGGCCCCTCCGCCAAAAGTCCCTGATACGGGGATAATGGCAAGACTGCTGTCACGGCAGACGTCCGGAACCGGTGTGGCACTTACCGTCGTAGCCTCATAGAAGGTAACGGTAATGGTTTCGGAGACCACGCAGTTCCCGTTTGTTTCGGTCCAGATGAACTGGTAAACACCGTACTGGTCAACCGTGACATTGGTGGTTGGATTGCTTGGCGTGGCAAAAGTCGGGGTGGCATCCGGTCCGCTAACGTATGCCCAGGTACGTGTGCTGCCTGTATGGTCATTGGGTGCGGCATCGTAAACATGGGCCGTTCCGGCAAGTGCAACAGTAAGACTGCCGCATGTCCCGGTTATATCTGTTCCCGCGGTTGCATCAACAGGATCCTCGCTGAATCTCACAGAGACCTGGTCTGACCGGCTGCAGTTGCCGTTGGTCTCGGTCCACTGGAAGACATAGGTTCCGTAATAGTCAACCTGTACCGTTGTTTTTGGATCCGTCGGATCCGTGAACGTCGGGGTGTTGTCCGGTCCACTCACATAGCTCCAGGTCCTCGTACTTCCCGTATGGTCGTTAGGAGCGGCATCATAAGTATGGCCTGTACCGTCCAGAGTAGCTGTGTAGGAATTACAAGTTGCCTGAATATCCGGTCCCGCGCTCGCATTCACCGGGTTCTCATGGAAATCAACCGTAACCTGGTCTGATACACTGCAATTCCCGTTTGTTTCGGTCCATTCAAACACGTAGGTGCCGAAGTAATCAACCACCACTTCGGAAGTCGGGTTCGTCGGGGAGGTAAAGGAGGGGGTATTGTCGGGACCGCTTACATAGCTCCAGGTCCTTGTGCTTCCGGTATGCGTACTTGGTGCAGCCTCATATGTATGAGCCGTTCCTGCAAGATTAACCGATTTGCTGTCGCAGAGCGATGTGAGGTCTGATCCGGCAGTTGCGCCATCCGGGTTTTCGCTATAGGTTACATCCACATCTGTGAAATTACTGCAGGGCCCGTTGGTTTCCGTCCATCGGAATACATAGGTACCATAATTATCAACCGTGACAGTTGTATTCGGACTGTTCGGTGCTGAGAAGGTCGGGGTTGCATCGGGTCCGCTGACATAACTCCAACCGCGTGTACTTTCCGGGTGGGTTGCCGGTCCCCCTGCATATACATGGTCCGTTATAATGATATTGACATTCTTGGCATCGCAGGCTGCCGCGTATGGCCCGGAGCCGACAATATTATCGGGATTTTCGAAGAATTTAACCGTTACCTCGTCCGTGACGGTACAGGCTCCGTTGGTCTCGGTCCATCTGAAAACATAGTTACCGAAATCATCGACTGCAACCTGGGTATCCGGGTTGGTCGGATCGGTGAAGGTGGGAGTCGCATCCGGGCCGCTGACATAACTCCAGCTGCGCACACCGGCATTTACATTGGGTGCAGCAAGGTAGGAATGCGCAGTTCCGTCGAGTGTAGTGCTGAGCGCATCGCAGGCTGCATCGATGTCGGTCCCCGCCGAAGCTGAAGCAGGATTTTCGCTGAAAGTTACGTTAACAAGGGCACTATGGGAACACGTACCGTTGGTCTCGGTGATCCGGAACTGGTAAATGCCGTAATAATCAACGTCAAGCGTTGTTGATAATGCATTCGGTGTTCCTAAGGTTGGCGTGTTATCGGGTCCGCTGACATATTCCCACAGGTATGTGGGCGAGAAGGTACTGCCTGCCTGGTAGCTGTAACCCGTTGCAGTGAGGGTGGTGGAAAGCACATCACAGAGATCCTGGTCTGCGGGAGGAGTAACGGTTGGTTGCTCGTAGTAGGTCACCGACACATTGTCGTTATCGGTGCATCCACCGTTATCTTCTTCCCATTGCAGGCTGTATGTCCCGTAAAGAGTGGCCGTTGCCGTGGCAGAAGATAAGTTTGCATTGTCAAATGATACGGTTCCAGGGCCTGTTCCAAGGTCTGTCCAGGTTCCGGTTCCGACACTTACTATGGCTCCCATTGCAATATCCAGGCTGCCGCATACATCATCATCGGTTCCTGCATCGGCAACCGGATTCTGGTAAACGCGCAGGTTATGGGCCGCACTCCAGGGATAGTCCCCCGTACCCGGAGTAGGATCGGTATTACACCCGTTTCTCCCTGCCGCGGTAATGGTGACGTCCTCAAAAGGTGAAGAGAATGAATATAAGGAAAGATCAATGGTAATATCCGGTGTGGCTGTGGTTGCATTGACCGGTCCCGCAACCCATGAGAAATCCCAAACGTATTCCGTTGCCAGGGCAACCACAGCATAATTCAGGGTAATCGTCTGGTCCTCGCACTTGCTGGCATCACCTGTAATGGCCTGAACCTGGACTGCCGGTCCCGGGTTAACGATGATGTTCACCTGGTTGGTCTGAACCGGGGCGCAGTATCCGGTGGAAGAGCTCGCTTCCCGGTAATAATAATGTGTCCCGACGACAAGGGTGCCCGGGGCATCGTAGGTCTCGTTAGTTTCTCCAGGCAGGGGGGCCCATGCCCCGGCGTCGAGTTTATGATACCACTGGTAGGAAAGCGGAGGATTGCCGCCCGATGCGGCAGCATTCGAAACGAATGCCACCGGATCTACTCCAAAACATATCGACTGGTCTCCGGATATTGACCCCGGGAATAATGTGGGTTCGACCGTCATTTCAAGGACATTGGTCGAGGGCACGTTCTGCTGGGTAAGACATCCCGCATCTCCGCTGGATACGATCCGCCTGTACCAGGTAGTTGTGGTCAGGGCA
>CAYSJH010000007.1:0-2140 GCA_964431315.1 uncultured Bacteroides sp. | reverse complement strand
GACCACTGGCCTGTCCCGTAAACCGGAACGTTCCCTACTAGGGTAGTGGTGGATACATTCTCGCACACCTCATCATCAGTACCGGCATTGGCAGCAGACGGAGGATCCCAGCGAGTCACGGTATGAGTGGCCGCATCAGGAGGACAGCCACCATTTGCACTTGAAACGGTCCATGTAAATACAGTCGGTCCCGAAGGCAGGTTTGTTACCGTGGAATTCGGATTTGCAGGATCGGTGATTAAAGGAGTATTACCTTCCGTTACGGTAATGTTGTCGAAATAATAAAATTCATCCAAAGAAGAATTTCTTGCATCGATTCGAATGTACAGGTTGGTGCCGTTTATTCCGGAAGCAACAGCCTTCTCGGTCCTGAAGGCGTAGGAAGGTCCCCCTGTAGTTCCGTCCACTGCCCCGGTACTGTTCCAGAAAACGGTGGGTGAACCGTCCACGTAATAGGTGGCCGTGATGTAATCAGAACTTTCAAAACCACCGGTGGTCATGCTTGACAGATCAATGCTTATAGCGACATCTGTAAAAGCGCTGATATTCATTGTCCCCGAAGTCCATATTGTCCTGTTCCGGGTAAGTTCGTACATGTGAGATCTTACCTCTGAATACCAGCCAGACCCGGTATTAGAGATGGTGCGGGACCATGAGGTCGGACCGGCATCTGTCGTAGTACCGTCGGCCAGGTCGTTAAAATCTTCTCTCCATATGCTCGCAAATGTCCACAGACCCTGTGCCCCGAAATCCAAGTCATGCCCGCCCGTATTCCCATCCAGGGTGGCCGATGCATTGATGTCTCCGCATATTTCCTGGCTGGCACTTGCGGTTGCCGTGGGTGTGGCATCGACAAATATGTTAATATTGTCCGTTGCATTGGTGCAGGGTGCATTGCCCACGGCTGTTAACCTGAGCGTTACGGTAGTCCCAGCATCCGAAAGATGAGGATTATAGGTGGGATTAATAATGGTTGGATTGCTGATGTTACCATTACCACTGACGATTGACCAACTGAAGGATTGCTGGTTGGATACAGATGCGTCAGTAATATGATAGTTATCACCCTGGCAGATCGCAGCATCGGCCCCGGCGTAAGCGACCGGAGCTGGAATCACGGTTAATTGCGCGATGTTGGAGATCGTAACGCAGCTGCCTGCCGTTGTAGTTACGTAAACCCTGTAAAAATTGGTATTCAGGGAAAGGGGTGTATTGTTTATAGTAAGTGTATTAGTTGTTGTACCGCTATAAATAGCACCATCTGAAAGGGGTGCCCAGGCTGTAGCTCCCACCTTAACCCACCATCTGATGGTGTGTGCGGCTCCACCGGTCGTGACACTAAACTGGCTGTTTACACCCTCGCAGGCGGTCCGATCCGTCGGATTGGTCGTTGTAGCAAGAGCATAAATATTTACTACTATAGCTGCAGACAGGGGACTTTGACAGAATGTTGGTGCAACACCGAAAGTTCTGACTGTGTATGTTCCACTTTGGTTAACCTGGGAGAGTACGATAGTATTACCTGTAGCACCGGCAACGGGAGTTCCGTTCCTGTACCACTGGTAGCTGGTTATAGCGGGAGGTGAATTAGGATTTGCTGTCAGTGTTACACTGGTGGTGCCATTATAACAGAAACTGGTTGCACCGGAAGGAGTTATCGTAGGAATGGGATTAATGGTGAGGGTTATGGAATCAGCGGGACCGGGACAGCTGTTGCCGCCGCTTATCTCACGCACCCAGTATTTATAAACTCCGGCCGGTAATGCACCAGGATTGTAACTTGTTCCCGTTCCGACTTCATTTACAGGATCAAGGTCCTTGTCATCATACCAGTACAGTGTACCGGGACCGTTGGCTGTTGCAGTGAGCGCCGTTGAACTTCCAAGACAGATATCCTTGTCTGCCACGGTTGGTGCAGGGGGGGATTCAATCAGACGTAACCTTGATAGGTTGGTTACAGGAGGATCACCAAGGATATATGAATTACATGGTCCCCAAGCATTCAGTGTAACCTGGAAAACATCATCGACTTGATCATTAATAAAATCACCCCAATGGGTAATCGGGTAGGTCTGAATCCTAGGCGTCTGTAAATCATAAGGTTCAAGGGTATTAAAGGTATGCTCCTGTACCGGTCCCT
>CAYSJH010000006.1:94884-108032 GCA_964431315.1 uncultured Bacteroides sp. | reverse complement strand
ATTTTCAAGGCATTTCCCGAGATGGAATTTGCGGATCAGAGCAGGCAGAACGTGGGACTTCTCAAGATCATAATTATCACCCGGACCATAAAGATTTGTGGGCATGACTGAGATGAAATTTGTTCCATGCTGTATGTTGTATGCCTCGCACATCTTGATGCCGGCAATTTTTGCAATGGCATAGGGCTCGTTGGTGTATTCAAGCTCTGATGTGAGCAGGTATTCTTCCTTTAGCGGCTGGGGAGCATTCTTGGGGTAAATACAGGAACTGCCAAGGAAAAGAAGTTTTTTAACTCCGTATTTCCAGGAGAAATGGATGACGTTATTCTGGATCTGGATGTTGTCATAGATAAAATCTGCCCGGTAGGTGTTGTTTGCCATTATGCCTCCAACCCTGGCAGCGGCAAGAAAAACGTATACGGGTTTCTCTTCGGCAAAAAATAGTTCAGTTTCCTGCTGGTTTATTAAATCCAGTTCAGGATAATCACGCGTGATGATGTTGGTGTATCCATGCCTTTCGAGTCCGCGCATCAGCGCCGATCCGACCAGTCCGGTATGTCCCGCCACGTATATTTTAGCGTCTTTATTCATAGTAGTTGAGTGTTTGGTAACCCCCGTTCCGGAGATGAATTTCCTTTTCGGCCTGTTTCAGATCACCGGCAACCATTTCTGCAATAAGTGACTGCAAATCGTATTGCGGTTTCCAGCCGAGTTTTTCTTTTGCTTTGGAAGGATCCCCGATCAGGAGTTCAACTTCCGTAGGCCTGAAATACCTCCGGTCCACTTCAACGACCACCTTGCCGGGCTTGAGCTGGTACCTGGAATCGTTACACTTTTCAACAATTCCTTTTTCTTCTTCACCCTTACCCCTGAATACGATCTCAATTCCCGCTTCACTGAAGGCAATCCCGAGCATCTGCCGGATCTCGGTGGTAACCCCGGTGGCAATTACAAAATCCTCGGGTTCGTCCTGTTGAAGCATAAGATACATTGCCTTGATGTAATCCTTGGCATGTCCCCAATCCCGTTTGGCGGACAAATTCCCGAGAAAGATCCTGTCCTGCAGTCCCAGCGCGATCCTTGCAACAGCGCGGGTGATTTTCCTGGTTACAAACGTTTCCCCGCGGATAGGGGATTCGTGGTTGAACAGGATCCCGTTGCAGGCATAAAGTCCGTATGCTTCCCGGTAATTCACCGTGATCCAGTACGCATAAAGCTTTGCAACTCCATACGGGCTCCTGGGGTAAAACGGCGTTTTTTCGGTCTGGGGGACTTCCTGGACTTTCCCGTACAGCTCACTTGTGGACGCCTGGTAAAACCTTGTTTTATCCTTCAGGCCAAGCAGGCGGATGGCTTCCAGCATGCGAAGAGTCCCAAGTGCATCAGAATTTGCAGTGTATTCAGGGGTTTCGAAGGAAACCTGCACATGGCTCTGCGCACCAAGATTGTAAATTTCATCCGGCTGTGTTTCCTGGATGATACGGATGAGGTTTGTTGCATCGGTCAGGTCCCCGTAATGGAGAACAAAGTTCGGATGCTCCACATGCGGGTCCTGGTACAGATGGTCAATACGCTCGGTATTAAACATCGATGAACGGCGTTTGATTCCGTGGACAGCATATCCCTTTTTAAGGAGGTATTCCGACAGGTAGGCTCCATCCTGCCCGGTGACACCGGTTATTAAAGCTGTTTTTGACATATCTGCTGGTTTTGGCTTTCCATGGCTCCGCCTGCTCAGTCACAGGGTATCCTGGCTGAAAGGGCTGAAAAGAGAAAGTCCCGAATTAAGATCAGGACAACTGTATTATTCACTCCAGAGAAGCAGTATCTGATCAACCGGCAGTGAAGCCTTATAATCATCAAACTCTTCCCAGGTCATTATAAAATACCTTATCTTCCTTTTTATCAGTTTCTCTGCTTTACCTGTGAGACGTGCCAGGTATTCCCTGTTGATCCCGTTACAGATAAAAACCAGGTCAATGACATGATTATCCACCCCGCGGGCAAATTCCCCGAGCACATAGACGCAGTTTACTTTTCCCAGTTTTTGGATCACATTCTCGATGATCTTGTCAAACCCGACGTATTTCATCAGGATGTTGTTAATGTCGGGATACAGGGGATGGGAGGTATTGGCCTTATAAAACTTCTTATTCCCCTTAACCTGGCTTTGAAGAAGTCCCGCATTTTCAAACCGGTTTAATTCGAGGCGGATGGCATTGGTGGATTCATGGAACTCGGTTTCGAGTTCACGTAAATAGGAGCTCGAATTTGAATTAAGAAAAAACTTCAGGAGAAGCTTTAACCGGGTCTTGGATGTGATCAAGGTCTCCAGCATAAGCAAGAGAATGAGTAACAATACTACTCAATATCAATGAAAAAAGCAAATGTTTGAATTATAAAAACATACCTGGAGAGGGATGAATAAATCTACCTGGAACGGGCTCTTTTGAAAATGATGTTATACCATGCTTTCCAGAAATACCACCAGTCGGTACGGAAGGGATGCTTATCATAGGCATCGAAATAAGCTTGCTCGGAGGCTTCGATTTCTTCAATGGTTTTTGGGAGATCAGCATAGAAGGGTGGGACAAGCCCGGGTTTGTACTGGATCCTTCTTTTCTGGTGTTCCTTTGAATATAATGAAAAATACTGTTCACTGATTGGCCTGACCCCGACCAGCTTAATTTCCCAGCGAAGCCAGTTCAGCAACATCGGGAACTCATCGAGCCAGAGGGCACGCAGGATCCTTCCGGCGGATGATACCCGGAAATCATTCCGGAATTTTCCTCCTTCCTGCAGATTATTTTTCTCGTAAACATACTGTTGCAGGTATTCGGCATAGGGATGCATGGTCCTCATTTTATAAACATAGATGATTTTACCGTTCCTGCCGATGCGGGGAAGTCTTACAAATGCACCGAAGGTTGGTTTTTTCGGATAAAGGGGCACACCGTTTTTCTTAACATTGAAAAAGTAACGTCCGTTGACAAACTCTTCATTTTCAACCGCAAATCCGCAGGAATAAAGTCTTCCCAGGATCTCGGCCCTGGTAAGGACCCGGTTCTCTCCACGGGTTAAAAAGAAATAGATTTTTTTTGTCAGCTTGAATTTCGGCAGGACCCGCTTGATTATGTAATCCATGAAGTAATAAATCCAGTTTATAACTGGGGGAAATTTGTTCAGGATGCGTTTTTTACGCAGGTTTTTAGTTTCAGCACACCCAATAAAATGACCTCCTTCAGGTAACTTGATGTTAATTGCCTCGAAAAACTTGTTAATATACCGGATGTCATTGACTCTCTTCAGGTTTACAATTCCATTCAGGTAATTGTCCGGCTGGTACTGGATATTAAAACGGGTGGTGGTGGACATCAGCAGATTCCTGGGATTCTGAAGGTCAAGTTGGCTTGATATGTAATTATACGCTACTTCCCCGCATTCTTCGATTATATCCTGTTTTAAATGTGCGAGTGAGACTGAAATATCCTTGATCCTGAGATCCGGTACGGCGATTGAATTTGTTTGTTCAGTATACAATGACCTCTTTCTTTTTTTCTTCCCGGGTAAAGTTATTGTTCCATTGCCATTCTGGACAGAAAGTCGGTAGACTTTATTAACAATCAGTTCAAAAAAAGTTAGCAAGGCGGTTGTGCCAAAGATAACAAGCCTTGAATACGCCAGCGAACGAGCCCCATACATCGTAATGGCAATGATTCCAAAAATCAGTATGTTGATCACGATGATCTGGGCCGAGGAACTATCCCAAGGCGGGTAATTCGGGAAATACTTTTTAAAACTGGCTGAAATAGTGATCCAGATAATGGTAAAGATGATCAGGCCAATGAGATATTTTTCGGTGAGATAGGATACCGGATTACCTTTGATCCAAATGGCCAGAAAAAAGGAAATACCTATAAGAAAAAGGTCCAGACTCAGTAGTGTTAACCTGCGGCGGAGCATATGTAAATATAGACTTTGAAGATAGTGATTCCGAAGCAGAAGACTAGGAAAAATCAATATTAGTTGCAGAGGCGGAAATCAGCATGATTCCGCTCGGTTCGCATTATAACTCGCTTCGCTAAGACAGAAATGCCCGTTGCGCTCAAACAGCAGGACTCCTAACGCTAAACATGCTGAATTTCCTTATCGGGAAAGGGGGGTCAGAAAAGAAGGGGGGACCTTAATGTGCAGGGATTGCCGGATTCCTTCGATCATGATACGAACCCGATGCTTATTGTGGAATTCAACGAGGGTGCCTTCAAGGCCGGCCAGTGAGCCGCGGGTAACGCGGACCCGGTCGCCGATTTTCATCTCGGGTAAATCCGTCACCGGTTCTTCACCCGATTCAATGAAGGTCCTGATGGCCTGGATCTGCACAGGGGGTATGGCCACGGCCTTTCGTTCGAAGGTAATGTATTTGACAGCTCCGGGGGTCTGTATGGCCCTCAGGTATTCCGCATCGTTGATATGAACGAAAAGGTAGGATTTGAACAGGGGTTCCTGCACCCATTTTTTACGGTCGCTCCAGCGTTTCAGGGTTTTGACCAGCGGAAGATAGTATTCAATGCATTTTTCTTCCAGTCTTTCGGCAACTTTTTTCTCCCAGCGGGGCCTGGTGTATATGGCGAACCATTTACGCTCCATGGGTACTATTTCAGCCCGAAAGCCTCTTTGAGCCTGTCCACGTAATCCAGCTTTTCCCAGGTAAAGAATTCGACGTCACGCTCCATCATTTTATTGCCGTTGATTTCGGGATACACAGTTACCTTTCCCACGAAAGAATCCCTTCCCATGTGACCGTATGCAGCCGTGGGACGGAAAATGGGATTCTTCAGACCAAAACGCCTGATGATGGCATTGGGCCTGAGGTCAAAGATATTCTGCAGCTTTTCTGCAATCTGCGGATCGGAAAGTCCAACATGCGATGTCCCGTAGGTATTGACAAATAATCCGACGGGCCTGGCAACCCCGATGGCATAGGCCACCTGGACCAGGATCTCGTCGGCAATACCTGCAGCCACCATGTTTTTGGCAATATGGCGCATGGCATAGGCAGCGGAGCGGTCAACCTTGGAAGAATCTTTACCTGAAAATGCACCTCCTCCGTGAGCTCCTCGTCCACCGTAAGTGTCAACAATGATCTTTCTCCCGGTAAGCCCGGTGTCCCCGTGCGGTCCCCCGATGACAAATTTTCCCGTTGGATTCACGTGAAGGATGTAGTCTTCCTTGAATAATTTTTTCAAGCGTTCCGGGAGGAGGGCTACGGTACGCGGGATCAGGATTTTCTGAACGTCCTGCCTGATCCTGGCCAGCATGGCATCGTCTGAGTCAAAGGCATCGTGCTGGGTGGAAACAACGATGGTATGGATCCTTACAGGCTGATTGCTGTCGTCGTATTCGATGGTGACCTGGGATTTGGAATCCGGCCTCAGGTATTTCATTTCCTTCTTCTCCCGGCGTATGGCAGACAGTTCCCTTAACAGCATATGGGCAAGGACGGAAGCGAAGGGCATGTAATCATCCGTTTCACGGCAGGCAAAACCAAACATCATGCCCTGGTCGCCCGCACCCTGGTCCTCGTCCGATGTACGGTCCACCCCCTGTCGGATATCCGAACTCTGCTCGTGAATGGAAGAGATCACACCGCATGAATCGGCATCAAATTTATATTCGGCTTCCGTGTACCCAATGTCACGGATCACCTGGCGGGCAACTTCCTGCACATCCACATAGGCACGGGTGTGTACTTCGCCGCTCAGGACCACCAGTCCGGTTGTAACCAGTGTTTCAATCGCGACCTTGGAGTCCGGGTCCCTTCTCAGAAATTCATCCAGCAATGCGTCGGATATCTGGTCCGCTACCTTGTCCGGATGCCCTTCGGATACGGATTCGGATGTAAAGAGATAGCTCATTTTATTTTAAGGATTTTATTGAAATGTCAAATCTCGGAATTTTTTTTCTAATTCTTTGCCCGATGTTTCATCCATGGGTTCATCGGCCACGATTTTCCCTTTATTTATGATGATTACCCGGTCGCAAATGGCTTCAACTTCCTGCAGGATATGGGTCGAAAGCATGATGGTTTTTTCCTTTCCCAGCTCGGAAATGAGGTTCCGGATCTCAATGATCTGGTTAGGATCCAGTCCCGAGGTGGGTTCATCCAGGATCAGGATCTCCGGGTCATGGATCAGGGTCTGTGCCAGTCCCACGCGCTGCCGAAACCCTTTCGAAAGCGCTTTTATCTGTTTATGGGCTTCCGGTTCCAGCCCGGTCCGTTCAATGGTTTCTTCTACAAGGGAGGCAGGATTTTCAGCCATCCCGTAAATCCCGGCAATGTACCTCAGGTATTCCCTGACGTACATATCTACATACAGGGGATTGGATTCGGGAAGGTAGCCGATGATCCGGCGGATCTCGAGGGATCGTTCCACTGCATCCATCCCGTTCACATAAACTTCACCCGAAGTGGGAGGGATGTAACCGGTGATAATCTTCATGGTCGTGGATTTTCCCGCCCCGTTCGGCCCTATAAATCCGACGATTTCCCCTTTGCCGATCTCGAAACTGATACGGTCGAGAGCCAGCTGTCTGCCAAATTTCTTGTCAATGTTTTTAAGGACGATGGACATATGCGAATCATCAGAGCCCAAAGATAAGTATATCCGGACAATTTGTGAGAGATGCCGGATTTGAACATTCTGGCAGAATTTTTGTTATCTCATAGATTGAACAATGGAAGCTGATTTTTTACATATCGAGAAAGAACTGGCAATCGAAGCCTGGATCATGTATGCTTTCAGGATCTATGATATGCTCCTGGAGGAGGATCTTGTGTTTGACAGGTGGATGAGGGCCGACCTGAGATGGTTCGAAAAAAATTAAGCCGGCTGAACTCATTCGGACGGTTAACCATATAGATCTCCTGGGCTGTAATTCCTGAAATTACAGCCCTTTTTTATATGGGGGGAATTGAACGTAAAGGCTTACTTATTGACCTGCCGGCTCTTGACCACGGGGCCTGATGCGAGACTGACCAGGATTGTGGCAAACTAGGAAAGGAAAGCACGGGAACGGATTTCCACACGAATACGGTAACCATCCCCGTTACTCCCAGCAGAAGCCAGGCACTGCGGCCGGGAACCACTGCAGACAGGGCCACCACAAGCCTTCCGACCTGCCTTCCGACCTGCCTTCCGACCTGCCTTCCGACCTGCCTTCCGACCAGAAAAAATTCAGTCATTCCACGCGAAGAATAACGGGTGGTATAGACCCCGATCCCCACAACAAGGGCAAAATACAGGATGAATGGTATGATAATTGCGAAATTCATGCTTGCGTCGCATGACGAGAAAATCCTTATAAATTCAGAAACTATGAAAAAAATTTTATTTTTGCAGTTCATAATTTTGAAGTTGCAATAAGTGACTATCAAATAAATCTTTATAGCTATGACAAGGAAAGGAATTCTAATGAAGTTTTTCAGCGGCATGATACTGGCCCTGTTTGCCCTTGCATTGAATGCGCAGCCCACCCTGACGGATGTGATCAACGCCTTCAACGCAGGTGCAGAAGAAGTAAATTCCGGTAATTTCGACACCGCCATTGTAAAGTTTGAAGAAACCATTGCGCTTGCCGATCAGCTGGGAGCAGAGGGCGATGAAATGAAAGCCAATGCTAAGGCACAGATCCCTGCGCTCCATTACCGCATGGCCCTGGACGCCTACAAGGAAAAAGACATCGCCGGTGCCATCGCCAAATTCGAGAAAACGGTCGAAGCCTGTGATCAATACGGGAATGATGACATCCGTGAAAAATCACTCAAGTACATCCCCCAGCTCTATTATGCTCTGGGCAACACACAGGTCAAGGATGAGGAACTGGATGCAGCCCTTGCGAGTTTTAACAAGGCGATCGAGTACCAGCCCGATTATGCCCGGGCCATTTACGGGAAAGCCCTTGTATATAAAAAGCAGAATGACGATGCCATGATGATTGCAACGATGGAAGAGGCCATAAAGGTAGGGACTTCCTCGGGTGACGATAAAACCACCGAAGCCGCCACCAAAACCCTGAAGGATCATTTCATGAATGCCGGCAAGCTGGCTTTCAAGGACGAAGAATTTGACAAAGCCATTCAGAACTTTGAGGCTTCCAATAAATACAATTCCCAGGATCCTGAATCCTACTACCTGACCTGTGTGATTTACGGGAAACAGGGTGATTTCGATAAGGCCGTTGAATACGGACTGAAGGCCGTCCAGTACGAGAAAGCGGACGATCAGGCCAAGATCTGGTACGAAATCGGGAATGCCTATATGGGCCTTGTGGAATATGATAAGGCCTGCGAAGCTTTCAAAAAGGCGCTGGTCGAACCGTACCTGACTGCGGTCAAGTATAAGATGGAGAACGTGCTGAATTGTAAGTAAGCATTCATTCATTGTCGCTGAATTTTGTGGCGGTAACCACAAAATAAGACTTCCAATGAACGAATGCTCTACTTTAAGATAGAGTGGAAAAGGGGCTTCGCAGGTCCCTTTCCCATTTTCATCCGATTAAAACTCCGCGTTCTTGGGAGTGCGGGGGAACGGGATCACATCACGAATGTTGCTCATCCCGGTCAGGAACTGCACCAGCCTTTCGAAACCCAGCCCGAACCCTGAATGCGGTGCTGTGCCGAATTTCCGGGTTTCGAGGTACCACCAGAGGTCCTTTTTCGGGATGCCAAGTTCCCCGATCCGGCGCTCAAGCTTCTCGTAATTTTCTTCGCGCTGGCTCCCGCCGATGATCTCGCCGATCTTTGGGAAAAGCACATCCATTCCCCGGACTGTTTTCCCGTCATCGTTCTGCTTCATGTAGAAGGCCTTGATGTCTTTGGGGTAATCGGTTATGATGACCGGTTTTTTGAAGTGTTTTTCAACGAGGTATCGCTCGTGTTCGGCCTGCAGGTCCTTTCCCCAGTTTACGGGAAATTCCCATTCCTGTCCCGAAGCCTCGAGGATCTTAATTGCGTCGGTATAAATGATCCGTTCAAAATCGTTTTCAAGGATGAACCCGAGGCGTTCAATGAGACCCCCGTCATACATATTCTGGAGGAACTCCAGGTCATCGCTGCAGGTTTCCAGCAGATACCGGATCAGGTATTTGAGGAAATCCTCGGCCAGGTCCATGTTGTCCGCGATCTCATAAAAGGCCATTTCCGGTTCGACCATCCAGAATTCGGCGAGGTGGCGGGGAGTGTTGGAGTTTTCGGCCCGGAAAGTGGGACCAAAGGTATAGATCCTGGAAAGCGCCAGCGCTCCAAGTTCACCCTCAAGCTGCCCGGAGACGGTGAGGTTGGTTTCTTTCCCGAAGAAATCCTTTGAAAAATCCACTTTCCCGTCTTCCGACCGAGGCGGATCGACCGGATCCAGTATGCTTACCCGGAACATTTCACCGGCTCCCTCGGCATCGGATCCGGTTATTATAGGGGTATGCATGTAGAAAAATCCGTTATCGTTGAAATATTTGTGAATGGCATAGGCCAGGTGGTGGCGGATGCGGAAAATGGCACCAAAGGTATTGGTGCGAGGGCGCAGATGGGCGATCTCCCTTAAAAATTCCATCGAATGGCCCTTTTTCTGCAGGGGATAAACCTCGGGGTCTGCTTCACCGTAAACCTCCACTTCTTTTGCCCGGAGCTCTACGCTCTGTCCCTTTCCCATGGATTCCACCAGGGTCCCGGTTACGGCAATACAGGCACCGGTGGTGATCCTGTCGATCATGGCTTCATCGAACTCGGGGACGTCGATGACAACCTGGATGCTGTTGATGGTACTGCCATCGTTCAGGGCCACGAAGGCAATGTTCCTGTTCCCGCGTTTGGTCCTTACCCATCCCTTAAGGAGGAAATCTTTCCCGAAGTCCTTCGATGCCAGAAGGTCCTTGATTTTTGGCCGCTCTGATTCCTTCATCTGCTTAATTAATTCTTAAAATGAAGTACAAAAATAGTGTTTTTGTTATTGCTTTAATGTAAATTTAGTGATCGTTTGACACCGCTGGACATGGAGAAGAGCAGGAATACACTTCTTGTGACATGGGACAATACTGAAATGTCCGAAAATGCCCTGCTGCATGCGTTACGAATTGCCCGGAATGTGGATAACCAGATCCGCCTGGTACATATCGTTGACCAGGCCGACAGTAGGACCTCCATGGATCAGATCACTTCCGATTTCCAGCTGCAGATCGAAGAACACAGCCGAAAATATGATTTTGATCTCCAGGGAATTGTTCTGACTGGCAGCATCTTCAAGGAAATAGCCTCGTACGCGAACGATTCGGATGCCCTGATGGTGATCATGGGAACCCATGGCATCAAAGGAATGCAAAAAGTCACCGGAAGCTGGGCCCTCAAGGTAATCGTCGGATCTACCGTACCTTTCCTGGTCGTTCAGGATAAGCCAAAAACGGAGGACCGGTTCAGCAGCATCGTCTTCCCGATTGATTTTAAGGCGGAAAACAAGGAGAAACTCCAGTGGGCCATTTACCTCGGGAAATACTTTGACAGCAAGGTTTACCTGTTCAAATCCCCGGTAAAGGACAAGGGACTGGTAAAGAAGGTGAACATAAACCTCACCTTTGCAGTTAAGTTCCTTATCCAGAATAACCTTGATTACGAGATACATACAGCAACAAAATCTTCCCAGATGGCCAAAGAGACCATAGCCTTTGCCAGGGAGAAGAATGCAGACCTGATCCTGATCACCACGACTAAGAATATCAGCATCGCTGATTACATGCTTGGTGCCACCGAACAGCAAATCATTGCAAACAGCTCCAAAATCCCCGTTATGTGCGTAAATCCGCGTGCGGCAATCGTTCACATGAGCCAGTTCATGTGGGGGGCAAGATCCTATTAAAAATCCTTTTCCGGTTGTGGGTTTTTTCGTATCTTTCCCTAGTAATCACAGGCATTTTGTGAGATTATGCTTAAGCAGAGATTATCACAGAAATTATTGCAGAAACTTTCCCCGCAGCAGATCCAGATGATCAAGCTGCTGGAGATTCCTACGCTGCAGCTTGAACAGCGTATCAAGAAGGAAATGGAGGAAAATCCTGTGCTGGAGGAGGGGGAAGAGGACAGGGAAAGCGGCGAACAGGAGGGACTTGAAGAGGAAATCGGGAAAGAAAAGGATAATGACCAGGACCAGGATGAGTTTTCCCTGGAGGATTACCTAAACGATGAAGAGATACCCAGTTATCGCCTGAGCACTAAAAATTATTCAAAGGATGAAAGACGGGAAGATATCCCGTTTTCCGGCGGCATGTCTTTCCATGAGCATTTGGAGACTCAACTGGGACTGAGAGACCTTACCGAGCGACAGGCGCATCTTGCCCAGTACATCCTGGGAAATATAGATGAGGACGGATACCTGAGGAGGAAACTTACCGCGATCGTTGATGACCTGGCATTCACCATGAATATCACAACCAACGAGGATGAACTTCTCGAGATTTTAAAGGTGATCCAGGATTTTGATCCGGTTGGCGTGGGTGCGAGGGACCTGCAGGAGTGCCTGCTGCTTCAGATCGAGACCAGGAACCAGTCCCTTCCCGAGATCGCCCTGGCTCGAAAGATCCTGAAATACCATTTTGATGAGTTCACCAAGAAGCATTATGAGAAGATCGTAACACGGATGAATATTTCCGAAGATGACCTGAAAGTTGCCCTAGATGAGATCCTCCGGTTGAATCCCAAACCGGGCAGTTCTTTCAGCGATCCGCAGAATAAAAGCATTCAGCACATCGTTCCGGATTTTGTCCTTGATAATAACGAAGGCGAACTGCAGTTGAGCCTGAATGCCCGGAATGTGCCCGACCTCAGGATCAGCCCGACCTACAGCGAAATGCTCCAGTCCTATTCGGCCAGTAAAAATAATGCGACACGCGAACAGAAGGATGCCATCACCTTTGTCAAGCAGAAACTCGATTCGGCCAAATGGTTCATCGATGCCATCCGGCAACGGCAGAATACACTTGTTCTCACGATGAATGCCATCATCAATTACCAGCACAAATATTTTCTTGAAGGGGACGACAAACTCCTCAAGCCGATGATCCTGAAGGATATTGCCGATATAACGGGACTCGACATTTCGACAATATCAAGAGTGGCCAACAGCAAATACATCCAGACGCATTTCGGGATCTTTGCGCTGAAGTATTTCTTTTCTGAGGGACTCCAGACCGATTCCGGAGAGGAGGTCTCAACACGGGAAATCAAAAAGATCCTGGAGGAATTCATCGGGAGTGAGGATAAGCGCAAGCCCCTTACGGATGAACGCCTGGCGGAGATCCTCCAGGAAAAGGGATACCAGATCGCCCGCCGGACTGTAGCCAAGTACCGGGAACAGCTGAACATCCCGGTAGCCCGCCTTCGCAAGGAGCTCTAACCCCCCTCTGGAAAAGGAGCTCTGACCCCCGGTTGAAAAAGGAGCTCTGACCCCCGGCTGAAAAAATTATCTATCTTTAGCTCACGTTAAGCTGCCCTTCTGGAGTTATGGAAAAGATCGCAAAAGCCTTATCCTACATTTATCACCCGCTTATTATTCCCACCCTGGGCATGCTGGTACTTTTCAATTCGGGCACTTATCTGTCCTACCTTCCCTTTGATATCAAAAAATGGATCCTGCTGATTGTTTTCCTCTGCACCTATGTGGTTCCCCTGGCCTTCATCCCTTTTTTCATGTATCACAGGATGATCATGAACATTGACCTGGGTTCACGAAGGGAACGTTATGTGCCCCTGGTCGTAAGCCTTTTTCTGTATGCGTTTTGTTATTACATCATCCGGCGAATAGCCATTCCTCACCTGTACCATACCTTCATCCTGAGCAGCCTGCTGGCGATTGCGGCGACATTGCTCATCACAATGAAATACAAGATCAGCCTGCATATGGTTGGGGCCGGGGGACTCGTTGCCCTGATCGGGTTCCTGGCCTTTTACCTGAAAGTGAACCTCCAGTTCTACCTGGGGATCTCGGTCCTTCTTGCCGGGTTAATCGGTACGGCAAGAATAATCCTCAAGGCACACTCTCCCGGTGAGATTTACCTGGGATTTGTCACCGGCTTTACCGTGGTGCTCCTGAGCCTGATCCTGATCTGAG
>CAYSJH010000006.1:67801-94784 GCA_964431315.1 uncultured Bacteroides sp. | reverse complement strand
CTGATCTGAGCTGGCCCCTTCACACCTTAGCGTATCATCAGGAATGAGGCGGGAACATTTCACAGGGCCGGGAAAGGGAAGTTTCAAACAATTTCCCGGATTGCACTTTCCAGCAGGTCATCCGCGGGCAGGTTAAATTCGGGCTCGAATTCCCGGAGATCCTCGAGTGCCGATTCCAGGTCAAGTTCGTCCTGGGAACAGGCGAGGAAAATCCCTTTTTCAGCCAGGTATCCGGCCAGGTATTCCTGCTCTGTCTGGCCGGGAGTGGGAATGATCATGGCCTTTTTGCGCAGCACGGCCAGGTCCATGATGCCCGTGTATCCCGCCCTGCAAATAATATGTTCAGCCATATCCAGCAACTTCCCGAGTTCTCCCGCCGGCATATGGCTGTACATGGTAGTCGATGAGGTCAGGTCAACCCGCCTTGACCTGCCCGGCAATCCCTGCAGGATAACGCATCCGCAGTTAAGAGTCAATGCCTGCCTGAGGACGAGCTTTTGCAGGACACTGCGCTGGGGTTCGGGACCCGAAAGCAATACCACAAGGTCAACGGGTCGGGGTTTGCGGGGGACCGTAATCCGGGGACCGGGGATGGAAATCCCGGGACCGGCCGCAGATACAGTTCCGGATAAATCACGGGTGACTTCACCGGGCACGGCAGCCGGACGGGATAATCCCGGGGGACCAATATTCGGATGGCCCAAAAACCGGGATGACGTTCGGGTGGTTTTGCCCGGGGGGACCGCAAACCTGGATATCACGCCAATGAATGCCGAATTCCCCGTAAGGGGATAACGGTGGGAAAGCTCGCCGGAAAGATTTGCCTCTCCCGGGTAATCCGGGATCCAGCAACGATCAAACTTTCCGATGAAAGCCCTGATCACAACGTGGAAAGGGTATTCAAGGAAGCGGGCAAAACGGGGAAGCCGGATACTTAACTGGTGCGTGATCAGGATGCTCCTTACCCTGCGGTTCCACAAGCCGTAACGGTTGTCGGAAATAAGTACGTCGGGCTTAATGTCCCGGATAATGCGCCTGATGCTCAGATGCTCGGAGAAAATTTCAATAAATAAAAGCGGGGAAAGCAACGTGATTTTCAACCAGGCCGGAAGGCGCCTGGAATAACGCATCCGGATGACAGACCTGAGATAAAGGGACTCAAGTTCCGGGAACTCGGTGCGAAGCAGATCCATGGCAGCACCATCCCCTGCCAGCACCACCTCGTGATCCATATCCACCAGGCGTTGTATGATCGGCACATCCCGGGAGGCATGACCGAGTCCCCAGTCAAGGGGACAAACCAGTATTTTCTTTTTTCCCGTTTTCTTCAATCAGCCGGTTAAATTATATATGTTGTTTTCCAGGTAATCTCAGTTCAGGTTTCATCGCCGGGTTTCATGCAGTCATCCAAAAACGGAAGTATCAATGCCCAGTTCCTGTATCCTGACGGCAATGGCTTCCAGTTCGGAAATCGTAACCTTGCTAAGACTGCTGATGGGGGTATCCCGGGCGATGGTATATACCTGCACTTCAGCGGGACGAATTTCATTGTACAGGGCAAGCAGTGCCCCGAGTTCTTCTTCAGTTGTATTGTCGATCACTGCCCCCTTGTGGGATCCACGGATAAATAAGGTCTGTATGATAAGATTTTGATCAAAGAGTTTGAGATTCCGGATGATATCCTCAAGTTTGATGCTTGCAGGCGGCTGGTTCAGCCGGCGGAAGGTGTCTTCAATACCCGTATCAAGCTTAAGTATGTTCCGGTCAACCCTGTCCAGCGCTTCCTTTATGCCTTTGCGATGGGCCAGGGATCCGTTCGAGAGGACCACAATGCGGCTTTCCGGGGCGTATTCCTCACGGATCCGGAGGGTATCGTCAATGATCCCGGGGAATTCCGGGTGAAGTGTTGGCTCCCCGTTCCCTGCAAAGGTCAGCGAATCGGGAAGCAATCCCCCTCCCCTCAGTTCCTTAAGCTTCCCCCTAAGGCTTTTCGCAACCAGATCGCGTGAAGGGAATCCTTCCGATGGAAGGTGACGATCGTTGGTCCACCCGCATTCGCAGTAAATGCAATTAAAGGTGCAGACTTTGCGATTAACGGGGACCAGGTTGATGCCCAGCGATACGCCAAGCCGGCGGCTGTTCACCGGACCGAATATCACGTCTTCGAATAAGAAAGTAGCCATGACTGAAAGTTAATTGCAAATATGAGATTTTTTCGGGTATGATATAAATCATTGGCTGAGGGAGTCCCAGGGTCTAATTTTACCTGTGGTGAAATCTCATTAAAGAGGAAGCATATGGT
This sequence comes from uncultured Bacteroides sp., assembly GCA_964431315.1. Lineage (GTDB taxonomy): Bacteria > Bacteroidota > Bacteroidia > Bacteroidales > SM23-62 > SM23-62. The sequence goes on along the minus strand of CAYSJH010000006.1, from coordinate 92,482 downwards.
TACCAACTATACCTGGAAGGAGGAATACAATACCGGCGTAAAATTCATCGACGAGCAGCATAAATATTTTTTGAATATTATCCGGGATCTTAAAGCCTATCTTGATGAAGGCGTCTGCATGGAATCAGCTTCCAGGATTTTTTTCAGCCTGGTCCATTATGCCGAACACTACCTGATCCAGGAAGAGATCTATTTAAAGGATTACCATTTTCCGAGCACAAGCGAACATAAAGAACTGCACGCAGCCTTCATCAAGCGGGTCATCCAGTTTAAAACAGATTACCAGCGCGACATTGAACATACCTGCCAGACCATGATGGAGTACCTGACGGGCTGGTTCGACAACCACATACTTAAGTACGACAAGGAAGCCATCGTTTATCTGAAGGGGAAGGGCCTGTAAATTATCGATAAACTTATATGCGCTAAACGAGCACCCGGAGGGAAGTTTTATCATTCGGCCTGAGCGAGTGCGTGTCGATGCCGGACACAAGGTTCAGCCCGGGTCGCTTCCCCGTCTCGATGCTGCCCAGCAGATCATCCTCAAAGATCCGTGCAGCCGCTTCCAGGGTGAAAGCGGGCAATAATTCCCCGAAATCTTTACCAGGCCCGGATGCCTGCAACACTTCCAGGATATTCAGGGAACCTTTCCCCGGGATGGATGAAGGAAACTTCCCCGGGATGGATGAAGGAACTTTCCCCGGGATGGATGAAGGAACTTTCCCCGGAATGGATGAAGGAACTGTAGAGGTGGATTTTTTACCGGGGGTAAGGGTATCCTTCATGGCGGCTCTCCCGGGGAACATTTCGATCGGATGTTCCGGGGGGACCACATGCTGATGCGCAGCGTTGTATTCACGGATGTAACGGTTAATATCACTGTACTTGGCCGCGCGGGAACAGGAAATAAGCGAACAGAAAAGGTTGAATTCGTTCCAGGCATGGCTTACCCAATCAACTCCCCTGTTAAATACATCGAATTCATCTTCCCCCGGCTCCGGGCATACTTCGATGACGGGATGGTAGGTAATGGGACTGCCATGCATCTGTTCCAGTCCGTCCTCCGTAAGGTTGCTCTGCCGTATAACCACCCCGGTCCCCCTGACCCCGCTTCGGATCAGCTCGCGATCGAGTCCCCCGATCGATTCCGCCACCTCTTCCAGCTTCAGCCAGGGAAGCACAAAACCCGGCAGGATGATCCCGCTGTAAAACTCGAGACCGGACTCTTCACGTAGCCTTCCGCCGGTATCGGTAACTTCCAGGATGGTTCCCCGGTCATCCAGCCTTATGATCCCGTTTATAAGCGGCGGTAAGGATACCGGCAGAATGAGGTTCGCAGATATCTTTCTCATTATAAGGCGGTTACTATTCCTGGTAGAGGTTAAGGGAATCGTTCATCCTTGAAAGCTGCATCACAACCTGGTCGTATATATCGGTGAACAGCTTCGGATGGCGGGAATACCAGGCGACGGTGGAATCAAACTGTACCCTGGTAACGTCATATTTGTCAAAGATGTAACTGTAGGTGTCTATTGAATCCACTTCCCGGGCAAGATCCCTGATCATTGCGGAGGACTGCAGGGCATAGACCAGGTGAATGTCGATCAGCACGGGCACAAGGGTTTCAGGGGGGATCAGATCCTTCCCCGGTTTGCTGCTTTCACAACCTCCAATAACAAGAAGAGTCAGGAGTATGGTAAGAAATTTGTGCATCTTTCCGGGGCAATTCAGTTTACCGTACAAATTTGCAAATTGCAAATGAATTTCTGGTGCCGGCAGGCTATTTAATATCGTTGAACCGGTAACCGAACATGACCTCGTGGGTGCCGGTGTTGTACTGGCGCAGACCCGAGAGGGTGATGTCGTAGGAATAACCGAAATAAATCCTTTCCTGGTATGAATAGCCCAGAAGAACGGATATTGCGTCATTTGTGCGGTACGACAATCCGAGCCAGACCATTTCCTGCCAGATCACCCGGGCGTTGAGATCAAACTGGACGGCCTTCGGTGCCGTTCCTTTCAGCATGGCGCTGGGTTCCACCTTCCAGTCGCTGTTAATCTCGTAAATGTAACCCCCTGAAAGAAAGAAATGCGTTTTTAATTTGTTTATTCCGGTCCCCGGTTCATACAGTTTCAGCTTGGTATTGATAAGCTGGGCTGTCGAGAATCCGACCCAGAAATCCCTGTGATAAAGGTACAGACCAAAGTTGGCATCGGGCACCCAGCTGGTGTGGACCTCACCCTGGAGGGCCAGGTCACTTGGATCCTTAAGGGTGATCTGGGTGCCGTCAACGCGGTATTGCATGACGCCAAGGGACAGGCCCATTGACAGGCGTACATCCGGAATGACTTCAATATTGTAGGCGTATACCCCGGTGAGCGAAGTGCGGCTGGTGGGACCGGTAATGTCGTGGTAGACGTAACCTCCGTATCCCATTGGCATGGTTTTATGGGGACCGAAAAAAGCCAGTGCATTGGTCAGGGGGGCATCGGCGATCCCAACCCACTGGAAACGATGGTTCGAACGGATCTGAAAATAGGGATCGACCCCCGCCACGGCCGGGTTGTAAATGATTTTGTTGAACATGTACTGGGTATACAGCGGAACCTGCTGCCCGATGGCCTGCATCGCCAGGCAGGCAAGTATGATCAATATGCCCGTATATCTTTTTTTCATTTTATCTTACAATGGTTACGGGACCCTTATAAGGCTCGCTGCCGTCTTTAAGTTCTATAATATAATAATAGGTCCCGATCGGAAGCTCCTTGCCCTTGTATTTACCATCCCACCGCTGGTTGTCGGCATAACCCACCGAGGAGAATACAACTCTGCCCCAGCGGTCAAACACTTTTACGCTTGCATTCGGGTAATAAATGATGTCGTCGATATCCCAGAAATCATTATGCCCGTCCCCGTTGGGAGTGAACCCGCTGTAAATTTTGAGTCCCGCTGCAAGGAAGATATTCATCGAATCTGATTCCTCGCATCCAAATTCCGTTGTACCGGTCACCCTGTATGTGATCTCGGCAGTAACGGAAGCGGTGGGGGACTGCAATGCAGGGTTATCAAGACCATCGGAAGGCTGCCACAGGTAACTGTCGAAGGGTCCACCCGTTGCCGTCAGGACGATGGATTGCCCCGCCGCAATGGTGGTATCCTGTCCCGCCGATATGCCCCGGTCCGGATGCACGGTAAGAATTACAGTATCCCTGTCGGAGCAGCCGCTGGTCACATCACGGGTAAATAAAACATAGGCGACCGAATCCGTCACGGTTGTGACCGGATCGGGTATGTCAGCACGGCTCAGTCCTTCTTCCGGACTCCAGGTGAATTCGTCCCCTCCCGAACCGTTCAGTGTCACCTCAGTGCCGTAACAGACAACTGTGTCCCGGCCGGCATCGGCCAGGAGGCTTACCAGGGCGCTGACTAAATAGGCATCAGTAAACTGGCAACCATTCTGGTCGGTTATGGTTATTTGGTACGTACGTTCTTCGAGCCCGCTGATATCCTTTCCGGTGGAATCATTCGACCACAGGTAGCTGTAAGGAGGGGTGGCTCCGCTTACGGCAAGGGAGACGGCCCCGTCAAAGCTGTTGCGGCTGCATGTGGCAGGAGTAATAGTGCCGGTCACATCAAAGGGTGGAGGATCGATGATTTCGACCGTATCCCGGAAGATCCGCTGGTCGTCCCTGACCTGGATGTAATACATTCCTCCGGCAAGACCAGTAAAATCACCCGTTGGATAAAAACTCGAACCCCCGTCGATGGAATAGCTCACATATCCGATCCCGTTCAGATGAGAAAGTGCAATCGAACCGTTGTTGTTATTATAGCAATCAATGCTCATTGAACTCACATTTACCTCGAGCGGCGGTGTTGCTGTAACGGTAACCGATTCTTCATGGGTACACCCGTTGGCATCCCGGATCACAACCCCGTAGATATCGGAGGGAACCAGGTAGAAGGTGTCAGCAGTGAAGGTTGCCCCGCTGTCGATCGAAAATTCAAGCGGCGGTGTACCTCCGGTCGCCGATATGTTAATCGACCCGGGATCCGGGATCATGGCCGTGGTGGTGGTTATGGTGGCAGAAATCACCGGTGGTTCGATTATGGTGTCGGGCGGGAAACTGATCAGGCAGGATCTGGAATCCCTTACCAGGGCCGAATAGATGCCTGCCGGAAGATCCGTGAAGGTTCCCGATGCCTGCCAGTTCAGGCTGTCCAGTGAATATTCCAGGGCACCTGTTCCACCGGAAGCGGAAACCGTAATGGCCCCTGTGCTGTCACCAGCACAATTTGAGACATCCGTGATCGCCGAGGAATTCAGGCTGAGTCCCGGCGGATCGCTCAGGGTAATGGTATCTCCTGCCACCGTGCAGCCTGATGAGCCCCTTACTATTATTCTATAGGTTCCAGGTCCGAGTCCCGTAACAAGGCTGTCTGGTCCAAACGTTGCCCCGTCGTCAACGGAATAGTCATAGGGAGGCAGTCCCCCCGAAGCATAAATCGCAATCATCCCGTCATCCAGTCCCCCGCAACTGATGGTGGTTGTGGCGGACGAATCAAATACCAGGGTCGGCGGTTCCAGCAAGGTCAGCAGAGGTGTGTTAAAAGGCTTACATCCGTGTGAATCCCCGATCTGAACGGTGTAATCACCGGGTGCAAGATTCGTATAGATCCCTGTGCTGCTGGTATCCGCGCCCGGCATAAGTATATAGGTATAGGGAATTGTCCCGCCCGAACCGTAAACCCGTATCTCCCCGTCGGTATCCCCGGAACAGGTGACCGGAAGGACAAGCACCGAATCAGCGGCCAGGCTGTCAGGTGAATTAATTATGGCAGTCGGGTAAACTTCGCAGCCCAGGCTGTCTATAACGGTGAAATCGTATGAACCCCCGGGCAGGCTGCCATAGTAGACCGTATCGGCACTGAATGTGGTGTCTCCCTGGAGGACATAACCTTTGGTCATTCCCGTTCCGCCGGAGCCAATAATGGTGATCATGCCCGCACTGTCCCCGTAACAGCTGGTGACATGCTGGATCATGGTTGACACGAAAATGGGAGGCGGGGAATTGATCACCACGGAGGTATCCCTGGTGCAGCCCTTGGTATCCAGGATCTGCAGGTCATGCGGTCCACGCGGGAGGTTGGTAAAGATGCCGGTCAGGTTGGTATCCGCAACATCCAGAACGTATCTGAGGGGAAGTGATCCGCCGGTACCCTCGATCACAACCTGTCCCTCCGGGGCATCGGCGCAGGAAGTGATATCCTGCTGGGCATAGGTGCTGATGTACAGTTCAGGGGGTTCCTGGATCAGGGGTTTCCCACCCTTCCTGGTACATCCCTTTGCATCGCGGACGAATATAAAATACTCCCCACCGCCAAGTCCCATGAAAGTGTTGTTGGGGACATAGGTCTTCCCGCTGTCGATGGAATACTGAAGCAGGCCGGTTCCACCGGTGGCGGTAATGATGATGATCCCGTTGCTGTCGCCAAAGCACAATTGTCCCAGGTTATCCGTCTCCTCCTTGGTGATCTTGATCTCTGCAGGCTGGACCAGGGTATCCTTTTGGGTAACGGTACAGCCCTTTGAGTCGCGGGTGTAGAAAGTATAAATTCCGGGATTTAAAGGGGAAAATACATTGGAGGCCTGCCAGATCAATCCATTCCTGGAGTATTGATAAGCGGGCGTGCCTCCCCCGGCCGTTATGGTGACCGATCCGTTGGCATCGCCGAAACAGGTAATGTCAGTCCTGGAAAGGGACATGGTCAGCAAGGGCGGTTCCGTAATACTATCCAGGGGGGAATAGTTTATCATACACCCATTTGCATCGGTAATGGTCAGGTTGTAATCCCCGGCTTTGAGTCCACTTATATTCTTTGATGTGGCGGTGAATCCGTTCGGCCCTGTCCAGGCATAGGTATAGGGTATGTGTCCCCCGGTTACGGTGATATTTAGAATTCCGGAGGGATCGCCGTAGCAGTTAAGTATCCTGACGGAACTGGGAAGAACTGTGGCACTGAGAGGAGCGGGTTCGGTGAAGGTAAACGGATTGCTTGTAAGGGGACCACAGCCGTTCACATCGTTGACATCCACTGTGTAAGTCCCCGGTGCAAGCCCGGTAAACAATCCAGTTGTATTGGTATCCACGGGAGCAGGATCCTTCAGGATGTAAGTTAGAAGCCCCGTGCCGCCACTTGCCGTAATTTGAATGCGGGCATCGGCGGCCCCGTTGCAGCTGATGCCGGTAGTATCTTCGTTATCGATGGTAATCGGAGCCGGTTCACCGACCAGGAGATTGGCAGCGGTGGCCGGTCCGCATCCGTTGTCATCCGTTATGCTGAGCGAATAGTTTTCTCCTGAAAGCCCGGTAAAGTTTCCGTTGGTATTGTTAATGGGACCGGGTGTGAGGGTATAATAAAGCGTACCGGTCCCCCCCGAAGCAGTTACGAGGATGCTGCCATCACCGGATCCGTTGCAGCTGAGGTCAGTTGAATTGATGTTATCGATGGATATGGGTACCGGGTCGTTCACGACCATGTCGCTTACCACCGCCGGTGTGCAGTTCCTGGAATCCGTCACACTGACCGAATAGGTCCCGCCCGTGAGTCCGCTGAAGTCCCCCAAAGCCTGCGAGACCAGCCCGGGCGTCAGGGTATACAGGTATGGAGGCGTCCCTCCTCCGGCCAGAACACTGAGTGATCCGTCCGCGTCCCCGCTGCAGGTAACGTCGTTGGTGTCAAGGGGCGTCAGGGTGATGGGGGCCGGTTCCACAAAATCCCAGCTGCTGCTGGTGATAGCGGGACAGTTGTTAGCATCGGTAACCAATACCTGGTAACCCGGTGCCGGGACGAGTCCCGCGAAAATGCCGTTATTATTAACCGGATAGCTGCCAGGGCTAAGAGAGAAGACCAGGGGTGGTGTTCCGCCGGATGCCACGATGGTAATGGTCCCGTCATTCGCACCGTTGCAGGAGATCGAAGTGGTATCCTCAGTGTCGATTGAAATGACGGATGGTTCGTTGACAACCAGATTAAAGGCCGTGGCCGCAGGGCAACTGTTATCGTCCGTAACGCTTACATCGTAGATGTCGGGCCCGAGGCCGGTGAAGTTTCCGTCGGTGTTTAAAATGGGACCCGGATTCAGGGTGTAGTGGAGCGTTCCGGTCCCCCCTGAAGCGGTTACCACGACGAATCCGTCGTTATCCCCGAAACACGTGACATCGCTGGTTACGACATTGTCAATGGCTATCGGTGCGGGATCGTTAATCACCAGGTTGCCGACCACCGCCGGTGCACAGCTCCTGGAATCCGTCACACTGACCGAATAGGTCCCGCCCGTGAGTCCGCTGAAGTCCCCCAAAGTCTGCGAAACCGGTCCGGGTGTGAGAGTATAAAGGTAGGGAGGAGTCCCTCCCCCGGCCAGTACACTGAGTGATCCGTCCGCGTCCCCGCTGCAGGTAACGTCGTTGGTATCAAGGGGCGTCAGGGTGATGGGGGCCGGTTCCACGAAGTCCCAGGTGATACTGCTTGCAGGGGGACAGTTGTTGGCGTCGGTGACCGATACATAATAACCGTTACCGGGGACAATATTGAAAAAGTCCCCTGTTGCATTATTATCGAGAGCTCCGGGCATCAGGGTATAATCGTACGGTGGTGTTCCGCCTGCACCACGCACAGAGATGCTCCCGTCATTGGCCCCGTTACAGGTAATCGAGGTGGTATCCTCACTGGCAATGGTGATCGGATCAGGATTGCCGACAACAATATTATTCTGGATAACCGGACCGCATCCGTTGTCATCCGTAATGCTTATACTGTAGGTATTGCCGCTGAGCGACCCGAAAATCCCGGTAGTATTCGTCGGTCCCGGAATCAGGGTATAATAAAGCGTGCCCGTTCCCCCGCCTGCCGTAACGGTAATGGTACCATTCCCTGCGTCATGGCAGGTCTCGTCGGTGGCGGTGACATTATTGATGACGATTTGCGGCGGTTCGGTCAGGGTCACAGGTCCCAGGCCCGTCGTACACCCATTGGCATCGGTAACACTCAGGCTGTAATCCCCCGGTCCGAGTCCTGTAATATCCTCCGTGGTGGCACTGAAACCGGGTCCGCTCCACAGGAAATCATAAGGGGTGGTCCCACCGGTTATCGATACCCAGATTCCCCCGTTGTCGGCCCCGTAGCAATCGATGTTCCTGGAACTGTCGAGCACAACAGTAAGCGGTCCGGGCTGACTGATCACGACCGGATTACTGGCATAGATTTTCGTACATCCTTTGCTGTCCCTTACCGCAACATTGTAATTACCGGGTGGGAGTCCCGTGAAAGAACTTCCTGCCTGATAACCGGATCCTCCGTTGATGGAATATTCCAGTGGCGGATTTCCTCCCGCAGCCAGGATCTGGATCTCCCCGTCATCCGCTCCGTTACAGGTAACGTTCATTTTAAAGATCAGGATGGCTATATTGGGACCGTTCAGGATGGTAATATTATCCACGCCCGTGCTGGAACTGTCCACATCGTAAACCTGAACGAAATAGTTACCGGCCGGCAGCCCGGAAATTTTACTGTTGGTTGAATCCACAATTGGAGTCAGGTCATTATAAAGCCACTGGTAGGTGTAAGGAGGCACCCCGCCTGTCACGGATGTCACCTCGCCTGTACCATCGCTCCCGTTAAAGCATGAAACATCCGTGGAAATGGCTGTGACATTGAGGAATTGTGCCGAAACAGCCAGTGAAAAAATACTGAACAGGGAAATTCCGATTATTTTTTTCCAATGGATCATTATTACAAAATGTACTGCAATAAACTGAATATAACGGTTTTACAATCAGTCATAAAAGATATCCAATATTGGTGAAACTGCTAATCTTTTTTATTAACAATGGAAATTCTTCCCTAAATCACTGTTGAATAGACATTTAAAAAGGAAAAATGGTTGCAGCACATATGGATAAATCCTCGGTTTGCGGTTCCGAAACGGTCATTTTCATTAATCAGAGGAGCTGCATTACATGCGGGTTCCGACGACCGGGATGGCGGTTTTTTTCGGGCTATTCCATGGATGGACGGACATTTTATATAGTTTTGTATGCTGATTTGATATTTTAAAGGGATGGAAACAGTACTGAGCGGGATACGGTCCACGGGAAACCTTCACCTTGGCAATTATTACGGGGCAGTCACGAATTTTGTCAGGATGCAGGAGGATTACAATTGCTTCTTTTTCGTAGCGGACCTGCACTCGCTTACCACCTATCCCAAACCCGCCGACCTGCACGCCAATGTGAAATCCGTCCTGGCGGAATACCTCGCCGCGGGAATCGACCCCGAACGGTCGACCCTTTACGTACAGAGCGATGTACCGGAAATATCCGAATTCTACCTGCTGCTCAACATGAATGCGTACGTCGGGGAGCTGGAGCGCACCACCACATTTAAGGAAAAGGTAAGGAGCCAGCCGGATAATGTGAACGCGGGACTCCTGACCTATCCCGTACTGATGGCAGCCGATATCATCATTCACCGTTCGAACAAGGTTCCGGTCGGCAAGGACCAGGAACAGAACCTCGAGATGACAAGGAAATTTGCCAAGCGATTCAACAGCATGTACGGGGTGGAATATTTCCCCATGCCCGAACCGTTTAATTTCGGGAAAGAACTGCTGAAGGTACCGGGACTCGACGGACAGGGGAAAATGGGAAAAACAGCCGGGAACGGCATTTACCTGGTCGATGAACCGGAACTGATCCGCAAGAAAGTCATGCGGGCGGTCACCGATGCAGGTCCCACCAAACCCAACCAGAAAATGTCCGAACCCATCCGCAACCTTTTCACCCTTATGGAGATCGTTTCCACGGCTGACACGGTGGCACATTTCCGGGAGCAGTATAAAACCTGCAAGATCCGTTACGGGGATATGAAGAAACAGCTGGCTGAAGACATTATCAAGGTGTGCAATCCACTGCGGGAAAGGATCAATGCGATCCTGGCCGACGAAGCCTACATCAGCAAGGCAGCCGCCATGGGAAGGGAAAAGGCACGAGCTTCAGCCTCAAAAACACTCAAAGACGTCCGCGAAATCATCGGCTTCAGGCCATTTTAATAAAAAAACCGGGTTTGCGGACCCGGTTGCCCCGAAAGTTTCCCTCGAGTATATGTTGGATGAACTGTCGTTTATTTAAACACAAATGCTGTGCCATAATTGATCAGCCTCAGCCCAAAAAGTGCCTTGAACGGGGATTTAATTTTTTAGTATCGGGCTATAAATTGTAATTTTACCGTTCTGAATCTTAAGGTATGAAGATTGATGACAGGATGATCGAAAAGATCTCCGGGCTGGCACGCCTGGAATTCGGAAAGGAGGAAAAGGAACGGATCCGCCAGGACCTGGAGCAGATCCTTACCTTTGTTGAAAAGCTGAACGAACTGGACACGGAGAACGTGGAGCCCCTTGTCTATCTTTCAGATAAGACACGGGTACTCCGGGAAGACCGGGTTGAGGTTTCCATCACTCACGAAGAAGCTTTAATGAATGCACCCGATAGAAGCGGCCGTTTCTTCAGGGTACCGAAAGTCATTCGTAAATAATCGCATTATGTACACAACGAGACAGAATAAAGTATCCCGGCTGGTACAAAAGGAACTCGGAGATTTTTTCCAGCGGGAAGGTAACCTCATGTTTTCCGGGAAAATGATCACCGTCACCACAGTACGGATCACGCCCGATCTCGGGCAGGCGCGTATCTTTCTGAGCATTTTCCCTTCCCCGGGAAAGGAAGATTTCAAAAAGATCCTTCAGGAGCATACCGGGCACATCAGGCATGAACTCGGGAATCGCGTCCGCCACCAGCTGCGCATAATTCCCGAACTTCATTTTTTCCTGGATGATTCCCTGGATTACCTGGACAAAATTGACCGATTGCTGAAACAATGAAGTACGATCCCATCAAAAAAGGCCTTGGTGAGATATTCAACCGTACGCCTTTCCTCCGTAAACTCTTCTACAGGCTGCTTGACCTGCTGCTTCTCCGGGCATGGCACATCAAGCGTGAGCTGAAAAGGGCACGAAAGCAGATCGGTCCCATAGCAGAAGTTCTGGATGCGGGTTCAGGATTCGGGCAATACAGCTGGTTCATGTCCCGGTTATCGAAAGAGTGGAAGATCAAGGGGGTGGATGTGAAGGAGGAGCAGGTCAGGGATTGCAACCGGTTTTTCGACAAAACAGACCGTGCCGGTCGGGTGCATTTCGAGGTTGCCGACCTGACCCGGTTCCGGGAGAATGCGAAGTATGACCTCGTATTATGCGTTGATGTCATGGAGCATATCCTGCAGGATGTCGAAGTATTCGGGAACTTCATGTTCTCGATGAAAAAAGGAGGGATCCTTCTGATCTCGACACCCTCCGACCAGGGCGGTTCGGACGTGCACGATGAACATGAGGATTCTTTCATCGAGGAACACGTCAGAGACGGTTACAACATCGGAGAGATCAGGGAGAAGTTACTAAATTCGGGATTTTCCGGGGTATTCCCGAAGTATTCATACGGATGGCCGGGCAAGATATCCTGGAGGCTGTCGATGAAGTACCCGATCGTCATGCTGAATGCCAGCAGGCTGTTCTATATCCTGCTGCCCTTTTATTACCTGCTGACATTTCCGTTCAGCCTGGTATTGAATTACCTGGATGTATCCCTGGAACACAGGACGGGGACCGGGCTGATCGTCAAGGCCATAAAATGAACCTTCCCTTCTATATAGCCAGAAGATACCTGATGGCGAAGAAGTCCCAGAACGCCATCAACATCATCTCCGGCATATCCGTTGCCGGGGTAGCCATAGGAACCATGGCGCTCATAACCGTCCTGTCGGTATTCAACGGATTCGACAGCATAATTAAATCGCTTTATAATTCCTTCGACCCGGACATCAAGATCAGTATTGCCGAAGGAAAAACTTTCGATCCCGGTATGTACCCCTTTGACAGGATACGGGCTAACCCGTCGGTGGCGTACTATGCGGAAGTCCTGGAGGAAAACGCCCTGCTGCGGTATGGCGACAGGCAATACATCGCAACGGTGAAGGGGGTGGATGACGAATACCGCCAGGCAACCGGGATTGACAGCATGATCGTCGACGGGGAATATTCCCTCTGGGAGGGGAGCAGGCCGATGGCTGTGGTGGGAATTGGAGTTGCCTATCACCTGGCGATCGGGCTGAATTTCCTTAACCCGATCAATATTTATGTAATAAAACGTCGGGGAAACATCTCGATGAACCCGGACCAGGCCATTAACCGGAAATTTATCTTCCCTTCCGGCATGTTCAGCATCGAGCAGGAAATCAACTCAAAGTACCTTCTGGTTCCGCTTTCATTTGCACGTGATCTCCTCCAGTATACTACCGAAGTAACTGCCGTCGAGTTGAAACTTAAAGAGGGGGTCGATGAAACCCTTGCCCTGGAGGATATCAGGGAAATCCTCGGGGATGAGTTCCTGGTGAGGGACCGCAACGAACAGAATGAGCTTTTCTACAGGATCATGAAATCGGAGAAGTGGGCCATTTTCTTTATCCTGACGTTCATCCTGATCATCGCTTCCTTCAACATCATCGGCTCCCTGACCATGCTGATCCTGGACAAGAAAGGCGACATCGATACCCTTGATAGCCTTGGCGCTTCAGTCCCCCTGATCAAACGAATCTTTCTCCTCGAAGGCTGGATGATCTCGATTTCAGGGGCAGTAATCGGTCTGATTCTCGGTTCCCTGATCTCCTGGCTCCAGGCTGAATACGGCCTGATCAAGCTTTCGGGTTCGGGATCCTTCATCATTGATGCATACCCGGTGGTATTCCAGTTCACGGATGTCATCAAGGTATTCTTTACAGTCATTGGGATCGGTTTTCTGGCTGCCTGGCTGCCGGTCCGGTACATAGCGCGGCAATACAGGCTGAACCGGATCTGACCGGTCACTTATCACGCGGGAATTGCATTCAGACACTCTTCACCCGGGAAGTGCCATTCGTGATGGACATGGACATGCAGCTGCGGATAATGCACCTGCAGTCCATACAGTTGCGGACCATGGTCCGGAGATCCGATTAAACCTTAACCTAACCTGAGAGTAAATGGATTTATAAGCAGCATTTGAATCCTTCATACCTGAAAGTTGAATGGATACATGAACAACATTTGAATCGCTATCCAGAAATAATTGATGATGGTTGTTACAGGCTCCAGTCCACCGACTCCTTGCCCTGCTGCTGTAGGATTTCATTGGTTTTGGAGAAATGCCGGCAGCCGAAAAACCCCGAGTGAACTGAGAAGGGTGAAGGATGAGCCGCTTTCAGGATGTGGTGCCGGCCGGCATCGATCAGGTATTCCTTGGCCTGTGCATACCTTCCCCAGAGGATGAAAACGAGTCCCTCTTTCTCCTGCGACAATTTCCGGATCACTGCATCCGTGAAATTTTCCCAGCCCCTGTTCTGATGGGATCCTGCCTGGTTGGCCCGGACGGTCAATGTGGCGTTGAGCAGAAGCACACCCTGGTCGGCCCAGGCTTCCAGGTTTCCGTGTGCAGGCATGGCAATGCCCAGGTCATTGTGGAGCTCCTTGAAAATGTTTACAAGAGAAGGCGGAGAGGCTATTCCCGGGGGGACCGAGAAACAGAGCCCGTGGGCCTGTCCTTTTCCGTGGTAGGGATCCTGTCCCAGGATCACCACTTTTACATTTTCAAAGGGAGTCCGGTCAAAAGCAGCAAATATCTTATCCCCCGGCGGATAAACCGCATACGATCTCTTTTCTTCCACCAGGAAATCTTTAAGGGCGGTAAAATACGGCCGGTTGAACTCATCGATCAGCCTTTCCTTCCAGCTTTCATGGATCCTGGGATCGATCATGCATGGAAATTTTTATTGGTGATCCGTAAAGTAAAGATAAAATTCCTGCCGGGAGAATCGATACCGGAAGCAAAAATTATTCCATATCACTGTCCCGGGCCGGAATTCCGCGGCTTCATGGCGAGGATTCAGCAGCATAAAGACCTGAAGATATAAACAATGGATTATTGATAACCCGGCAATAGCAGGAATCAGCGGAAGGCTATTTTTTTATATACTTGGGCGAAGTTCGTTAAATGAATAATTATGATCCGAAAGTTACTGTTCTGGACGGTGGGGATTATTCTTGCGGGCATCCTGATCTATGCATTCCTGGAGTTACACCGGGGGAATATCCAGAAGGTCGAGGTAATCCAGGCCGTACCTACCGATGCGGCCATCCTGATCAAAACCCATGATCTCGCCGGATTCGTTCGGGATGAGATGTCACGTAACAGGATATGGCAGGAACTCGGGGCGCTGAAACATCTTGGGGAGTTTCAGGCAACGATCGGACGGCTGGATTCGATGCTGCTTGATGACCGGGAAGTGGCGGGACTGTATAAGGGATCGGAGATTTCGTTTTCACTTCATAAGGCTGGACGGAATAATTTCGATTACATCCTCTACTTTCCGATAAATAACTCGGGGGATGAAAAGAAAATCCTGAGGTTTATCCAGGATAAGCTGCCGGACCGGTCCACCCTTACCAATCGGCGTTACAACGAGATCAGGATTTATGATGTAATGATTGCAGGAAGCCAGAGAGGTTTCTCATTTGCTTTCTCGCACGGTTTATTTCTTCTGAGCCGTTCATCCATCCTGCTTGAGGAATCCATCCGCCAGATCGACCTTAAACAGAATGTTGAGGATGAACCCGGGTTTCTTGCAGTGGCCCGGACTGCAGGCCGCAATGTAGAGGGGAACATATTCATCGATTACAAAACCATTCCGGGAATTGTCTCCGGCCTTTTCAACGACCGGTATTCCGAGCAGGTATCGGAGTTCGTCCGTTTTGCGAACTGGTCGGAAATGGATCTGAACCTCCGTCCCGATGCTGTCCTGCTAAACGGGTTTACCTATTCCGGGGAGGGTACCGGGGATTTCCTGGGCATTATCCTGAAACACCAGCCACAAAAACTTGATATCGAGGCAGTAATACCGGAAAATATGGCCGCATTTTTTGCATTGGGACTGGATGATTTCCCCGGCTATAAAAAGGATTATATTGAATACCTCGAAATTCATGGCATCGGAAGGGCTTACCTGAGGGAACTGAAAGCTATGAACGACAAATACAAGGTGGATCTGGACAAGATGTTCCTGCCGGTGATGGACAGGCAGGTTGCCGTGGTGCTGACCGACGTAAGGAACTTCGGCTGGGATGAAAACGCGTTTGTGGTATGCAATACCAAAAGCAGGAGCATGGCCGAAGATAAACTGAAAGAATTTCTTGGCATCGTTGCCGAAAAAGAAGGAGTCGCACTTTCCTCCCTGATACTTGAAAGTCCAGTTAATAATGACGTGAACTACACTTTTTACCAGTTGCCCGTGCCCTATCTTCCTGCTAAACTGTTCGGTAAAATGTTCAATGGGATCAACAGCAAATACTGTGCGTTTTTTGACAACTATATGATTTTCGGGAATTCCATACCCGCGCTGTCGAAGTACATCCATTCCAACCAGCTTGGCAATAACCTGGACAGTGACCTGGGCTTTCAGCAGTTTTCGGAATATCTTGCCTCCCGTTCCAACCTTTATTTTTACCTGGACGTTTCATCTTCCGGCAAACTTTTGGAAAGATACCTGCGAAAGGACCTGGTGGACAAATACGAAAAGGAAAGCGGGCATTTTTCAAAATTCCAGGCCCTTGCCTACCAGATAACATCGGAAAACGACCTGGCATACAATAACATTATCCTGAAATATTCTCCCGATGTAAGAGACGAGCCCCAGACCGTGTGGGAGAGCAGGCTGGATTACCCGGTTGCCTCCAAGCCCAGAATGGTGACCAACCATTACACAGGCGAGAAGGAGATCTTCGTGCAGGATGAGGGCAATAACATCTACCTTCTGAACGGTTCGGGAAGGGTATTGTGGAAGCAGAAACTCCAGGGCCGGATCCTGGGAGAAGTCTACCAGATTGATTATTACAAAAACGGTAAACTGCAATTGATGTTCAATACAAGGGAGAAGATCCACCTTCTTGACCGTAACGGCAATTACGTGGAACGCTTCCCGGTAACCCTTCGTTCTCCGGCTACCAATGGCATGGCATTGTTTGATTATGAAGAAAACAGGGATTACAGGATCGCCATTGCCGGGGAGGACAGGGGCATATACCTTTACGATAAGACAGGCAGCCTGATCAGGGGATGGGATATTCCCCGCACGGAAGGAAGGGTAAGCATGACCCTGAATCATTTCAGGGTGGGCAATAAGGATTACATCGTATTTGCGGATCATCTGACCACCTACATACTAAACCGGAAGGGAGAAACCAGGATCCGGGTGGAAAAACATTTCCCCGTTGCCGAAAATACCAGCATTGTCCTGGAAAGCAATACCACCGGAATCAAACCCAGGCTGGTCATGACCGATTCGCTGGGAAGGGTGCAGTTCATCTATTTTGACGGAACCGTTGAAACCGTTGACCTGGGCACCTATTCCGGGAAGCATTATTTCGAATACAGCGACCTTAACGGGAACGGCCGAAGGGAATTTATTTTCGTGGACGGCAGGGAACTCAGGGTTTTCAACAGCGACGGCTCGAAAAAGTTCTCACGCTCGTTCAGATCACCAATCAGCGGTCCCCCTGTAATTTATCAGTTTTCTTACGGGAATAAAAAGATCGGACTGGTATCCGGGGAAATGAACGAACTCTACCTGGTGAATAACGACGGCAGTCTTTACAAGGGCTTCCCGTTGCTGGGGTCAACGCCCTTCAGTATCGGTGTGATTAACAGGACCACTTCCAAATTCAACCTTATCGTAGGGAGCAATGATAACTTTTTATATAACTATTCCGTACAATAACAGTCTACAAAGCTGATAAATATGTCTTTACAAAGATTCCTTTCATCCATATTCATCCTGTCTGTTATTCTGGCTGCAATTTCCTGCAATAACGACTGGCTCACATCCGATTATGACGCGACTGTTCAGTGGGAAGGGGCTTACGAGGGACCGATAATATTTGGCAACCTCAGTCTCAAGGACCTGCTGGAGGAATTCGATACGACCGGATACGTCTCCGAAGACAGTACGGGATTCCTCTATGCGGCCTATTCCAAGGACACCATCCTCAGGGCATCCGACCTGGTAAAGATCCCGGACCAGCAATTCTTCCAGGTATTTTTCCGTTCGGATACAAATATCCCGGGCTCCTTCCTGGGAATGCTCGGGGATACGATCCCTTTTGTGCAGGATAAGGGGTTCCAGTTCGAACATTTCAGGGACGAACGCCTTGACAGCATATATGTGAAGGACGGGGAAATGAGGATCTGGGTCCGGTCGACCATAAAGCACGAGGGCATTCTGACCATCAGTTCCGACTATGTCTTTTTCGGTGGACAGAAATATCACAAAGTGATCATGATCAGCGATCCTTCGGGGAATTATGATACAACTGTGAGCATCCCAATGGCCGGAAGTACCATCCTTCTTGACAACAGCGTTCCGGATTCCTCCTCGCTTGAAATCCAGTTTGAATTTGACCTGATCAATTCGGGCGCGGATATACTGTCCAGCGAGGAGGTGCAGATCATCAATTCCTTTCACGAACTGGAGTATGCCGCTGCATACGGGTATGCCGGGGCCCTTGACAGCGTGCTCATTGACAAAGCGGAGCTTGAATTCGACCTGCTGCAAGGGAATTTCGAGGGTACCATAAAACTGGCAAATCCCCAGATCATTGTCCGGACGGATAATTCGATGGGGGTTCCCTTTGCAGTTGAGTTAAATGACCTTGAGGCGCGTTTCCAGGATGGAAGCAGTACGGCGCTGACCATTGATCCCAGTGCGAACCCCATTTCCATTGCCGCTCCTGACTTTACCCAGGTCGGGCAATCGGTAAAGGATTCCACCCGCATTGATACCACCAACAGCAACATTCACCTGGCTGCCACCACCGATCTCAGGGGCTTCCAGTACTCGGTCAGGGTCATTGCAAATCCCGAGGGGCAGCAGGATAATTTCATCCTTGATGTAAGTGAGCTCAATGTAAATGTAGAGGGACTCGTTCCGCTGCATCTCAGGATCCAGGATGTAGTGCTGACAGACACCTTCGATTTTGATCTTTTTTCGGATGAGGATACGGTATTCGGTCCGGATAACATTGACAATATGTTGATCAGGATGGAGACCGACAATTTCATGCCCCTGGACCTTGGAATACAGATCTATTTCATTGACACCAGCCGGAGCTGGCAACCGCTTGATTCCCTGTTTGGTGAGGATAAAAATGTTTTCCTGTCCGGCGTGGTTAATTCCAGCGGACGCGTGATCCTGGCGACCAACAAGGTGACGGAAGTGGAGATGTCCAGGGAACAGATCAAGAACGTTGTGGATGCCAATAAGCTTCTTATGAAAGCTTATATCGAGACTACGGACAACGGTTCGCGGGATGTCAAATTTTATTCGGATTACTCGCTGAACTTTAAGCTTGGAACCCGTATTGAATTGCATTATACTATAGAACCGGAAGGACATTAACAATAAAATCCTCAGATATGCCTATAAGACCCCTTGTAAAATACACCCTGGCTACTTTACTGGTAGCGCTTATATCCTGGCACGAGGCAA
Organism: uncultured Bacteroides sp.; assembly: GCA_964431315.1. Classification (GTDB taxonomy): domain Bacteria; phylum Bacteroidota; class Bacteroidia; order Bacteroidales; family SM23-62; genus SM23-62. The sequence goes on along the minus strand of CAYSJH010000006.1, from coordinate 73,797 downwards.
CGGCCCAGTATGCCAATACTTACTATTACATGTTTGGGATTCCCCAGGCAAACCAGCTGAACCCGGCCTTTCAGCCCGGTTGCAACGGGTACCTGGGAATGCCGTTTTTGTCCCCGATCCGGTTCCAGGTCGAATCAAATTCCATTACCTATGGAGATATTATTCAATGGAACAGCTCACTGAACAAATACGTGACCTTCATGTATTCACAGGGCAACAAACAAAAATTCATGGATGCCCTGAAACCAAGCAACCGGATCAGGTTTGAAGCGGCAACCAGTATTTTATCGACAGGCTGGAGAAAAAATGAATGGTTTTTCACACTGGACATTAACGAACGGTTCGTGGAGGGGACAACTTTCCCCAGGGACCTGGCAGAGTTTCTAATTTACGGGAACCTCAGACAGTCCAACTTCAATCTGAGTGACCTGTCCCAGAATGTGAGTTACTTTCATCAGTTTGCCATCGGGGCTTCCTATAACCTGGATGATGAAATGCAGTTCGGGATCCGGGCAAAACTCTTGTTCGGTGGTTCCAACATCGTAACAAAAAATTCCCTGATGAGCCTGAAGACCTCCATTGAGGAATGGAATGTTCAGTCGGATTTCATGGTCAATGTTTCCATCCCTTACCTGGAGGAAGTGCCGGTAGACGAGGACGGCTATCTTGACATGGACAGCCTGGCCAATGCGGCGCTTGATGCTTTATTCGGCTTCCCGGGCGAAATTGCCGACCTTATGACGCCTTCGGGATTCAGCACCCTCGGAGGAATTAAGAACCCGGGATTTGCCGTGGATCTCGGATTTAATTATTTCCCCGTAGAGAAGCTATCCTTTTCCGCCAGTATCGTGGATCTTGGTTTCATCCGCTGGAGGAATTATGTGTGGAATTTCCACCAGAAAGCCGACTATTCTTTTGAGGGACTGGAATTCAAACTTGACGAGGATTTTTCGGCGGGTGACGCCGTACTTGATTCCATAAAGGAGCAGATGAGGATTAAGGTCACCAAGGAACCGTACACAACCATGCTGGCGGGTAAAATATACCTCGGCGCCGCCTACAACCTGACCGAGAAGGTGCGATTCGGAGCAGTTTTCCGTACCAGGATCTACAATTATCAATTCTACAACCAGTTTACGGTTTCTGCGAACGTACAGCCAATTTCCATGTTCAGTGCAAGCCTGAGTTACTCCATATACGGGAACAGTTATACGAACCTGGGAATCGGACTTTCGCTGCGTGCAGGGCCATTTAACCTGTTCTTCATTTCTGACCAGGCCCCGTCCGCTTACTTCTGGCCCGAGGATTTCACCGCCCTGAACTTCCGGTTCGGCATGAACATTGTCTGGGGTTGCGCAGCCATGCCCAAGGCTATGAAAGACCGGCCCCTGATAGATTAACAGGAATTCGGGGGATTAACTGGACATTAATTACTAGTTTTGCAGGGAATTTGCCTGGAAAGAACCAACCGGGCACGGACGCTATCGGGCGCATGGCCGTACCGGTGCGAACGGATCCCGGGTTACAGTGCTCCGGGAAGTCAGAAGGTTTTTAATGCTGAAATGAATTATGGCCTCGGCACTGCGTGTCATCCTTATTATTTTACTGGCCTGGTATGTGATCCGGTTCATAAACCGGTACATCGTGCCTGCACTTTTTGGGAATCCTGGCAAAGACAAAACCCCTCCGGGTCCGAAGGATAAGGAATTCAGAAAGTCTACCCGGCAGGGAGATGTAACCATCATCGATTACGGCAATCGCAACAGGAAAACTGACCCCCCGGATGATGATTATGTGGATTACGAAGAGGTGAAATAATCAAACCATGGTTCCGAAGAATGAAACCATGGTTCAGTAATGTTCATTCCAGTGCTTAACCGGCTGACAGGACCGATGCAGTGACAGCAATCCTGTTCCAGGATTTAAGTGAAAATAATCTGGGTTCCTTCCCCTCCGGACATGGTGTAAAGATCTCCCACCGTGATTACCTTCTTCAGGGGGATTTCCTTTTTTTCGTCAGCCATAATTTATGAATTATTATTGTCGATTTAAATGTCTGGTATCTGCAGCCATACCGGTAAAAACAACACCGGCCGCCTGCAGTATGGATAAATTATTACACGCAGGATGTCGGCTTGGGGATACCTGCGATCCTGGAAGATTTCTTTAGCGGGCCTCCGGGAAAGAGGATATAGAGTCCCTTGATATCCGTAATGCCGCTCTTACCAACCAAACGAATGGTCAGCTGGGTTCCCTTTGCGTGTTTTGCTCTCAGGTATTCGAATACTTCGAAATGTTTGGGGGTCAGCTCGATGCCTTCTTCTTTTGCAATTTCGGCAGCGATGTCTTTATTTCACTGGGAGGGATCGGTAAGGTAACCGTCATCGGTCACATCCACATTGACCCCTGTATTGGTCGGGTAAAACACGAAAGCCAAGAAATTCATAGTCCCTGTTGTTTGAACTGATGATGATCCCGGCACAAAGCGGCGCAATGATCTCAACGGCATGTTCGACAAGTGTTCTGCCCTTCCAGGAAATCAATCCCTTGGCTTTTCCCATCCGGGTGCTTTTCCCGCCTGCCAGGACAATCCCTGTATGTATCCGTTCATCCATATTCTGATTTTTTCGAGGATATTGTTCGGCCTTCCTTCATAGATGTTGATTATCTCGGGATCTGCAAGATCCCATTTGTTTTTCACTTTTTCGATAATCCCTGGACGGACCGTCCAGATCATAGGGATTCCCCTGTCCAGCAGGTCCGGTATTGCCGGAGCCCATAGCAGTCCCTTTAGCTCGAAAGGTCCGATTTCATCCAGCAGGTACAAATGATACTCATCCCGGACCAGGTCAGAAAGGTGACGGAGGCCGGCTTCTATGGCCTCCGGGTTGAAGTAAAAGTCCCCTATTACCTGCCAGTTCTTATTTTCAATCCGCGTGGACAACGGGAAATTCCTGCCCCCTGGCACCAGTTCAAGGCTGAATTCCTTTTCCCCGGAATCAAGGTATCTGCCTGGTGCCAGGATGCCGCCTGCACGTATGCCAGATGGATCCAGTTCATCAAGAAAGCGCTTCAGTACCATGGTCTTCCCTGTGCCTGTCTTTCCTGTCAGTAATAGGACGTTTGTTCTCCGCATTTCAGGCTTTGGACCGCTTGCGCTGGTTCTGGATCTCCTTTACGGTCTTTGCAAGGTTGGTGGCAAAAACGAAATCATTAAGATACCGGTTATCGGCATTCAGAATATCTTCCCTGCTGCCTTCCCAGCATTTGATCCCCTCGTAGATGAAAACCACTTTATCCCCGATTTCCATGACCGAATTCATATCGTGTGTATTCACGATGGTGGTTATGTTATATTCTTCGGTGATTTCGCGGATGAGCTTATCGATCATTATGGCCGTCTGCGGGTCGAGTCCCGAGTTAGGCTCATCGCAAAAAAGGTATTTAGGATTCAGAGTAATGGCCCGCGCAATACCGACCCGTTTCCGCATCCCCCCGCTAAGTTCAGCAGGGTAGAGCGAGTTGAATCCATCCATATCCACCCGGTGAAGGCAAAAATTGGACCGCTCGATTTTCTCGGCATAGGACATATCGGTGAACATGTCCAGCGGGTACATGACATTCTCTTCCACGGTAAAAGAGTCAAAAAGGGCCGCTCCCTGGAAAAGCATGCCGAATTCCTTGCGCAGGCTTTTCCTTTCCTTGAAGCTCATCCGCGTAAAATCACGGTCATCAAAAAGAATCTCCCCTTCATCAACCTCATGGAGTCCCACTATTGATTTCAGCAGAACGGTTTTCCCCGATCCGCTTTTACCGATGACCAGGTTGGTTTTTCCCTTCTCAAAGGTCACGCTGATGTCATCGAGGACCCGGGTTCCCCCGAAAATTTTGGATATGTGACGGACTTCAATCAACCCAGTATCAGTTTTGTCAGGATCAGGTTAAACATCAGGATGAATACACTGCTGTGGACCACAGCCCGGGTGGAGGATTTGCCCACCTCCAGGGAACTGCCCTGGGCATAATATCCGTGATAGGCGGAAATGGTGGTTATGAGAAAGGCAAAGACCACCATTTTCTTCAGTGCATAGGTGAAATAATATGGATAAAAAACATACTGAAGTCCGTATACATATTCCTGGGGAGTGGCTACATGGGTAAGCAGGGTGGTCATGTATCCCCCGGCCATTCCAACGATCAGGCTGAGGACAGTGAGAAGGGGAAAGAAAAACATGGTGGCAACGACCTTGGGAAGAATCAGAAAACCGGCCGAGTTGACCCCCATGATTTCAAGCGCATCGATCTGTTCGGTAATCCTCATGGTGCCCAGCTCTGAGGCAATGCTCGAACCCACTTTGCCGGCCAGTATAAGGGCTACCATGGTGGAAGAGAATTCAAGCAGAAGCATATCCCTAACACCGACCCCGATAAGATAGCGGGGAAGCAGGGGAGATTCTATGTTATAATTGGTCTGTATCGTGATGACAGCGCCCACAAAAACGGAAATAATAACAACGATCCCGATGGAATTGATTCCCTGAAACTCCAGTTCCCGCATTGTTTGCCGGTAATACATCCAGTAGCGTTCCGGCTTTGCAAAAACTTTGGAGATCAGAATATAGTATCTGCCTAAATGATAAAATAATCGCATGGCCATGTAAAAGTAGTAGTTTTTTATGTTATTTTAAATGGTATATTTGTGCGCTCAATACCAAGCCTGTATGGATAAAAATAACTACAGTGTGATTATGGCCGGCGGTGTGGGCAGCAGGTTCTGGCCAATGAGCAGGGCCGCGCGTCCAAAACAATTCCTTGATATTCTTGGTACCGGGCATTCTCTGCTGGAAATCACTTTTGATCGTTTAAGGAAGATCATTCCCGGGGAAAATATCCTGGTTGTAACAAACCGGGATTACGGTACACTCGTACGTGAGCAGTTGCCCGAACTGCCTGAAGAGAACATCCTGCTGGAACCTTCACGAAGGAATACTGCACCCTGCATTGCTTATGCCAGTTACAAGATCAGGGAAAAGAACCCGGAGGCAAGAATGGTTGTTGCCCCTTCTGATCACCTGATCCTGAATGAGGACAAATTCCTGAAAGTGGTGCAGGACGGATTGAAATTTGTTGAAGAAGAACAAGCCCTTCTGACCATCGGGATCCCTCCATCACGCCCGGAAACCGGTTACGGTTACATACAGGCGAATGGTACCGGCAAGGCCGGCAGTGAATACCGGAACCTTATAAAAGTCAAGACATTTACCGAGAAACCGGACCTTAAACTGGCCAGGATCTTCTATGAAAGCGGAGAGTTCTTCTGGAATTCGGGGATATTCTTCTGGTCGGTTGAATCCATCCTGGCCGCCTTTCAGCTGCACCTTCCCGATGTGTATTCCGTTTTCTCAGAAGGAGAGGGGAAATATAACACCCGGGAAGAAGGGGACTTCATCGAGTACGCTTATGCTGAGTGCAAGAACATTTCGATCGACTACGGAATCATGGAAAAGGCGGAAAATGTGTTCGTGATCACATCCGATTTCGGATGGTCGGACCTGGGTACCTGGGGATCCCTTCATGATCAGCTCAAGAAGGACCGGGAAGGGAATGCGGTTATTGGCAAGCGGGTCATGACCTACGACGTAAAAGGCTGCCTGGTTAATGTTCCGCAGGATAAGCTGGTGGTTTTACAGGGACTGGAGGATTATATCATCGTGGAAACCAGCGATGTCCTGCTGATCTACCGCATGGAAGACGAACAGAAAATCCGGAACATTGTCAACGACGTCCGCATCCAGAAAGGAGACACCTTCATCTGACCGTTCCTCCCTTCCCGTGAACGGTTGAAATTTGCAGAAGCCTCCGGGATTATTAGCACACCACTGCATTTTGTGGCAGAATAACCACAAAATAAGACGGCTTAGCTAACAATCCCTTCAACTTATCCATGGCGGCCTTGTATTATGCAAAGGTTCGATTAATATTCCCAGAGGTCGTGT
>CAYSJH010000006.1:0-67701 GCA_964431315.1 uncultured Bacteroides sp. | reverse complement strand
TCCATGGCGGCCTTGTATTATGCAAAGGTTCGATTAATATTCCCAGAGGTCGTGTTCGAATTCAAAGAGTTCATATTTAAGGCGTTCTGCTTCAAACATGGCATCAATCCCTTTGGCGTAGTCCGAAACGTTCCGGTTGTCATGTACGTTTGATTCGCGGTAGATCCAGGAACTGAACCTTCGCTGGTTCAGCAGGTCATCAAAAGAAATCCGCTGTGCATCGTTCATGGGATTAAACACCTCCTGTTTGGCAAGGTAATACCTGATTTCAGGATAGTAGACCCAGAACAGGGGCAGCTGGCTGACCTCTCCCGTTTGTATGGTTTCTCCCGTTATGGGGTTCTCAATTTCCCTGAGGGAAACTTTAATCGGGCAGATGCCGATGATCCTGACCTGCATGGTGGAATATCGTCTGTCAAAGAACCATTTTTCCTTGATCATGATCCGGCTTACATCTTCAAGCGAGGTCTGGACTGCAGTTATCTGCATCGTGAAATCCATAATGGTTGAATCAAATACCGGTTCACGTATGGTATCGGCACCGATCTGTTTGAAAATATCCTCAATGCTCATGGGCTGTTCAAACTCGTAGGTAAGCAGGGGCACGTATGCGAAGACCTGGTGTCCCGGCAGTGGATCCTTAAGGATATCCAGAAGGATCTGGGTAAGATTCTTCCGGTCCCCGATCGGCGTCGTCGGATAATACAGTGGCTGGTTCATCTTCTCCCTCAGGTTAAGCATCCTCCAGACGGTTTTTTCATACATGACATCCGATTCCCTGATGAAGGGGTAGGGAACGGGATCCTTCTTGGGGATGTGTTCCTTATCATAAACCTCACGTTTCTCCACCAGGTTTATGGATTGTGCCTTAAGTGCCGGTACTCCGATGATGCTGATGAGAAGAGCACCTGATATAAGAAATCTGATCGTTTTCATACTTATCCTGATTATATCAATTATTTGATCTTAAGTGCCAGTGTGGACAGAGCCCTTGTACTTCCGTCGGGACCAACCGCTTTAATTTCGTTGAAATAGATCCTTGAATTGGCCCTTACCTGTTCACGGATCACCTGCCTTACTTCCGATGTTAAACTGGATCCCTGAACGGGAATAACTTTATCAAATCCCCCGACCACGGCTGTAAATTCATAACTTGTAATGGTATAGCTGACACCACCGAACTTGAACCATTCCGGCATGGTGGCCTTGAGCCCTATTTCCGCAAGGGCATCCGAACGACGTATGTCTCCGGACATTTTACTCGCCAGGGTGGGGAATGGATCGGGGACTTTTTCCACCCTGAAATCCTTGAATCCCATCGAGCGGCTGACGCCGTCCATCATAACATTTACAGATACCCTGGCCGATCCTTCACGGGTTGGCACCACGGTATAACGGGTACCGGAACCGGTCATCCTTCCATTGTTTATGCTTGCCCGTATACTGTTGGCCGGATATCCGGGGACGGATATCTCAACCGGGTTGTCAATGGCCTGGTAAAATACGTTCATTTCCGTTGGCGATACAACAAGAGCCGGTTCCGCAACGATGTAGCTCGAATGGAATGGTTTGTTGGCATAGGAACCATCCATTTGTTTCAGGCTGATTATCCCTCCCCATTTTTTCTCACCAAGAGCTGTGGGTTTGACTTTGTAGATACCTCTCCCGTGTGATATCGGAACGCTTTCATAATCCCTTCCCTCGGTGCCCACCATTTTGTACTGGATCGTCCCGTCGGTTTCATTTATTGTGGAATCGTACTGGCCGACGTAAACAATGGGTTCCTGGGTAGTGTCAAAAGCAGCCAGGAACACACTGGCTTGGTAATCGGTACCCCTTACGATGTGATTGGATCTGGAAATGACGACCGGCTCAATCAGGTTGAATTTAAAGGATCCTGCCTCGATCTGCGTATACAGATAATTCAATGCATCAGATTCGGCGTTCCGGACATCGCTCTGCATTTTGGACATAAGGGTAACGACCCCGACCAGGGGAAGACGATCAAAATGGGTATGCTGCCAGTCATACATCTGCCCGTCCTTTGCTGCACGCGGATCGGTGTTCAGGCTGGATTCGATGGATGCCCGCACGGTCTGATTTTCCTCGGAAACCTCGGAAAGCAGGAATTGGCGATAATCCTCGATGGCAACCCTCAGATCGTTGGCCTTGCCTCCTTCATCCGGTCCGATCATGATTTCAGAGGGTTTATCCTGGTTGTCCTGGGCTTGGATTTTCTCGGTATTGATATCCTCCCCGTTGATTGATTCAGCATCCTCCCCGTCAGCGGCACGGATGATCTCCAGTTTCAGTTCCTGGATGAAGTGATTCAGTTCATCGGCCCTTCTTTTGACTTCGATTGCCTTATTCTGCCACGGTCCGGCCTTGACCGGGTTTTCTGCGGCGGCACGGTCAAATTCCTGGTAGTACACGTCGTTCTTTTTGGTAAAATTCTCGGTGGTCTTAACCAGAGCTTCATCCACCAGCACAAAGGCATCAAGAACTTCCTTGGATACATTCAGGGCAAGCATGGCCATCAGCACCAAATACATCATCCCGATCATTTTTTGTCTCGGGGTTTCCTTTTTACCAGCCATAAGTTAAAGTTTCGGGTTTTTTAACAAATCAGTGCATCTTATTTAACATTCATGGCAGAAAGCATATTGCCATAAATGGTATTCAAATCGGCAAGGTTTTTACTTAGCTGGGACATCTGCTGCTTGTATTTTTCGGTTTCCTCAACGGAGGCCTTGAGGTTTTTCATCATATCCTCAATTCCCCGGTAGACCTGGTCCGATCCCTTCATATGTTCGTTGGTTCCCTTAAGTTGTGCTGCGTAAGCTTCATTCAAGGCCTGAAGGTTTCTGTTCATGGCCTCCAGCTGGGATCCGAATGTTTCATTGCTGCTTGTGATGCTCTTGGCTTTTGCCGCCACTTCCGAATAACTCGCTGCCACTTCGGACCCGCTGCTGGCGATCTTCTCCGCGGCTTTCTGGTAAGACTCCGAGAGGGTATTGGCAGCCGAAGCCAGCTTGCCGGTCGATTCGGTGTAATTCTGTGTGAGTCCCCCGACCCCTTCGGCAGCCTTCTGAACATTTTCGGCGTATTGCCGGGTTGCTACAGAGGCCTGTGAAATATCCACCAGGTTTGCAGCCGTGGCCGAAAGATTATTTAATCCTGTCCCCAGGTTTTTAATCGTTTCCGGCTTTATTTCGGCCTGGTTGAAAAGGTCATCAAATCTTTCCAGGGTTACTCCCCGGCCAGCCAGGGCTTCATCCCGGTATTCATCCAGCTCGTCCGGGTCGGACATGCCGGCCAGTTCGGGATAAACCAGGGTCCAATCAAGCTCTTCGTGCAGTGGCTCGAAGGCTGATAAGAAGAAAACGACAGCTTCCGTTCCCAATCCGATCGATATCATAAGCCCACCTCCGGGAATGTGCTCGAGTTTAAACAAGGCGCCGACAATGACGACAGAAGCACCAATACCGTAAACTTTGGCCATGAAATTTTTCCAGCCGGAACTCGCAGTCAATTCTGTAAGATTCATAGTTTCTCAGGTTTTAATGATTTTCATTTCTAATTATTACCCATGTAGGGACGGATACACCTGAATCCGATGTATGACGTCGAAGTATCCTGGTATTCGTAAGCACGTGTACTTACCTGCAGATAATAGGCAATGTCTTTCCAGGAGCCGCCACGGATCACCTTCCTCTTCATTACATGGTTGTCTTTATCAGTTGCTAAATATTTATAGTCAGGGTTAAGGTCATGCTGGAAAAAATAAGCGGATTCATCGTAGGCGTTTGCACACCATTCCGCGACGTTCCCGGCCATGTCATAGAGATTGAGTTCATTGGGTTCATAGGTCCCGACCGGGGTGGTGGTAATGCCGCCATCAACCGCATAATTCCCTCTCAGGGGCTTGAAGTTAGCCAGGAAGCAGCCTTCCCGGTTCCGGGTATACAATCCGCCCCATGGATACATGGAGTTCTGAAGTCCCCCGCGGGCAGCAAATTCCCATTCGGATTCCAGCGGCAGCCGGTAATCCTGGACGTAGGATTCGCCCTGATTTACAAGAGCGTTATTGAGCAGCTGGGTCCTCCAGATACAGAAGGCATTGGCCTGTTTCCAGGTGATCCCGACCACGGGATAATTATCAAAGGAGGGGTGCCAGAAATACATATTGGCAGCCGGTTCGTTGTACGAATACGTGAAATCCCTTATCCAGCAGAGGGTATCAGGATAGACGTTAACCACATCTTTCAGGATGAAGGATCCGCGGTTCTCGATGGGCTGTTCGTTGCCCTGCGGATCGATGATCGTGCCGGGGTATTCCCCGGGTTCCTGGTCCAGGTCCCCGATGTCTTCCAGGTAGTAATTCTGAAAACGGTTCCTGTTTTTTGCAGCCTGCTGCAGGTCCACCCAGAAATACCTGTAATTCAGTTTGTGCGTATTGATCTCCTTACGACCGAAGAACCTTTCTTCAACGCTGTAATAGAGATTATCAAGTGCCTGCCGGACATCCTCGTTTTCCAGGAGACGTTTGTCCTCCAGCCGGGTTTCCCAGTTGAGCTGATAGGCGCGTCCGAATATATCCTCCTCCAGGTCCGAACCAAAAGCATCGGTAATGATGCGGAAATCTTCTTCCAGTATTTCCCCGAGCAATTCCCTTTTCAGCGAGTCCCTTACCCAGAAAACGAACTGCCTGTATTCGTTGTTGGTGATCTCGGTCTGGTCCATCCAGAAAGCATCAACCGTGATTGTTTTGGTAAAGTGATTCTGGGCAAAGGGCACATCCTGGTCAGACGGACCAACATTATAGGAACCCTGTGGAATGAATTCCATTCCAAAAGGATCCGGTTCAAAGTATTTTTTTCGACCGGGAACTCCCGTAAGCTCTCCAGTGTATATATTCCCACAACTGCTGAAGATTCCTAGTAAAATACCAAATGCAAGTAACTTTTTCATGGCTCTCCGGGTATTTTGTGTCTGTTTATTTATTGCAATGTGTTGATAATTCTGACTTTCAAAGCCTAAAATAAGAAAAAAATCAATAATTCATTTCACTCGATTACAAAAAACGTATGCTCTTGTATTTTTGGGGTGCCTTTTCCAGGCTAAGACTGAAACAATATCCAATCGCGATTTCAATCGATCCGGTACTGTAATTTCCAATATCTGAAGTGATAAAATCATAGGAAAATCCAAACCTCAGGCCGTTGAACAATTCAAGGCCGAAGATCCCTATCACGGCATCGCCGGCTCTATAGGAAACGCCCCCCCAGAACTTTTTATTGTATCTCAGCAGAGCACTGAGGTCGAAGGAATTTGAGCGGGCATCAGACCTGAAAACGGCGGATGGGAGGATCTCGAACAGGGGATTTGAAAGCTGGAAACGGTAACCTGCGATTGCGTAGTAATGCCTGGCCAGGTAAGGTTTAGCCGTTTCATAATTGATCTGCGGCTTATTGATATGCCTGGAAGATATCCCGAAATAGAGATTATCAGTATTGTAAAACAATCCGACCCCCATATCAAAGGCGATCTTGCTCTCCTTTTCCTGGGGAATGGAAGGATCCTGGCTGGGCTGCTGGATATCCGACCTGCCGGGGACCTCCGGGACGTACCAGGTAGCTGAAAGCGCCTTGTTGTAAAATCCCAGGTCCACCCCTATGCCCAGGGTCCCTGACCCGATGGAGAGACGATATGCGTAAGTTGCCGAAAGCGCTAGATTATTGTCAAACCCCAGGTTATCACTTAGAATGGACAGTCCCACCCCGCTGCTGATGCCAAACGGTTTCACCGGGGCATTTGCGTTGAAAAAGGAGACGCGGGGATTGCCTTCGAATCCCATCCACTGCTGACGACTGGCCCCGGAGAGACAGATCATGTCGCTGCTCCCCGCATACCCCGGATTAATGGAGGCCAGGTTATACATGTATTGACTGAACAGCGGGTCTTGCTGTGAATAGGATATCATGTTTATCAGACTCAAAATCAATATACCGATGTGTCTGCCCATATGTGCCTGAAAACAAAGAGGTTACAATACTATTTTTGACCCTCTGAGAAAAGGTAAAGTAAATAAAAATATTACTACCAACCAAGCCTTATCAACAAATTTCTGTTAATAACCATGGGCCTTTGACAAGCCTTTATACCCTTATTTCCAAATAAAGTTACGCAGACCAGTAAATATTATTGTGCAGATGGTCTGTTTCCGGCACCCTGGATCATGAACGGCATTAAATGATGCGCTGAATAAGCGGGATGGTAAGCCGGGGAAGCAGACAATGATTGCGGGAAGGGTTAGTTCAGCTTCTGAAAGGCGTTCAGCCAGCGGTCCGGGATCTCCTGGTTGCAGGCTTTCTGGTAATCATTCATGGAACAGGAGATCAGCATGTGCCTTGTTTTGGTCTGGCGGATGACCGGGACTTCAAACCACCAGCGGTCGGTCTCCAGGCTCTTGTAGAATACAATATCATGATCCATCTCGTTGAGGCTGACGATGAATTTCTTGAAGGCATCGGGGGCTGCGTGGGGATTTTCCGCCTTTCTCTGGGACACACCCTCCATGAAATACCAGATGGACTGTGCAGCCAGGTGTGCGGTCTGACCGTCGCGGTCCGAACCGGGCAGTATATTGAACAGGCCGAAGCATTTCATAATGGGACTCAGTCCCGCGTAACGGCTGATCTGGCAAATTTCTTCCCCGGTAAAACCATTCGGCGAAGGATGCGTGCAGCCCGGAGCATCTGCCTGGCGGATGGAATTTACATCTACGCTGGTAAATCCCGAATCGCGGAGGATGGGTTCGACGCGGGACATATCCTGCCTGATATCCCCCAGCCTCAGGGTCTGATGGAAATTATCGTGCAGGAAGTCCACATCCGCCTGGTCGACGAAGTAAGTCTGGTGCCCCAGGTTGGCGTATGAGAACAACAATTCCTTTTTGCGCGACAGGATGGGGATCAGGTAGGATTCCGGCTTGATCTGGTCATCGATAAGTCCCATATCCAGCCTCGAGTCCACCGTGGCGAAACTGAATTTCCGGTCAAGCTTCTCAAAGGCCAGATAAATGCCATAGGTAAGATCCTGGCTGCCACCCAGGAGAACTACGGTCAGTTTCCGTTCCAGAAGTTCCAGCAGGACATCCCGAAGGGCAAAATAGGTATCCTGGACGGAAATGCCGCATTTGAGGTCGCCCAGGTCGATGATCTTCAGTTTGGGATTTACCCGGAAAAGCTGGTAAAGATGGCTGCGTATCAGCGCAGGTGCAGCGGCTGAACCCGGTTGTGACGAGCTGCGGTCCTCAGGCACTCCGATAATAGCCAGGCTGAACTGGTCGAGGTCCCTCACCGGGGTATCCGGGGTATGAATGTAAATGTTCCGGCAGAAAACAGCCTTGTCCGTCAAATGATGATTGGCGGGTTTTTCCAATGCGACCGGGTCGCAGTAATCTCGGATGTTCATTCAGGGGAATTGCTTATTCCTTGTTTTTCTTTGACTTCCTGGCCTTTTCAATGATCTCCATACAGTCCCCGTATTCCAGCTCCTCGGCTTTCCTGCTTTTCGGGATCCTGAAGTTTTCCCTGTCCAGGCTTATGTAAGGTCCCCACCTTCCGTTGAGGATCTGCAGACCGGGATTTTCCTCGAATTTCCGGATCACCTTGTTTTTATCCTGCTCCCTTTTTTTATGGATCAGTTCAACGGCCTTTTCAAGGGTAATGCTCAACGGGTCGTCATCCTTGCCCAGGGAAACGAATTTGTCCGCGTGGCGGACATAGGGACCGAATTTCCCGATGCCGACCGTTACTTCCTGGTCCTCATATTTTCCAATGCTTCTGGGAAGCTTGAACAAAGAAAGGGCTTCTTCCAGGGTAATGCTTTTGATGCTCTGGGTCTTCAGAAGGCTGGCAAATTTCGGTTTCTCGGGTTCACCGGCCTCGCCGATCTGGACCATGGGACCAAAACGGCCGATCTTTACGCTGACCTGCCGTCCCGATTCGGGGTCCATGCCGAGGATCCTTTCTCCCTTCGGGCGCTGGCTGGTCTGGATCGTTTCCTCGACCTGCCGGTGAAACCCGGGATAGAATTTATCGATCATAAGGGTCCACTCGAGTTTTCCATCCGCGATCTTGTCAAATTCCTTCTCGATGCTGGCCGTGAAATTATAATCCAGGATGTTGCTGAAGTATTCAACCAGGAAATCATTCACCAGCGTTCCTATATCGGTGGGAGAGAGCCTGGATTTTTCCTTTCCGAAGACCTCTTTGCGGGTTTCCTGGGTGATCTCCCGGCCGACAAGGCTGCAAACGCAGTAGGTACGTTCCGTTCCCTCATGGTCTCCCCTGACCACATAGCCCCTGTTCTGAATGGTTGAAATGGTGGGGGCATAGGTCGATGGCCGGCCGATGCCGAGTTCCTCCAGTTTTTTAACCAGGCTGGCTTCAGCATAGCGCTGGGGTGCCTTGGTAAAGCGTTCCGTGGCATCCATCCGGAGCAAGTTCAGTGCATCGTCCCTGTTCATCGGGGGCAGCAATCCTTCCGTCCCTTCTTCTGTTTCCTCGTCGGTCGATTCCATGTACACCTTCAGGAATCCGTCGAACCGGATAACCTCACCGGTAGCCACCAGCTGATCAGGCAGGGTGGAGATCCCGATCCGGGCCGTGGTTTTTTCCAGCTGTGCCTCGCTCATCTGGGAGGCAACCGTCCGTTTCCAGATCAGTTCGTAGAGCCTTTGCTCCTGGCGGTTGCCACTCACACCCCTGTTCTGAAGGTAGGTCGGGCGGATGGCTTCGTGGGCTTCCTGGGCTCCCTTGCTTTTGGTCGTGAAATTCCTGGTCTTCGAGTATTCGGGTCCGAATTCCCCGGTGATCAGATCCCGCGCCGCTGCAATGGCGGTCCTGGACAGGTTCACCGAATCGGTCCTCATATAGGTTATCTTCCCGCTTTCATACAGCCGCTGCGCAACGCTCATGGTCTGTGCAACGGAGAACCCCAGTTTCCGGCTGGCTTCCTGCTGCAGGGTGGAAGTGGTGAAGGGTGGAGCGGGGGATTTCTTTACCGGTTTCTTTTCAATGTCCAGGACCCTGAAAGAAGCGCCTTGGCAGGCGGATAAAAATTCCCGGGCCTTTTCACGGTTGCTGATCCTGGAGGGAAACTCTGCCTGGAACCTGTGTTTTTTACCTGATTTTTCCGTGAACTCGAACTGGGCCGTGATGCGGTAGAACGGGACAGATTCGAATGATTCGATCTCCTTTTCCCTTTCCACGATCAGTCGGACCGCAACACTCTGGACACGCCCGGCGGAAAGAGCGGGTTTAATTTTTTTCCAGAGGAGGGGGGAAAGCTCGAAGCCAACCAGCCGGTCAAGGATCCTTCGCGCCTGCTGGGCATTGACAAGGTTGCGGTTGATTTCCCTTGGATTACGGATCGCCTCTTCGATTGCGGTCTTTGTGATCTCGTGAAAGACGATCCTCCGGGTCCTTTCGGGATCCAGTTTCAATACCTCCGAAAGGTGCCATGCGATGGCTTCCCCTTCCCGGTCCTCATCTGAAGCCAGCCAGATGATAGCGGCGTGCCCGGCGGATTTTTTCAGCTCTGCGACCACTTTTTTCTTGTCTTCCGGAATGATGTATTCAGGCGTATAATTATTCTTAAGGTCGATCCCGTAATTATCCTTGGACAGATCCCGGATGTGGCCGAAACTTGATTTTACCGTAAATCCCTTGCCCAGGAAATTGCTGATGGTATTTGCTTTTGCCGGCGACTCAACAATGACTAAATTCTCTTCCATTTCAAATACCCGTAGGATTTGGTTAAAACACCACAAAGTAAAATAAAACGGGTGCGATCTTCAAAATTTTAATTCAAATTATTAGTATTTTAGCCGCAAATTACAGCCTGTATGTCAAATACTCCGCGGCTTTGGAAGAGGTATCTGGTCATTATCTGGGGCATCTATTCCATTCCCATCCTCATGCTTGTGATCCTGTTTATCCTGCTCGCAAACGGGAAACTGGGTTATGTTCCCACGTTCGAGGACCTGGAGAACCCGGAGAACAACCTGGCATCCGAAGTGTATTCGGCCGATTCCGTGCTCCTGGGACCTTTTTACCTGGAAAACCGGACCTACGTGGGCTTCGACGAGCTTTCTCCCAACGTGGTCAATGCCCTTATGGCAATCGAGGACATACGATTCAGGAAGCATTCCGGAGTCGACGTCAGGGGCACAGCCAGGATGATCGTCAAGTCCATCCTCCTGAGGCAGAATGCCGGGGGAGGCAGCACCATTACCCAGCAGCTGGCCAAGAACCTTTACCCGCGCGATTCCACCTATTACCGCTGGGCGGTCAGGCGTTACCTGAAACTCGGTGTTTCCAAGTTCAAGGAATGGAACACTGCGGCCAAGCTGGAAAGAAACTATACCAAGAACGAGATCCTGGTAATGTACCTGAACACTGTCTCATTCGGACACAACACCTATGGCATAAAGACAGCCTGCGACGTGTTTTTCGATACATCCCCGGATTCCATCACCGTGGAGCAGGCCGCCGTGCTGGTGGGACTGCTAAAAGCCCCCACCCGGTATTCCCCGGTGAAAAACCCGGAAAGGTCACTCTTCCGGCGCAACATCGTGCTCAGCCAGATGCTTAAATACGGCTATCTCGACGAAGAGGAATTTGATTCCCTTTCGGTGCTTCCCATCGAACTTAATTACAGGGTTCAGGATCATAATGTGGGACTGGCGACATACCTCCGGCAATACCTTGCCAAGATCATGAGTAAGGATAAGCCGAAGCGGAGCGAATATTTCCTGTTCAGCCAGTATGAGAAGGATTCCATTGAATGGGCGGAAGATCCACTTTTCGGGTGGACCAACAAGAACCGGAAACCGGACGGATCTCCTTATAACATTTACCGCGACGGGCTAAAGATTTATACTACCATCGACAGCAAATTGCAGCAGTATGCCGAGGAAGCCGTGGTCGAACACCTTGCAGGAAACCTGCAGGATGCCTTTTACGAGGAAAAAGAAGGGAGTCACAATGCTCCTTTTTCTGACGAACTTGATAAGGAAACGATACAACGGCTGATCACGCGTTCGATGCGGAATTCAGACCGCTACCGTAGACTCAGGAACGCAGGTGTGTCAATGGATTCGATCCAGCGTTCTTTCAAAACCCCGGTCGAGATGACCATATTTTCCTGGAAAGGAGATAAAGACACCATCATGTCACCCATGGATTCCATCATATGGTACAAGTATTTCCTGCGGGCGGCCATGATGGCAATGGATCCTAAAACGGGATACGTACGGGCGTATGTCGGGGGACCCAATTTCAAATATTTCAAATACGACCCCATCACCATGGGCGGCAGGCAGGCAGGCTCGACCTTCAAGCCTTTCCTGTATACCCTTGCCATGCAGGAGGGCTACGATCCATGCTACAAGGTTCCCAACGTTCCCCAGACCTTCGTTGACCAGGATTCCACCTGGACCCCACGCAGCAGTACGCGTAACCTGGGCAAGATGGTCACCCTCAGATGGGGACTCGCACATTCGGTGAACAATGTCTCGGCCTGGCTGGTAAAACAATTTCCCCCGCAGACCATCATCGACGATGTGATCAAGAAGATGGGGGTCCGCAGCTATATTATGCCGGTGAATTCCATTATTTACGGGACCAGCGATGTCACCCTCTATGAAATGGTGGGGGCCTACAGCACCTATGCCAACAAGGGAGTGTACATTGAACCCATATTCGTTACGAGGATCGAGGATAAAAACGGGAATGTCCTGACCACCTTCCAGGCCAAGCAGAGCGAGGCTATTTCTGAAAAAACCGCCTACCTGATGGTGGACCTGCTCAAGGGAGTGGTCGATGGCGGGACCGCCACTTATCGCATCCGGAAGGTTTACGAGATTGAAGCGGAAATGGGCGGGAAAACCGGGACCACCCAGAACCATTCCGACGGGTGGTACATGGGGATCACTCCCAACCTGGTTGCCGGGGTATGGGTAGGCGGAGATGACCGTTCCATCCATTTTGACCAGATGGCACTAGGACAGGGAGCCAACATGGCTCTGCCCATCTACGGGATCTTCATGCAAAAGGTTTATGCGGACAGCACCTGCGGAGTGACCGCCCACGATAAATTCGAAAAACCCCACAATTTCAATATGAACCTCGATTGCCCGGAAGACATCAGCGGGATGACCAAAACCTTTGACTACGAACTATGGGAGGAAGATTTCAAGAAGCCCTGAGGTTACCTGTGTGCCGGAGCCATGGCGACGCCGGATTATTGCCGTGACCGCCGGGACGAAAAGCGCGCAAACGGCTGCCCTGTCATTTCATCCGCCTGCAGCAATCCGTTTGTTCAATCTTGATCCCGGTAACATCCAGGGTAAAATTCTCGCTTCGCAGATCCTCATCCGAGAATTCAGCCCTGTCAAAAGTCAGTTTCTTAATTCTGCCCTTTGCGGTCCGCATTGATTTGACGCATATCTGGTTCGGCTCACTGGAGGCTTTCCTGATCCCCTTCCAGTAGTAATCCACCGTAAAGGTCACCTCGGCGTTGAACTCGTTGGAATTATTGATCTTCAGGAAGAGCATAAGGGGACTGTCCTTTTTAAGGATTTTGGAGGGCCCCCACCGGTATGAAATCTCGATTCCGTCCTCTTTTATCACAGGGTCGTAGTTTTTCTGTGCAAGTACACTGATGTTCAATAACATCAGGACCGCAGGCAAGATTAGTATGAGTTTTAACGTTTTCATAATAAAGGTGGGTTTATAACGCCATGTAAAGATATAATAGTTTTTGCAGTTATGAACCCGGTAATTGCATACAGCGGGCAAGCTAATTTCAGATCAGGTTCTGAATGTTTATGTTGAACTCATAAAACCACCGGATCATGAAATCAAAGAAAAATCCCGGAGCAGATCTTGAAAGCAAGAGATCAATTTTTTTCCAGATCGGACTCCTCATTAACCTAAGCCTTGTACTTGCTGCATTTGAATGGAACAGTGTGCCAAATTATGGCCAATCCTTTGAAATTCGGGATGGATTCATCCTTGACCAGGACATTTATCTGCCTCCGCAAACTGAGCTCCCGAAACCGCCTCCCCCTCCATTACCCAAACCTGCAGATGTTCTGAACATTGTGAAGGAAATCGATCCTTTTTCAGAGGAGTTTCAAGGCATTGATGTGGAACCGTTCAGGGACCAGGAGATTGAAATCATGGTCATGCCGGAAGAGACCGGGGTCATTGAGACATTACCGGAATATGCCGTAAGTGAGAAACCCAGTTTTCAGGGAGGGGGACTGGAAGGGTTCCGGAAATGGGTCATGGAAAATCTACAGTATCCTGAAATTGCCATTAAAAATGGTGTCAGTGGCAAGGTTTATATTCAGTTTACGGTCAATTCTAGAGGCCTTATACAGGATGTTGAGGTTTTGAGGGCGGCAGATCTCGCTCTGGCAGAAGAAGCCGTCCGTGTCGTTTCTTCATCACCGAGATGGTCACCCGGCAAAAGGGGCATTAAAACGGTGAACGTGATATTTACCATGCCCGTAAATTTTGTTTTACGCTAGCCGGAATCCGTTCATCCGGAAGGAGTATTTCCCCGGCCGCTCAGATAAGGATCGAGTCGACCAAATCCCGGGTATAGTCCGCAGACGGATGCAGGAAAACCTGTTCCCCGCTTCCCTCCTCAACCAGCTTTCCGTCCTTCATGACCAGGATCCGGTCCGACATGTAACGGACTACCGACAGGTCATGCGAAATAAAAAGGTAGGTCAGGCTGAAGCTTTCTTTCAGGTCGTTGAGAAGGTTCAGGATCATGGCCTGAACCGATACGTCGAGGGACGAAACGGATTCGTCGCAGATGATAAGTTCCGGTCCGGTTGCAAGAGCCCTGGCAAGGCCTATCCTCTGCCTCTGTCCCCCTGAAAATTCATGTGGGTACCGGCTGAAATGTTCCGCAAGAAGGCCGACCCGGTCCAGCAACTCAAGCGCTGCCTGCTTCCTCCCGGACTTGCCCCGGTGGATCCCATGCACCCTCATCACTTCCATGATAGCGGGACCGACGGCCATCCTGGGGTTCAGGGAGGAATAAGGATCCTGGAAGATAAACTGGACTTTTTGCCTGAACCGGCCGAGGTCTTTCCCCCTGAAGGAGGATATCGCAGCACCCCGGTAACGAATCTCCCCGGCTCCGGTCTGGATCAGCCGGATAAGGCTCTGGCCCAGGGTGGATTTTCCACAACCGGATTCCCCGATGAGTCCCACCGTTTCACCCCGGGCAATATGGAAGGTGAAATTGTCTACGGCACGGAGACTCCGGACCGGTTTTCCAAGGAGGTTCTTTTTCAGGGTATAGTCAATTTGCAGGTCCTTAACCTCGAGCAAGGGGACCGGAGAACCCTCGCTAACCGGATGGTCCCCGGAGAGGCTGCCCACAGAAAGACGGTCCCCGGAGAGGCTGCCCACGGTAGAGTTATCTACGTTGGAACGGTCTCCGGAGAGTTGTTCCCCGGCAGGGCTATCTCCGGTGGAACGGTCAGTTTGCTGCGCCGTGACTTTTTTAACGGTACCTGCAGGGTCCATGAAATCAGTTAGTGTGGGGAGGCGGTACGGGTTTGAACCCGGCACGGGCCGGCAGGCGATCAGGCCCCTGGTATAGGGATGTTCCGGCCGGCTGAATAGACGGGAAACCGGGCCGGATTCGACAATATTTCCCCGGTACATTACCAGGGCATTTTTGCATACCGACCGGATCACGCCAAGGTCATGCGATATGAAAAGAAGGCCCATCCGGCGGTTATGCAGGATCTCCTGAAGCAGGTCCAGGATCTTCCGCTGCACCCTCAGATCAAGTGCCGTTGTAGGTTCATCGGCGATCAGGATGCGGGGATTGCCTGCCAGGGCCATGGCGATCATGATCCGCTGCCTTTGTCCCCCGCTCAACTGGTGCGGATACTTGCGGAAAAATTCACGTCCGAAGGGCAAACGGACCTCCTCCATCAGGGAGAAAACAATCTCCCGGGCATCTGCCGGGGAACTTCCCCTGTGGATCTTTACGGCTTCCCTGATCTGATCACTGCATCGCATGGATGGATTGAGGCTGGTCATGGGCTCCTGGAAGACCATGGAAATCACTTTTCCGCGGACCGCCTGCATTTGTTTTTCACCAAAGGTGGCCAGATCCATTGAATTCTCGCTGGTCTGCTTAACGTGATCTTCAACATTTCCGGATTTTCCTCCGTCAATGTATGCAGGAGCCTCGAGAAAGATTTGTCCCGCTGAGATCCTCATTCCGGGTGGAAGCAATTGCAGGACGGACAGGGCGGTAATGGTTTTACCGGATCCGGATTCCCCCACAATCCCAAGTGCTTCGCCGGGTTTAAGGATAAAGGAAATATCCTCCACGATATTCCTTTCATGGAAGGAGTCCTTATGTGTTACGGTAAGGCCTTTGACTGTCAGCACGGTAAAAGGATAAAGTACCTGGACCAGCGTCAGCCGGACCTGATTTTTTGGATGATCACCTTGTTCTCCTCAAGGCTGGGCTTCCATCTGTCGCTCAGGATCCGCTGGGCGTAACGGTAATATAACCTGGATCGGATGGATGCGGCCTGGGACTCATGTTCGTCCTTGAATTCCCCTGTGAATTCGTAGGTATCGGAATGCTCATGGTTCTCGTGGTAAATACGGATGATCTCAATAACCGTGGCAATGATTCGGTATACTTCTCCCCGGTTGGTTTCAGAGTACTCATCTTCGAATTCATCACTTAGCACGCTGAAATTTACGATGTTCCCCAGGTAATTGTCCCTCTTCTTGCCGAACCTCACCTGGTATATCAGGCCGCTGTCCGTGGTAAAATAATACGTGTCCCCGCTCTGGATCTCCGGTACTTTGATCTCGTAGGGCCTGGAGGAAGGTTGATAATCTTCTCGAAAAAGTATGTTTAAAGGTTCAACAGCCATTAAGGAAAAACGATGTGAAATTTAGGAAAATTATCCGAACAACTGCTTATAGACCTCTTCAACCTTACTCACAAATTTGATACCGATCCTGTGACCGGATTGATCAAGTCCCTTTTTATTGTATTTGGAGATAAAAATCTGGCTGAAACCAAGTTTTTCTGCTTCCGAGATCCTTTGCCCGATCCTGCTTACCGGCCTGACTTCTCCCGAGAGGCCTATTTCGGCCGCAAAACAACAGGTTTTGTCAACCGGGATATCAACGCTTGAAGAAAGCACCGCCACGGTGACTGCCAGGTCGGCAGCCGGATCCTCAACCTTAATCCCCCCGGCAATATTCAGAAAGACGTCTTTTGTGCCGAGGTTGAATCCCGCTCTTTTCTCCAGGACAGCCAGGAGCATATTCAGGCGCCGGATGTCGAAACCGGTGCACGAACGCTGGGGGGTTCCGTAGACGGCCGAGCTGACAAGGGACTGCACCTCGATCAGGAAAGGCCTGTTCCCGTTTATTGTTGCGGCAATCGATATCCCGCTCATATTCTCATCTCCGTGGGAGAGCAGGATTTCAGATGGATTGCTGATCTCTATCAGCCCTTTTTCGGTCATTTCAAAAATACCGAGTTCAGAAGTAGCCCCGAACCGGTTTTTCGAGGACCGAAGGATCCGGTAGGCATAGTTCCTGTCGCCTTCGAACTGCAGTACGACATCGACGATGTGTTCCAGTACCTTGGGACCGGCAAGCTGACCTTCCTTGTTGATATGCCCGATCAGGATTACCGGTATGCCGCGGTCCCGCGTATGCTGCAGGATGCGGGCGGCGCATTCCCGGATCTGGGAAACGGTTCCGGGTGAGGATTCCAGTTGCCCGGTATATAGGGTCTGGATCGAATCGATGATCAGAAGGTCGGGACTTGCATGCTCCAGGTGGGCGAGGATGTTTTCAAGCCAGGTTTCGTTCAGGACCAGGCAATTTTCATGCACACTGCCGATGCGCTCGGCCCGGATCCGTATCTGTTCGGCGCTCTCTTCACCCGACAGGTACAGGATCTTCTGATCCCTGAGCAGCAGGGCGATCTGCAGGGCCAGGGTGGATTTACCAATGCCGGGTTCCCCGCCGATGAGGACCATGGATCCGGCTACCAGTCCCCCGCCCAGCAACCTGTCAAATTCGGACAAACCGGTCCTGAGCCTTTCCCGGCGTGTCGATTTCACTTCGGAAAGCGGCTGAAGGGAAGTTCCCCCGGGGCGCGACTGCGGAGATCGTGTACCGGTTACAGGAATGATCTCTTCCGTATAGGTATTCCATTCCCCGCAGGAGGGACAGCGGCCGATCCATTTGCTTGATCTGGCCCCGCATTGCTGGCAGACAAATTCCGTCTTTGGCTTAGCTTTTTGCAGATCCAAGGATTTTATTGTAGATGTCGGTGGTGGAATAGCCTTCCACAAAAGGCAAGATAATAACTTCCCCACCAATTTCCATCATCACCTTGTATTCGGGTAGTTCTTCAACATGGCTGTAATCCCCTCCCTTTACCCAGACATCCGGCTGCAGGGCCTGCATTAATTCACAGGGGGTGTCCTCGCTGAAAAGCACGACAAAGTTCACAAATTCGAAAGCTGCCAGGGTCAGGGCCCGGGAATCTTCATCGACCGCGGGCCTGTTCTGCCCCTTCAGCCTTCTGACCGAGGCATCCGAATTCAGGCCGATCACGAACACATCGCCCAGGCCGGATGCGTTGGAGAGGTATTCGATGTGTCCCCTGTGCAGGATATCAAAACACCCGTTGGTGAAGATCACTTTTTTCCCTGCTTTTCTCACCTGCGCCAGGATTTTTCCGAGGCCGTCCCTTTCAAGTATTTTGGACCGTATATTTTTTAAGGCTTCCATATGCTGACCGCAATCATTTACCTGCCAGGAAGGCGGGAGATGGTAAAGTTTTTTGAATCAGGCGGTTTCATTCTATGTCCGGGAGTTTAATAATGCCTCTTCCCGCCTGGATCTGCGCTGGAAAGAAAAAAGGATCATAAAGGAAAGGGCCCCGAGGACAATGAGCATGATCATCTGTGCCCCGTGGGTGATGGTGGCATAGGTGAGTCCCGCTTCCCTGGGAATGTGATAAAGGGTGAGTCCAAGGGTCGTGATCAGGTGATAAGCGCCGATGCCGCCCTGTACCGGTATGATGAACCCGAAGGATCCCACGATCAGAAGGAAAAGTCCGTCGATGGGTTTCAGGACAGAAGTCTCCGGCAGGGCAAATACGGCAGCGTAGGTCATAGCCCAGTAGAACAGCCATATGAGTACGGTATGCAACAGGAACAACCAGCGCCGCTTAAGTTTGTAGAAGGTTTTGAGTCCGTCGATAATTCCCTTTACAAAAGACTTGATCTTCTGTATGAAATTCACCCCGTTGAGCCTTTTACGGAACAGGTAATAAAAAACCACGAAGGCAAGCGGGATCCCGAGAAGTGTGGCCAGCAATATCCAGATTCCCCCGATGGACTGGTTCAGCTTGCTCAGGAGGGGGACGAAAATGTTTTCATGAAGCCAGGTACCGAAAAAATCAAACCGGAATACAATCAGCAGGAAGGTCAGGATGGTTACCATCAACAGGTCGATTACACGTTCGACGATTACCGTCCCGAAAAGCTTGTCCACCGGGATTTTTTCGGCCTTCGAAAGAGAGGCGCAGCGCGTGATCTCACCCAGCCTGGGGAATGCGTAATTGGCCATGTAGCCTGTATTTAGCGAATAAAAACTGTTCATGAAGGAGGCTTTATAACCGAGGGTTTCGACCAGGAGGTTCCAGCGGTATGCCCGGCTCAGGAGTGAAAGGAGTCCAAAGATCAGGTAAACCAGGATATACCAGTACTTCGCATTCACAAAGCTGTTCCAGAGTTCCTCGAAATCAACTCCCCTGAAGGCAAAGTACAGCAGAATTCCGGCAATGGACAGGAAAAGGAAAAAACGCAGGGCTTTGAAAATTTTTTTTCTCAAAGGAAGGCTTAATTGACGGGTTTATTGGTGGCGGTGTCCGGGAAAATAATGGTTGGTTTAAAGGACCTGGCCTCTTTAAAATCCATGGATGCGTAAGCAATGATGATGATGACATCCCCGACCGCAACCTTTCTTGCCGCCGGACCGTTCATGATTATGGACCCTGAACCTCGTTCCCCCGTGATCACATAGGTTTCGAGCCGTTCACCATTGTTGATGTTTACAATCTGGACCTTCTCCCCGGCAATGATGTTGGCTGCGTCCATAAGGTCTTCATCAATGGTGATGCTGCCGATGTAATGGAGGTTTGCCTCCGTTACGGTAACCATATGGATCTTGGATTTTAAAACCTCGATGTTCATAGCCATGCAAAGTTATAAAGAAAAATCCATATTATCTATCAGGCGGACCTTGCCGTCATATACAGCCAGGCAGCCCCTTTTTCCGCCCGGATCACTCCAGCCGCGGACCGGCTCAAGGTTTTTATCATCGACGATCTCAAAGTATTCGACCCTGAGGTTCGGATCCACCTCAATAAATTCAATGGTTTCCTTAATCAGGGCTTTTAAGGGAACGATTCCGGCTTTTTCCTTCGCCCTGGTAAGCGCCTGATGGATCCGGACCGCCGAACTCCGCTGCCCGGACGAGAGGAGCCTGTTCCTGGAGCTCGTCGCCAGTCCGTCGGGTTCCCTGATGATGGGACATCCCGTTATACGGACTTCCAGTTTCAGCCGGGATACCATCCTTCGGATTATTGCCAGCTGCTGAAAGTCCTTTTCCCCGAAATAGGCAACGTCGGGTTCGATGATGCTGAAAAGCCTGCTGACCACCTGTGCCACGCCGTTGAAGTGCCCGGAGCGGTATTTTCCTTCCATGATGCGGTCCAGTTCCCCGAAATCAAAAACCCGCTTATCCGGTTCCGGATAGATTTCCTGTTCACCGGGAGCAAAAATCAGATCGACCGGCCAGGGCTCAAGGAATTCGAGATCCTCCGCCAGATTCCTGGGGTAGGACTTAAAATCCTTCTTGTCATTGAACTGTGTGGGATTTACAAATATGCTGACAACGGTATGACTGTTTTCTTCGATTGATCTCTTAATCAGAGAGATATGGCCTTTATGCAGGGACCCCATGGTGGGGACAAATCCCATTGATCCGGTCCCCCTTTTCCAGCGCTCAATCACCGGACGGATCTCAGGAATGGTTCTTGTAAGTTCCAAGGGCGGATTGTTTCATACAAATATAGGGAGATTGGTCCAGAGAGCCTCCACTGTGAATAAGGTGTTTGTAAGTACCAGAAATAAAGAAATTTTCGTAATTTTGCATGGCATTTTTCGAACGAGTTATGAAGCAGGCCAAAATTTTGTTCATCTCGCAGGAAATCACTCCTTACCTTCCCGAAACCGAAATGTCAAAGATCGGGCGTTACCTTCCACAGGGGATCCAGGAGAGGGGCCGTGAGATCCGAACCTTCATGCCAAAGTACGGTTCAATCAATGAACGCAGGAACCAGCTTCATGAGGTGATACGGCTTTCCGGGATGAACCTGATCATTGATGACACCGACCATCCCCTGATCATTAAGGTCGCTTCCATTCAATCCGCCAGGATGCAGGTGTATTTCATTGACAACGAGGATTACTTTCACCGTAAGTTTGTGTTGAAGAACGATAAGGGCGAGTTTTTTGAAGACAACGATGAACGGGTCATCTTCTTTGCCAGGGGGGTGCTTGAAACCGTCAGAAAGCTCCGCTGGTCGCCCGATATCGTACATTGTCACGGATGGATAACGGCGCTCATCCCGCTTTATCTGAAACGTACTTTCATAGATGATCCGCTTTACAATAAGTCCAGGATCATTTACTCGGTTTACAACGATGATTTCAACAAGCCACTGCGAAAAGAATTCAGAAAGAAACTGTTGATGGACGGAATCGAGGATGAGGATGTGGAAATATTGTCCCAGCCAAATTTTGAAAATCTGACCAGACTGGCACTTGAAATGTCGGATGCTGCCATAATCGGAAGTAAAGAGATCAATAAATCTGTTCAGAAATATATCAAAACCATTAAGAAGCCCGTTCTTGAGTACAAGGCAGAGGATGAGTACATAGAAGCCTATTCGGATTTCTATGATGAAATATTAAGGAACAAGATGAATGAGGACTGAGATTCGACCCACCCGTTATATTTTTGCATCGATCCTGTTGTTAACCCTGTTAGTTTCCTGCGACAATAAACCGGATTTTATCGGCCGTGAACTACTTCCGAGCGGGGATAATTTCACCGTTTCGTTTGATTCTGTAGAGGCGGTTTACGGGTACACCAGGTATGCCGATTCGATCCGTGCAAGCTCCAAGGTATCTCAACTGCTGGGAAGCATAATTGACCCGTTCTTCGGGCACAGTAAGGCCGAGATCCTGAC
Source organism: uncultured Bacteroides sp. (assembly GCA_964431315.1). Taxonomy (GTDB): domain Bacteria; phylum Bacteroidota; class Bacteroidia; order Bacteroidales; family SM23-62; genus SM23-62. Next base: position 46,281 of record CAYSJH010000006.1, on the reverse strand, counting down.
CACGATCTCCAGTTCGGCCACCAGCAAGGGGTTTGGTCCCCATGCAATCGCTGATTCAGTGATCCTGTTCGTTTCATGGTCGGAACGCTCAGGAGACGGCAGGATCCCATTGCAACTGAACCTGTATGAGTTTAATGAACTGCTCCGATACGATTCCACCTATTATACAAATATGGACATGACCGGTAAATACAGGGAACCCGAACTCGGTTCGGTCCTTTTACCGCTCAATGATACCATGGTAAAGATTTTCATCACGAACCAGGTGTTTATCGACAAATTCCTCACGGCAGAGGATTCGATCCTTTGGAATTCGAACCACCTCCAGGAGATGATGTACGGCCTTTATTTGACAACCAGTAATGCGGTCGATGAAGGCGATATTGTGCATATTAATTTTGATGATCCGGGCAACGGCCTGTATTTTTACTACTCCAATGATACAGCCGTATCGCTCAGTCAGTATTATTCGCTGGCCAACGGTTACAACGGGCGGGTCAACATTTTCCGTCACGATCCGGCCGGTTATCCCCTGGAGGAATACCTGCAGAATGGTTCGGATAACGATTCCATTCTGTTTGTACAATCCATGGCGGGGGTCAATTCACGAATCCGGTTCCCACAGCTGGAACACTGGATGGATTCGATGCCCGTAGCCATCAATGAGGCCAGGCTTATCTTTACCATGGCCGATACAGTCTATACCCTGCAGCATAAGAAAAATTTCCCGGAATCGCTCGGCCTTTACCTGGTGAATAAGAACGGAACCATATCAAGGATCTATGATAATCTTCTGGATGCCACAAGTTTCGACGGGGTTTATAACGAAACTACGCAGACCTATTCGTTCACGATTAAGGTCCATCTTCAAAGCCTGCTGGCCGGAGATCTGGATAATCTTGAAATGTTGCTGACCACGGGCAATATTGCCGAATCAGTCCGCCGGGCAGCTATTTATGGCTGGAATCCAAGGGATTACAGGAAAAGCGTTCGACTGGAAATCACGTATACCTTATTATAATGTGTGGAATCATTGGATACATCGGTGACAAAAATGTCTACCCCATCCTTATTAACGGCTTGAAAAGGCTGGAATACAGGGGCTACGACTCTGCAGGGATCTCCATCCTGAATGAAGGCATCAGCGTGTATAAAAAACAGGGCAAGGTATCGGACCTGGAGGCCTTTACTTCGGATAAAGATGTATCGGGTACGATCGGCATCGGCCATACACGATGGGCCACGCACGGGGGACCAAGCGATATCAATGCACATCCCCATGCCTCGCAGAACGGCCACTTCGTGATCATCCACAACGGCATCATTGAGAATTATTCCATCCTGAAAGGCAAATTGCTGGACCGGGGTTATCAATTTACCAGCGAGACCGACACGGAGGTTCTGGCCAACCTCATTGAGTACATTTACCTCAAGGGCAAGGTCACGGCAGAAATAGCCGTACGGCTTGCACTGACCAAAGTGGTCGGGGCGTATGGACTTGTAATCCTCTGCCGAGACGAACCCGACAAGCTGATTGCCGCCAGGAAAGGGAGTCCCCTGGTCATCGGCATCGGGGAAAACGAATACTTCCTGGCTTCGGATGCGACGCCCATCGTGGAGTATACCAAGAGCGTCATCTATCTTAACAATGAGGATGTGGCGATCATCAAAAAGGATGAACTGATCCTGAAGACCGTATCGAATGACACTCTGGTTCCCAAGGTACACAAACTGGACCTGAATATCGGGGCCATTGAGAAGAACGGATTTGCCCATTTCATGCTCAAGGAAATATTCGAGCAGCCAAGATCCATCCAGGATACCTTCCGCGGAAGGATCAGTCCCACTTTAAAGGACCTTCGCCTTGGAGGCCTTTTCCATGTGATGCCGCGGCTCATCGAGGCCAAACGGATCATCATTATCGGATGTGGGACTTCCTGGCACGCGGGATTGGTGGGCGAATACCTGTTTGAGGATCTGGCAAGGCTTCGGGTGGAAGTGGAATATGCAAGTGAATTCCGTTACAGGAATCCGCTCATCAGTAAAGAGGATGTGGTCATTGCTATCAGCCAGAGCGGGGAAACCGCCGACACCCTGGCCGCCATACATCTTGCCAAGGAGGCAGGTGCCCTGGTGCTGGGGATATGCAACGTCGTGGGATCAAGCATCCCGAGGGAGACGGATGCCGGGGTTTATACCCATGCCGGTCCCGAAATCGGGGTGGCATCAACGAAAGCCTTTACGGCACAGGTGACGGTCCTGGCCATGATGGCCATCCTGATCGGCCGGAAAAAAGGTGTCCTTCCGGAGGAAGAATACTATAACCTGATCAACGAACTGAACCAGATCCCCGCAAAACTGGAATACCTGCTTACCTTCAATGACAAATACCGGGAGATCGCCAAATTATACATGAAGGCCAATAATTTCCTCTACCTGGGACGGGGATATTTTTTCCCGGTTGCACTGGAAGGGGCGCTCAAGCTTAAGGAGATCTCCTACATCCATGCCGAAGGGTATCCGGCGGCGGAAATGAAGCACGGTCCCATTGCCCTGATCGACCGGAATATGCCGGTTGTTGTCATTGCGGCCAAGGACAAGTCCTACGATAAAATCGTCAGCAACATACAGGAAGTCAAGGCCCGTAACGGAATCGTGATCGCCATCGTTTCGGAAGGGGATAAGATCATCACGGAGATGGCCGACCATGTGCTTGAGATCCCGAATGCGGATGAAAGGATCTCGGCTCTGCTGGCGGTGGTTCCCCTCCAGCTGCTTTCCTATCATATTGCGGTGATGCGTGGTTGTGATGTTGACCAGCCGCGCAACCTGGCCAAATCCGTTACTGTGGAATAACCTCGGGCCTCAGGCATTGCTGATTCCTTGCTGCATTTTGCGCGGTAACGCAAAATAAGGCTCGTCATCCAGCAATGCCTTCGGCCGGGATATGATTCCTCGACACAAGAGGGCAGGATTCGGCGGATCAGCGCTGCTTGTATTGCCGGTCGTAGTAGCTGGCGTAGTCACCTGAAAGCACGTGGTCGAGCCAGGCCTGGTTCGACAGGTACCAGTCCACCGTTCTTTCCAGTCCCTCCCTGAAAGTGACTTTAGGTTCCCATCCCAGCTCCCGGGAGATCTTTCCGGCGTCTATGGCATAGCGGAGGTCGTGGCCGGCCCTGTCTTTCACGAACTGAATCAGTCCCGCGGATGTACCGCGATTGCGCCTGAGCCTGTCGTCCATGATCTCGCAGAGCAGTTTGATCAGGTCGAAATTTTTCCATTCGTTGTTCCCGCCGATGTTGTAGGTTTCCCCGTTCCTGCCCCGGTGAAACACGCAATCGATGGCTTCCGCATGATCGCCCACGAACAGCCAGTCCCTCACATTCTCCCCTTTCCCGTATATGGGTACCGGCAGGCTGTTTTTAATGTTGTTTATGGCAAGGGGGATGAGCTTTTCGGGGAACTGGTTGGGACCGTAATTATTGGAGCAATTCGAGAGCACGGCCGGTAATCCGTAGGTGTGGTGATAGGCCCTGACAAGGTGGTCAGAACTTGCCTTGGAGGCGGAATAGGGACTGCGGGGATCGTATGCGGTGGCCTCCGTGAAATAACCCTCGCTGCCCAGGGTGCCGTAGACCTCGTCCGTGGAAATGTGGTAAAACAATTTTCCCTTCATCCCGTCCTTCCAGATGCTGCGGCAGGCATTCAGCAGGTTGACCGTACCGTTTATGTTGGTCCGGATAAAGGCCAGCGGGTCCATGATGGAACGGTCAACGTGTGATTCTGCCGCAAGGTGGATGACTGCATCCGGCAGGTGTTCGGCAAAGATTCCGTCGATGAACTGTGCATCGGTTATGTCTCCCCGGATGAATTCATAATTAGGCCTGTTCTCGAGATCCTGCAGGTTTTCCAGGTTGCCTGCATAGGTCAGGGCATCCAGGTTCACGATCCGGTAGGCGGGGTATTTGCTTACAAAGAACCGCACCACGTGCGAACCGATGAATCCGGCCCCCCCGGTTATGATGATCGTCTTATTCATAGAAGCTTCCTTAAATGCTGTTCCCATTTCCAGGCGGACCTCAGGGTATCTTCCAGGGATGTTCCGGCTTTCCATCCCAGCACCCTGTTGGCCAGGCTGGTATCGGCCCAGACCTGTTCGACATCCCCCTCTCTCCGGCCCACAACCCTGTACCTTAGTTTTACTCCCGTGGCCTTTTCAAACGCTCGGATGATCTCGAAGACGGACAATCCCTTTCCGGTCCCCAGATTAAAGATCTCCATTTTCCCTTCGTTCCTGCTGCCAAGCAGGCGGTCGATCGATACGACGTGGGCGCGGGACAGGTCCACCACGTTGATGTAATCCCGGATGGCCGATCCGTCGGGGGTGTTGTAATCATTACCGAATACCCTGAGTTCCTCACGGATCCCGATGGCAGTCTGGGTAATGAAGGGCACAAGGTTATTGGGGATCCCGGAAGGAAGTTCCCCGATGAGTGCCGAAGGATGAGCCCCGATGGGATTGAAATACCTCAGTGAGATCGCCTCTATGGCATCCCCGGCGGCAATGGCATCCCCGATGATCTCTTCGGATATCTGCTTTGTATTGCCGTAAGGGGAGTTTGCTTTTTTAATGGGGGAGGTTTCCGTCACGGGAAGTTTGTCGGGCTGCCCGTATACGGTGCATGAGGAGGAAAATACGAAATACTTAATGCCCTGTATTTTCATGACATTAAGAAGGTTGATCAGGGAAAGCAGGTTGTTCTCGTAATACATCAGCGGTTTTTCAACCGATTCGGACACTGCCTTATAGGCGGCGAAATGAATGATGGCCCGGATCCCCGGATACCGGCTGAAGCAATCCTCAACGCCCGGCCGGTCACAGAGGTCGAGTTTCTCGAAAAGGGGTCGTTTCCCGGTGATCTTTTCAATCCCGTCGAGGACCTCGATGCGGGAATTGACCAGGTTGTCAATGATGAGCACCTCGTATCCGGCCACCATGAGCTCTACGGCGGTATGTGAGCCGATGTACCCGGTGCCTCCCGTGACCAGTATCAGTTCCTTCTTCATCCAGTTTTATTAGAGACTCCAGTATTTAAGCTTCCGGATTTTCCCCCGGTACAGTCCCTTGATGTCCATCAGGAGGGCGTTTTCCGTGGTGATCGAGGCAAAATATTCCTCATCCAGTCCAACGTAGTCATCGTGGTTGACCGCCACGACGACGACGTCGTATGGGGGGGAAATCTTTCCGGATAATTCTATGCCGTATTCATGCTTCACTTCCCCGGTGTCGGCATGGGGATCGACCACGTCCACGCGGACATCGAAGGATTCGAATTCCCGGATGACGTCCGCGACCTTGGAATTCCGGATGTCGCTGACGTTCTCCTTGAAGGTCACTCCCATGACCAGGAGGCGGCATTCCTGTATGTCCTTTTTCATGGATATCAGTTTTTTAATTCCCTGGTTCGCCACCCAGGTCCCCATGCCGTCATTGATGTCCCTGCCGGAATTGATGACTTTGGCATGGTATCCGAAAAGCCTGGACTTATAGGTCAGGTAATACGGGTCTACGCCGATGCAGTGTCCCCCGACCAGGCCGGGATAGAATTTCAGGAAATTCCACTTGGTCTCTGCCGCCTCCAGCACATCGTAGGTATTGATGCCCATCTTACTGAATATCATCGAAAGCTCATTCATGAAGGCAATGTTGATGTCGCGCTGGGTGTTCTCGATGATCTTGGCGGCTTCCGCCACTTTTATTGAACTTGCCCTGTGCACCCCTGCATCGACGATCAGTTCGTAAAGGCTGGCGATTTCTTCGGCCGACTCTTCATCACAGCCGGATGTCACTTTGGTGATGGTCCTCAGGGAATGTTTTTTATCCCCCGGATTGATCCTTTCCGGCGAGAAGCCCACCTTGAATTGCTTGATGTACTTCAGTCCCGATACCTGTTCCAGCAGCGGCACGCAATCCTCCTCCGTACATCCGGGGTAAACGGTCGATTCAAAGACCACGTAATCCCCTTCATTCAGGTAGGCCCCCACGGTGTCGCAGGCGCTGAGCAGGGGACCCAGGTCCGGTTGCTTGTAATCATCGACCGGCGTGGGCACGGCGATGATGTAGAAACTGGCTTCCTTCAGGTCTTCCTCCCTGGCGGTGAAGCGGATGTTGCAGTCCCTGAAGGCTTCCGCCCCCAATTCGTTGCTGGGATCCTTCCCTTTTTTCATCGTTTCAATTCGGTCCGGCTTGATATCGTAACCGATTACCGTCATTTTCCTGGCAAGTTCCAGGGCTATGGGCAGGCCCACGTAACCCAGGCCGATCACGGCGAGCTTTTTCTTTCCTTCTGTAAGTTCTTTAATCATGTAAATTATCTGTCTTTGTGAATCATCTTTTTTTTAGCATGGGATGGCAGTCCCCGTCCCTCCCCGCAGGTTTGGAATTACGGATGTCGTATACCACCTGGATGGATTTCCTGGACTCTTCAAGCCTGAAACCGTTGCCGTCAAGGATATGCCGGTAGGTATCGGTATGCAGGTCAGTGAATCCCTCGCTGAATTCTATCTCCTCACGGTCAATGGTAATGCTGCGGAAAGTTCGCTGTCCCTTCTTTTTGACCTCTTCCGGCAGGTCGTTGAAATCGACGCTCAGGTACCATTTCACCCTGGCTTTTTCCAGTTCCAGGTATCCCGAGGCCTTATCGCATTCAAGCAGGTGGGTCACATTATTTTTCACATGCCCGAATATCCAGATCAGCATATCGAAAAAATGAATGCCGATGTTGGTGGCGATGCCTCCTGATTTCTGGATGTTCCCTTTCCAGGAGTAATGGTACCAGTTTCCGCGGCTTGTGATGTAGGTCAGGGTGATGTCGTGGATCCCGTCCCCCGGTTCCTTCCGGATCCTTTCCCTCAATGCCTTTATGGTGGAATGCAGCCTGAGCTGAAGGACATTGTAAACTTTTTTCCCGGTTTCCTTCTCAAACTCCGCAAGCCCGTCGTAGTTCCATGGGTTCAGCACGAGGGGCTTTTCGCAGATGGCATGGGCCCTGCTCCTGAGGGCGAACCGGATGTGGGCGTCGTGCAGGTAATTCGGGGAGCAGATGCTGATGAAATCCACCTGTGTGCCCTCCCTGCGGAGCTTGTCAATATGCCTGTCAAAACGCTCAAACTCAACGAAGAAATCTGCTTCCGGGAAGTATGAATCGATGATCCCGACACTGTCGTTAATGTCGAGCGCGGCGACCAGGTTGTTCCCGGTCTCCTTGATGGCCTTCAGGTGCCGGACGGCAATGTAACCGCCGACACCGATCAACGCGAAGTTATAGCTCATATCCTGGTAACGCTTTCGTTTATCAACCGGTATTCCTGGCCGCTTTCGGGACAGACGGCCCGGTTGTTGCCGTCAAACTTCAGCCGGTGGCCGTATTCGCTCATCCAGCCGACCTGTTTCCCCGGATTCCCGACGATCAGGGCATAGGGGGGGACATCACGGGTGACCACCGCACCGGCTCCGATGAAGCAGAATTCACCCAGGGTGTTGCCGCAGATGATCGTGGCATTGGCCCCGATGGTGGCGCCCTTCTTTACCAGTGTCGTCACGTAATGGTCTTTGCGGATCACGGCGGACCGCGGATTGACAATGTTCGTGAAGACCATGGAGGGGCCCAGGAAAACATCGTCCTCGCAGATCACTCCAGTGTAGATGGAAACATTGTTCTGTACCTTGACGTTCCGGCCAAGGACAACCCCTGACGAAACGAGGACATTCTGTCCCAGGTTACAGTTTTCCCCCAGCACGGCGCCTGTCATGATGTGGGTAAAGTGCCAGATCCGGCATCCCTTCCCGATCCGGCATCCCTGGTCGATCACCGCAGTCTCATGTGCAAAGTATTCTTTTTCTCCCATAGCGTTCATTTTCCGAGGAATTCCCTTATGTGATGGCAAATATATTCAATCTGACCGGTTTCCAGCTCCGTATGCATGGGAATTGAAAAAACGGTCCCGGAGAGGGATTCCGTGACCGGGAAATCCCCTTCCTTGTAGTTCAGGTCCCTGTAAGCCTTCTGCAGATGCAGGGGGAGGGGGTAGTAGATCATTACTGGGATTCCCTTTGACCCAAGGTATCCGGTAAGCCCGTCACGGTCACCTTCGGCCAGTACAAGGGTATACTGGTGGAAGATATGGGTTGACCAGGATGCCCTATGCGGGATCCTCAGGCCGGGTATGTTTCCCAGGAGACGATCATAGGCTGCCGCCGCTTCCCGTCGCGCCGTATTAAATTCTTCGAGATGCCGCAGCTTTACCCTGAGAATTGCGGCCTGCAGGGTATCGAGGCGCGAATTCACGCCCACTTCATCGTAATAATATTTGACCCGCGACCCGTGGTTCACGATGGCCCGGATCCGCTCGTGCAGGTCCCCGTCCCGCGTCAGGATCGCTCCCCCGTCCCCGTAGCAGCCAAGATTTTTGGAGGGGAAGAAGGATGCGGTGCCCAGGGTGCCGATGGTTCCCGCCTTCATGCGCCTGGAATCACGAAAGATAAAATCCGTACCAACAGCCTGTGCGGTATCTTCTATTACGCTGAGCCCGTGCCTGCCCGAGACTTCCAGGATGCTTTCCATATCCGCGCACTGACCGAAAAGGTGAACCGGGATGATGGCCCTGGTGCGGTTCGAGACGGCGGCTTCCAGGCGCGAGGGATCCAGATTGAAGGTGAGCGGATCGACGTCCACCAGCACCGGCACCAGGCGCAGCAGCCTGATCACCTCGATGCTGGCGATGAACGAGAACGGCGTGGTAATAACCTCGTCGCCCGGTTCAAGGTTGAGTGCCATCAGGGCTACCTGCAGGGCATCGGTACCATTCCCGCAGGGGATGACGTGCTCCACGTCCAGGAAGTCCGCGAGCTCCCCGGCAAATTTGTGGACCTCGGGACCATTGATGAATGCGGTCGATTCAACGGTCCTGCGGATGGCTTCATCCATTTCGGTCTTTAAACGGTCGTACTGCAGTTTCAGGTCAACCATTCGTATGGTTTCCATGGGCATCCTGGATTATGGAAGTACGAAGATAATAAAACAGCTCTGACTAAAAAAAAGTAACCAAAATTTCAGTTCCCCATAGAATCCTCGTCTGATTTTGCCTACATTTGTTAAGCTGAACGGCTGAGCGTGGATTTCGGTAAAAACATAAAGGAACTGCTCCTGTTGCACGATTGTGTGATCCTGCCTGAACTGGGAGGGTTCGTCGCCAATTACAGGCCCGCGGTATTTGATCCTGTGCGAAATACGGCCAGTCCCCCTTCCAAACACATCCTTTTCAACCACAACCTGGTTCACAACGACGGGTTGCTGTACGCCCATGTTTCTGCAGCCACGGATTACGGCTATAAAGATGTGCAGAAAATGGCCATGACTTACGTCGAGGGGATCAGGGACAGCGTCCGGCAGGGAAAGAAATTTGAAATCGAAGGCCTGGGGTACTTTTACCTTGACTCCGAAAAACAGATCCAGTTTGCAGAAGAATCCGGGCACAATTTCCTGCTGGAATCCTATGGATTGCCTTTCCTTCAATACCGGGAGTTCGAAAAACTTACGGTAACCGAAGCCTACAGGGTCCTTCATACCGAAGCCGATCCCATGGCCCGGCAGCGGAGGATCCGCAGGTGGATATACGCCACTGCGGCTGCATGCCTGCTCACTGCCATAGTGCTTGTGCCCATACGTACCGGTTACTTTAACCGGGCGGGCATGGATATCCATGCGGGAACCACAGGGGCCCAAGACAGGACCGCCGGGGTTCCGGACAGGACCGCCGGGGTTCCGGACAGGACCACTCATTTCCCGGCCGCTGCGATGCTGCCTTTGCGCGAATATAACATCGTGGTCGGCAGTTTCAGGGATTTCGGGAATGCCAGGTCGCTTCGCAACAGGCTGGAACAAGAGGGATACACAGCGAGGATCCTGAGTTCCGACCAGGGATTCTTCAGGGTGTCGGCGGGCACCTATTCCCTGCAGGACGAGGCTGTTGGAAATCTTGCCACGATCAGGCAGGAATTCGAAACTGCCTGGATCCTGAGCAACTGAATAAACAAACCGGTGAGGAACCAAACGGGCAGCTGAACGAGCAGCTGAATGAGCAACTGAAAAACCTTCCCTTTCAAAGGACCACGGAACCTTCGCCCGTCTCCTGGTCCGGAGTCACAAAAATCAGTTTTCCGGATGCATCTTCTGCAAGAAGGACCATACCGTGGGACTCGATCCCGCGTATGGTGCGCGGCTGAAGGTTGGCCAGGATCGTGACCTGTTTGCCGGGAAGCTCCTCAGGGGTGAAATGTTCGGCTATCCCTGAAACCACGGTTCTTTTATCGAGACCGGTATCCAGTTCCAGTTGGATGAGCTTGTCGGTTTTGGGAACCCTCTCGGCAGAGAGAATGCGGGCTATCCGGATGTCCATCCTGCTGAAATCATCGTAGCTGATGTCTCCTTTGGCGGCCGGTACTGGGGATTTCTCCATCTGGTTTATTTTTTTGCTGTTTTCAAGTTTATCAAGCTGGATCCGGATTGCTTCATCCTCGATCTTTTCAAACAGGAGTTCCGGTGTAGCGATTTCATGTTCCCCTGCCAGGAAGCCCTCTTCCTTCCCGATGTCCTTCCAGGCAATCCTGTCGACGTTGAGGAATCCGGCAAGTTTCCGCGAGGTAAACGGGAGGAAGGGCTCGATGAGGGCTGAAAGTCCCGCGCATATCTGCAGGGAAACATACAGGATGCTCCCGACCCGTTCGGGATCCGTTTTATAAATGTTCCAGGGCTCGGTGTCGGCCAGATGCTTGTTCCCCAGGCGGGCCAGGTTCATGGCTTCCTTCAGGGCCTCCCGGAAGCGGAAGTGATCCAGGTGGTCCTCCACCCTTTCGCGATACCCGGCGATGCTGCCGAGCACCTCCCGGTCATACTCGTCGCAGACCGGTGCTGCAGGCACTTTCCCCTTGAAATATTTATGGGTCAGGACCAGGGCGCGGTTGACGAAATTGCCCAGGATGGCGACCAGCTCGTTGTTGTTCCTGGCCTGGAAATCCTTCCAGGTGAAATCATTATCCTTGGCTTCCGGGGCGTTGGCGCAGAGCACATAGCGCAGGACATCCTGCTTGCCGGGGAAATCCTCCAGGTATTCGTGCAGCCAGACCGCCCAGTTCCGCGAGGTGGATATCTTATCGCCTTCCAGGTTAAGGAACTCGTTGGCCGGCACATTTTCAGGGAGCACATAGCTTCCTTCGGCTTTGAGCATGACCGGGAAGATGATGCAGTGAAACACGATGTTGTCCTTGCCGATGAAATGGATCATACGGGTATCCTGCCGCTTCCAGTAGTCCTCCCACCGGTCGGTCAGGTCCTTGGTGGCTGAAATATAACCGATCGGGGCATCGAACCAGACGTAAAGGACCTTGCCTTCAACGCCTTCGATGGGCACCGGGATGCCCCAGTCCAGGTCCCTCGTCACCGCCCTGGCTTCGAGTCCCCCGTCAAGCCACGACTTGCACTGCCCGTAAACGTTGGGTTTCCAGTGTTTGTTCTCCTCCAGGATCCATCTTTTCAGAAATCCCTCGTATCGGTCCAGGGGCAGGTACCAGTGCCTGGTCTTTTTCAGCACCGGCTTGCTGCCGCTGATGGTTGACCTGGGATTGATCAGGTCCGTTGCGGCCAGGGAGGATCCGCACTGTTCGCACTGGTCCCCGTACGCCCTGTCGTAGCTGCATTTGGGACAGGTACCGGTAATGTAACGATCCGCAAGGAACTGTCCCGCTTCCGGATCGAAATACTGCTCCGTCTCGTTTTCGATGAAATCACCGCGGTCATAAAGGGTCCTGAAAAATTCGGAAGCCGTTTTATGGTGGGTGGGACTGCTGGTACGGTGGTAAATGTCGAATTGTATCCCGAAGCGTTCAAAAGAATCCTTGTTCATGCTGTGGTACCGGTCCACGATCTCCTGTGGTGAAACCCCTTCCTGCCTCGCTTTGATGGTGATGGGAACACCATGTTCATCGGAACCGCAGATGAAGACAATGTCCTCTCCCTTCAATCGGAGGTAGCGTGAGTAGATATCCGCCGGCACATAGACCCCTGCCAGGTGCCCGATGTGCACGGGACCGTTGGCATAGGGAAGTGCAGCCGTGATGAGGTTTCTTTTGTAATTTTTCATGTTGGACAAAGATAATGGTCCTTTGCGAAAAAAATGCGTAATTTGAAACAATGATGCAGCTGCCTCCATATTTGGGTAAAGGGGACAGGATCGGAATTACGGCTCCTGCGCGATGGGTTGAAGAGAAGGACCTGAACCATTTCATCCGTGCGGTCGAAGGACAGGGATGGGAAGTGCGCACCGGACGGATTCAAACCCGGCATCACCAGTTTGCAGGAAGCGACGGGGAACGCCTGGCGGATCTTCAGGCGATGCTCGATGACCCGGAAATAAAAGCCGTCATCTGTGCAAGGGGCGGTTACGGTACGGGCAGGCTGCTGGACAGGGTGGACCTGAATGCACTGGCCAGCAGGCCGAAATGGATCGCCGGCTTCAGCGATGTAACGGCCCTGCACTGCCTGATCCTGATGAAGATCGGCATGGCTGTGCTGCACAGCCCTATGCCCTATACACTCGGGGAGGGGAAGGATGAAGCGGGACTGTCAAGCCTGATCCGGGCGCTGCGAGGGGAATTCACGGATTATGAGATTCCTCCCCACCCTCTGAACCGGAACGGGAACGCCCAGGGACTCCTGCTGGGAGGTAACCTGTCGGTCCTTTTCAGCCTGACCGGAACATCCTTCCAGATCCCCACCCGGGGAGCCGTTCTCTTTCTTGAGGACGTGGACGAATACCTCTACCACCTTGACCGGATGATGCTCAACCTGCGCATGTCGGGCATGCTTAAAAACCTGAATGGCCTTATTATCGGGGGAATGACCGATATGCACGACAACGAGGTCCCCTTCGGCAAGAATGCTTACGGGATCATCCGGGATACGGTGGAACCTTACGGTTTTCCCGTCTGCTTCGGTTTCCCCGCAGGACACCAGGTACCAAACCTTACCCTGGTCCTGGGCCGTGAAGTCCACCTTGAAGTGGAGCCGGGTGGCTGCCGGATGAACTACATTGAATAGGGGAAGAGACAGGTATGGCAAGGCACCTGGAGATTGGAAAAAAGGGGGAAGAACAGGCCATGCAGTTCCTGCTTGAAAAGGGATGGAAGATCCTGGAGCGAAACTGGAGGAGCGGGCACCGGGAAATCGATATCATAGCGGAAACCGGCGGAAAGCTGGTGATCGTGGAAGTCAAAGTCCGGAAATTCATCGGGACGGAGCGACTGGAAGAACACATCCCCAGGAGCAAACAGCGGTTCCTTATCCGGGCTGCCGGAGCATACCTGGCATACCGGAACCTGGACGCGGGCGTTCGGTTCGATGTGATCCTGCTGACCGGCGAGGGTAACCGGTACCGGCTCGAACACATCGAAGATGCTTTCGGTCCCTGGGACTGAAACGATAAGGTCCTCTGGCAGGGTTACCGGAACAAAAGTTTGACCGGGGCAGGTGCTCCCCTCATTGATGGTCAAGGCCCGGTAAGGATCAGGAATTCGGTCTCTTAATGCCCGGATCTTACCGGTCGATCATTTTTTCATTGTGTTCCGAATACCGGTGCCCCTGTATGGTTATTCCGGAAGCGACCGTTTCAATTTCCTGAAGGTCTTCCCCGGTCAATTCAATATTTACAGCCCCGATATTCTCCTCGAGCCTGTGAAGTTTCGTAGTGCCCGGGATCGGCACGATCCAGTGTTTTTGGGCCAGAAGCCATGCAAGGGCAATTTGAGCCGGCGTGGCATTTTTCCGTTCTGCAATTTGCCCGATCAGATCAACAAGCACTCGGTTCGCTTTTCGGTTTTCCAGCGTAAATCTTGGAACGGTGTTCCGGAAATCGCCTGGATCAAAAGTTGTGTCCTCGGTAATTTTTCCAGTGAGAAAACCTTTCCCGAGGGGACTGAAGGGGACAAAGCCAATGCCGAGTTCTTCAAGGACCGGTAATATTTCCGCTTCAGGTTCCCTCCACCACAGGGAATATTCACTTTGCAGGGCGGTAACGGGTTGAACGGCGTGGGCACGGCGGATCGTTCTGACACCGGCCTCGGAAAGGCCAAAATGATTCACTTTACCTTCATGTATTAAATCCTTGACTGCACCGGCAACCTCTTCGATCGGGACCCCGGGATCCACACGATGTTGATATAAAAGATCAATATAGTCGGTTTTTAGCCTTTTAAGTGATCCTTCAACGGCCTGCCTGATGTGTTCGGGTCTGCTGTTCAGCCTTGAAATGGAATCATTATCAAAGCCGAACTTGGTGGCGATGACCACCTCGCTGCGCAGCGGGACAAGGGCTTCACCAACAAGCTCTTCGTTGGTGAAAGGGCCGTATACTTCGGCGGTATCAAAAAAGGTGATCCCCATCTCGACTGCCTTGCGTATCAGCTTGATTGATTCCTTCTTATCCGGAGCCGGACCCAGCGCGAAACTCATTCCCATGCAACCGAGACCGAGTGAAGATACCTCCAGGTTGCTTCTTCCAAGTTTTCTTTTTTCGATCACTGAATATTCATTTACGGTTTGGTAATGCGAAGATCCTGTGGAACGGATTTTCAAATTATTTACAGGATCCCTCTCACCTTCAGCCATTCCAAAAGGCGTCCTGACCAGGCATCAACCGTGCTGGTCACAGCCGGTCCCATGTCTTTTTGCAGTGCAAAACCATGCTCTCCCTGCTCATAAACATGCAGTTCGGCAGGAATGCCTTTTCCCCGAAGGTATTTATACAATTCAACACTTTCAAGCGCCGATACTTTTGAATCGTTGCCTGCGTGGACCAGAAATGTTGGCGGAATATTCTCCCTGGCTTCGAATTTACTGCCGGATAGTCTGTTTCCTGAACCTACAATATTTCCATATGACCCGTAAACACCGATCCAGAAATCCGGTCTCGAGGAAACGGTATCAATGTCATCATACCTGTCGTAGGCCCGGTTATTAATACACAGATTACCCGCCAGGTGAGCCCCTGCTGAAAATCCGATGACACCAATTTTGTTTCTGTCAAGGCCATATTCTCCGGCCGAATTACGTACCACGCGGACCGCTCTTTGAGCGTCGTGTAAGGCCTCATCGAATTCTAAGCGATATTTAAGTACGAAGGCTGCAATACCATTCTCATTCAACCATCGCGCAATTTTATAGCCTTCTTTTTCCATTACCACATTTCGGTATCCGCCTCCCGGGAAAATAATGATCGCAGGCATCGGTTCCGCGTGATGCTCGGGTAAAAAAACCGTAAGATCGGGTTGATAAACATTCGAGACGGATTTACCTTCATTCCACTGCTCTTTATTCTCTTTGTTCTCCGAACCCGGAGCGAGGTCAGGCCATATTTTTATAACCTGAGTTTGAGCCTGTGCTGAAAAAGATATTGTGATCAATAAAAGAAGGATCAACGGGAACGGTGATTGGTTTTTACACTTTTTCATTTCAGTTATCTCCTTTATTGTTTTTGTGACTTAAGTCGTTCTGTGAATTACCAGATATATTTAACTGAATAATTGATAGAAATTATCGGCAGTGATCAAAGTGAAGGAGTGCTTCGGGTATAAACTGTTAAATGCTTTCGGAACAGTTACCTTTTTAGTTGTTGCATATTTAAATTCAAAGGCATGCAGCATACCTCCATACTCCTCAATATAATCGATCTCCTGTTGGTTGTAAGTACGCCAGAAGTAAGTATTGACAAATTTCCTGTTGTTCTCAAGGAATTTCATCCTTTCCAGAATGCAAAAGTTTTCCCACAGACCACCCGTATCATTTCTTAAGGAAACTGGATTAAAATTTTGAATTAAGCTATTTCTAATACCTAAATCAAAAAAGTAGATCTTCTGGGTTTTACTAATTTCGTTTCTTAAGTTTCGTGTAAAAGCACGCAGCCTGAAAATGACAAAGCTCTTTTCAAGTAATTCAATATACCTTAAGACAGTATGTGAGTTCTGTTTCAGCAAACTTGCCAGTTCATGGATGGATACCTCTGAACCGAGCTGCAAAGCAAGCGCACGCAATAAATCAATAATAAGATTGGGTTTCCTGATGTTTTGATATTGCAATACATCTTTATACAGGTAATTACTGGCAAGTTCATTTAATTCTTCGATGGAATCGTCTTCGTTCTTATCATAGACCTCCGGGTACAAGCCAAACCTCAAGAATTTATCCAAACGAGCCTCGAGATCTGCTAATGAATACTCCCGGACGATTTCATTATATGAAAACGGATAAAGCGTATATTTTCTCATTCTCCCCGTAAGAGGTTCACTGATTTCACTGGCCAGATCGAAGCTGGACGAACCGGTAGCAATGATCTGAGTTTCAGGAAATGTATCTGTAATGATTTTTAATACCAGTCCGATATTATGGATTGATTGGGCTTCATCCAGAACTACTAACTTGTGGTTGTATATGATATCTTTAAGTTTTTCGCTATTGGTGGTCTCCAGTGCTGTTTTATACTGCAGCAGTTCACAATTTATGTACTTGCCCTCTGGATATTCCTTCAATATTTGTTTTGCCAGGGTAGTTTTCCCAACCCTTCTTGCTCCATAAATTATAATGACCTTGCCTTTGAAAAGGTTTTTTTGAATCTGATCTTGTATATCACGTAAAATATGCATTGACTATCCTAAAAAGTATTACGAATATACTAATATTTGAAGTAAACTACAAAAATTAGTATGAATATTTGAAGATTGATTAAAATATTCTATTGCTTAAGACCAATTGGTTAAGCCAGGAGTAAAACGCTTCACGGGGTGTGCTTTATAGACTCTGGCAGATCATCACAAGTTGTGATAAGCTTCTGCCATTCAAGAGTAGATTAACACTGTAACAATTAAATATGGGCTAGGATTTATATAAATTTGTTGATAGGGTATTTATCAGAATAGATTTTTCCGACTAATCGCTGGAAGAATAAATTAAGCAAATTATGGCTTTACTAGTATGAAAAGTTTGTTATGTATATGGATTTTCTTTTTGGCAACGCTGAGATTATCAGCTCAGGATGAGGTATATATGTTAGCCGGATACCATTACGAAGGGAAAATCACATCCGTTACGGAGAATAAGGTAATTATAAGGCGCACCAACAATAAAGTCTCAAGCATTGAGAAATCGGATATCTGGAAATTAGTTTACGAAAATGGGAAGGAAGTCATTTTAAATGAATCAAATGAGTCAATTGAAGAAAGGATAGGAAAGATCAATAACCAGGAAACCCTTGAAGAGATCATAAGGAACGGTAAGGACAAAGAGGTGGAAGTGGCATACTACTATCTCATCAGAAGGGGATTCCAGTACGAATTACGGGAAAAGAATCTTTCAGAGTTTATTGCTCGATTTCCTGACAGCAAATACAGGCGGGAGCTGTCAGCAATGGCTCATTTTAACAGAAAACTCAAAGAAAGTGAAGGAATCGGATTCAAATGCACAGATTCTTATACACCCGATGTGGTTGACAGGAAAGGGAATCTCCGTTTACAGTTCACTGACCAACTGGGGGCATCCCACACTCTAGAGGCCGAAGTTCTCCTGAAGTTCATCAGAACATATGGTAAAAAGACAAAGATAAAGAGTGCCAGTGAATGGAAGAATGAATACGGGATCAGCATGGTGCTGGATGATTCCCCGGAAATGGTTGAATTCAAAGATCAATACAAGCTTATGGAGGATCAGGGGGACACTCCACATAAAATATTTTTAAGCAATGTTGTATTTGGGGAGTTTAACGTCAATGGTCAAATTGAGATAGGTACCAATATCAGAAAAGACGATGGAGAATACCTCATTAATATCGACATCCAGGTTGATTATCTGAAATGGTAAATATGAACTTTGAAGAAATTCGTGAATACTGCATCGCCAAACCCGGAGTCACCGAAGGGTTTCCATTCAATGATACCGCCCTGGTGTTTAAAGTAACCGGAAAGATGTTTGCTCTGCTCGACCTGTCCGAGGACAGCAGGGGAATCAGCCTGAAGTGTGACCCGGCACTGGCAATTGATTTGAGGGAACAGTATACGGCTGTCATCCCCGCGTATCACTTCAACAAGAAACACTGGAATACCGTAA
Organism: uncultured Bacteroides sp.; assembly: GCA_964431315.1. Taxonomy (GTDB): domain Bacteria; phylum Bacteroidota; class Bacteroidia; order Bacteroidales; family SM23-62; genus SM23-62. The sequence goes on along the minus strand of CAYSJH010000006.1, from coordinate 28,075 downwards.
TCATGGACGGGAGCATTACTGAAAGGCAACTGAAGGAATGGATCGACCATTCCTATGAACTGGCTGTGAAAAACCTTCCGAAATCACGGCAGGCAGGTTTGTTGTAAACCTGCAGCCAGAATTGGACGGCCGACTGTTTTTTATCCCACCATCAGGTTGCAGCCGCGAATGTCGCTGCTGTCAAACCTGCCGAGCACCTCAAATCCCCCATCCGGGGTCAGCCGTCCGATATCCTGGGTGGCTATGAAGGAACAGGAGCGGATATTGGCAAGGTCGATGATGTTAATGCCGCCGGAGCTTTCCCTGGACATGGGAGACAGGGGATCATACGGGTCGCGTATCATGATCCTCATCCAGGGGGGACAGTGGAATATCCCGTCTGCGGTGGACCAGGCCTGGGAGAGCAGTTCCGTCATCCCGTATTCAGAATAAACGCGGCTCAGTCCAAATGCCTGTTTCAGCAAACCGTGCAGTTCCTCCCTGGTCATTTCCTTGCGGTGGCCCTTCATTCCCCCGGTTTCCATCACCATTGCATGCTTCAGTTTCATGGGATGGCTTTCCGCCAGGTCGGCCAGGGCGAAGCTCAAACCCAGCAGCAGGTAGCGCCGGCCTGAATCCTCGAGTTCCCGGATACATTCCAGCAGTTCCCCTGGCCTGTCAAGGTAAAAACCGCCCCCGGTTTGCCCGCTGAGCCGTATCAGTCCCCCTGCCATGTAAACAAGTGAGGAATGCATTCTATCGGGATAGGAAGGCATCAGGGCAAGGATGCAATAATCTGAGGGGGAACCGAAAAAAAGCCTGAAACCCCGTAAGTAACTTTCGCGGTAAATTTCCTCCTCGAGAACAAAATGCCTGCTGGCCCGGCTGGAGGTCGTGCCGCTGCTTTCGAAAACGAGCTGAGGCTCCCCTTTCCCCGTGATCACCCTGTGCTCCCTGAAAAATTCTACGGGGAAGAAAGGTATTTCCTCCGGTTCCCTGACGCTCTCAGGCGCTTTCCCAAGCATCCTTATGTAGCGGTTATAAAGGGGATTTTCCCCGGCCTGGTAACGGAATACATCCATGGCGAGGCAGCGGAATTCGTCCTCCCCGGAAACCTTAAAGATCCGGTCTTTCGAAGGCATCTTCATGGGTTAAAATTATAAAACTCCCGCGAGAATGTAAGGAACCACGAGGCTGATCAGGTTAATTTGGGAGGGTGGATGGAATAAACTGAAGGCATTATCAATTTAGGAGCCTATTTTTCGTGTTATCTGCATGAAAATCAGCGACGAAATGATAATGCCTTCAGTATGTATGGTGGATCTTATCCCCGGATGGCCTTGATGCCGGGCAGTTCCTTGCCTTCGATGTACTCGAGCATGGCACCCCCACCGGTCGAAACATAGCTCACCCGGTCATGGAGCTTGTACTTGTTGACGGCGGCAACGGAATCCCCCCCGCCTACCAGGCTGAATGCCCCTTTTGAAGTTGCCGTTGCAATGGCCTCGGCAATCCTGCGGGTCCCCTCCTGGAAGTTCTCCATTTCGAACACGCCCATGGGACCGTTCCAGAGAATGGTTTTTGATCCGGCAATGGTTTCAGAGAACAGTTTGATTGTATCGGGACCGATGTCCAGTCCCATCCAGCCCTCCGGTACCTCGTCCACGGCCGTGATATGGGTGCTGGCAGCGTTATCAAACTTGTCGGCCACCACGTTGTCGACGGGGAGCAGCAGGTTTACACCCCCGGATTTTGCTTTTTCCATAAGCTCCCGGGCAAGTTCAAGCTTGTCCTCCTCGCAGAGCGAAGCCCCGGTTTTCCCGCCCATTGCCCTGATGAAGGTATAGGTCATGCCACCCCCAATGATCAGGTTGTCGCACAGGTCCATCAGGTTCTTGATAATCAGGATCTTGTCCGAAACCTTTGCCCCGCCCATGACGGCGGTAAAAGGTTTCTCGGATTCATGCAGGATCCTGTCCATGCATGCGAGCTCGCTTACGATCAGGTATCCGAACATGCTTTTGCCGGGGAAAAATTCCGCCACGATGGTGGTGGATGCATGGGCCCTGTGAGCTGTGCCGAAGGCATCGTTCACGTAAACGTCCGCCCCTTCGGCCAGCCTGCCTGCAAATTCTTTGTCGCCTTTTTCTTCTTCCTTGTAGAAGCGCAGGTTTTCCAGGAGCAGCACTTCTCCGGGCTGAAGGGATTTTTTCATCTCCAGGGTTGCCGCACCGATGCAGTCCGGTGCAAATTTAACCGTCCTGCCAAGCAGACCGGAAAGTACGGGGACCACATGTTTCAGCGAAAACTTCTCCTCGGGGCCTTCCTTCGGCCGGCCGAGGTGGGACATGAGAATGGCGGATCCCCCGCTGCCGGTGATCTTATTAATGGTAGGAAGGGCTGCCTTGATCCGGGAATCGTCGGTTACCTCGAGGGACTCGTTCAGGGGGACGTTGAAGTCCACCCTGACGATGGCTTTCTTTCCCTTAAAATTATAATTATCAATTGTTTGCATAGTTTACAACAGGTTTGGGTTTTTTGGTTCGCCAAAGTTAAAAAAGTATTTTAATTTTACCCTTAATCTGCTTACCTAATCTAGAATTTTGCGCTTCTCATCGGTTGCCGGACATAATGATTTAAAGCAGCGGCTGGTCCAGTCCGTCAAAGAAGGACGGATTCCCCATGCACAATTGTTCCACGGGACTCCGGGTGCGGGGACCCTGCCCCTTGCCCTGGCCTATGCCACCTACCTTTCCTGCACGGAACGCCAGGCAGGGGATTCCTGCGGCAAATGTCCCTCCTGCATAAAATACGATAAACTGGTGCACCCGGATCTTCATTTTGCCTTTCCGGTTTTCACCACCAGAACGGTGATCAAAGACCCGATCAGCGATGAATTCATCGGGGAATGGCGGAAAGCCCTGCTCGAAAACCCCTTAATGACGCTTCAGCAGTGGTATGCTTGCATGGGACCGGAGAACAAACAGGGCATCATTAATAAGTTTGAGAGCGAAGCAATCCAGCGGAAGCTCAACCTGAAAGCTTTTGAATCAAGCCATAAGGTCATGGTCGTCTGGATGCCGGAGAAAATGAATGCACAGGCCTCAAATAAGCTGCTCAAGATGATCGAGGAACCGCCTCCCCTTACGGTCTTCCTGCTTATCTCGGAGCATCCCGAACAGCTTTTACCCACGGTCCTGTCAAGGGCACAGCTGATCCGGGTACCGCGCCTGGCAGACGCAGACCTGCTGGCGGCCCTGCAGAAGACCTTCACCGGCGATGAGGCCGGGTTAAAAAATGCGGTGCTCCTGGCTGGGGGGGACTACAACACGGCCGTTGAAATCCTGACCGGGAGCGAGGAATCGGAATACCAGCTGGAACTTTTCATTCGCATCATGCGCCTTTCTTACAGCAGGAAATTCCAGGAAATATTTGACTGGGTGGAAGAAATTTCAACCCTGGGAAGGGAAAGGCAGAAAGCTTTCCTGATCTATGCCCTCCGGATGGTCAGGGAGAATTACCTGCTGAATATGCAGCAGCGGGGACTGGTACGTATGAGTCCCCCTGAATCCGATTTCTCAGGCAGGTTCTCAGCCTTCATTCACGATGGCAATGCCCCGGCCATAGTCAAAGAGCTTGAAGATGCCTGCACGCACATTGAAGCCAATGCGTATGCCCGGATCGTCCTGCTCGATTTTGCCCTTTCCCTGGTAAAGCTGATCCGGTAAGATCAGGGTCGGCGGAAAATTCTTATTTTTGCCTTCATGAGGGACAGCGGACACATATGTGACAACAGGGGGGACCTGCCTGATATGCCCTACCGGGTCAATTGCGGATGCAGCAAGCTCGCCATCCACGACTGGCTGGAAGACATACCCAGGGAACAGCAGTTTTCCGGCATCATCGAAGTCCGTTTCAAGAATACCCGCAAGGGATTTTACAGGAATGTGCATGAAATCCGGTTTAATGCCGGGGATATCGTCGCCGTGGAAGCATCCCCGGGACATGATATCGGCGTGGTTTCACTGACCGGGGAACTGGTTCTCCGGCAACTTTACAAATACGGGATCGATCCGGATTCGGAGGATCTCAAAAAGGCCTACAGGAAAGCCAAACCGGCTGACATAGAAAAATGGCAGGAGTCGATCGACCTTGAACACGATACCATGATGCGTTCCAGGAAGATCGCCGAGGACCTGAAACTGGACATGAAAATAGGGGACGTCGAATACCAGGGTGACCGGACCAAGGCCATTTTTTATTACATAGCCGATGAACGGGTCGATTTCAGGGAACTGATCAAGGTCCTGGCCGATGCTTTCAAGGTACGCATCGAAATGAGGCAGATCGGGGCCAGGCAGGAAGCCGGAAGGATCGGTGGAATCGGTTCCTGCGGCAGGGAATTGTGCTGTGCAAGCTGGATGACCAATTTTGTTTCGGTGACCACCAATGCCGCCCGTTACCAGGAAGTATCGCTGAATCCACAGAAACTTGCCGGCCAGTGCGGGAAACTCAAATGCTGCCTGAATTATGAGCTGAACTCCTACCTGGATGCCCAGAAGGATTTCCCGGACCGGAGCACCGTCCTGGAAACGGAGGACGGGCCTGCCTACCACCAGAAGACCGATATTTACAGGGGACTTTACTGGTATGGATTTCAAAAGGACAATGCCTCCAACATGATCCCGGTCCCGGTCGAACGGGTCAGGGAGATCATCCGTCTCAACGGGGAAGGGAAGAAGGTAAAGGCTTTACAGGATGGAGACTTCGGCAGAACCCATAAACTCGATTTCCAGAACGACATTGTTAAGGACGACCTCCACAGGTTTGATTCAAGACAGCCGAAAGGCAAAAAGAAAAGGAAAAAGCAAAAAAGGAATCCCGAAAGACCATGAGACATCCGTTAATGAATCATCCGGAGTCTCCCGTACATCCCCTCCCGGAGTCTCCCGTACATCCCCTCCCGGGGGCCCCCATAAATTCCTTCCCGTGGACCCGCATTCACACCCTCCCGGGCTCAGCCCTGTTCATCCTGCTCCTGGTCGGCATCACCGTCCTGACATCCTGTGATCCGTCAAGGGTTTACGAAAAGAACATCAGGATCCCTGACGGGATCTGGTACAGCGACCATATCGTACACTTTGAAGTACCGGTGGAGGATACCATCAGTCCCCATAACCTGTACGTCAACGTCCGAAATGCCAGCCTGTATCCCATGAGCAACCTCTACCTGTTCATCACCACAACCGCTCCGTCGGGGCATTCCATCAGGGACACGGTACAGATCATCCTCGCCGACGAAAAGGGCAAGTGGAAAGGTAGCGGCCTGGGCGACATCTGGGATCTTCAGCAGCTGTACAAGGAGAATGTCCGGTTTGCACAGCGGGGGACCTACAGCTTCGATTACCAGCAGGCCATGCGGACGGATAAACTTCCGTTTATTTTTGATGTGGGACTGCGGGTGGAAAAAGCGGATTAGTGGGCAAGGGCAAAATCAGCAAGTTTAAAGAGATGGAGATGTTCCCAAACGTCTTCCAGCCCCCGTTCCAGGAGGTTTTCGGGAAGGACTTCAGGCTTAAGGGAAAATGGGGCAGGGATCATTTCAGGAACGGCCATCCCATTACGCTCGAACTTGGCTGCGGCAAGGGGGAGTACAGCGTGGGACTGGCACGCATGTTTCCCGCGAGGAATTTTATCGGCATCGACATCAAGGGGGCAAGGATCTGGACCGGCGCCCGGCAGGCACAGGAGGAAAGGATCCCGAATGTTACCTTCATCCGGACCCGCATTGAATTCATCAATTCCTTCTTTGGCAAGGATGAGATAGACGAGATCTGGCTGACCTTCCCGGACCCGCAGCTGAAGAAACGAAGAAATAAAAAACGGCTGACCGCGCCCCATTTCCTGAACTCTTACAGGGAGTTCCTGAAAGACAGGGGACTCCTCCACCTGAAAACGGATAACCCGGTGCTGTACCATTATACCCTCGAACTGGTTGAAATGAATTCATTGCCGCTGCGTGCCGCAACCGCGGATCTTTACGGAAGTGAAAAACCAGCCGCGGGTTTCGGGATACAGACCTACTATGAAAAGCAGTTCATCGAAAAGGGACTTCCCATCCATTACCTGGAATTTGAACTGCCGGCGGATATAACAATCGGGGAACCTGAACCGGAAGCAGAAAAATGAAGAACAGTTTTTGATTCAGTCATACCGGGGCCCTGAGCCGGTTGTAATGCAAAAGCAATTGTCATGATGTATACATCAAACAAAGGGAAGCGAACGGGAAAAAAGGGGAAGGGAACGGAGAATAAGGATTTTTTCCTCCGGGTCTACGAGGTTGTAAGGATGGTACCCCCGGGACGGGTGACCACCTACGGTGCCATTGCCCGGTACATCGGTTCTCCCCAGTCCGCCCGGATGGTGGGATGGGCCATGAACGGTTCGCATACCCAGCAGGAATACGTGCCCGCCCACCGGGTGATCAACCGGATCGGGATGCTGACCGGGAAACACCATTTCAGAGGTTCGCGAGTTATGCAGGAACTGCTCGAGAGCGAAGGCATCGAAGTGGAAGAGGATTGCGTGGTCCATTTCCGGACCCTTTTCTGGGATCCCAATACGGAATTAATCTAATTAAAAATCCGTATCTTTATAGCTCATTTTTATTCCATTATATTATTCACGATCATGCCATTCTCGGAGGAACAGGTGCTGGCGGCATTGCAGAAGGTCCAATATCCAGGGAAAGACCGGAATATTGTTGAACTGGGACTGATAAGCGACATATGGTCGGAGGACCAAAAACTCGGGTTTACTATTGTTTTCGATCGCTCAAACGACCCGGTGATCTCATCGGTCCGCAAGGCCTGTGTCAAGGCCCTGAAAAAATACCTTGACCCGAAGGTTGAGGTGGAAGGAAATATAGAAATCAAGGCCAGGCAGGTGATCGAATCCCGACAGATCCTCCCGGACGTTGAGAACATCATCGCCGTGGCATCGGGCAAGGGAGGCGTTGGCAAATCCACCGTTGCAGTGAACCTGGCCGTTGCAACCGCGAGGGCGGGATACCGGGTCGGGCTCATCGATGCGGACATATACGGGCCTTCCATCCCGAAAATGCTGAAGGCCGAAAACCGCCGTCCCTCGGTTGAACTGGTGGATGGCAAGGAAATGATCATCCCGCTCGAAAGTTACGGGGTAAAGCTTCTTTCCATCGGTTTTTTTGTGGACCCGGAGGATGCCTTGGTCTGGAGGGGTCCCATGGCGACCAATGCCCTGAGGCAGTTCATGAGCCAGACCAGCTGGGGAGAACTGGATTTCCTGTTCATCGACCTGCCTCCGGGTACCAGCGACATCCATCTGACCATGGTACAGGAAGTGCCGGTTACCGGGGTGGTCATTGTTACGACCCCTCAGCAGGTGGCCCTGGCGGATGCCCTGAAAGGCATCAATATGTTCCGGGGGGACAAGATCAATGTGCCTGTACTGGGACTGGTGGAAAACATGGCCTGGTTCACCCCTGCCGAGCTGCCTGAAAACAGGTATTACATCTTTGGAAATGGCGGAGGGATAAAACTCGCGGAGAAACTGAAGGTGCCGGTACTGGGACAGATCCCCATCGTTGAGAGCATATGCGAAGGAGGCGACGAGGGCAAACCCGAGGTCCTCAATGAAGGATCGGCCGTGGCAAAGGCATTCGAAGAGCTGGCCGGGAACATGATCCGGGAAACAAAACGCAGGAACGCAGAATTGCCCCCGACCCGTATCGTTGAAATAAAAAAAATGTAAAATATTACTTACCATGACGGAAGAAAAAAGAAACGATCTGAACATCCGGATCAATGCTGCACTGGATAAAATACGTCCCTACCTGGAAGCGGACGGAGGTGGCATCACGCTTGAGGAAATAACCGATGACCTGGTGGTCAAGGTGAAACTGCACGGGGCATGCGAAGGCTGCCCGTTCAGCTACCAGACCCTCAAGGCCGGAGTGGAGCAGGCCCTGCTCAAGGAAGTCCCCGAAATGAAGCGACTGGTGGCCCTTGAATAAAGCGGCAGGCCTGACATTGAACCCTGCATGCTTAATCCTGTCCCTGCACAATTGTGCAGGGATTTTTTCGTTTGAGTTTAATACATTTGTGTTGTCTTGAGACAGCGGATCCTTATATATTACTTCCTTCCGGCCTTTCTTCTCGGAATACTCGTTGCCTGCAGTACGGAAAAAAACACCATGGTCACCCGGACATACCATAATATCACCTCCCGGTACAACATCTTTTTCAACGGCAATGAAAGCTTTAAAAAGGGGATCAAGGGGATGGACGACTCTCATGAAGATGATTTCACCAGGATCCTGCCGGTTTTCCTGTGGGGGGATGAAAGCACGGCAGGCTCGATCGCAGGGGACATGGAAAGGGCCATCCAGAAGGCTACAAAGGTAATCACCCTGCATTCCATCACGGTAAAGCCTGAATTCAAACAGGGTCCCCAGACGGATAAACAAAAGGCATTCTATGCCCGGAGTGAATACAACAAATTTGTCCCCCAGAATTATCTCCTCATGGGCAAGGCTTACCTTTTCCGGCACGATTTCCACCTGGCCCTTGAAACGTTTAAATTCATCATGACCGAGTACGCTTACGATGACATTATTTATGAAACGCAGATATGGATCGCCCGCACGCTTAATGAGCTAAAGGAATATGATGAATCTGAAGACATCCTTGAAGTGCTGACAGGCACCCAGGGATTTCCTGCCGACCTGCTGGCAGAGCTATATTCCACCCAGGCGGATCTGTACATAAAGCAGGAGGACTATGCCAGGGCCATCGAACCCATGACCCTGGCGCTTGAAAAGGTAAAAAAGAAGGAGGACAAAATACGCTGGTCCTTTATCCTGGCACAGCTTCATCAGGAAGCAGGGGATCCGCAGAAGGCCTCGGAATATTACCGGCTGGTGATCAAGATGAATCCCCCCTACGAAATGAGCTTCAATGCAAGGATCAACCGTGCCAGCGTATTCGTGGCAGGTTCGGACAATGCCAGGGACATCAGGGAAGAGCTGAGAAAAATGCTGAAAGACGATAAAAACAGGGACTTCAGGGACCAGATCTATTATGCCCTGGGGAACGTGTACTTCAGGGAAGGCAATATGGATGAGGCGCTGGCTCAATATAAACTGTCCTCCGTCTACAGCGTCAGCAATACCCGGCAGAAAACAACTACATGCCTGACCATAGCCGATATTTACTACGAAAGGCAGAATTATGAGATGGCGGACCTGTATTACGATTCCGCCATGGTTTCCCTGACACAGGATTACCCGGATTATGATAAGATCATGGCCAAAACAAGGAGCCTTTCAAGCCTGGTCGAAAATCTCCAGGTGGTCCAGCTCGAGGACAGCCTGCAAAGACTTGCCCGGATGCCTGAGTCTGCAAGGAATGCTGTGATAGACAGCATTATTGCCCGGATCACCAAGGAAGAGGCCCGTGCCAGGGAGCTTGAGATGACAGCGATGCAGGACCAGCAGTTCAACCGGATGACCCTGAATGAAAGCCAGCGAACCAGTAACACGGCGGACCAGGGCGGGAAGTGGTACTTTTACAACCAGGCTGCAAAGGGGTTCGGACAGCCCGAATTCCGGATGAAATGGGGAAACCGGAAACTGGAGGACAACTGGAGGCGTGCCAATAAAAGCCAGGTCAGGTTCGAGTCCGAAGAGGTGGCCGAGGCCAGTGATACAAGCGGCGCCCTGGAGGAAAAGACCAAAATACTCAGCAATAAATCGCGTGAATTTTACCTGAAGGATATTCCCATGACGGATTCGATGATCGAGATCTCGAATGCCAGGATTGTAGAGGGACTGTACAATGCCGGCACCATATATAAAAATGAACTGAAGGACTATCCGAAGGCCAAAGAAACTTACAGGGAACTGCTTGACCGGTTTCCCGGCAACGGATTCACCCTGAGCACCTATTATAGCCTTTACCGGCTTTTTGAGGACGAGAAGGACGTTACGATGGCGAACACCTACAAACAGTCCATTATCAGGGAATTCCCTGAAAGCCAGCCGGCACAGCTTCTTACAAATCCGAATTACATAGCGGAATTGCAGGCAAAGGAGAATGAGGTGAATAATTACTATGAACAAACCTACAACATGTACCAGCGCGGCGATTATTACGGCGTGATCCGGAACGCGGATCAGGCTGCGATGCAGTACAAGGGGGACCCGGTCATACCCAAGTTCGAATTCTTAAAAGTACTTTCCATCGGGAAGACCCGGGACATACTGGTATTTACCCATGCCCTCGACAGCCTGTCGAAAAGTTCCCCCGATCCCGAGATCGCGGAGCGGTCCGCATCCATCCTTGCCTTTATCCTTGACACGGACAAGGAGGTTAAGACGGAAACACAAAAAATCGAAGCGGAAGAAATTTACAAAGCCGATTCTGCGGGAGCATTTTCATACGGTCTGTTTGTTACGGGAAACGTAGATATAAACCAGCTTAAGTTTGAATTTATTAACTTGAACCTGGATCTCTATCCCAACAAGACCTTCAACGTCGTTCACGAGGAGCTCAAGGACAAGGTGATAACCGTGCTGGTCCACCGCTTCCAGGGCATGCAGCAGGCCTGGGATTATTATGAGCAGGTCTTCAGGAATGAAAAGATCTTTCAGGTACTCGGGGATTCAGATTACAGGCTCTTCATCATTTCGCAGGGGAATGAAGAGATCCTTAAAAAGGACCGCACAGCGAATAAATACTGGCTTTTCTTCCAGAAACATTACGAAAGAAATGAAAGAGATTAGAATACTATGGACGGATGACGAGATCGACCTGCTGAGGCCACTCATTCTTTTCCTGGAGGAGAAAGGTTATGCCGTCATGACGGCCAGAAATGGCGATGAGGCCATAAAACTGGTGAGAGAGGAGAATTTCGACCTGATTTTCCTGGATGAAAACATGCCGGGATTGAGCGGGCTTGAAACACTGGACCTGATTAAAACCGTTAATCCGGGGATCCCGGTTGTCATGATCACCAAAAGCGAAGAGGAGGACATCATGGACCAGGCGATCGGGGCCAAGATCAGCGATTACCTGATCAAACCCGTCAAACCCAACCAGATATTACTCTCCATCAAGAAGAACATCGACACCAAGAGGCTGATAACCCGGAGGACAACCTCGGTTTACCAGTCTGAATTTGCCCAGATCCAGATGCTGATTAACACGGCCTATCATTTCAGTGACTGGGTGGAAATATTCAGGAAGCTGACTTACTGGGACCTGGAACTCGAATCGAGCACCGACGCCGGCCTTGAAGAGATCCTCAATATGCAGAAAACGGATGCAAACGCAGGTTTTGCCAGGTTTATCAAGACGAATTATCATACCTGGTTTTCAGGGAAGAACAAGGATGCACCCCTGCTTTCTCCCGGTGTGATCGGGCAGAAGGTCATCCCCCTCTTGAAGGAGGGGGAGAAGGTTTGCCTGGTTGTGGTCGACAACCTTCGCCTGGACCAGTGGAAAAGCATTCAGCCCATGGTCGAGGAATATTTTACCGTGGATTCCGATGAGGTCTATTGCAGCATTTTGCCGACGGCCACCCAGTATTCGAGGAATGCGCTGTTTGCGGGACTGATGCCGCTTGAGATCGGGAAACTCCATCCCTCGCTCTGGGTGGATGAGGAGGAAGAAGAGGGAAAGAACCTCAAGGAGCAGGAGCTTTTGGAAAGCCAGCTTCAGAGAGCCGGTCTCCAGTTAAAGGTCAATTACGACAAGGTGAACAACTCACGTGCGGGAAGAAAACTGGTGGAAGGGGCTGCAAACCTGATTAATTATGATTTGAGCGCCGTCATATTCAATTTTGTCGACATCCTCTCGCATGCGCGGACAGAAATGGACATGATCCGGGAGCTCGCCTATGATGAACCGGCCTACAGGTCCCTGACCCGCTCCTGGTTCGAGCATTCCCACCTGTACGATTTCCTGAAGGAATTGTCCGGCAAGCAGATCAAGGTGATCCTTACGACCGACCATGGCACCATACGGGTGCAGAATCCAGTAAAGGTGATCGGCGACCGCAAGACCTCGACCAACCTTCGTTACAAACAGGGCAAGAACCTGAATTACAATCCCGATGAAATTTTTGAGATACGGAATCCGGAATTGATCCACCTTCCCAAGTCCCACATCAGTTCCAGCTATATTTTTGCCACCCGGGACGATTTCCTGGTCTATCCGAATAATTACAACCAGATGGTGAACTATTACCGGAACACCTTCCAGCACGGAGGCGTTTCAATGGAAGAAATGCTGATCCCGCTGGTAACTTTAAGTCCCCAGTAAACCAGCACTTAACAATAAACCGGCACCAATGTTCCGCCTTGAAATTCAGTCCCCCGATGCCCTGGATGATGCTGCCCGGGAACTGCTGGATGCCTTTCCCCGGAACAGGGTATTTGCATTTTACGGGGAGATGGGGGTTGGAAAGACAACTTTCATAAAGGCATTGTGCCGGAACCTGGGGGTCGGTGAAGTGACCAGTTCGCCTTCTTTCGGGCTGATCCATGAATACCGTACCGACCGGGGCGAATCGGTATACCATTTTGATTTCTACAGGATCAGGACCCTGGAGGAGGCATTTGACATCGGCTACGAGGAATATATGTACAGCGGGGATTACTGTTTCCTGGAATGGCCCGAGCTGGCTGAAGCCTTACTGCCGGCGGATACCGTACGGCTGGCAATGAGTTCCGGCAGGAATGGCGCCAGGGAACTTAAGCTAATGCCCTGACTTCTGTCCCGGGCTATTGACTATGCGGATGAATTATATTATTTTAGACGACCCCAATTAATGAAAGGAATTGAAAAATGAGTCCCCAGGATCCCTCCGGAACAAGGTTCACCTTTGGCAAGGCCAGTTTGATGCCCCAGGAAGAGAAGCTGGAGGTAAGCAAAAGCAGGAAACAGCTTACCATTGGAATTCCCAGGGAGTCGCAGAAGATCGAAAGCCGTGTGGCGCTTACCCCGGAAGCCGTTGACCAGCTTGTAGCCAGGGGGCATGAGGTCAGGATCGAAGCCGGTGCAGGAACCCCGGCCAATTACTCGGATACGGATTACAGCGAACTGGGGGGATATATTGTCGACAACAGGGAGGAGATCTATAAATCGGACATCGTCCTGAAGATCGCTCCCATGCTGCTAGAGGAAATCGATCTGCTCAGCGAGCGGCAGGCGGTTATTTCCTCCCTGCACCTGAATAACCAGACCAGGGAATTCATCCATAAGCTGATCCAGAAAAGGACCACCGCCATCGCTTTCGAGAACATCAAGGATGAGCATAACTGCTACCCGGTGGTCCGTTCTATGAGCACCATCGCCGGGAACACCTCCATACTGATCGCCGCGGAATACCTGAGCAACAGCAGGGGTGGTAAAGGGGTCATGCTCGGGGGGATCCCCGGTATCACACCGGCCGAAGTGGTTATCCTTGGTGCGGGGACCGCAGCCGAATCAGCGGTAAGGGCAGCCCTGGGACTCGGAGCCGAGGTCAAGGTATTTGACAATTCCGTGCACCGGTTGCGCAGGTTACAGAACAACATAGGCCAGCGCATCTATACTTCAGTATTTCACCGGCAGGTCATGGAACGTACCCTCCGGTCGGCTGATGTGTTGATCGGCGCCATATACCTCATCGAACAGGATCCCCGGTACATTATTACGGAGGACATGGTGAAGGTTATGAAAAAAGGAGCGGTCATCATCGATATAAGCATTGACCAGGGGGGCTGCATCGAAACGTCGGAATGCCGGACCCAGCTTGATCCGGTTTTCACCAAACACGGAGTGATCCACTATTGCGTACCCAATCTTCCTTCGCGGGTCGCCCGCACGGCATCCATCGCCATCAGCAATGTATTTGCGCCCCTGCTGATGCGTATGGGAGAGGCAGGCGGCATACAACCTTTCCTGAAAGAAGATGCCGGAGTGAGAAACGGGGTTTATATTTTCAACGGCATCCTGACAAACAACTTTATTGGCAAGCATTTTGATATCCCCTCCAAGGATATCGACCTGTTGATGGCCGCATTTTAACCCAGAAGGAAATGAGAAAGACCTGTATTTTGCTTGCCTGCATGGTTCTGGCATGCCTGTCCTGCAAGAAAAAAGAGGAGGAGCCGAAATACAGCGGGGAGATCCTGCTGAGCTCCGAGTTGCTGCAATCGGGACAGAATTATGTTTTTTACGGGTTTTCCTTCGAAACGGGCAAGATATCCATTTATTCCCTTACCAGCAGCTTATTGCCTGACCTCGCCGCCATCCATGTGATACTGGGCGAGAGCATTACGGTGGACCTTTCCAGCTCCAACGATGTGGATGCCTTTTACAAGAACGGGATCTTTTCCACCGCCGAAGAAGCCGAAGCCTATTTTAATGACTACACCGAGGTAATCACACATGAATTCCAGCCCCTGGCCCAGAACATCCGGGAGAACCAGGTCTGGACGGTACAGACCGCGGGTAAACGTTTTGCCAAGATCTGGATCAGGGAGATCACCTTCCAGTCCGGAAGCCTGTCGGACTTTGCCACCGTCCGCATCCGTTACCAGTACCAGCCCGACGGGTCGAGGACTTTCGATTGCGGCTGCAACTAAAAATTTGCCCGCACCTGCAGTCCCCCTGTATGGACCACCGCCTGCTTCTCTGAAACCCTGCCGGAGTATTCCAGGTTCAGTTCAATTCCCCCGGTAATGCTTCTTTGGAAGAGCAGGGTCCAGGTCCCGTTATGCCCGGGCAGCAATCCCTGCAGCATTTCGTACCCCACCGGGGAATTGGGATCGTCGTTGTAGCTCAGGTGCACGTAATTCACCCGGCAGGTCAGGATCCCCTTGTTTAGCCTGCTAAAGCGAAGTTCCGTTCCGAGGTTATTTTCTTCCGATTGCTGTACATCCAGCCGGTTGGTCTGCGTTTTGAAACCATAATCCGCCACCAGGCGCAGGGCCATATTCAGCTGCAGCTGTGCACTCAGTTTATTGAACAGGAATCCGATGTCATAATTGCGGTTTGACAGGAACTGGGAATTAAAGGTCCTGTCCCCCCGGTCTAACTGGTCAATCAGCGAAAGATTATCCCCCAGGCTTACCCTGGTCCTGATCCCGTGGCTGTTCATTCTCCGCGTATCAAACCCGTTTGAAAGCAGGCTCCGGTTCTGGTTTCGCTGGTAGATGTAATCCGCGCCAAAAACCTTTCCGGTCCTGTTAAAGGACAGATTATTCCGGATGGAGGTGGACAGGGTAAGGAGATCCGGGTCATCCAGGCTGGTCGAGAATGGATTGAGGTTTTTCAGGATATCCCCGGAGCTGTTCTTGCGGTCGATACGGTAGGCAAACTGATCGGAAAAAAGTACAATCCCCCTGGTGATCCCCTTACGGTCTTTCCATATCCTGGAAGGATTGAGGTTAATGGTCTGGTTGAACTGGTTGGTGTAAACCGTCATAAAGTCACTGGAAGGGAAGAATATGCGGATGTATCGTGCTTCGTCCCGGAACTGGGCAACCTCGAATTCATCCAGCTCCTTAAGTCCGTTACCGTTGTAATCGATCCACTGGTAAACCCCCTGGCCCGGGGCCACCTCCAGGTAGGAATATTCCCGGCTGGTTTCCAGCCCGGAGCCCACCTCGTAAAAAGTGGTGGTGGATATGGCTCCGCGGGCAAGCTGCATGCCGTGTTCGATCCTCCCGGTCAGGTTCCGCTGGGGACGGTTTATGCTCAGGGAGGTATCGGCGACCGAGAGTTCGCGGTAGGTGAGGGTGGACTGAAGACGGTTATTCGGGTTCTTCGCAAAGGTGGCGCCGAGGCTCAGGTCCTGTCCCATGTTTACATAAACCAGCCGGTTCCCGGACGGCATGAAGTCCCTCCTGTTCCGGTAGGAAATGAACCCGCGCCTGGGGAGGGTATCGGGCTGGGTCAGGAAAATCTCACATTCCTGGAATGCGAAACTGTTCAGCATCAGGCTGTCACCGGGCTTCCCTTTCCACCTGTTATTTTCGCCCTCTTCGCGCAGGCCGAGGATGGCATACTGGAAATGCCTGGCCAGGGTAAGCCGGTGCCGGATAAAGCGGGTGCTTGAGAAGAGGTCATCCGAATTCAGCAGGCTCCCGTCCATAGCCAGTTCGAAACCTCCGAACCTGAGGTTGCCTGACAGGGTGTTGCGGAATCCCTCGGTCTGTTCCCCGTACCGGAGGTATTCCGAGTTCAGGCTTACACGGCCGGCCTTCCGTTCGTAAAAATCAAGCCCGATCGTCGCCATATCCTCCTGGTTTGCGGCATCCTGGTCCGCCAGGTTCCAGTCCCGCTCAAACTCCACCCCCCGGAATCTTTCAATGGGACTGAAATGAAGGCTTACGTGGCGGTAGCCTGCCGATCCCCTAAGGCGGATGCGGGAAGTATCCGCCCGCAGCATATCCTGCTGAATACCCAGGTTCATGGCATAGCCCAGGTTTTCATTTCTGTCAAGTGAAGAGAAGGTGTTCGGGTCATTGTTGCTGACTGCGAGTTCAAAGTTGGCCCGGGTCATGGATGAAAATGCCCGGGACCCGCCGAAGCTGGCCAGCTGTTTTTTCTTCGGTGTGATCAGAAGCACCACCGGTTCATAGCTTCCCTGTTTTACGCCATTGACCGGCGCCGTCCAGCTGTAAACCTTACCGTTCACGGTGGATTTCACCGGCAGGTAGTTTCCACGGCCCTCGCCCAGGTAGCTGAAGCGCAGCCTGTAGACCGCAAGGGCCGGATCGTTCGAATGCACGTAAACCTCCGGGTAGAGGGTTCCGCCCGTCAGGCTGTCGCAGCGCCGGTAAAGCACCTCATCGGTGTTGTATCCGACGCTGTCAATACGCGGCACAACAGCCAGGCCGATGTCATTGCCGATCCCGGACAGGTACTGCTTTTCCCCTTCTGAAAGATCCTGCTGCAAAGTCTGGTTTTTATCATCCTGCTCGGAATATACATTCAGGAAAAAGGATCCTTTCTCCGTGCTGAAAACATTGGAGGTATAGAGCAGGAACCTCGCGTAGCTCTGCTCGGAGTATTCAAATTCAACGATGATGCGCCTGTCCTTCGTTATGGGCTGCCGGGGAGTAAAGGTAAGCTCGGCATTGTTGTAATCGATGGTGTAATCGCGGTCCATTCCCCGGCTCAGCAGGCGCCCGTCAAGGTATACCCGTTCCGATCCCGCCAGCACAACGATGTATTGCTCGAAGTCTGCACCCTGGAGTTTGTAGGGTCCCTGGTTCCCCTCTTTTCCCAGGAAGGAATTACGGGTGAACTTTCCCTTTGAAACGGCTCCGCTGACGGTGGTGCTGAAATTATTGCTGCAGGTTTTGTCCGGGCTGAAGTTTCCCCTGAACCTGACTCCTTTAGCCCTCTTGTAGAAATCCATGAACATTCCCGGCGAACCGGCCAGTTCGAAATCTCCCCCGGTCAGTGCAATTTTATCGTTGAACACCTCGATAAAGACCTTGTCGAATTCTGAAATCTGCTGGGAATAACCTTCCGGTTGTATGGGAATATTGTTATCGGACAGGGCTGCAATGATGTTGAGGTTATCGCTCAGCTTTCCCGTCAGCTGGAGGTTAAGGTTGGAATTCACCACCACATCCTGGCTGTTCCCGAAGGTGATGCCACGTGAAAGGCTGCCTCTTTTATTCAATTCGCTGTAAGAATAATAACCGCCCCTGGGCAGTTCAGCTGCGGTGATGCGGAACGCATCCGCCTCAGGCATTCCTGGTCTGGGTTTCAGCGCCCCTGCATCTTTCCGGTAGTAAGGGATGAAAACATCCCCTGCCAGTACCCTGTAACGGATGGTGATCCAGGAATCCCGGAGGACCGGGTCGGGGACCAGCTTACCTTCTGCCGCCAGTACCCGGAACAGGCTGTCCGGGATGTTTTTCTGCCGGGCGTCGAACAGGAACACCGAGCCCGGCATGACTGGAAGCGAGTCCAGCAGGATGGTATCGTTGCTGACCAGCACCCTCCTGGACCGCAGCGTGGATAGATCCTGGGCACCTGCAGCAAGGCTGAAAAAAAGCAGTATGGGTATAATGATCCTTTTTCCCAAAAGGCCTGGTTTAATGCATCCGCTAAAATTAGGCAATGCATTAATAATGAACTGAGAAACGGGCCATAAATTGTCCCCCCTGCATCCCGGTTATGTTATTTATCATAGTAACTCTTAGCGGAAACCGCTAATTTCGCTTCGGTAAGTCAAGAAACACCGGAAAATGGATAGGATTCTCATCATCGGGGCGGCCGGGCAGATCGGTTCTGAGCTGACCCTGGAGCTGCGGAAAATCTACGGCAGCGACCATGTTTTTGCGACCGATATCAAGGAGGCGAGCAGGGACATCATGGAAAGCGGGCCCTTCCAGCTGCTGGATGTCATGGATGACAAGCGCCTGATCCACTTCATAATACGGCATAAGATAACCCAGATCTACCACCTGGCAGCGGTGCTTTCGGGGAATGCGGAGAAACTCCCGGTACAGGCCTGGCACATCAACATGAACAGCCTGATGAACATCCTGGAGGTGGCCAAGATGGTCGATGAGGTGAAAAAGGTATTCTGGCCCAGCTCCATCGCAGTTTTCGGTCCCACTACCCCCCGTTTGAACACCCCCCAGCTGACTGTCATGGAGCCGACCACGGTTTACGGCATCAGCAAGCTTGCAGGGGAGCGCTGGTGCGAATATTACAACAGCAAGTATCACATCGATGTGCGGAGCATCCGGTACCCTGGACTGATAAGTTTCAAGACCGAAGCCGGAGGGGGCACGACGGATTATGCCGTGGAAATCTATTATTCGGCCGTCAAGAACGGGTCTTATGACTGTTTCCTGGGTAAAGATACCGCGCTGCCGTTTTTATTCATGCCGGATGCAATTAAGTCCACCATCGACCTGATGGAGGCCGATCACCGGAAGCTTACCATTCACACCGCCTATAACCTGGGAGGGATGAGCATCACCCCTGCCGAGATCCATGCCGAGATCGTGAAACACATACCGGATTTCAAAATAAGCTATACGCCGGATTTCCGGCAGGTAATTGCGGAGACATGGCCTCAGAGCATTGATGACAGCATTTCGGCGAGGGACTGGGGTTGCAGCTACCGGTATGACCTGGAAAGCATGACCGCGATCATGCTGGAGGAGATCGGCAAAAAACTGAACCTGGGTATTTTACGATAAAATCATTAATATCCATCCAATTATGTACGGAAAAATCAAAAAACACCTGCAGCAGGAACTGGCATCCATAAAGGAAGCCGGCCTGTACAAGAACGAACGGATCATCACCACGGCCCAGGGTGCTGAAATAGAGGTTTCAACGGGTGAGAAGGTCCTGAACTTCTGTGCCAATAATTACCTGGGACTCTCCAACCATCCCGCCCTGGTAAAGGCCGCTAAGGATGCTTTGGACAGCCACGGGTACGGGATGTCCTCCGTAAGGTTCATCTGCGGCACGCAGGACCTGCACAAGGAACTGGAAAAACAGATCGCGGACTTTTTCGGCACGGAAGACACCATTCTTTATGCGGCCTGTTTTGATGCCAACGGCGGGGTATTTGAGCCTATCCTGACCGAGCAGGATGCCATCATCTCGGACGCCCTGAACCATGCCTCCATCATCGACGGGGTCCGACTGTGCAAGGCGCAGCGCTACCGTTACCGCAATGCGGATATGGAGGACCTGGAAAAGCAGCTTCAGGAGTCCCAATCCCAGCGCTTCCGCATGATCGTGACCGACGGGGTCTTCTCGATGGATGGCAACGTGGCGCCCATGGACCGGATCGTGGCCCTTGCGGAGAGATACGACGCCATGGTCATGGTCGACGAATGTCATTCCGCTGGAGTGGTCGGGGAAACCGGCAGGGGAGTGACCGAACTGTTCAACATAAGGGGAAAGGTGGACATCATCACCGGCACGCTCGGGAAGGCCTTCGGGGGGGCGATCGGGGGCTTTACCACCGGCAGGGCCGAGATCATTGAAATGCTCCGGCAGCGTTCCCGCCCTTACCTGTTCTCGAATTCGCTTCCCCCGGCCATTATCGGTGCCGGCATCGCCATGTTCCGGATGATGGGCGAGACCAACGAGCTGCAGGAAAAGCTCCACCACAACACGGAGTATTTTTACCGGAAGATGAGTACCGCCGGCTTTGACCTCAAGCCCACCAAATCGGCCATTATCCCGATCATGCTCTACGACGCAAAACTCTCCCAGGATTTTGCCTCAAGGCTGCTGCAGGAAGGGATTTACGTGATCGGTTTTTATTACCCGGTCGTTCCGAAGGGGGAGGCCAGGATCCGGGTACAGCTTTCTGCTGCCCACAACAATGAACACCTGGACAGGGCCATTAAAGCCTTTGTCAAGGTGGGAAAAGAGCTCGGGGTGTTGGGGTAGGAAACGATCGGTATACTTCTGCTTATTCTTGGTACAACTCGCTGCGCTCAGACAGTACCACTCACTCGAAGAACATACCGATTGTTTCCCTGCTTTTAATACAGAGGGAACTCCTTGCCTGAGACTACGATCCTTTCCAGTGGAAGGGTTCCGTACCTGAAATCAACAAAAGGTTCCCCGTTTTTCAGTCCCACATTTCCAAAACCGCTTTCAGTAGAAAGAAACGAGGTGAAATTGTCCCCGATCCGGGAGTCAATATAAAGGGTCCGGTCAACCGCGTCGTACCGGATGCCCGTCAAACCCTGGATCATCCCGTAACTTGCCATTGCCCGTGCATACCAGTGTCCGCATTCGTATTCATCGAAAGGATTCCTCTTTCTGCCGTCGTACCTTTTCCTGCAGGTCCGCACAATTTCCAGTCCCTTTTCAACCTCCCCCATCGCCATCAGGTGAGAGGCCACCTGGTATTCGATGCCGGTCCAGACCTCGTTGCTGTAAACAAAAGGAAGGGAGGGGGCATCTCCTGCAGGCCAGGTGCAGAGCAGCAGGCCGCCTTCTGATCCCATGGCAAAGCCGGGCCGCTGGGGATTGACATGGGTGCCCAGGTCCTTTCTGAGATTGTACCGGTAGACCGAGCGCAGGTGTTCGGTGATCATTTCCCTGTTGAAAAAGGGCTCGAGCCCGCACATCTCTGCTATCCAGAATCCCAGCACACCGTCTGAAAGACACCCGTTTGCATACTGGTATTTGGGTCCCTCTTTTTTCAGGAGTTCGAGGGCTTCGGGGGAATAATTCACGTTCCACATGTTCATCGAAGCCTTTACCGGATCGGATGCCGCGAGTCCCTCTACGGTCACCTTCTGGATGAAATATTCCCCGTTGAACAGTTCCGATTCCATAAACCGCGAACCCTTTTCAAGCAGATCCCGGTAAACATCCACATTCTCACCCAGGTGGCTGCCCATTTCGATCATTGCCTTCAGGGCTCCCAGGTAAAAGCTCGAGCACATGCCATCCGGGCCCCAGAACTCGATGTCATAGGTGTTATGGTGGGGTTCCTCAACGATCCCCCTGTGTTTCGGGTCCCATGTCCGGATACAGTAATCCATACTGCTTTTTATCGCCGGCCATAATTTCAGCAGCCATTGCTGGTTTCCTGAAATGCGCCATTCCCTGTATGCTTTCATGATCCCTCCCAGCTGACCGTCAACTGCTGCATGGAAGTCATGGGCAGGCGGGGAGAGAGGCAGGTTGGAACGGAAGGCCTGGTGCCCTTCAGGGTTCTGGCTTATGAGAAATTCGGTGTACCTGAGTGATCGTTCCAGTGACGGGAACAGGTGGGGGATGGCCTGTGCATAATTCCAGACATGGGTGCATGAACCGTAACAGCATCCGCGGGAGTCGTGGCAGCCCTCCCAGCACCAGAGGCTTCCATCGGGCAGGCGCAGTACCGTGGGGGATTTAAGAATGGCCAGGTTGGCTGCAACGGCTTCCTTGACCTCGTCGGGAAGATCCGTTGAATAAAATGCCCGGGTAAACGTTTCCGTATCTTTCCTCAGGCTGTCGTAATGTCCGCTCCAGTATTGGATCACTTCACCGATGTCATTGAACCTTGACGTATACCAGGGCGAAAAAGTATTTGGTTCACAGCCCCCTTCACAGCAGGGTCCGGCGGCCTGCGGCACATTGCCCTGCCGCAGGTCACTACAGGGAACATACCAGCAGTACAGGAGCCGGATGGTTTTGCTTTCTCCCACGCCGAGTCTGAATGGCAGGAAGAGGGAGGCGCCGGGTGCCCCTTCAGCGACCGGAGGGGTACTCACGGGACTGCCATTCGCGACTGCCTTCCAGCACATCGTCATGGGGTCCCACCATCCCCCGCGGAACCAGCAATGGTCCACCGTTACCTTTTCTCCGGGGATCCAGGCCGCGAAGGATCCTTCGTACTCGGGGTGATCCTTTGCAGGGTCATTGACCAGGACGAATCCTTTTTCAGTGGCGTCAATGTGGTTTTTCGGCAGGCTCCCAGCCTGGTCATTGGGTACCTGGATCTGCATGAAATTTTCCGAATTAAAGGAAAACATGGCTTCAAGGTCTTTCCCGCTTTTGTTCGTGAAAGTGTATTCCAGGGCCGCTACCGGGAGGCTTGATTTGTTGCTTTCACCGGGGATGAAAGGGCTCCACCCGGTAATCGTCACCCCGAGCGGGATTGTCCTGTCCGCAAGCCTGACTTCAGCGAAGGGAAACCGGGACAAAAAACCGGCCGATCCAAAGCGGGGCAGTCCATAGGTGGTATGGCCGAGACCATTTCCTGCATCCTCTTTTCCCAGGATTTTCCAGTCCGGTACAGGTCCCTCTAGCACCCTGGTGGTGTTTTCCTTCCCCAGTATAGTAATGGCTGCGAAGACCTGGGGTTCGTTGGTGATATCAGGGTGGTTCCGGACAGACACATGGGAGATGGCCCCGGTACCCTCCAGGCATATCATCCCTGAACCAATGCCACCCATCGGGAAGGCGATCCGGTTGAGGTTATCACCTGAATAAATACCGTTGAAGTTATGGATGGACCCGGATTTTTCCCTGCTGCAGGATGCCAGGATCAGCAGCAGGATAAAAGAAAGAAAATATTTATTCATCTATATGCTGAATGCATTAACTGCATTTCGAGGACCCGCAGCCGGTGCAGATCAGGCAGCCTTCCTGGTAGATCAGGCTGGAGGATCCGCACTCCTGGCATTTCTGCTTGGTCTTCGCACGCGTGCCGTCGGGGATGTATTTCTTGAGCGTACGTTCGACGCCGGCTTTCCAGGTATTGATAGATTCGCTGTCAAGCCGCAGTGAGGAGACCAGGTTGACCACATCGGGAATGGGCATCCCGTGTCTCAGTACGCTGGAAATCAATTTGGCATAATTCCAGAACTCCGGGTTAAAGATGTGTGATAGTCCCCCCAGCGTATTTTTATACCCGTATTTGTCGATGTACTCGAAATCGTAACGGCTGATCCCGTCCTTATCCTTGTTTTTAACGATATTTCCCTTGCTGATGCTTTTCGGCAGGGGGAACATATCCTCGTCCTCGATCCCGGTGAAGATCTCATACGGGGCCCCGTCCTTCAATCCCACGAAAGCAATCCATTTTTCATCGTTGTTGTTGAAGCGGATAATCTCTGCTTCGAGCGACTTCGGCCGTTTGTATTTTTTTGCTTCGTCCTTGGTATCGTCCTTGATCAGCACACCCGTACGCGATCCGTCCCGATAAACGGTACATCCCTTGCATCCGCTTTTCCAGGCGGTGATGTACAATTCACTGACCAGTTCCCTGGAAACATCATGCGGGAGGTTGATGGTCACCGAAATGGAATGATCGACCCACTTCTGGATCTCACCCTGCATCCTGACCTTGGAGATCCAGTCCACGTCGTTTGAAGTGGCCTTGTAATAGGGTGATTTACCGATGATCTCATCCACCTCGCTGTCGTCCATCTCCTTAACCGCTTTTATGTCGTATCCGTTCACCTCCAGCCAGGTTTCAAACTTATGGTGGAATACGTTGAATTCCTCCCAGCTGTCCCCCACCTCATCCACGAAGGATACCTTTGCGCCGTTATCATTCGGATTCACCTTCCTGCGCCTCTTGTAAACCGGCATGAATACGGGTTCGATGCCCGAGGTTGTCTGGGTCATGAGGCTGGTGGTACCCGTGGGGGCGATGGTGAGCAGGGAAATGTTCCTCCTCCCGTACCTGGCCATGTCCTCGTAAAGTCCGGGATCCTCGTTTTTCATCCGGTTGATGAAGGGATTATCCTTTTCCCGTTCGATGCTGAAGATCGGGAATGAGCCTCTTTCCCTGGCCATTTGAACGGACGAACGATAGGCCTCCAGTGCCACGGTCTTATGCACTTCGGTTGAAAAGTCGATGGCGTTCTCGGACCCGTACTGCAATCCGAGCGATGCGAGCATATCCCCTTCCCCGGTAATGCCTACTCCGGTGCGGCGGCCTTCCAGGGCTTTTTGCTTGATCTTCTCCCAGAGCCTTCTTTCCACCCATTTAAGTTCCGGGTCCTCCGGATCCGCCTTGATCTTCTGGAGGATGGCATCGATTTTCTCCAGTTCGAGATCAATGATATCGTCCATCATCCGCTGTGCCAGTCCCACGTGCCTGCGGAACAATTCAAAATTGAATTTTGCCTTTTCCGTAAAAGGATTCTCCACGTAGCTGTAAAGGTTTATGGCGAGCAGGCGGCAGCTGTCATAGGGACAGAGGGGGATCTCGCCGCAGGGATTGGTGGACACGGTCTTGAAGCCGAGGTCCGCATAGCAGTCGGCCACCGATTCCCTGGCTATGGTATCCCAGAACAATACGCCGGGTTCGGCGGACTGCCAGGCATTGTGTATGATCTTCTCCCAGAGTTTAGAGGCATCGATTTCCTTTGAATAAACCGGGTTCGGTGAATTGATCGGGTATTGCTGGACAAAGGGTTTCCCGTTGACAACGGCATCCATGAACTCATCCGTGATCCTTACCGAGACGTTGGCCCCGGTAACCTTCCCTTTGATCATCTTGGCGTCAATGAACCCCTCCGCATCCGGATGCTTGATGGAAATGCTCAGCATCAGGGCCCCGCGACGTCCGTCCTGAGCAACTTCACGGGTGGAATTGGAATACCTTTCCATGAAGGGAACAATCCCGGTGGATGTCAGGGCGGAGTTGAGGACAGGGCTGCCCTTGGGCCGGATATGGCTCAGGTCATGCCCGACCCCCCCTCTGCGTTTCATAAGCTGAACCTGCTCCTGGTCGATCTTCATGATGCCGCCGTAGGAATCGGCGTCTCCATCGTGGCCGATCACAAAACAATTCGAAAGGGAAGCGATCTGGAAATTATTGCCAATGCCCGTCATGGGGGAGCCCTGGGGAACGATGTAACGAAAATTCCTGATCAGCTCGTAGATCTCACTTTCCGGGAGGGGACTGGGGTATCTTTTTTCAATGCGGGCGATTTCACGGGCGATCCGGTGATGCATATCGTCGGGGTTTTTTTCATAGATCAGTCCCCTTGAATCCTTCAGCGCATATTTATTTGCCCATACGGTGGCTGCCAGTTCGTCACCCTTAAAGTATATCCTGGATGCTTTTGAGGCTTCTTCAAAGGAATAAGTTCGGACCCCTTTTTCATCTTTTTTCAGTTTTACATCCTGTTCCTTACCGACAACAACATCAGTCTTCTTGTTTGAGGTCAACTCTTCCATTGAAGTTGTGAAATTTTAAGCGGTTAGTAATTAAAAAATTAGCCGAGGACAACAACCAGAATGTTGAAATTGCAATTTAAATATTGAATGCTCCCTGTACAAGTTGAGCCCGTTCGTATTTTTCAACAAAAGGGGATAGTTATCAACGTGCATCCGCAAATAATTCAAAATCATTGAGTTACAGAATATTAACTAAAAACGGGTATTAATATCTGTAAATATTCTGGGATTTTTTTTCAGTGTTCCCAGGGATGACGGGAATGCCTGCCGGGATCGGGAACGGTTTAAAATTTTGTTGAAAAAAAATCCTGCGGGAAAAAATCCGGGATGTATTCCTTTGTAACTTTTGCTGCGAAACCAGGGTGAATTTTCTGGGATTAAGTTTTCAAAAAGGGTTAGAGAAATTGACCATCCTGAACCCGCTTCAGGATGGTCTTTTTTGTCAGTGATAAGATAAAAAAAGCCGGCTTCTGTGCCGGCTAATTAATTCGCAATCCCTGCTTTAAATCAGAAGATGTAACGTGCTCCGATCTGCAGTTGCCAGCATTGATTGTAGTTATAATAAGTCGAATACGTTTCTTTCAGGTAATTACCATTGTTATCCTGAACCATTGAAAAGCTTGGAACATTGTTTGCATCCATGCCCTCATATGTCAGGATCTGTCCGTTGTTTGCATTAAACATATTCTTGCTGACACCCCATTCGCTGTTGATCAGGTTACTGAGGTTCAGAATGTTAAGGGATATTTGTAAAGTGTGTTTGGTCTCGCCTGCTTTGATGCTGAAATCCTGTGCAACACGTAAATCAAAGGTATGCACCCAGGGAGCTCTTGCAGCATATGCTTCAGCATATTCACCCTGATGCTTACTCAGATACTTGTCCTGTTCAATAAAAGCAAAGAATGCATCTTCATCTGCAGTACTTTCAAACTGTATATCACCCCTGTTCTTTGGTATGTATATCAAGTCTCCTGCATAACCATCGCCATTCATATCATTCGTATAGGTGAAGCTGTATCCTCCGGTTGAATATCCGGAATAGAACAGATTAAATGATGTTGCCATATGATCGTTAGCATAAGGAAGACTGTAAGAAAGGGAAACTATGGCTTTGTTCGGAACAACATATTGCGATCGCTGAACCCAGGGCAGATGCGGGCCATTCACCTCAATAAGGCCATTGTATGCAGAAGCTGCGTTGCTGCCTGGCATACCCGATACCTCTTTTGACTCGGTGTGGGTAAAAGCTGCAATTACATTCAGATTCTTCACAGGTTCTGCCGTAACTGAAATAGTTCCAATGGCTCCCCATCCTTCTTTGCTGTTGGCCAGTACGTATGCATTTCTCGATGTATACTCCAGGATACTGTCAGCGGGATAAATATATCTGTCATCACTTCCGCTGAAACGGTCCCAGGCAGCATCGGGCTGTTTCAGGTTGTAGTTTTGCAGCATTACACCATTTATATTATTCGTGTAAATACCTTCCAATGTAACCGTCATCGGGAATGAAACCGGAAGGTTATAATCTGCAGCCAGTGATGTCTTCCACACCTGGGGCATTTTAAATTCGGGATCAATGGCATTAATATCACGCGGCAATACGCCTTGTTCAGGAGTAATTGTACTGGGCAGGTTCAATGTGCTGATCATTTCATTCACATCGGTCATCATCGGCCCGGCCAGCGTTGCCAGAACAGGATCAGCACTTGTTACAAAACCATTGGGATCATACCTGGTAACAGCTGCATAACTGCCCTGCACCATTCCTGAATTGGTTGGCATATTGGTGAAAAAAACCAGCGGCAGCCGTCCTGCAAAAATACCTGTACCTCCCCGAAGTTTCAAGGTCTGATCACCCATTACATCCCATGTGAAACCAACTCTCGGCGAAAGCTGTAGATTTGCATCCGGCCATTCGCCGGTATCAATTTTTTTGCCACCAAAATCTAATTCATAAATAGCGTTGTTCCGGATAATGTTATCTACATATTTTAAATAGTCGGCACGTATACCATAAGTTAATTTGAAACCAGAACTAACGTTCCATTCATCCTGAACATAGATGCCAAACTGGTTAAATGCAACTTCCGCAGCCGGATTCTCCTCTCCGTCGTACCCATATGTCAAGGCAAAGTCTCTTGGTGCAGCCTGATTCAGGAAATCGTCAATACTGGCATAACGATAATATCCGGTACCGTTACGCATGTACGAGTTGTTTGCCATTTGATGTTCAAAACTTAACCCGGCTGTAATTTTATGATTGCTCAATGAATAGGTCAGGTTGTCAATGATATTGAAAATATTGTTATTTACACCATTGTTCCATGTGAACAATTCATAACCTGCAGACATATATGGTTCAAGTATCTGGC
>CAYSJH010000005.1:109707-111048 GCA_964431315.1 uncultured Bacteroides sp. | reverse complement strand
TAAAGATTTGATTATTAATAATGAGCGCACAAAAATAGAAACTTTTATGAAATGCACAAAAAAAAACACCTTGGAAGGGACCGCTGTAATTATTAATTTTAGCCGCATGGATAATTTTATTGTTTCCGCCCGGAAATACCGTCCCGAAACTTTTGCTTCCGTAGTCGGTCAGGCGACCATAACCGGGACCCTCAAGGCGGCGATCCAGAAGAAACAGCTGGGCCATGCCTACCTGTTCTGCGGTCCCCGGGGTGTCGGAAAGACCACCTGTGCCCGGATTTTCGCCAAGACGATCAACTGCATGAACCCCGGTCCCGATGCCGAACCATGCAATGCCTGCGAGTCCTGCCTTTCCTTCAACCAGTCAAGGGCCTTTAACATCCATGAACTGGATGCCGCATCCAATAATTCCGTGGAGGATATCCGGCTGCTCACCGAGCAGGTCAGGATCCCTCCCCAGGTAGGCAGGTACAGTATATATATTATAGACGAGGTGCACATGCTGTCGGCCTCCGCTTTCAACGCCTTTCTGAAAACCCTCGAAGAACCTCCCCGGCATGCCGTGTTCATCCTTGCGACCACGGAAAAGCATAAGATCATCCCGACCATCCTGTCCCGCTGCCAGATCTTCGATTTCAACCGGATAAGGGTGGAGGATATCGTCCGCTACCTCGGGGTTATATCCCGGAAGGAGGGGGTTCAATACGAGGAGGATGCATTCAACCTGATCGCCCTGAAAGCGGACGGGGCCATGCGTGATGCGCTTTCGATCTACGACCAGATGGTCAGTTTTTCCGGGAAGAAAATCCGCTACAAGGATGTGCTGGAAAACCTGAACATCCTGGATTACGAGTATTACTTCAGGCTAACGGAATCCTGTCTTGGGGGCAGGACCGGGGAAGTCCTGACCACATTCGACGAGATCCTCTCCAAGGGATTCGACGCGCATAACTTCCTCTCCGGCTTCAGTTCACACATGAGGGACCTTCTGGTCTGCCTTGATGAGGTTACCCTTCAGCTGCTCGAGGTAGGGGCCGGCATTCGTGATAAATACCTGGCCCAGAGCAGGGTAGTGGACCAGGAGTGGCTCTATGAGGCACTTGAGGTTCTCGGTTCGGCCGATGTTTCCTTCAAATCGAGCAAAAACCAGCGGCTTCACGTGGAACTGGCCCTCCTGAAACTTTGCAGGCTCCGGGAGGATTCAAAAAAAAAAGACCTGATCCGGGGGACAACAGAGGCAAGACCATCCGCTGACGGGGATGAACCGGGGACGGATCCATCACTTCCCGCCGCGAAAACTGCAAGCTGGACAGGGGAACCGGAGGCAGAACGAGAGGCAGA
>CAYSJH010000005.1:20361-109607 GCA_964431315.1 uncultured Bacteroides sp. | reverse complement strand
CAGAACGAGAGGCAGAGACGGAAGCAGAGCTGGAACCGGAGACTGAACCGGAGACAGAACCGGAGGAGGAGCCGGAGACAGAACCGGAGGAGGAGCCGGAGGAGGAGCCGGAGACAGAACCGGAAACAGAACCGGAGATCGGGACGGAACCGCAACCCGAGATCGAACCGGGGGTCCACCCGGAGTTTCAACCGGAGATCCAACCCGAGATCGAACCCGATATTTCTCCCGATATTTCTCCTGAGGTCCAACCCGAGATCGAACCCGAGATTTCTCCCGAGGTCAAACCCGAAGCAGGGACGGAAGGGATCCGCCCGGCTCCGCGTACCTCCCGCCCGGTACCGGGGGGACTCCCCTCCATCAAGGATGCCCTGAACGGGGTGCACAAGAGGCAGGCCAAAGGGGAACCGGCCAGAGCCGCTGAAGAAATACCGGTGCTCTCCTCTCCGTTCAGCCAGGAAGACCTTCTCAGACACTGGATTGAATATGCCGACCGGATCAAAGTGCAGCGGCCGAGGATGGCCAACAGCCTTAAGCACCATCTTCCCCTGCTCGGTGATGCCATGCAGATTGAACTGGTCCTCAGCAATTCAGCCCTGCTTGAGGAATTCAACCGTGACATCAAGCCTGAGCTGGTGAGCTTTCTGGAGAAGGCCCTGCAGAACAACCAGTTCAGGTTACTGCCGGTGGTTACGGAAGAGGACAGGCAGCAGAATGCCCTGTACACCTCGGAGGAGAAATTTGACCACATGCTCAAAAAGAACCCGGATCTGGGCAAGCTGAAGGAGCGGTTCAACCTTGATTTTGAATAACGGGCGCCATCGGATGCATTTTTTGTTAATTTTGGGTTAGCTAATAAATTCACACCATGGAAGGACAAAAAGTAACCATACAGAACGGACATTTGAAAGTACCTGACCAACCGGTCATTCCATTCATCGAAGGAGACGGAACGGGACCGGACATATGGGCGGCATCGGTACGCGTGTTTGACGCGGCAGTTAACAAAGCCTACGGAGGGAAACGAAAAATCATCTGGAAGGAAGTGCTCGCCGGCGAAAAATCATTTAAAAAAACAGGTGAATGGCTGCCCCAGGATACCCTGGATACCATCAGGCAATACCTGGTAGCCATCAAGGGACCGCTGACCACTCCGGTCGGAGGGGGGATCCGGTCGCTTAACGTGGCGCTCAGGCAGATCCTCGACCTCTACACCTGCCTCCGGCCCGTCCGGTATTATGAGGGTGTGCCAAGTCCCGTTAAAGACCCCACGAAAACGGACATGGTCATCTTCAGGGAAAATTCCGAAGATATTTATGCAGGCATCGAATGGATGAATGGGACGCCTGAGAACCAGAAAGTCCTGGACTTCCTGCTAAAGGAAATGGGGGTTAAGAAAATCAGGTTCCCGGGATCCACCTCAATCGGCATCAAGCCGGTGTCAAGGGAAGGAACCTTCCGGCTGGTAAGGGCCGCGATAAAATATGCGCTCAGTCACAAGCTACCCTCGGTTACCTTGGTGCACAAGGGAAATATCATGAAGTTTACCGAGGGACAATTTAAGCTGTGGGGATATGAGCTTGCCGAAAAGGAGTTCGGGGACCGGGTGTTTACCTGGCTTCAGTACGACCGGATAGCCGAAAAGGAAGGAAGTGCCGCCGCAATCAAAGCCCAGGAGGAAGCCCTTTCGAACGGGAAACTGCTGATCAAGGATATGATCGCGGATGCCTTCCTGCAGCAGATCCTGACAAGGCCCGCGGAATATTCGGTCATTGCCACGATGAACCTGAACGGGGACTACATTTCCGATGCCCTTGCAGCCATCGTAGGCGGGATCGGGATAGCCCCGGGGGCAAACATCAATTACGAGACAGGCCATGCCATATTCGAGGCCACACACGGGACGGCACCCAAGTATGCGGGACAGGACAAGGTTAACCCGGGGTCCCTCATCCTCTCCGGTGTGATGATGCTCGAATACATGGGCTGGCAGGAAGCGGCTGACCTGATCATTAAGGGAATGAAGAAGGCCATCGCAGCCAGGCGGGTGACCTATGATTTCGAACGCCTGATGGAAGGGGCCACAAAGCTGAAAACTTCGGAATTCGGGACCGAGATCATCAACAATATGTAGGAGAAAATTGTTATAATCCTGTAAACTTAAAAATCACCAGAAATGTTAGTAAAAAAAGTTGAAGATATTCTGAACGTCCAGGTCGATAAGGAAGGTTATTCCTCCCATCTTTACCTCGCCATGGCATCCTGGGCGGAAAACGAGGGATATAAGGGAATTGCCGAATGGCTTTACGTACAGGCGGAAGAAGAGCGGATTCATATGTTGAAACTGGTCCGCTACATCAATGAGAGGGACGGCCACGCAAAGATAGCGGCCGTTAAAGAGCCCCCGGCATCCTTCAGTACGGTAAAGGAAATGTTTGACAAGGTGCTGGAACACGAACGTTTCATTTCCGCCTCGATCAACGATATCGTGAAGATCTGCATAGATGAGAATGACCATACGACCCACAACTGGATGCAGTGGTTTGTGAACGAACAGATCGAGGAAGAAGCGTCTGTGAAGGACATTATCGACAGGCTCAAGCTTGCCGGGAACCAGCTTTACCTTTTCGACCGTGACATCGTGGGGATGCGCTCGACAGGAGGCACAACCGGGGCTCCCGCTACCTGACCTTCCTCATTCTTTTTGAAAGGACCAGGTCCGCTATACTTTTCTCAAGGTCTTTCAGTTCCTTTGGGGCGCCGTAATAATCCATGACCTTCTTTTCCCTGCTGCCGTTGCGAAACGTAAGGTAGGTAGTGGGAAGGTCCGTTACGTAATCGTAATACCGGTCCTTCAGCTCGAAAAACCTGATCCTTTCGAATGAGGCGATCAGTCCGTTCAGTTCCTCCTTCCGCAGCCTGAAAGAGAAAAGTCCCAGGTGTGCCGTATTTTCGACCCCGATGAACAGTCCCCTGCCGCTTTCGTCGATTTTAACCGTGTATACCGGGCACTGACCGTAACATGCCGTCTTTTCCATCTCGATGATGATCTCTTCCATGGCCATTCTGGAGGTTCCCGAGCAGGAAATCAGCTGAGTCCATACAAAAACTATTAAAATAGCGTTAATACTCCTGGCGCCAAAATTTATTTTGAACATATATTGCTACTTTTGCGTTTATCTTCGCAGAGCCATTACAGTCAAAATTAGGAAAAACTATGAAAAACTGGATCGGAGCGGTAATGACAGCCTGTGTTATTTTCCAGGGTTCATTCACGGAATTGTATGCCCAGCACGCTGACAGACACATGCTCGATGAGCACGGTAACAAGATCATATGCTACTATTCGACCATTCCCAACAAGCGGTATATCCCTCCACCCGAAGCTTATTTTTCAAGGCTTAAATCGGGACAGGAAACAGGGGCTGTATTTAATTTCACGATTAAAAACGCTCCCTCCGATCTTGCTGACAGTGCGGCCAGAATGGCCGGCGAGATCTGGGGATCCCTGATTTATTCACCCATTCCTATCAACGTGGAGATCTCGTTTGATAACCTGGACGAGGGGGTCCTGGCCTCCACGGGAACTCCCTGGCCCCCTTATATCCTAGATGAGAACGGATACCTGAAAAAGAGCATTTACATCCAGGCCCTTGCTGAAAAATTCCTGAGGATGAACCTCAACGGGAACAAGCCGGATATGACTATGACCTATACGAACAACGTGAGCTGGTATTTCGACACAGACGGAAATACGCCTACGTCGAGGTATGATTTCCTTTCCACCCTGCTTCACGAGATGGCCCATGGACTGGGTTTTTACGGTTACTTCTATGTTGACGATAACGGTATTGGAGACGGATTGCCTGTTCCATCAGCTTTCGACAGTTTTTTTGAGAACAGCCTCGGGGAGAGGTTTGCGGATACGCTGATCTTTCCGCAGCCATCCAAGAAGCTGGGCGATGCGCTTACAAGTCCCCCCGTATATTTCAACAGTCCAATTGTGGTCAGGGAACTTCCGGAGGAAACCACCCCGCCGAAGATGTACACGCCGAATCCCTGGCGTTCGGGGAACAGCCTCTATCACCTCGACCAGATCTATGATTTCAAGAACGGTGGGAGGGATGCCCTGATGACCTACAGCACCGCACCCGGTGAGGCGATCCATGACCCGGGCCCCATCGTCGACTATATGCTGCAGGAAATTGGCTGGGTGCACACCTTCATTGATGTAGATACCCTCAAGGACCGTGAAAACCTTGACCAGCCTTTTACGGTCATGGCCCGGATTAAAGGAGACCTGGGGATACGGGAAAGTTCCCCGAAACTGTATTATTCCTTCAACGCGTCCCAATCCTTTGACTCCCTCAGCATGGTCCCCTCGGGAGAAGCGGATGAATACCAGGCGGACATACCGGTCCCCGGCCTTAACACCTCGGTCCGGTATTACGTAAAGGTCCTGGATGTTTATGATCGGGTATATACCATGCCGGCAGAAGCTCCCGGGTTTTATTACCGGTTCCGGGTGGGACCTGACAATACCCCGCCAACCATAGAGCATATCCCTATACAGTACGTGCTTACTTCGTATGATTCGGTGGTGGTAGTGGCACAGATATCGGATAACCTGGGACTTGATATCACGCAGGTCGAATATAAGATCAACGACGTCGACCAGGCTCCCTTTGACCTTGAATTTGACACCCTGACGGATTACCGGGGTTATTTCGTTTTCACCGAGGGCCAGATGAAGGCCGGTGACGTCATCAAGTACCGTATCAAGGCGGTTGACGGGTCCGTTTCAAAGCACACCACCTATAATCCTGAATCGGGGTATTATGAATTCACAGCTGAGGACATACCCCTTTATGTGGACAGCTACACCAATGATTTCGAATCAGGCCTGGGGGATTTCCTGGTGGATCGCTTCTACCATTCGAAACCGGCAGGATTCAGCTCCTGGGGCATGCATACCGGGCATCCGTATCCCTCTCCCAACCGGGATGGGGGCAAGGATGAGATGGTGGCCCAGCTGAAAGTTCCCATACACCTGAATCCCGGCGATATGTTCATGCGCTTTGACGAAATAGCTTACATCGAAGAGGGTGCGCCCGGATCCGTTTACGGTGACGACGATTTCTATGATTACGTGATCGTCGAGGGATCGACGGACGACGGGAAAACCTGGCATAATTTCATTTTAGGCTGGGATTGCAGGTACTGGAAGGTCTGGTACGATGCTTTCACCGATCCCCTCAAGCAGGCAACAAACCTCTCGACCGCAGTACCGGATGAGACGGCCATGCGTTCGCACCTGGTGAATCTCCTGGCCGCTGAAGAATTCAATGATAATGACATCATCCTGATCCGGTTCCGACTTCACTGCGATCCCTATTTTGCCGGCTGGGGCTGGGCTATCGATAACCTGGAGATCCACCCGCTGGTACAAGCGCTGCCCGAATATTCCATCATCCCGGAAGGGGTGGAGGTCTACCCGAATCCGAGCACGGGGATGGTTAACGTCGGGGTGCAGTTGAAAAACGAGGTCGATGAAATGGAATTTACCCTGTTCGACATGGTCGGGAAGGAAATTTTCAGGGAATCTTACCGGCCGGAAGGATTGTCGTTCAGCCAGTATTTTGACCTGAACGGCCTTCCCAACGGGATCTACCTGATGAAAGTCTCCTCAGGCAACCAGTCCCTCATGAAAAAGGTCATCCTGGCCCGGTAGTACCTTGATGAGGAGTGATCTGACCTGCCTGCCGGGTATCCACCGGAAACCGGATACGCCCCGGCGGGTGCAAGGTTTATTCCTTGACCAGTTTCCTGTCCAGGATCCGGTCCCCGTCGATCACCCGGAGGTGGTAGATCCCGGCCGGCTGGCTGCCGAGGTCGAACCGTGTGAACAGCTCACCCGGCACCCCTCGGAAGCTTTTACTCTGAAGTAACTTCCCGCTCATGTCGAATAACAGGATATCGATCTCCCCGGATCGGGCATTTTCAAGCTCCAGGTTGAACACGTCTTTTCCAGGGTTGGGGTACACGGTGAGGGAAAGCGCATCCCGGTCAAATATCCCCGGCTCTGCGATGCCCGTTGGATAGGCATAATAGAGCAGGGAGAAGGTGCCAATGGCTCCACCGAAGCTTCCGTCGACCTGCAGGAAATATTTCTTGCCCGGTTCCACGCTGACCGCATCGAGGGTGGCCGGCAGCACTTCGGGATTCTGGCTGTAATCGTCGTTCGCGGCTATGAGGCTCTCCTTGGTGATCTCCGTGCAGGTGTCCGCCCTGTAAACGGCGATCTGGTTATCGAATCCGCTGGTCCGGATCGATGCGATCCCTGTTTCGGCGCCATAGAAACAGAACCACAGCGAATTGGTAACCGTTGGTCCCCAGTCGTCTACGCACCAGGTCATGGGCGTGTAGCAGTTAATATCATCCGGGGCCGGTTCCCCTTCTTCCGCGGTGGCGAATTCATTGCTGAAATTCCCTATCCAGCCTCCCGGGTTCATCAGCCGGGCATCGCACATGTCATCGTTAGGCGGTTTCGGAGTGGTTATGAATTTGATGGAATCCGTTGCCGTGCAACTGCCCTGGGTCCCGGTCACATAAAGGGTGTGTTCTCCTATAAAAGGGGGTGTCGCCATGACGGTCTGAACGCCGGGATTGTCGACCATGTTTGAGGGGGACCACTGATAGGAATCCGCACCGTAGGCGCTGACTTCAACGGTCTTTCCCTGCTGAAAGGTCAGGGAGGTATTCAGTATGTTTACCCGGATGGCCGGCACCACATCGATGTAATCGTGGCGGATCACCGTATCCGTTCCCCCGGGACCGGTGACCAACAGGGATACCGTCTTGGTGCCTTCCGAGGAGTAGGTCACCTGGTGCGGTCCCTGGGTGTTTGCGGCAGCGGGAGTGGCACCTTCCCCGAAGTCCCATTCGAAGCTGCTGGCCGGGTTGTTTTCGAGATACGTGTAAGTCACCTCCGAACCCAGGCAGGCTTCCTTCTTGTCCGCCATGAACAGCGCCACCGGGGCGGGATTGTAAACTGCATAGGCGCGGATGGTGAGGTTAAAGTCCAGTCCCATGCCCGCCAGGTCGGTCGGGATCCATGCTTCTGTCCCTTCCCTGCGGGTCCAGTTGACATCCGGCTCGATCAGCGGATCACTGAAACCTTCGTCAAATGTTTCGATGGCATGGTTGATGTCCGCGTCCCCGATTTCCCTCGTGACTTCTATGTAAAAGTCCCCTTCCACCGTCACCGGCAATTCAAAGGTATAGATGCCCGGTATTTCGACATATATGCCTTCCCTGCTGCCCAGCAGTTTGCTCAGCTTGTCGCCTATAAAATCGTCGTAGACATGGAAATCCAGTACGGTTTCCGGGTCGGGCACGGCCACCCCCACATGGGTGATCAGTTGCCGGGAGGGCGCGACGTACATGGCAAGTTCGGATACTTTTGAGGCGTTCTGGGCCGGGAGCTTGGCCGTGAATCCCAGCTCATCCCAGACATAAGAGGTATCGACGTCATCCTTCTCCCAGCGGACCGGGAAAAAGGCCACTTCATCGCCGGCAAACCGGGAATCCTGGTAGGAGATGTAAAAGAAACCGTTCTCCCCCCATCCGGTGCCCCATGAATTCTTGCAGATCCAGGCACCTGTACCTCCGGCGGTAACCTTGGTATCATCCCATCCGCATACGAGTATGGCATGGTTGGCCGGTTCGAGCCCGAAATAATAGTAGGTATGATCCGCGGCATTGTAACTTGCTCCGCTCACATCCCAGTGGATCCCGGCATATACCGCGCCGTAATTATATACGGTATGCTTGAGCAATTCGAAGTCCCGCACCGGAAGCCAGCGCGACTCCGGCACCAGGGCTACCGGCGACAGTTCTACGATATCTGACCTGCAGAAATGCAGGATCAGGTTGTATGGATCATCTTCTTCTGATACCGGTCCGTCGAAGCGAGTCAGGTAGGCGCTGCATACGAACTGGTTGGCTCCCTGTCCGAATCCCCAGTTCTCCTCGTCGAACCCGTTGCAGGCAGCCATATTCTGTTCCGACAGGTCGGTTTCCGGGAATCCCATGCTCAGCCACCTCGATTCAATGCTCCCAATACTGGAGAACGAGGTACAGTTGCCGCCATAGTTGCCGCCGCCCTGGTCCCTTGCCGGGGTTACTCGTCCCAGGGAACGCAGGTCGAAGACCGAAGGAAGTGCCGAGGAACTTTTATACCGGGCATCCGCAGACGGCCGCTGCAGCTGTCTTAATGTAAAGGGTGCAGGTTTGTAACCAAGCGTGTAACCCGGATCTGGTGAAGATGACTTGTTCGGGGAGTTGTATGGCGAGCCTGTGCCTTCCTGCGCATGCAGGGAGACGGGCAGCATGCAGAACAGAATCAGGTGTAGAAGGATCTTTTTCATGTGTGATATTATATGTGTCCACTTACAATAATACGAAATATTCGGTTTTAGCAAAATATACTAATTTTACATCCGTTAAAACCGAAGAAAAGGAAACAGATAATGAGCATCATTGATAAAGTTGCAGGTAAGATTTTCGGGTCCAAGGCGGAACGTGACATGAGGGAGCTGCAGCCTTACCTGGAAAGGATCAACCGGGAAACAGAGAGTGTTGAGAACCTTTCGAACGATGATCTGAGGGAGGCGTCTGCCGGGCTGAAGAAGAAAATCAGGGATTCCGTTACGGAGGAGCAGGGACAGGTCGACGAATTGAAATTGCAGATGGAGGATCCGAAGCTGGATGTCGATGAGAAGGAAAAGATTTACCAGCAGATCGAAAAGATCCAGAAAACCATTGATGATAAGCTCGTCAGAGTACTTGAGGAGGGGATCCCCCTCGCTTTTGCGATCATCAAGGAGACCGCGCGGCGGTTCAAGGAGAATGAATACCTGGAGGTGACTGCAGGGGATTACGACCGGGACCTTGCCATAAAACGCGATCAAATTGAGATCAAGGGAGACAAGGCCCGGTGGAAGAACCAGTGGATGGCAGGGGGAAATATGATCACGTGGGACATGGTCCATTACGATGTACAGCTCATCGGGGGAGTCGTCCTGCACCAGGGAAAGATCGCGGAAATGGCAACCGGTGAAGGGAAGACCCTTGTGGCCACCCTGCCGGTGTTCCTGAACGCGCTTACCGGGAGGGGCGTGCATATGGTCACCGTTAACGATTACCTTGCCAAGAGGGATGCCGAATGGATGGGTCCGCTTTATGAATTCCACGGCCTGCGGGTCGATTGCATTGACAAGCACCAGCCCAATTCCGATGACAGGAGAAAAGCCTATGCAGCGGATGTCACCTTCGGGACCAACAACGAATTCGGATTTGACTACCTGCGCGACAACATGGCCATTTCCCCGGCAGACCTTGTCCAGCGTTCCCATAATTATGCCATTGTCGACGAGGTCGACTCCGTGCTGATCGACGATGCCCGGACGCCCCTGATCATTTCGGGTCCCGTTCCCCGCGGTGACAACCAGCAATTCCAGGACCTGAAGCCGAAGATCGAGAAGATCGTGAATGCCCAGCACAAGCTGATCAATTCCATCCTGCCGGAAATCAGGCAGAACCTGAACAGCGGGAATGACGATCAGGCGGGACTTCTTTTACTGAGGGCCTTCAAGGGACTGCCCAAGAACAAGGCCCTGATCAAGCTGCTCAGCGAAGAAGGAAACAAGACCCTCATGCGGAAGACCGAGAATTTCTACATGCAGGAGAACAGCAAGAATATGTTCAAGGTCACCGACGAGCTGTATTTTGTCATCGATGAGAGGAACAACAGCATCGAGATGACTGACATGGGACTGGACCTGATCACCAGTTCGTCGGATGATACGGACTTTTTCATACTGCCCGACATCGGGAGTGAAATTGCCGAACTCGAACGTTCAGACCTTTCGTCCAAGGAGAAACTCGAGAAAAAGGATAAGCTGCTGCAGGATTACGCCATAAAATCGGAAAGGGTCCATACCGTTAACCAGCTGCTCAAGGCTTACAGTCTTTTTGAAAATGACGTGGAATACGTGGTGATGGACAACAAGGTTAAAATCGTGGACGAGCAGACCGGCAGGATCCTCGAAGGCAGGCGGTATTCGGACGGACTTCACCAGGCAATCGAGGCGAAGGAGAACGTGAAGGTGGAGGCAGCCACACAGACCTTTGCCACCATCACCCTGCAGAATTATTTCAGGATGTACAGCAAGCTGGCCGGGATGACGGGTACGGCCGAAACCGAAGCCGGTGAATTCTGGGACATTTACAAGCTCGACGTGGTGGTCATCCCGACAAACCGGCCGATCGTCAGGGACGACAGGGAAGATTTGGTCTATAAAACGGTCCGGGAAAAATACAACGCCGTCATAGAGGAAATCGTGAACCTCGTCAGGGCGGGAAGACCGGTCCTCGTGGGCACCACCTCGGTGGAAATATCAGAACTCCTCAGCCGCATGCTGAAGATCCGGAAGGTCGAGCACAATGTGCTGAATGCCAAGCTGCATGCCAGGGAGGCGGAAATCGTGGCACATGCCGGGAAAACCGGAACGGTCACGATCGCGACCAACATGGCCGGCCGTGGAACGGACATCAAGCTCACCCCGGAGGTCAGGGAGGCAGGGGGACTTGCCATCATCGGTACCGAACGTCATGAATCCAGGCGCGTGGACCGGCAGCTGAGGGGCCGTTCCGGGAGGCAGGGCGACCCCGGGACCTCGCAATTCTACGTTTCCCTGGAAGACAACCTGATGCGACTTTTCGGGTCGGAACGGATCTCGGGGATCATGGACCGCCTGGGACTCAAGGAAGGGGAGGTGATCCAGCATTCCATGATCAGCAAGTCCATCGAACGTGCCCAGAAAAAGGTGGAGGAGAATAACTTCGGCATCCGTAAACGATTGCTGGAATACGACGATGTAATGAACTCCCAGCGGGAGGTGATCTATACCAAGAGGCGGCACGCCCTGCTGGGCGAACGGCTCGGGCTGGACATATACAACATGATGTTCGACGTATGCGAGAGCGTTGTGCTCGATTGCTACGGGAACGTGAATTATTCGGATTTCTCACTCGAGGTCCTCAGGTACCTTTCCGTGGAACCCCCCGTTGATGAAGCGGAATACATGCAGTTGAATGCCGGTGAGATCACGGAAAAGCTCTACCAGACCGTGCGAGATACCTACCTGCGGAAGCAGCAGGTCATGGTGAAACAGGCCTGGCCCGTGATCAAGGATGTCTTCGAGAAACAGGGGAAGGTTTATGAAAACATCGTGGTACCGATCTCGGACGGAACCAGGATTTTCCAGATCCTGACCAATCTTGAAAAGGCTTACAAAAGCGAGGGACATGAAATACTGCGCGGATTCGAGAAAACGGCCAACCTGGCCACCATCGACGAAACCTGGAAGGAGCACCTCAGGGAACTTGATGACCTGAAGCAATCTGTACAGAATGCCACCTATGAACAAAAGGACCCCCTGCTGATCTATAAATTTGAATCCTTCGAATTGTTCAAAATGGCCATAGACAAGATCAATAAGGAAGTGGTATCCAGCCTGCTGAAGGGGAACATCCCCCTGCAGGATCCCAGCCAGGTCAGGCAGGCAGCCGGTCCCAGGCGCCTTGACACCAGCAACCTCCAGCAGACCAAGAACGAAGCAGGTTCGGCCTATGAAGGGACCGGAGAAGACGGACTCCCCCGTCAGCGCCAGTCCCAGCCCCAGCGCGTGGAACCCGTGCGCTCGGGCAAGAAATTCGGGCGCAACGAGGTCGTTAAGGTCCGCTACCAGAACGGGCAGATCGTCGAGGCCAAATACAAGAAGGTGGAACTGGACATCAACAGCGGCGCCTGCGTGCTTACCAGTTAGCCGGCTGGCCGGTCTGCCTGGTAGCTGTAAGCCGAAAGTTCCCGAACCTGGTTATCACTTCACCGGCAGTAAATTCCACATCATAAGTTCCATTGTAATCTACCATGGAGGGAGATTGTATCAGATTTCCGGGTATCAAACAGGCATTCTATTATCAACTATGGATTTCAGATCGGGATTGATTTGATCAGTTCGTCAAGCTTTGCGTAGGTGCTTCGGCTGACCGGTACAAGGGGAAGCCGGACATGGTTCTCGCAGATGTTCAGGATGTTCAGCGCGGCCTTTATGCCCGGGGGACTGCCCTCGGTAAACAGCTGCCTTATGATCTCCAGCAGGCTGAAATGGATGCGGCGCGCTTCCTCCCAGCGGTTTGCCAGGGCCAAGCGGACCATCTCGGAGAATTGCCGCGGGAATGCATTCCCGACCACGGATATCACACCCGATCCGCCCAGGCTGATCATGGGCAGTGCCAGGGCATCGTCACCCGAGATCAGGAGAAACCTTTCCGGTTTTTTTTCAGCTATGGCCATGACCTGGTTCATATCTCCCGATGCTTCCTTGATGCCGATGAATTTTTCACTTTCGGATGCCAGGGTGAGGGTCGTGTCGGCCGAGATGTTTGACCCGGTTCTCGAAGGGACGTTGTAAATGATGACCGGCAGGGGACTTGCCTCCGCCACTGCCATGTAATGCGCATGAATCCCCCTCTGCGAAGGTTTGTTGTAATAGGGTGAGGCGGTCAGGATCGCATCAACGCCACTCAGATCCCAGCTGTTGATTTTCCGGGTGAGGGCGGCCGTATTATTTCCTCCCATGCCCACCACGACGGGCACCCTTCCCTGGTTAACCTCAATGATGTGCCGGACAATGGCCTTCTGTTCGTCTTCCGACAGCACAGGAGTTTCACCCGTCGTGCCCAGGGCAACAAGGTATTCAACCCCGTTTTTTACCACATGTTCAACCACATCTGCCAGTGCCCTGAAATCAACGCTGTCGTCCTTCTTGAACGGGGTCACCAGGGCAATGCCTGTTCCTGAAAATCTGGGAAGTTGCATGACTGAATAATGAGGTTAAACAAATATAGGGAATTTTAATTGGAATGGACCACACCGGTCCGTGTATGGAGAATGGAAAGGTAATGCCTGATCTGGTCGATCAGGTAATTTACCGACTTGTTTTCCTTGATGTCGATCATCAGGT
The DNA here is from genome assembly GCA_964431315.1 of uncultured Bacteroides sp. Classification (GTDB taxonomy): domain Bacteria; phylum Bacteroidota; class Bacteroidia; order Bacteroidales; family SM23-62; genus SM23-62. Next base: position 96,516 of record CAYSJH010000005.1, on the reverse strand, counting down.
CATACTGGTTCGTTTCGCAGTAACGGCCAATTTTATATGCAGCCGGCGATAACCTGACGATGTAATTCACCGGGAAGAAGTCCCGGAGGCTGAGGTCGAACAGGATATCGAAGTTTTTTTTCATGAATTCATCCGTGAATACCGTATCCGGCTTGAAATACCAGGTAAGGTCCTTCTGGCAGAAGAAATTATATCCCTTCCTCAGAAGGTAGTGGTCCGGGACCTGCTTGTCACTCACGTAACCAATCACATCGGTCCGGATGGACTCACTTTCAAGGAATTGCTTGAATTCCTTCACCGCCTGGAATTCCTCCTCGTGCAGGCAGTTAAAAATGATGCCCGCGGTAGCCGCGGTGGTGAAATTATGAATGCGCCTGCTGCGGTTGATATTCCTTGATTTTCTCTTGAGGTCATATCTTCCGAAGAACTTTCGGATATCTCGGATCATTTTCACCCTGCAATAATATAAAAAATAAGCCCATTCCGGTGAAGCGGGACCCGGCATTTTTTCAACACGGTCATGAGCGATTAAAGCATCTCAAGGAATTCTTCCTCACTGACTACAGGGATGCCCAGTTCCTCCGCTTTTTTCATTTTAGCGGGACCGGTGCCTTCCCCGCCGAGGAGATAGCTGGTGCGGGAAGATACTGAGGCGGCATTTCTGCCGCCGTTGGCTTCGATCATTTCCTTCAGCTCCTCGCGGGTATGCCGGCTGAACGTTCCCGAAATCACAAAGGTGAGCCCTACCAGCTTATTACCGGCCGATGCGGCAGCCTTTTCGGAATGAAACTGCAGGCCGGCATTTTCAAGTTTTTCCAGCAGCCTCACGTTGTTGGGATCGGCAAAATACCGGAGGATGCTCTCCGCAATCTTTTCACCCACCTCTTCCGCTTCGACCAGCTCCTCGTATGATGCCGACCTCAGCTCATTGATTGAGCTGAATTGTTCGGCCAGCCGACGGGCAACGGTCTCCCCGACGTAACGGATCCCGAGCGCATACAGAACCCTTGCGTAGGGAACCTTCAGGGATTCCCGGATGCTGTTGATCAGGTTGCTGGCCGATTTTTCCGCGAAGCGTTCGAGGGACTCAACCTGTTCCCGGGTCAGGCTGTACAGGTCACCGGCATCGCGTATCAGTCCCTCCCGGAACAACAGATCAATTGTCGCTTCAGCTGCCCCGATGTCCATTGCTTTGCGGCTTATGAAATGTTCGATCCGGCCCTTTATCTGGGGGGGACAACCGGTTTCATTGGGACAGTAGTGAGCGGCTTCCCCTTCGCGTCGGACCAGCGCGGTCCCGCATTCCGGGCAGGTTTCAAGGAACCTGAAAACCTTGCTGTCCGCCGGTCTTGCTTCCATGTTCACCCCCGTGATCTTCGGGATGATCTCTCCTCCCTTTTCCACGTATACCTCGTCGCCGATCCTTACATCCAGCAATCCGATCTGGTCCTCGTTGTGAAGCGATGCCCTCTTTACCGTAGTCCCGGCAAGCTGCACCGGCTGGAGGTTTGCCACTGGAGTGACGGCTCCCGTCCTGCCCACCTGGAAATCAATGCTCAGCAGGCGGGTCGATGCCTGTTCGGCCCTGAATTTATAGGCAATGGCCCAGCGCGGGGATTTAGCCGTGAAGCCCAGGCGCTCCTGGTAATCGTAACGGTTGACCTTGATCACGATCCCGTCTATATCAAAGGGGAGTCCCTTTCTGGCCTGGTCCCAGTGCCGGATGTATTCGAACAGCTCATCCAGGCCGGCTATTTTCCGGTTGTATTCCGGGATTTTAAAGCCCCATTTCTTTGCCTCCGTGAGGTTTTCAAAATGAGAACGGTATGGCAGTCCCGCCCCGATCATGTGATAGAGGTAACAATCCAGGGGCCTTTTGGCCACCAGGGAAGAGTTCTGCATTTTAAGGGTTCCGGAAGTGGCGTTCCTGGGATTGGCAAACAGTTCCAGTCCCGCTTCCATGCGCATTTCATTCAGGCGCCTGAATCCTTCGTGCGACATGAAGATCTCTCCCCGTATCTCAAAGGAGTCAGGATAGCCCGTCCCCCTCAATTTCAGGGGAATGCTTTTAATCGTACGCACATTGTCGGTGACCACATCCCCGCGGACCCCGTCCCCCCGCGTCACGGCCCTGACCAGCCTGCCGTTCCCGTAGGTGAGCCCGATGGCAACGCCGTCGTACTTCAGTTCGGCAACGTATTCGAAATCATCGCCGATAACCTTGCGGACACGCTTGTCAAAATCCCGGATCTCTTCTTCCGAATAGGTATTCGAAAGGGAAAGCATGGGGTAGACGTGCTCCACCTGCTCGAACTCCCGGTTCAGATCGCTTCCCACGCGCTGGCTGGGCGAGTTTTCGTCCATGAACTGCGGGAACATTTTTTCAAGGCTAATCAGGTCATTCATCATCATGTCATACTCAAAATCGCTGATTTCGGGGGTGGACATGACGTAGTAGAGATAGTTGTGATGCTCAATGGCCTCGCGCAGTTTTTCAATCCTGTCCCTTGCTTCCGGTGCATTCATGGTCAGTCGCTGTGAAAAGAATGTTAATAAAGGGTCGTCGCGGTGTAAAATTAATGTTTAAATTTGTTGAGTTATGGTTTCCGGCACAATTTCTTGTGTCCGGATGAAAAGGGAACGTTGTGAAAATCAACGACAGTACCCGCTGCTGTGATCTCCGCTAAGTCTGGAACAATCTCAGCCACTGTACCCGAGGAGAAGGGGATGGGAAGGCGTTTCCAGGGGGAGTAAGTCAGAAGACCTGCCGTGACGGTATCAATATTCTCAGCTTCGGGACAAAAGCACAGGATCAGAATCCGGACCCCATGCTCAAATCCGCTTAAGCTTATGAATGTTGATTGAATGCAGTCAATTTTCATGTTTAACGCAACAGTGCAATTATGAGACTTTTAGGTAACGCAGTGCTGGTCCTCCTGGGGGGACTGATGCTATGCCCGGCCTGTAAAAAGGAAGACGAGCCGCTGGATTTCATAACCTTCGAAGAGCTGGCCCTCGATCCCGCTACCGGTTACTGGAACGGAAGCGGGGGAGAGGAAGGGTTCGAAAGCGGGAATGCCTGGTTCCCGGTTTACTGGGACGATACCTGGGGCGAATACTGGGAAGGATTCGCATACACTAATCACAGCTCCCCCGGCACTCCCGGAATCGGCAACCAGTACAGCAGTTATACAGGAAGCGGTGCCGGCAGATCCAGGCAATACGCGGTCTTCTATTCGGGCTTTTACGGCACCGACACCCTGAGCTTCAGGGTCCCGGAACGGCTGAAAAGCCTTGCCGTGTCAAATACCGCCTATGCGGCACTTGCCATGCGCGACGGGGACGGTTTCACGAAAAAGTTCGGAGGAGGGGACGGACTGGACCCGGACTGGTTCAGCCTGGTCATAGAAGGCATATCTCCGGAGGGAGAATTACGGGGGACCATCCAGGTTTACCTGGCGGATTTCAGGGCAGAGGGCAGTGAGAATGATTACATATCGAACGGATGGACCACGGTGCCCCTTGACATGCTGGGAGTGGTCGGGAAGCTTGTGTTCAGCTTTGCTTCTTCCGATACCACCGCCGGCTGGATCAACGTCCCGACCTATGTATGTGTCGACAACATCATCGGCAGGCTTGAATAAATCACGGATTTGAACGGCCAGGCATCCATACGGTTCGTGCTCATGCTGTCACTGGCGGTCTTCACTGCCCGGGGAAGAGAGGCGGGCTGTGCGCTTTACTTTACGGCAATGGATCCGGCAGGGGAGACGGAGGAACCTGCGGCCATCCATGCGGATGATGCCAGATTCCTGTCCTGGGCGGTTTCATGCGAGGTTGAAAGGGGACCGGGACTGATAACGTATCCGGACAGCATAACGGTGACCGCGGGGGAAGCGGTCTTTGCAACGGGACCCGGGGGGAACGGGACGGTCAGCCTGGGAGACGGCGGCCGGGCAACCCTGCATTTTGAATATCCCATCTGTGATGGTCCGGGGACGGATTTCGCCGTTTTTGAGAATAGCTTCGACGGTGCATTCCTCGAGCTCGGTTTTGTCGAGGTTTCTTCCGACGGCGAGCGGTTTGTGCGCTTTCCCGCAAGCTCACTGACCCCGCTTGATGTGCAGGTGGGACCCTTCGGAACACTTGACCCGGAACTGATCCGCAACCTTGCGGGCAAAGACCCGGCTGGCTGGGGAACGCCTTTCGACCTGGAGGAATTGAAGGACAGCGTGGGACTCGACATTGGGATTGTCCAGGCCGTACGGATCATCGATGTGATCGGGATCCTGGATGAAAACCTGGGTTCCCGGGATGCCGGGGGGAGGCTGATCAACGATCCCTTCCCGACCCCTTTCGAAACCGGCGGGTTCGACCTTGATGCTGTGGGCGTGCTCCATCACTCCCCGGCCGGTTCATCTGCCCGGGGAGAAGCAGGATCACCCGGAGAAGCGGGATCCCTCAGGGTATACCCGGTTCCCTGCCGCACGGAAATGCTCGTCGAGGATCCGCAGGGACTTTACCGGCAATGGGCACTGCTTGACCTGCAGGGCAGGGTCGTCCGGCAGGGAAGCATGAACCGGGGCGCGATACGGATCGGCATGGAAGATCTCCCGGGGGGGACCTACCTCCTTCGCTGCGAGTCAGCCAGGGGACTCAGCATAAGGCGGATAATGCATTTAAAATAGACCGATTGATGGTAAAACGGATCTGCATATACCTCCTGTTACTGTTTTTACCGGCATTGCCACTCCTGTCCGCAAACGAGGCAGGGGCCGACACCATTCACCTCCGGGAAGTGGAGATCATCCGTTCCATCCTGGTCCCCCGCTCACCCCTGATCTCCGGGGGACTTGATACCCTGTCCATGGAGCTGATGTCGGGACAAAGCCTGTCGGAGTTGCTGGCCTGCCAGCCTGCCATCCACATCAAATCGGCCGGAAGGGGAGCCCTGTCCACCGCTTCCTTCAGGGGGACCGACGCATCCCACACCAAAGTCTTCTGGAACGGGATACGGCTCAATTCCCCCATGCTCGGACAGGTGGATTTTTCCCAGATCCCGGTATGGATCATCGATAAGGTCTCGATCCTTTACGGCGGAAGCTCGCTCGGGGAAGGCAGCGGGGCACTTGGAGGGTCGGTGCTTCTGGAGAATGCGGTGGACTGGAACGGGGGATTTTCCCTTTCCCTGAACCAGGAGATCTCCAGCTTCGGTACCCTGGGTACATACGGCAGGCTGAGTGCAGGGGATGACAGGATCCGTTCGGACACCCGGCTCTACTGGAACCGGTCGCATAACAATTATCCCTTCCTCAACACCTTTAACTTGCCGAAAGCGGAGGTGCAGCGGCTCGAACAGGCCGCCTATAAGAAGAGCGGGGTTCTCCAGGATATCTGCATCCGCCCTGGTGACCGGCAGGAACTGGCCATCCATCTGTGGTACCAGGAGTCGGAACGCGACCTGCCGCCACTCATGAGCCAGGAAGGGGCCTCCAGGGAAGAAATGCAGGCCGACCGGAACCTCCGGACCTCGCTGGAGTGGAAAATCTACCCGCGGTTCGGGACCCTGTCCCTGCGCTCCGGATATTCCGGCAACCGGATGCATTATTATTTGTATTATAATGGTATAGAATACTGGCAATTCGATTCGGAAAGCCTGGAGAACAGCCTGTACAATACAATGGAAGCCAACCTGCGGGCAGGATCCCGGTTCCGGTTCCGGTTCCGGGCGGACCTCAACCGTCACGATGCAGGGATCCGGGACCAGGTCCGCGATGAAGGCTACAGTCACCTGAGAAATGAAGGGGGACTGACGGCTTCAGCCTATGCTGATGCGGGCGGGGGACTGGTCCTTTATACCTTGATAAGGCAGGAATGGGCCGACGGGAAATGGCTCCCTATCATGCCATCTGCCGGATTCAGTTACAGGCCCGTGGATGACCTTTCCCTTAACCTCAAGGGGAACCTGGCCCGGAATTATAACCTGCCCTCCCTGAACGACCTTTACTGGATCCCCGGCGGGAATCCCGGCCTGAAACCCGAAAACAGCCTGAACGGGGACCTGTCGGTCGAATTCCTCCAGGAACGGAAGCTTTATGCTTTTAAGGCTTCCGTCAATACTTTCGCAGCCCGGGTGGATAACTGGATACTCTGGAAGCCCACCCAGTTCAGGTACTGGGAGGCCGAGAACATCAGCTTGGTCTTTTCAAGGGGAATGGATTTCCAGCTCGGCTCCGACCTGTTCATGGGCAAATGGATACTGAGCCTTAAGGCGGCGTATGCCTTTACCCGTTCCACAAATGAAGGAGACACCCCGGCGAACGATCTGTCCCGCGGCAAACAGCTGATCTATATCCCGGTACATGCCTCCAGCGCTTACCTTAACCTCAGCAGGAGCGGATATTTCCTGAACTGGTCACTAACCTGCACAGGACAGAGGTTCACTCAGCCTGCCAACGAGGAACATGATCCTTTAAAAGACCTGGATCCTTATGCACTGCAGGACCTTCATATCGGCAAGACCTGGAAAATGGGTCCTGCCAGCGGGGGACTTCGCTTCAGCGTATACAACCTTTTTAATGTCTCCTATCAGTCTGTCCGTTCACGGCCCATGCCCATGCGGAGCTACGCACTGACTATACAAATGGAATTATGAGAGTTTCAGCGACCCTGGTCCTGGCAACAGCCCTTGGCTGGATGCTGATTGCAGCCTCATGTGAACGTACCCCTGTTGAACCGGGACAGGAGGGATTTGATTTTGGCGGGGGGGTGTTCATCGTGAACGAGGGACAGTTCCTGTCCAACAATGCTTCCATTTCCTATTTTAACCCGGAAACGGATTCCTTGTATAACCAGGTTTTCTACAGGGCAAACGGGGTCCCCCTCGGTGACGTTGCCCATTCCATGCTGATCATGGGACAGGATGCCTGGATTGTGGTGAATAATTCGGGAAAGATCTACCGGGTTGGAAGTCGTGATATGGCATACAAGGGGAAGATCACAGGCCTCACCTCCCCCAGGTACATTTTGATCGAAGACTCCGGCACGGGGAGTCCAAAGGCATATGTTTCGGACCTTTATTCCGGTTATGTGACGGTCGTGGATCCTCTGGAGGGAACAAGGCTTGATTCCATCAGGTTCAGCAGGTCCGGTGAGCGGCTTTCAAGCGAGCAGATGGTCCTGCACAACGGCAGTCTTTACGTTGCCTGCTGGTCATACGGCAGGCAGATCCTGGTCATCGACACCTCTACCGGCCGCATCACGGATTCCATCCCGGTCGGCCTGCAGCCCAACAGCATGGCGGTGGACAGGGACGATTACCTCTGGGTCCTCTCGGACGGCGGATACCCCTTCAGTCCCGTCTCCCAGGAAAAAGCCTCCCTCACCCGGGTGAACATGAAAACCCGTGTCGCCGAGACCATGAAGGTATGGGACGACATCATACTCTCACCTTCTGACCTGTGCACAGGCAAAAACGGCGACTCGCTTTATTTCCTGTCGGAAGGGGTCTACCGGGTTTCCCGTGACATGGAAGGCTTTGACCGGCCCCTGGTCCCCGCCCGGGGAAGGCAGTTCTACAGCCTGGGCATCGATCCTTCCAATGGCACGGTCTATGTCGGTGATGCCGTGGATTACCAGCAGGATGGATGGGTATACCGTTACCGTCCAGACGGAACCTCGATCGATTCTTTCAGGGTGGGGGTGAACCCCGGCTATTTTTGTTTCAGTTACCCGACGCAACGTTGAGGGTCCGGCCGGCGTCATAATAGAATAAATCCAATAATAAAAGTTAATTTTGGGCGTTTCAGGTTAATGTTTTCAGGCAACAGCAATATGAAGTTAAGGGTTCAGGGAGAAGGTACAGTTAAAATTATACGGTCGTCAGAACCTGCGGGATACTTTTTGGGGGATCGGACCGGAACCTGCCTGAAGGGATTGCTTGGATGCCTGATCCTGCTTTTATACCCGACCGCGGGATATTCCCAGATGAGCATGGGAGGGAGTCCCCTGAAATCCTCCGCCCCGGAAGAGGTTGAATGGATAAACCTGGAGACTGTCCGGGTGGATGAGCTGATGCTGGAGGATGAATGGATCTCTATGACCGGACGAAAGAACCAGCGCTTTGCGACCGAGATCCAGGTATCCGTTCAGCCCGGGCAGACGGGGACCTGGAAAGAGTACCCGAACGGGACCCTCGTATGGAGAGCAGGCATCCGGGGAAAAGGAGCAAGGGCCCTGGGATTGGAATTCAGCAGGTATGTGCTTGAACCGGGGGTGAAACTTTTCATATATGACCCCGCCCAGAAACATGTGCTGGGAGCCTATACAGACCGGAACAACAAGCAGAACGGCAGCCTGCCCGTGTCCTTCCTGCCGGGGGATGAGCTCATCCTGCAGATGGAGGTTCCGCCGCAGTGCGATGATTACGGAGAATTGCAGCTGGGCTTTGTCCGCTGGGCCTACCTTCCCGTAATCACCAATAAGTCGGTCAGCGATGGTTATTTCGGCAATTCCGGTCCCTGTAACGTGGACATCAACTGCAGCCTCGGTGATGACTGGCAGGTACAGAAAAATGCCGTTCTTCGCCTGATCACGGCAACGGAGAAATGCACCGGGGTGCTGATCAACAATACCAGGCAGGACAGCACGGCCTATGTTTACACCGCTGCACACTGCGTATTCCAGGACAACAAATACCAGAACCCGATCTTCTACTTCCACTATGAGAGTCCTTACTGCGACGGACCCGACGGGTCCACCGAATTCTCCATCTCGGGAGCCACCCTGATCGCCACGGGGGATACCCTTGAAAATCCCAGGGATGCCGACAGCCTGGATTTTGCCCTGCTTAAACTGAGTGTGGCACCACCTGCATACTATCAACCCTATTTTATCGGCTGGAACCGCAGTTCCACCCCCGCGCAGCATACCACCACCATCCATCACCCGGCCGGGGATGTGAAGAAAATCGCCATCGATACGGATCCCCCGGTGAACAATTACCACAACCTCAATTATTTCCCTGAACTGGTCCGCTTTTCACACTGGAGGATCGTGAAGTGGGACATAGCCACCACGGAGTTCGGTTCTTCCGGTTGTCCCCTCTTTGATCAGAACCAGCTTCTGGTGGGCACACTGACAGGGGGACAGGCAACCTGTACCTACCCGTACAACGATTATTTCACCCGTTTTGACTATGCATGGGATTATTACCCGGAACCCACCAGGCAGATCAAGCACTGGCTCGATCCTGACGATACCGGGGTGATGAGCCTCGGGGGGTTGGCAGGATGGGCCGTCGGGACCGGCAGTATAAAGGAAGCGGAAGAAATCAGCCTGTTTCCCAATCCGGCCGGGGACCTGTTGAACGTGCAGTCCGGAATGGCACGGGGGAGGGAAGCGGGTATCCTGGTATACGACCTGACAGGGAAGCTGGTACTGCAGAAAAAACTTGCCTGGCAGGGAGAGGCCACGCTTGATGTCAGCGGGATACAGCCCGGGCTCTACATCCTCCGGTTCAGGCAGGGGGACAGCACAGTCACCCGGCGCTTCCTGATTTCCCGGTAAATCCCGGCCCGATGATCCGAAGATCCATATTTCCGGTCCTTCTATTTGTCCTGCTGCAATCCTGTCATTCCCCCGGCGGAAAATCGCCGGCGCAGGGAAACAACACCATGGGGGGGGAAGCATCCGGGACGGAGACTTCGGGAAATGAGATTTCGGGAACGGGGATTTCGGGAACGGGTTATGCCGGGGGATTCCGGATCGAATCCCATCCCGGGTTTATCATTCTTCGTGTCCGTGACCCCTGGCAGGGATCATCAGGCGTACAATTTTCCTATGTCCTGGCACGCGATCCCGGGAGTATCCCGGATTCTCTTGCCCGGCTGCCTGCCATACGCATACCCGTATCCCGGGTCATCTGCATGTCCACCACCCACATTGCCATGATCGATGCCCTGAACAGGACGGAAACCATCGTAGGCATTTCCGGGCCGGACTACGTCAGCAACCCGGAGCTCCGCAGGAGGATTGCAGGCGGGGAGGTGAAGGACGTCGGTGCTGATCAGGCCCTGGATTACGAGCGGATCGTATCGCTGTATCCGGACCTGGTCATGGCCTACGGGATCACGGCGGAAATCGGGGGAACGGTTAAAAGACTGGAAGAACTGGGCATACCGGTGGTCCTGAACGGTGATTACCTGGAAGATGAGCCCCTCGGAAAGACCGAATGGATCAGGTTCATAGCCGCATTCTACGGGATGGAGAGGCAGGCGGACTCGATCTTCACCGGTATTGCCGGCCAGTACGGGAAATACCGGGAGCTTGCAGGGAATGTCCCGTCCAGGCCAAAAGTCATGACGGGTCTCCCCTGGAAGGACGTCTGGTACGTGCCGGGAGGCCGGTCCTTTGCGGCCGCCTTCATCCGGGATGCAGGCGGGGAATACATCTGGAACGACCTGGACAACCGGGAGGCGGTCCCGGTGGACCTGGAATCGGTCTATGCCCGTGCGGCCGGGGCGGACTTCTGGATCAACAGCGGCGCTGCCCGGTCCCTCGAGGACATCCGGCGGACCGAGGCCAGGCTTGCCCGTTTCAGGCCTTTCCGGGAGGGATCCGTTTACAATAATTCCGCCCGGTTGAACCCGACAGGCGGCAATGATTTCTGGGAATCCGGGGTAATGGAACCGCAGCTCATCCTGGCAGACCTGATCCGTATCTTTCACCCCGGACTTTTACCCGGCTATGAACTGAGGTATTACGAAAGGCTTCAATGATGCCCCGAATTTTTAATATATTTACCAGTTCCATCAACAATCTTCGACATGGCCAGCATCAAGCAACTTAAAGACGATATCAACGTTCTTACCTACCAACTGATCAACGAATGCTTCACCTTCAAGATCTATCATCCCGAGAAGGGCAACCAGGCAGACAGGGCCATAAGCGAAATTGTAAAACTTCGCAACGAATTGATATACAGGGTAAACCATCCTGAAAACAATGAGGGTCCGGGGAAATTAAGGTCCCATTTCAATAAAATCAGGACCGACCTGGGGAAGCTCGTGCTAATGGTGGAGGGCCTGGGAAAAGATGGATAGAGGGAGGAATTTCTTCCTGTTCGGGGGACTGCTTATCCTTCTTCTCGCCTGTTTTACGGCAGACCTTTTCCTGGGATCCGTGCATATTCCCGCAGGCGACCTGCTGCGCATCCTGTTCGCCGGGCATTCGGAACAGCCGGAATGGATCACAATCGTACATGATTTCCGGATCCCACGGGCCATTACGGCGGTTTTAGGGGGACTCTCACTTTCCCTTGCCGGATTGCAGATGCAGACGCTTTTCCGGAATCCCCTGGCCGGGCCCTACGTCCTCGGTATCAGTTCGGGGGCCAGCCTGGGAGTGGCCCTGCTGGTAATGGGTGCCTACATCCTCTTCCCTCACGGGGAGATGCGTTTCCGGACCTGGGGCATCATAACGGCCGCCTGGCTCGGTTCGGGCATGATCATGCTGCTGCTCCTGCTCGTTTCCTTCCGGATCAAGGACATCATGACCATCCTGATCCTGGGCATCCTCTTCGGCAGCATTACCATCGCCATTGTCAGCATACTGCAGTATTTCACCCATGAAGCCCTGCTGAAAACCTTTATCGTATGGACGCTCGGGAGCCTGGGCAACGTCACGCGCGGCCAGCTGCCCGTGCTGGCTGGAAGCCTGTCGGCAGGGATACTGCTCAGCGCCGGGAGTGTCAAGATCCTTAATGCCATGCTGCTCGGAGAGAATTATGCCCGGTCGATGGGGATCAATGTGCTGACCGGCAGGATCCTGCTTTTTATTTCGACCAGCATACTTGCCGGCACCGTTACGGCCTTTTGCGGGCCCATAGGTTTCATCGGCATCGCCGTGCCCCATGTTGCCAGGCTGATCTGGAGAACAGCGGATCACCGGGTACTCATTCCCGGGGTGATGATCAGCGGGGCCATTGTTCTGCTGCTGAGCGATATGATCTCCCAGCTTCCCGGGTCTGACAGGCTGCTTCCGATCAATTCCGTGACCGCCCTGATCGGGATCCCCGTGGTGGTCTGGATCGTTTTGAGAAACCAGCGTTTTGCCAATCTGAGCTGAATATGGAAGAAACCAGGAAGACAGGGGAACGGCATGGAGCCCTGGCAAATGGCATGCATGAGGATCTGCCCCGGCAGGATCATCAGGAACTTGTGAGTTTAGAGGGACTCATGATCGGTTACCGTCACGGGAGGAAGGAACAATTGCTTTCCGGTCCCCTTTCCTGCAGCGCCGGGGGCGGGGAGCTGATTGCCCTGATGGGCCGGAACGGGTGCGGGAAGAGTACGCTCCTGAGGACCGTCGCGGGACTCCAGGAATCCCTCCGGGGAAGGGTTATCCTGCAAAACCGGCCGCTGCCGGATTACAGCAGGAGGGAACTTTCACGCCTGCTCGGTTTTGTTTCCACCGAAGTGGTACGGGTACAGGGACTCAGGGTCCGGGACCTGGTGGCCATGGGAAGGTACCCGCATACCGGCTGGTTCGGCAACCTGTCTGAAAACGATTACGAACAAATCCGGCATGCCATGGAACTGACCTCGATGGAACCGCTGGCGGACAGGGACCTGGATGAACTGAGCGACGGGGAGAGGCAGCGGGCCATGATCGCCAGGACCCTTGCCCAGGATACCCGGATAATGGTCCTGGACGAACCAACGGCATTCCTTGACGTCACCCACCGGTATGAGATTGTTTCCCTGCTGGGAGACCTGTCAGGGAACCACGGCAAGACCATCGTGTTTTCATCCCACGACCTGCATCTGAGCATCCAGGTAGCGGACAAGATATGGCTGATGATGGGACAGGATATCCTGGAAGGGGCGCCGGAGGACCTTGTCCTGAGCGGGAAGCTGGAGGAAGGGCTGCTGAGCGATGGTGCAGCGGCCGGATTTACCCTTGATCCGGCCACCGGTGACCTGGTTCCTGCAAGGGAACCCGGCCAGCCTGTTTCGGTCAGCGCCGCATCGGAAGAACTCAGGCTGTGGACATCCCGGTCGCTCGAGCGCATGGGGTTCCGGCCGGATGGAAAGATGAACGTCCCATTGCACGTCAGGGTTGAGGGGGAAAAGGGAATGCTGAAATGGATCCTGGAAAAAAGCGGCAGCAGGATGGAGTTTAATAGCATTTATGAATTATCTTTATATCTCCGAACCATCGTATAACCAAACCAAATCATCATGAGCCATTCGGTCAAAAAAGTCATTTCCTATTTCCTGATTACCCTGGTGCTTGTGTTTACCATCCTCGCACTGCTGGGTATCTGGGATATCATTTCCCTCGAAGACATTATCAAGAAGATGTTCGTATCCCTGATGGTGGTCTTTGCCGCCGCAGCGGTAATACTGTTTATTTTCTCAGTACTGATCCGGGATGATGAGCCGAAGAAGTCTCCCTGATTTTGCTCCTGTGTTTCAGGATCAGGAACAGGCCGAGCTTATAGCTGTCGAGAAGTCTCAGTCCCCCGCAACCCCTTCCCGTGAGCCAGGCTGAAAATGGCACCCAGATAAGCGATCCCGTACGAACAATACCTGCGAGACCGGCAGATTCGAGCCTTCTCACGGTCCTGAGCAAAGTGACGGATTCCATAAAATCCCCACCGGCTTCCGGCATTGAGGTGATCCGAACGAGATTCCGGACCGCCTCCCCTGTTTTCTCAACGAATTCCCTGTTGGATTCGAGCTTCCCGTGCAGTACGGGATTGTCAATGTGCAGGATCTCCCGGCCTTTTTTCGCCTGCATGAAGCCGAACAGGGTATCCTCGTGGCCGTAACCTCTTATTCGTTCATCGAACGGGATTTCCCTGAGGAAGCTGGCTGGGATCAGGAAATTATTGGTCATGAATGAACGCTCCGGTTCAAGCATCCGGACCTGAACGGGCCGGCTTTCCCTCAGTTTCCCGTACTTCCAGTGCAGGCGGAAATTCCGGGCAGGCCGTTTCGCTTCGTAAACCCTTCCCCCGCAGATTATGCTGTCGGGGTGTTCCCGCAGAGCCCTGGCATACTCAGACAGAAAGGCATCGGATACGATCACGGAATCGCAGTCCAGGAACAGCATGTGCCCGTACCCTGCGAACCCGGTAAAGCGGTTCCTGATCCCGGCTCGTCCAATGTTCTCAGGCAGTTCATGGTACAGGATCCCCTTGTCCCTGAGTGTCCGGTTCAGTTGCCGGCAGGATTCGGCGGATCCGTCATCGATCAGTATGATCTCGGCCGGGATTTTTCCGGCCTGGTTTTTCAGGGAAAGGGCAAGTTCCCTGGCATCCGAATTAAATACGGGGATACAGACCGAAATCATTGATCTTGGGTGGGATTTATTAAACAAAGGTAATTATCTTTGCACAAAATTTTTAAGGGGACCCATTTCAATGGATATTTACAAGTTAATAACGGATGCGGTGGGGGAATATTTGTCACGTGAATACGGAGCAGTCCCCGGAAAACTCAACCTCCAGATCCAGAAAACCCGGAAGGAATTCGAGGGGGACCTGACACTGGTGGTCTTTCCACTGGCCGGGATCATGAAAAAATCACCCGAACAGGCCGGTGAGAAGCTGGGTGCCCACCTGGCCGGGAACTGTCCCGAAATTGAATCCTTCAACGTGATCAAGGGATTCCTCAACCTGTTGGTCAGTCCCCTGTTCTGGCTCCGCGAACTAGAAGAGATCAGCCGGGACGGCCAATTCGGGATGACTGTCCCTCGGCAGGATTCACCCCTTTACATGGTGGAGTATTCTTCACCCAACACCAATAAGCCGCTGCACCTGGGACACATCCGGAACAACCTGATCGGGCACAGCATATCGAAGATCCTGGAGGCCAACGGTTACCGCGTAAGGCAGGTGAACCTCGTGAACGACCGCGGGATCCATATCTGCAAATCCATGCTCGCCTGGAAAAAATGGGGCAATGGGGCGACACCGGAAAGCACCGGGAAGAAAGGCGACCACCTGGTCGGGGAATATTACGTCATGTTCGACAGGGCATATAAGTCCCAGGTGGCCGAACTGACCGCCGCCGGGACCCCGGCGGAAAAAGCCGAAAAAGAAGCCCCCCTGCTGCAGGAGGCCCAGGAGATGCTGCGGCGCTGGGAAGCCAGGGACCCCGAAGTGTGGGCGCTCTGGAACCGGATGAACGGCTGGGTGTACGACGGCTTTGACACAACCTATAAGAGGCTCGGGGTCTCCTTCGACACGGTCTATTACGAATCGGAAACCTACAAACTGGGGAAGGCCATCGTTTTAGAGGGACTTGAGAAAGGGATCCTGTACCGGAATGAGGACGGTTCCATATGGGCCGACCTGAGCGGAGAGGGACTCGACCAGAAACTCCTGCTACGCTCCGACGGAACATCCGTGTACATGACGCAGGACCTGGGAACGGCCTGCCAGCGCTACGAGGAATCGCACTTTGACCACCATATTTACGTGGTGGGAAACGAGCAGGATTATCATTTCCTGGTCCTGGCCCATATCCTGAAAAAGCTGGGGTACGACTGGGCTGACCGTCTGTACCATCTCTCCTACGGGATGGTGGAGCTGCCGGACGGGAAAATGAAATCACGCGAAGGAACGGTCGTCGATGCCGATGATCTTATGGATGAGATGTTCGAAACGGCCCGGAAAATGTCCACCGACCTTGGCAAGCTGGAAGGATTTGAACAGGAGGAAAAGGACCGGATATTCAACATCATCGGACTCGGCGCACTGAAATATTTCATCCTGAAGGTTGACCCGAAGAAAAACATGGTGTTCGACCCGGTCGAATCCGTGGATTTCAACGGGAATACCGGCCCGTTCATTCAGTACACGCACGCCCGGATCCGGTCGGTCATGCGCAAGGCGGAGGAAGAAGGGCTCCGTGCGGGTATCGGTAAAGGGGTAGAAATGAATGACAAGGAAAAAATCCTGATGCGCTTGCTTTACTTCTTCCCGGAAACGGTGCAGCTTGCGGGACAGGAGAGGAATCCGGCCCTGGTTGCAAACTATTGCTACGAACTGGCCCGGGAATTCAACCAGTTCTACCACGATTATTCCATCCTCAGCGCTGAAACCTTGACCCTGAAGGAATTCAGGCTGCTGCTTTCCGGGGTGGTGGCCAGGACCATCGCCTGCGGAATGGGACTGCTTGGCATCGTGGTGCCGGAGAGAATGTAAACAGACAAAAGAACTATGTTTGAAAATCTGACAGACAGGCTCGAGCAATCCTTCAGACTGCTGAAGGGACAGGGAAGGATCACCGAGATCAATGTGGCCGAGACCCTGAAGGAAGTCCGCAGGGC
This sequence comes from uncultured Bacteroides sp., assembly GCA_964431315.1. Classification (GTDB taxonomy): domain Bacteria; phylum Bacteroidota; class Bacteroidia; order Bacteroidales; family SM23-62; genus SM23-62. The sequence goes on along the minus strand of CAYSJH010000005.1, from coordinate 80,175 downwards.
GCTGCTCGATGCCGACGTGCATTACAGGATAGCCAAGAGTTTCACGGATACGGTAAAGGAGAAGGCCATGGGCGAAAAGATCCTGGCCTCCGTCAAGCCCGGCGAAATGATGGTCAAGATCGTCCACGACGAACTTGCCGAGCTGATGGGTGGCCGGATGGAGGACATCAGCCTGAAGGGAAATCCCACGGTGATCCTGATAGCGGGACTCCAGGGTTCGGGTAAAACGACCTTTTCAGCAAAGCTTGCCGCTCACCTGAAGGGAAAAAAAGGGAAAAATCCCCTTTTGATTGCCGGTGACGTCTACCGTCCTGCAGCCATCGACCAGTTGAAAGTCCTGGGGGAACAGATAACCGTGCCCGTCTACACCGAAGATGGGAACCGCAATCCTGTAAAGATCGCACAATCGGGGGTGAAAAATGCCCGGACCATGGGCTACGATGTGGTCATCATCGATACGGCCGGCCGCCTGGCCATAGACGAAGGAATGATGAAGGAAATCGAATCGGTTAAAAAAGCCGTCGATCCGCACGAGATCCTTTTCGTGGTCGATTCGATGACCGGGCAGGATGCCGTGAACACCGCGAGGGAATTTAATGAACGCCTTGATTTTGACGGGGTCGTGCTGACCAAGCTCGACGGCGATACCAGGGGAGGGGCAGCCCTTTCGATTCGTTCCGTGGTGGACAAACCCATCAAATTTGTCAGCGCCGGGGAAAAACTCGACTCACTGGACGTATTCCATCCCGGCCGGATGGCCGACAGGATCCTGGGGATGGGCGATATCGTATCGCTGGTCGAAAAGGCCCAGGAGCAATTCGACCAGGAGGAAGCCAGGAAGCTTCAGAAGAGGATCGCGAAAAACCAGTTCAATTTCGATGATTTCCTTTCCCAGATCCAGCAGATCAAGAAGATGGGCAACCTGAAGGACCTTGCAGGGATGATCCCCGGGATGGGCAAGGCGCTGAAGAACCTCGATATGGACGACGATGCCTTCAGGGGGATCGAGGCCATCATCCACTCCATGACGCCCGAGGAACGTGCGAACCCGGCCGTACTCAACGGAAGCCGCAGGAAGCGGATAGCCCTGGGGAGCGGTACCAGCATCCAGGAAGTAAACCGGCTGGTCAAGCAGTTTGACGAGACCCGCAGGATGATGAAGCAGATGTCGGGCGGCAAGAACCTCGCCCGGATGATGGGAAACATGCCAAGGGGAGGCATGCGCTGAGGTGCATCAATCTGACATTTTTAACCAACCAATAAACGAATCAACATGATACTGATTGACGGTACCGAAACAGCCAGCAAGATCAAGCTGGAAATAGCAGAGGAAGTAAGAAGGATTGTGGATGCAGGCGGAAAAAGGCCTCACCTGGCGGCCATCCTGGTAGGGAACGACGGGGCAAGCGAAACCTACGTGAACTACAAGGTAAAGGACTGTGAGCAGGTAGGATTTACCTCGACCCTGATCCGTCTTGACGAAAACATTGCAGAGCAGGAACTGCTGGACAGGGTGAGGGAATTAAACCTGGACCCGGACATAGATGGCTTCATAGTCCAGCTTCCGCTGCCGGACCACATTGCTGAATCGAAAGTCATCGAGGCCATTGATCCTTCAAAGGATGTGGACGGGTTCCACCCGGTGAATGCAGGCCGCCTGCTGATCGGCATGCCCTGTTTCCAGTCCGCCACCCCGGCAGGCATCATTGAACTCATCAGGCGGTACAACATCGAAACCAGCGGGAAACACTGCGTCGTGATCGGGCGCAGCAACATCGTGGGTAAACCCGTTGCCGCCCTCCTGGCACAGAAAAGGGACCCGGGCAACTGTACGGTAACGGTCTGCCACAGCCGCACCCGCAACATTAAGGAGCTGACCCTGCAGGCGGACATCATTATAGCCGCAATGGGACAGCCCGGGTTCCTGACCGCCGATATGGTGCCCGACGGGGCCGTGGTCATTGACGTGGGGACCACAAGGGTTAAATCCGACCAGACGAAATCCGGGTTCAGGCTGAAGGGGGACGTGGATTTCGAAAACGTCGCCCCGAAATGCAGCTACATCACCCCCGTACCGGGCGGGGTAGGACCCATGACCAGGGTATCCCTCCTTTTGAACACCCTGAAGGCGGCGAAAAAGGAAATCTATTCCTGAGACAGCCAGAAAAACCGGAACGATTATTGTTTTTTAAATTTTAATATTATAAATTTGTTTTCAATGAATTTGTTCATATGTATGAACATGTAATGTATCACCTTAAAAAACAGCTATGAAGAAAAACTTTACTCTTAAAAATTTCCTTCTCCGGAAGGAGGGATGGCTGAGCATCCTCATTCTCATCGTGGTATTCGTCTTCGGATGCTATGAATTCAAATGGGTCAACCAGCCCACGGAAGGGTACACGAACAGCACCTTCGACGTGGGCATTGTCATGACCGAAGATAACGATGCCAGCAACGACTGGACCTATGAAGACCTTTCACTTACCAAGCACGGGCTGTTTGGCGTACTTTTGCCTGAGGGGTGGACCATCATGGATTCCAGCGTTGTCACCGTAGTTTGCGCCGACTCCATGCAGGATGCCAACGGCACCTGGAAGAATGCAACCTCCGACCACAGCGGTGAGTATTACCTGGGATACTCTGCAAGCCAGACCCAGATGCTGAACGACTCCACCCAGGATCCGCCTCCCGGCTACTACTGGTGGGGAGCCAAATCCACGGAAGCCCTTGACATGGCCTTCTTCGACAGCCTTTATTTCACCCTGACCGTGATGACGGATGACAAGACCGGAGAGTTCTACCTGCAGTATGTTGCCGGGGACGTGGACTACTGGGGAAGGATGCCCTTCGACCCGAATGTCCAGACCGACCCGATGCCCATCACCATCGTATCGAACGTCGGGATCTACAAGGTGCTGAGGGAAGCAGAACTTTCGGTTTACCCGAATCCTGCCCGGAACCTGCTCAACATTGCCTTCTATGATTTACCGGGACAGGCGGTCGACCTGCTTATATACGATGTTCGCGGAAAACAGGTGCTGCACAGGACATTGCACCAGGTGGTGAATACCCTGGATATCGCGGACTTTAAAACCGGGACCTATTTCCTGCGGATGCAATCGGGCAGTGAAGTGCTGACGAAAAAATTCATCAAATATTAACGTACCGGTAACGGGAATAAAAGGGCCTTACTCGAAAAGGTATGGCCCTTTTATTTTGATTCCATATCCTGACTGCAGAACCGATGAACCTTGCTGCCATAACCTGGAACCCGGATCCCGTTGCCCTGAGGATCGGCGGATTTGCGCTGCGATGGTATTCCCTGCTCCTGCTGGCCAGCTTTTACATCAGCTACCTTTTCGTCGACCGCATTTTTGAGCGCGAGGGGGTATCCAAGTCGACCATGCATTCCTACGGGATTTTCATCATAGCCGGGTTGTTCATCGGCGGAAGACTCTTTCACTGCCTGTTCTACGAACCCGAATACTATCTCAAATATCCATGGGACATCATCCGCCCCTGGAGGGGTCAATTGGGACTGAATGCAATATTTGTCGGGTACCGGGGGATGTCCGGGCACGGATCGGTGATCGGCATCATCCTGGGGATCGTGATCAACTCCATTAGGACCCGCACCTCCATCATCTGGATGATCGACCGGATCGCCCTTTTCGGTCCCCTTATCGGCGCATTCGTACGGATCGGTAACCTGATCAACTCGGAGATCCTTGGCACGCACTCCGGGGCACCCTGGGCCTTCATTTTCACCCGGGTCAGCAGCGTGCCCAGGCACCCGGTGCAGCTTTACGAAGCACTGGCATATGCGGCCATTTTCATATTTTCATACAGTTACTATCTCAGGAAGGTTGGCAGGGAGAAGCCCGGGGAATTCCTGGGACTCGTGCTCACCCTGGTTTATATCGCAAGGTTTGTGCTGGAATTCTTCAAGGACAAGCAGTCGGATGTGGAGGCGGGAATGTTGCTGAACATGGGACAGATCCTGAGCATTCCCTTTATCCTCGTGGGACTCCTCCTCCTGTTCAGACCTGAAAAAATACATTTTCCATGGAAGAAAATGAATGCGGGATGAAATCCGGAAACCATGGAACCATTGTTACGGCCCTGCTGGTTTTCCTGATGGTCTTCCCACTGAACTCACGGCAGGCCTTCGCGGCTGCCCCGGAGCCCGACACTGCTTTTAACCGGCAGTTCCGCCGGGAAATCGGGGGCTGGATCGCAGCCGATGCGACTTATTCAATCCTGTTGCCGGACGGGAAGACCCTGTGGCTCTTCGGCGACACCTTCCTGGGAAAGGTCAATCCCGACAACTCGATCGTCCCCGGCGCAAAAATGATCCGGAACTCTGCGGTCATCCAGGAGGGGGACAGCCTGAGGACCCTTTACGGGGGTACGGCCGCCTCACCTTCCGATTTCATTCCCACGGACAATCCCGATTCCACCTGGTACTGGCCCGAACACGGGCTGGTGTACGACGACACCCTCAGGATCTTTGCCGTGAAATTCCGGAAGGATCCTGACGCTCCCCCGGGATTCCAGTTTGCCTTCGCCGGCAACGACATGGCCAGTTTTACCTGGCCGGGACTGAGCTTCATCCACGCACGGCCCGTCGCCGCACACGCCGTCAACGGCGTATATTACGGTCCCAGGATCTTGGCCGATAGTGCCTGGTATTACATTTATGGCCGCAGGGATGAAAGCGAGGGGAGCAACCTGCCCTACGCACATGTTGCCAGGGCCCCGTTGGAGGGACTGATGGGTCCCTGGGAATATTTTAACGGCTCCGGATGGGATATTGATCCTGCAAGCTCGGTCCCGATGCATGACCAGCCCGTATCCCAGCAATTCTGCGTCAGCACCTACCTGGGGAAATACATCCTGCTCAGCCAGGAAATCTGGCTATCTGCAAAGATTTATACCTATACCTCGAATTCCCCTTCGGGTCCCTGGAGCAACAAAAAGCTCATCTATACCACGCCGGAGACATCGGGTGATGTTTTTACCTATAATGCTTACGCCCATCCACAGTTCGATCATGACCGGGAACTGCTGGTATCCTATAATGTGAACGGGGATTTCTTCTCCATCTTCAGCAACGTGGAGATCTACCGGCCGCGCTTCATCCGGGTCCCCTATATGAACCTGGATTACGACTTCTGGGCACCCGTGAATGTCCCCGGTATCGGATCCCCCGATCCCGGCCCAGGGATCACGGCCTACCCGAATCCATTCAGTGACCGGGTACATTTTCCCCTGGAGCTGCCCGTGGCCGGCCGTGTGGTTGTAGAACTCTACGATTCACAGGGCAGGTTGCTTGACCTGTACCTGGACGAATACCTTCTGGCCGGTACTCACCGGAAGGATCTGGTCACGGGCGATCTGCCCGGGGGGTTATATTATTATAAAATCCGGTTCGGGGATAAGTCGTATGGCGGTTACCTGATCAAGACAGAATGAATTTGATGATCGATCATAAGAGCATAGTTCCCCTGCATGCCCAGGTCGAGGCCCTGCTGAGGAAAATGGGCAAGGACCCGGAATACCGAAAGGGTAAATTGCTCCCCAACGAGGTGGACCTGGCAAAACAATGGGGAATTTCCAGGAATACCCTGAGGCAGGCCACCAACAAGCTGGTATACGAAGGGGTGCTGGTGCGGAAAAAGGGAGTGGGGACGAGGTTTGCGGATCCCAGCATAACCACCAGGGTCCACAACTGGCTCAGTTTCTCACAGGAAATGAAAGCCATGGGGATCGTCCCGGTAAACTTTGATATCAAGGTCTGCTGGGACAAGCCGGGTCAGGAGGTTGCCGGATTCCTGGATATTGCGCCGGATGTCCCCGTTCTGAAACTGGTCCGCCTGCGGGGCAGGCCCGAGGGACCCTTTGTATACTTCGTTTCCTGGTTCCATCCGCGGATAGGGTTGACCGGCGGGGAAGATTTTTCGAGACCCCTGTACGAGATCCTCGAAAAAGAATACTCGACCGTGGTCAAGCTTTCAAAGGAAGAGATCAGCGCGAGAGCGTGCACCACATTCCTTGCCGGCCAGCTTGGGATCCGGAAGGGCGATCCCATACTGGTGAGAAAACGGATGGTTTACGACCCGGGCGGCCGGCCCGTGGAATACAACATCGGGTATTACAAAGCCGACAGTTTCACCTATACCGTTGAAAGTGAACGACTCTAACCAATTCTAAATCCATGAAAAAGAATCCAGAAAACTTTTGGAGCGATCAGGTCCACTGCGGCCGTCAGAAAAGACGTTCCGGAAACAGGATCATGCAGGCATCCGGTGTTTTGATGCTGGCCCTCCTGCTGGCACTGGCCTTGCCGGTTCGCGCGCAGAATGCGCGGACCATTACCGGCAGGGTTACGGATGCCCAGGATAATTCCGGGATCCCCGGGGCTAACGTGCAGGATGAGGGGACCGGCCGGGGAACCATCACCGACCTTGAGGGGAATTATTCCATAGAGGTGTCCCCATCTTCCTCCCGGCTGATTTTTTCGTTCGTTGGCATGAAAACCGTCCGGGTGCCCATCGGATCCCAAACCGTTATCGATGTTTCCCTGGAACAGGACATCATCGGGCTCGAGGAGGTGGTGGCCGTAGGATACGGTACCGTCAAAAAAAGTGACCTGACCGGATCCGTCGGTTCGGTGAAGGTCGAGGAGATCCGGAAAAACCCGGTAACTTCCCTTGACCAGTCCCTCCAGGGAAGGGTAGCCGGTGTGCAGATCGTCCAGCTCTCTGCCCAGCCCGGGGGAACGACCCTCTTCCGGGTACGGGGCGGCAACTCCATTTATGCCGGGAACCAGCCGCTTTACGTGATTGACGGGATGCAGATCAACTCCAGCGATAATTTTTCCTGGATCAGCGCACCGACTATCAATGCCCTGAGTTCCATCAATCCCGGCGACATCGAATCGATCGAGATCCTCAAGGATGCCTCTGCAACGGCCATTTATGGCGCAAAAGGGGCCAACGGCGTGGTGCTGATCACCACCAAGCGGGGGAAGGCCGGGATGGACCGGGTTTCCCTCGAGGCCTATTACGGCACCCAGCAGATCGACCGCCGGATCGAGGTCATGAACGCTGCGGATTATGCCCGGCTCTACGATGAGGCCGGCCTCAATGCTGCCATAGATAACGGGGAGACCTATACCCCCGCTTACCCCGATCCGGAATCCCTTGGCGAGGGGACCAACTGGCAGGATGAGATTTACCGCAGGGCACCGGTCCAGAATTACCAGCTGACCGTATCGGGGGGTACACCCAATACCAACTATGCCATCTCGGCGAATTATTACTCCCAGGATGGCGTCATTACCGGATCCGATTTTAAACGGTATTCGTTCCGGACAAACCTGGACCAGAACATTAAGGACCGGCTGAAGGTAGGAACGAGCTTCACCCTGAGCCGGACCTATGCCAATACCGTCGGATCTTCCACCCAGGCCGGGTTTTTCCCGGGAGTGGTGAACACCGCCCTTACCATGAGTCCCGCTCTTCCGATCTACGATTCCACCGGCCAGTACACCCTGAAGGATCCCCATGCCGATGCATGGCTGGATAATCCCGTGGCCGTTACCAGGGAGGTGTCTGCCATCGACCGGGTGAACAAATTCGTGGGGAATATTTACGGGGAGCTGACCATTGCAAGGGGACTTGACCTGAGGGTGAGCCTCGGAACGGACCAGTACCATAACATCCAGGATTACTACAATCCCACTTTTACCTACTCCGGTTCCTTCAACGACGGGCAAGCACGCTATGCTACCACGGACCTGTCGATTGTCCTGAATGAAAACACCCTCACGTACACGACCACGATAGGGAGCGATCACAGGCTTTCAGTCCTGGGCGGGTTTACCTACCAGAAGGCAGGCAACCGGGCCTTTATCGACATCGCCCAGGGATATCCCGACGACAGGCTGGGCTATTACGGGATTGCCGGAGCCATCCAGCAGCCGACCATCTATACTGCATTTTCGGAGGATGCCCTGGTCTCTTTCCTGGGTAGGGTCAATTACAGCTATAAGGACAAATATCTGCTGACCCTGACCCACCGGATAGACGGGTCCTCGAAGTTCGGCCCGGACAACCGGTATGCCCAGTTCCCCTCCCTGGCACTGGCCTGGCGCATCACACAGGAACCCTTCATGCAGGGCCTGCCCTTCTTCTACAACCTCAAGCTGAGGGCCAGCCTGGGCACGAGCGGGAACTCCGCCATCCCCAACTACCTGTTCATCCCGACCATGGTCACAACGGCCTACTACTTCAACAATGCGGGTCCCGCCCCGGGCTACGCCCCGTCTACCGCCGGCAACAACAACCTGAAGTGGGAAACCACCCGGCAGCTTGACGTGGGACTGGATGCCGCGGTCCTTAACGGAAGGATCTCGCTGGTGACGGATTATTACCGCAAATTCACCTACGACATGCTTTACTATGCCGATGTACCCTATACCAGCGGTTTCTCCTCGGCCATGATCAATGTCGGATCGATGGTGAACAAGGGCTTCGAGCTCACCCTGAACACGGTTAACCTTGCCGGTGCCCTCACATGGAACACGGACTTCAGCATCAGTTTCAACAAGAGCACCGTCACGGACCTGAACAATAATGAGGCTACCTACATAAGCGACGATACCTACAAGCTGAAGATCGGATACTGGGCGGTCATCCGGGAAGGGGAGGAACTCGGTTCATTCTACGGGCTGATCTCGGACGGCATCTGGCAGCTTGATCAGGTGGACGAAGCGGCGGTTTACGGGGCAAAGCCGGGGGACTTCAAATACCGGGACCTCAACGATGACAACCAGATCAATGCGGATGACAGGACCGTCATCGGTCACGCCCAGCCCACATTCTTCTGGAGTTTCAACAATACCCTGAGTTATAAAAACTTCGAGCTGAGCATTTATTTCCAGGGCATACAGGGGAACGACATCCTGAACAGCAACCGCTTTGAACTGGAATCCGGGAACGGGCTGTCGAATGCATCGGTGGACATGCTGAACCGCTGGACACCTGAAAACCCCAGCAATACTTATCCCAGGGCCAACCGTAATGCGGAATACCTGAGGATGTCTGACCGCTACCTGGAGGATGGCTCCTACGCAAGGCTCCAGTTGCTCACCCTGGCTTACAACCTTCCGGGCAAGGTTGCGGGCAGGGTTAAGATGAAGGGGGTACGGATCTACGTATCGGGCAAGAACCTTCTGACCATTACCAGCTATACCGGGTTCGATCCGGAAGTGGGCCGGTTCGGGACCTCTAACATCCGCCAGGGATACGACCTGGGCGGATACCCGACCGCACGCACCTGGCTTGCGGGCATTGCCCTGGAGTTCTGATGATAACAATATAAGCCGAATCATATGAAAACCTTCAAGTTACTTTTCATCATCGCTGCGACAGCCCTTGCAGGCTGCGAGAAAACACTCGACCTGGAAGTGAAGGACCGGATCACACTGGACAATTTCTTCCAGACCGGAGACGACGCCTTAACCTCCGTGAATGCCGTATACGATGCACTCGGGGATGTCAACCTTTACATGTCCAGCCTCTGGCTGGTACAGGACATCGCTTCGGACGACTGCGATGCCCTTACCACCTGGAACGATCCCAACGCTCACCAGTTCGACCAGTACACCCTCCAGACCAACAATAATTTCCTGGCCGGCATATGGCAGAGCTCCTATACCGGGATCAGCCGTGCGAACCTGGCGATTGAGCGGATCCCGGAGATCAAAATGGATAAGTCCGTTAAGAACCGGCTCATAGCCGAAGCCCGGTTCCTGAGGGGATTGTATTATTTCAACCTGGTCCGCCTTTTCGGAGACGTCCCCCTCATCCTGAGCTACAGTCCATCCATCGATGACTACCTGGTTCCCCGGACAGCTGCCCGGACGGTCTACGATACCATCGTGCAGGATTTTCAGCGCGCATCTACCGTCCTGCCGCTTGCCTATTCTGGTGACAAGGGAAGGGCAACCAGGGGTGCGGCACTGGGCCTGCTGGCCAAAGTCCACCTTACCCTCGGGGAGTGGGACCAGGCTGCAAAAAAGTCGAAGGCGGTCATGGACCTGAACGTTTACAGCCTTTGGGCTGATTTTGCCGGGAATTTCAAGGAAGCGAACAAGAACGGGAAGGAATCCGTATTCGAGGTGCAGTTTTTCACCGGGATCCAGGCAGAGAATACCCGGATCGTGATAAGCGGCCTTCCGGCCATTTATGCCTTCCCGGCCGGGGTAGGCATCATGATCCCTACGACAGATCTTCTGAGCAGTTTCGAACCCGGCGACCACAGGTATGAGGTGACCTTCTTCGATGAATTCAATTATTTCGGACATTATACGTTTGAACCGCACATCTGGAAGCACTGGGACCAGACGGCTTACACTCCCCAGGAAACAGGGAAATCAGGTGCCAACTTCCCGGTTATGCGTTACTCCGAGATCAAGCTGATCTATGCAGAAGCCCTGAACGAGCTGAATAACGGTCCCACCCAGGAAGCCTACGACGCCGTAAATGAAGTCAGGGCCCGTGCCCGGAACGGCAACGATACTGTTCTGCTGGACCTCGGGGGACTTTCACAACAGGAGTTCAGGGATGCCGTGCTGAAGGAAAAGCGCTGCGAGACCGTGAACGAGGGACAGCGGTGGTTCGATCTCGTGAGGACCGGCAAGCTGGTGGAATATGTGAAACGGGCAAAGGGCGACAAGGCCAACCCGCAGCCATTCAACAATCATTTCCCGATCCCACAGAGGGAGCGGGACATCAATACGAATCTAAGCCAGAACGAGGGATATTACTGATCAATGGTTAAAAATTTCAACAGGCAACCTTTCGTTGAGGTGCCGGGCAGGGAAGAGGCGTGTTTTGCCGGGTGGGAATCCATCGGGACCGAGATTATCCGTGCCCTGGAGATGTCCCCCGGCACCAGGAAGGTAATCGTCGTCGAAACCTACCAGGGCGTTCATTACGAAGCCCTCCTGGAAAGCCTGGTTTCCGTGATCCGGCCCGGTCTCGTGGTAGATACCCGGGACCTGTTCAGGCCGGAAGCCGCGATCCGTACCCTAACCTGGCCCGATGTCACGGACGACCGGGTATTCGGTTACATGAGCAGGTTGAACATGAGCAATTTCCTGGACGTAAAGCGCCTGGCCGATTATGCCTCGGTGATATCCAACTACAAGCGGGGTATCGTCCTTGTCTTTGGATATGGTGCTTCCCTGGTCCCGGAGGAAAGGGACCTGCTCGTCTATGCCGACATGGCAAGGTGGGAAATCCAGCAGCGGATGCGCAGGAACGAAGTTTCGAACCTGGGAATCAGCAACCTGGATGAGCATCCTGAGCTTAAATATAAAAGGGGGTTTTTCGTGGACTGGAGGGTCTGCGACCGCCTGAAGAAACGGCTGATGGGTGAGTGGGACTTCGTGCTGGATACCAACCGTCCCGGGGCTCCGCTGATGGCGACCGGGGAGGCCGTAAGAGAGGGACTCAACCTGGCAGTGCGGCAGCCGTTCAGCCTGGTGCCTTTTTTCGACCCGGGTCCCTGGGGGGGAAAATGGATGAAGGACCGGTTCGAGCTGGAAGAGGGGGCGGACAATTATGCCTGGTGCTTCAACTGCATACCCGAAGAAAACAGTCTCCTGCTCAGGTTCGGGGATCACATCTTCGAGATCCCCTCCATCAACCTGGTTTTTTACCGTCCGGTCGAGCTGCTGGGTCATCCCGTCCATGCGCGTTTCGGGACCGAATTCCCGATCCGGTTCGATTTTCTCGATACTATGGAGGGAGGAAACCTCAGCCTGCAGGTCCACCCACTGACCGAATATATCCAGGAGAGATTCGGCATGCATTACACCCAGGATGAGAGTTATTACCTGGTGGAAGCAAAGGAGGACGGGTCGGTTTACCTGGGTCTCAGGGAAGGCATCGATCCTGACCGGATGGTCCGGGAGCTGCGTGAATCGGAAGCAGGGGAAGTGGAATTCGACGTGGAGAAATACATCGAGAAATGGCCGGCTGCAAAACACGACCATTTTCTGATCCCGGCCGGGACCATCCATTGTTCGGGAAGGAACGGGATGGTGCTTGAAATCAGCGCAACACCTTATATTTTTACCTTTAAATTGTATGACTGGGGCAGGAAGGGGATGGACGGGAAACCGCGACCCATCAACCTGGAACACGGGATCCGGAACATACAATGGGAGAGGAGCACGCGGTGGACCCGGGAAAACCTGGTCAACCGGATCGAAAAGATCGCGGAAGGCGATGGATGGACAGAGGAAAGAACCGGGCTCCACGAAAGGGAATTCATCGAGACCCGGCGGCACTGGTTTACCAGGAAGGTGACTCACCATACCTTTGGAGGGGTGAATGTGATGAACCTCGTAGAAGGTGAGGAAGTCGTCGTGGAGAGTCCCACTAATGCTTTCGAACCTTTCGTGGTCCGCTATGCTGAAACTTTCATTGTTCCCGCCTCGGTTGGAGAATATACCATACGGCCGCACGGGGACTCGGAAGGAAAAAAATGTGCAACCATCAAAGCATTCGTGCGGGTGAATGCCTGAATATAAATTTACAATGACATGACAAAAGAAAAAACTTCCATCAGGGTCCTGGTACCGGTATTCCTCACGTTTTACGTAATGGGATTTGTAGACCTGGTCGGCGTGGCCACCGGTTATGTAAAGCAGGACTTTGGCCTTTCCGACAGCCGGGCCCAGCTGCTTCCCATGATGGTATTCCTCTGGTTTGCCCTGGTGTCCATCCCGACCGGGATCTTCCAGGACCGGCGGGGTAAGAAATTCACGGTGAACCTTGGCATACTCATTACCGCGCTGGGCATGCTGGTCCCCTTTATCCATTACACCTACCTTACAGCCGTCCTGGGTTTCATGATCCTGGGCATAGGGAATACCATCCTGCAGGTATCGGCCAACCCCCTCCTGCTGGATATCTCGGCCAAAGGCACCAGGGCGGCCAACCTCAGCCTCTCGCAGTTCATCAAGGCCACCGCATCCATGCTCGGTCCCATTATCACCGTTGCACTGGCCCGCCTGACCGGGAACTGGAAACTCGTATTCCCCCTTTATGCCGCACTTTCCGTCCTTTCGGCCCTCTGGCTGTATTCCGTAAAGGTTGAAGAGTCCAGGCCGGAGAAGAAGCCGGCAACCTTCGGGAGCGTGCTTTCCCTGCTCCGCCTTCGCTTTGTCTTCATCATGATCATCGGGACCTTCCTGATGGTAGGCTTCGATGTCGGGATCAACTCCAACATCGCCACTTTCCTCAGCACGAAATTCGCGATAAGCCTCGATTCAGCCAGCATCGGGATCAGCATCTATTTTGCCTCCCTCATGGTGGGAAGGTTCCTGGGGGCCATTTTCCTCAGGAAGCTGAATCCTATTAACTTTTTTATCATAAGTTCGCTTATCACGCTGGGGGGACTTGCAGGGATCCTTCTTTCCGGGAACCTCATGCTGACAAGGATACTGATCTTTGTAACTGGACTTGGATTCTCCAATACATTCCCCATCATATTCGCCCTTACCATCGACAGGATGCCCGACTATTCCAATGAGCTTTCCGGCCTGATCATCCTCAGCGTCTCAGGAGGGGCAATCCTGCCGCCGCTGATGGGAATTCTGACCGATCTTATCAATGTGAACGCAATCATATATGTGCTGATATTCTGCATGATCTATGTCACTTTCGCGGCTTTTTATGCCGCAAGCGTCCGCAAACCGATCGACCTATCCAAAAACCAGTAACATGAGCTTAAACGCAAGCCGGGACAAACGGATCGTCATGACCCTGGATGCAGGGGGGACCAATTTTGTCTTTTCAGCCATCCGGGGGAACCGGCAGATCGTTGATCCCATCGAAAGACCATCGCATTCGAGCGACCTGGACCGCTGCCTGGAAACCCTCCTGGAGGGATTCAGTGAGGTGAAAAAGCGGCTATCTGCGGAACCCTCTGCCATCAGTTTCGCCTTTCCCGGCCCGGCCGACTACCAGAAAGGGATCATCGGCGACCTTCCCAATTTCGAAGCCTTCAAGGACGGGGTTGCCATGGGACCCATGCTTGAGGATCATTTTAAGCTCCCGGTGTTCATCGATAACGACGGGAATCTTTTTGCCTACGGGGAGGCCCTCTCGGGTTACCTGCCGGCGCTGAACCGGAGGCTCGGGGATGCCGGGAGCATAAAAACCTTCAGGAACCTGATCGGGATCACGCTGGGGACCGGCTTCGGGTGCGGCATCGTGGTGGACCGGGAGCTGCTTTCGGGGGACAATTCCTGCGGGGCGGAGATCCACAACACCCTGAACAAGAACCACCCGGAGTGGAATGCCGAGGAAAGCGTCAGCACACGGGCGATCCAGCGGGTGTATGCCGAAGCTTCCGGCCTTTCTTTCAATGCAGGACTGATGCCGCGCGACATCTACCAGATTGCCAGGGGGGAAAAAGAAGGTGACCCCGGGGCCGCGCTGGAATCGTTCAGGCAGTACGGCGAGAACCTCGGGAGCTCCATAGCCAATGTCCTCTGCCTGATCGACGGCATCGTGGTGCTCGGGGGCGGAATCACGGCGGCGTGGGACCTGTTCGCCCCTTCCATGTTCACCGAGCTGAACCGGAATTACGAAAACTTCAGGGGAATTGCATCTCCCAGGCTCTCCTTCAGATGTTATAACCTTGAAGACGAATCGGCATTCCCTGAATTTGCGGCTGGAGGTGTCAAGAAGTTAACAGTGCCCGGAAGCGAAAGGATCGTGCAGTACGATAACCTCCCGCGCACCGGGGTGGGAAAAAGCAGCCTTGGCGCATCGCTGGCAACCAGCCTGGGCGCATATGCAATCGCTCTCCGGTATCTCAGTAAATCTGCAGCATCCCGGTAAATCTGCAGCATCCCGGTAAATCTGCAGCTTACCAGTAAAAATGAAAGTACATGAAAAACAAAGGCATTCTCTTACCGGTTCTTTTACTCGCATTATCCGCATGCAAAATGAACCATCCAGGGGACCCGGCCGGCAGGAACGTTCCCTCCCTTGAGGAGGTTTCCGGGATATGGGTATCGGCCGACACGGCCGATATGGAACCTTCCATCCGGAATTTCAGGGGAACGGCGCTCCTGAACCGCGACATGGCTTCGCTCAGCTGGTTCGTCTCGGCCCCCTATTCCGGCGGCTACCATACCGGGATTCTGAAAATAGGGGATGAAACCCCGCATGTGAGCATGTTCCGCTGGCAGCCCTATCAGGCGATCCGGAAGGGAAAGCAGGGACCCTTCGAAATCACCACCACGAACCGGATGCTGCCGGACCGGGATGGCATCCTCTGGGAGATCGGCATCCTCAATACGGGTTCCGGGGCTGAGGAACTTAAGCTGTCGGTGGATCTGATCGGCTTCATCAGCAAATACGGCGGGGACTGGCAATGGTGGTACCCGTATCCGAAGATGGACGGGATGACCACGGTGCGCGACGACGAGGTGGAGAATGTGAGAAGGCACCTTGGCAGCCGCGAGAATTTCTCCAACGATACGGTGACGGACCTGATCGACGGAAAGCCCACCCCGACCAATAAAACTGCACACTGGCCTTCCGACAAGGAGATCCTCGACTGTAAAAAGTACCGGGCAAGCCTGGAGGACGGAAATTTATTTGTCTTCGACAGCGAGACGGATGCCATCACCGTATTTTCCCTGCCGGACTCTCCGGATACCCTGCTTCTGCGGAACAGCGGCGGCCGCGCGTTCTGGTCCCGCTCCCTGGAGCCCGGGCAGTCCCTCCGGATCCGCTACCTGATGGCCTACGGCGACGACAAGGGCGTCCTGGAGGAAAGGGCGGGGGACTGGTCCGCATCGTTCGAGACCCTTTCCATGGATGCCAGGGAAGTCTGGAAAAACCGGTGGAAAGAGATCTTCACCCCGGGAAACAGCCTGATATCCGGTTGCTTCCCCGTCCTGGAAACGGGTGACAGCCTGGCCCGCAGGGTCTACTATACGGGTCCCCTTACCATGCTTTACATGATGAACACCAACCTGCCCCAGCACAGGATGGTTTTCCTGACGGGGGGACCCAAATGGGGCGGGAGTATAACCTTTTTCTGGGACATTACCGAGTGGTCCTCGCTCTGGGCTGTGGTGGACCCGGAAATGATGCGCGAACACCTGTCGGACTGGATCAACATCGATCCCAGCAAGCATTACGGTAAAGACAATTTCGGTGGCAAGGGCGTCGGGAACGGCTATTCGGCCAATTACTGGGCCCTGTTCCAGATGCTCCGGTCGTATCTCACCACCACACGTGATTTCGGATTCCTTGATGAGCAGATCGCCGGGAAAACGGTTTTCCGGCACATGGAAGATTATGCGCTGAACTGGAAAAACCTTTCACCATACGAAAAGGACAGGAACCTGGATGAAGAATATGACCTGGCGGATTTCGGCGATGACGAGTGGAACCTGCTGGAATGCGTTCCTACCTATAAGCATATCGTGCCCTCCTTCAATGCCGGGTATGCCTGGATGATGAGGGAACTGGCCGATCTTTGCGAAATGCGGGGGGATACGGCCAGGGCGGGAGAACTCCGGAAAGAGGCAGAAGGAATGGTGCACAGGATACTGGAGCTTTATGCGGGTGATGGGGTCTGGTACAGCCTCTATCCCGGAAACCGGAGGATCGAAGTCAGGCATTGCCTGGATTTCATGTTCATGGGAAGATACCTGCCCGCCGATATCCCGGAGGATATCAAGCAGGAAATGATTGCCTTTCTCTACCGGGAACTGATGACGGACCACTGGATGCGGGCACAATCGCTGCAGGACGTTGCAGCCGCCAATTCGGACCGCCCGGATCACGGTCCCCTTGGCGCCTTCGACGGCTGGCCTGCGGGGACCATGGATGCCCTCACCAGGATGGGGCACCCCGGCAAGGCGCTGGACTTCTATCACGCCATCGAACCGGTGACCCACGAAGGCATCTGGTCGCAGGCGCACGAACTCTGGGGAGAGCATAAGTACGATAAGCATGCCCGCGTCCGGATCGCCCAGCGCGGATGGCATGCCCGTGATGCCTCAGGGGGAATATCCATTTCCCAGGTGATGCTGAAAGACTTTTTCGGGTTTTATCCCGATTTCGCCGGAAATCCCCTCCAGGCAACACATCCCCTGGATTTTTCAGGCAGCCTGCACCATGTTCTTTACGGGGGCGAATACTACCGTCTGGACTGCAGGAAGGGGGAGGTTACCATGGTTAAGGAAGAATAAGCGCTTCATTGTATCATTTACTGAAATAACAGCCCTGGATTATGGTCCCGATTAAAAAAACACTTACCCTGCTCGGAATGATGGCTTCCTTGGCTGCCATCCATGCGCAGAAGCAACCCGTCGATTACGTCGATCCCATGATGGGAAGCCATGACTCGCGCTGGATCCTTTTCCCGGGTCCCACGCTTCCCTTTGGCATGGTCAAGCTGAGCCCGGACAACCAGGAACTCGGATGGAAGGCCGGTTATGAGTACGAGGTGGACAACCTCGCAGGTTTCAGCCACATCCATTCGTGGACCATGGCAGGATTGCTCACAATTCCCACAACAGGTTCACTGAAGACCCAGCCGGGAACCGAAAGGCACCCGGAACAGGGATATCGGTCGAGGTTCAGGCACGAGACCGAACAAGCCGCTCCCGGTTACTACGCCGTAACCCTTGACGATTACGGGGTCAGGGCCGAGCTCACCACGACCATGCGGACCGGCTTCCAGCGCTATACCTTCCCCCGGTCCGATACTGCGCGCATCCTGGTCGACCTGCTTACCCCCTCGGAATACGGCTACGAGATATTCTATACCCTGGTGAACCGGGTCAGCGACCGCGAGATCGAGGGGATCTCCTACCAGCAGAGCCTGCGGAAGGCCAATTACAACGAATACATCCTGCATTTCGTGATGCGCTTCAGCAAGCCCTTTCAAAGTTTCAACGGCTGGGTGAAGGAGGATGTCCTGCGGGACGTGGAATCCGTATCCTCCGGTTTCGGGCACAAGGATGTGGGAGCTTTCGTTGAATTTTCAACCGGGGAAGGCGAACAGGTGATGGTGCAGACGGGGATATCCCTGGTGAGCATCGACCAGGCCAGGCTGAACCTCGATACCGAGCTGGATCCTTACGGGTGGGATTTCGATGCAGTCCGCCGCGATGCTTCCGCAACCTGGAACAGGCTGCTCGGGAAGATCCGGGTGGAAGGGGGCACGGAGACGAACCGGAAAAAATTCTATACCAACCTGTACCGGTCCTACTGCGGGCGGACGACCTGGAACGATGTCAACGGGAAGTACATCGATATGTACGAGAAGCAGCAGCAGCTGCCCGAGGGAACAAAAGCCATTTACGGCAGCGACGGGTTCTGGATCACCATCTGGAACCTTAACCAGCTCTGGCCGCTGATCACACCGGATGTTACCTCCGCATGGGTCAAATCCTTCCTCGAGATCTACGATCGCGGGGGATGGCTGCCAAAGGGACCGACGGGGATCGAGTATTCCGGCATCATGGTGGCGTCTCACCAGGATGCATTCATTGTCGGGGCCTACCAGAAGGGCATACGGGACTTCGATGCGCAGAAGGCTTACGGGGCCATGAAGAAGATGCAGATGGAGCAGGGGGGACCGCACCCGGCCGGCGGCGAAGTCGGGAACCGCAACCTCGACGCCTACATGAAGCTGGGGTATGTGCCCGATGAAACGGGACCGGTGTCCAATACCCTTGAGTATGCCTACGACGACTGGACCGTGGGACAGATGGCAATGGCCCTGGGGGATACCTCGGATTACATGTATTTTACCCGCAGGGCATTCAATTACAAAAACGTGTTCGACCCCGAAGTGGGCTACATGCGGAGAAAGCATGAGGACGGCAGCTGGGTGGAGGGCTTCAGTCCCTTTGGCCAGGTCGCCTGGCTGGGACCCGGGTACGTGGAAGGGAATGCATGGCAGTATACCTATTTTGTGCCCCATGACCTGGCGGGACTGATCCGGCTGATGGGCAAGGATGAATTCAACAACCGGCTTGAAGCGGGTTTTGAAACCTCGCTTCCTTACAGGTTCAACAGCGAGAAGCTCGGCTCGAACAGCCTGGAAGGCATGGGCGTGCTCCCGGTGAACCATGGCAACCAGCCCAATATGGAGGCCGCCTGGCTTTTCAATTACTCGGGCAAGCCATGGCTTACCCAGAAATGGGCACGCGAGATCATGGACCTTTACTACGGCAGCGGTCCCCTGGACGCCTGGCTGGGGGACGAGGACCAGGGCCAGATGGGCGCCTGGTTCGTAATGAGTGCGATGGGCCTTTTCGAAATGGATGGAGGTGCATCGCTGAAACCGGTCTACGAGATCGGCAGTCCCATTTTTGAAAAGATCACCATCAGCCTGGATACAGCCTATTACCCCGGCATGGAATTCGTCATTGAAGCGAAAAACACATCAAGCGAAAACCCTTACATCCAGTCCGCGAAACTGAACGGTAACAGGCTGGAAAAGCCATGGTTTTACCACAAGGATCTCGTGAAAGGAGGCAGGCTGGAGCTTGTAATGGGACCCAGGCCGAACATGAAATGGGGAAGCCGTCCTGAAGACGCTCCGCCATCCCTCAGCAGCCTGCTGAGCCCGGAAGAACTGGAAAAGATCATGAATTATGAGCCCGGTCCGCCAGGCGATGATTTCTGGGCCCTGGCCATGAAACAGCATTTTAACCAGAGGACCAGCCTGTTCAGGATGCTTCCGAACACGGAGAACGAGATCGTCATGCTGGGTAACAGCATCACCGCAGGCGGGGAATGGAAGGAGCTGTTCCCCGGTGTCAACATCATTAACCGCGGGATCGGCGGGGACGTCACCGACGGAGTGCTCGAAAGGCTGGATGAAGTTACGGAATCCCTGCCGGCGAAGATCTTCATCCTGATCGGGACCAATGACCTGGCCGCCCTGAAAACGCCGGAATACATCATCGATAACTACGGGAAGATACTGGACAGGATTCGGAACGCTTCCCCTGCAACGGAGATCTATATCCAGAGTATCCTGCCGACCGACGACAGCTACCATACCACCCGCAAGAACAGCGATATCAGGCTGATCAACATGAACCTGGAGAGGATGGCCCGGGAATCGGGACTGGTCTACATCGACCTGTATTCCCATTTTGTAACGCCTGACAGTAAGATGAACCCGGCTTACAGCAATGACGGACTGCATCTGACCGGGGAAGGATTCAGGCTCTGGAAAAGCCTCATTTCCAAATACATATATGAATAATTCAACCCAAAATCCGACCCGATGAAAAAGCCAATCCTCCTGCTGATTCCCATCCTGCTGATTTTTATTGCTGCCTTCCTGTTTTCCTGCAGGCATAAACCCTTGCATTCCCCGGCAAACGGAATGGCGGAGTATTATGAGAACCTCTTCATACGATCGGATACCGGGTATACAGGTGGCGACGGCACATACAGCACAGTCCTGCCAGACGGACGGATCGCCTGGGTTTTCGGGGATACCTTCATCGGTGGAGTAGCGCCGGGGAGGACCCGGCAGCCAAGGGTGCCTTTGTACATCCGGAACTCCCTGGTCATCCAGGACGGTGATTCGCTGCGCACCCTGTACCATGGGACCTATGAGCATCCGGCATCCTTTGTCATCCCGGAACCTGAAAGCGAAGGCCAGCAGGCCATTCGTGAAGATTCCGTCTGGTTCTGGCCGGGAGATGTCTACGTAGAGAACGGGGAGATGGTCCTCTTCCTTTCGAAATTTAACCAGGTGGATACCGGGATGTGGGGCTTTAACTGGCTGGGCACCTATGTGGCAAGGTACTCGCTTCCGGTGATCGAGGAACTGGAGATCATTCCGATCCCATACAGCTTAGAAAACCACGTCCATTACGGCCATGCCGTTTGCCAGGCGGGTGGATACACCTATGTTTACGGGGCGAGGGAAGGAAAGCCGCATGCGGCAAGGTATCGCAGCGGGCAGATCAGGGGACCCTGGGAATTCTTCGACGGACGGGAATGGTGCGATGATCCTTCGATCACCTCCGCTATGGGCGATATAGATGGATCGGAACAATTCTCGGTATTCAGGCTGAAGGACCGGTACGTGCTGGTCACGCAGATGGGTGGCATCAGTCCCGACATCTGTTCCTTCACATCGGAAACCCCCTACGGTCCATGGAGCAACCGGCAGCTGCTTTATTCCACCCCCCTTCCGGAAAACAACAAAAACCTGTTTACCTACAATGCGCTTGCCCATCCGCATCTGCTGAAGGACGGGGAGATCCTGATTTCCTACAATACGAACAGCATGGTGCTGGGCGATCATTTCAGGGATGCGGACATTTACCGGCCCAGGTTTATTACGGTACCGGTTGATAAGATATTCGGCAAGCCCTGAGACCAGGCAGCAGGCACTAACAGGTCCGATACCCATAACTTTTTCCGGTATTTTCTTTCCGTTTTACCGGATATTTATTCACGGTATCAATCTGCAAACCTGCTCAGGGCCTCTTCCATGATGTGTTCGGTGGCGGTCGCACCGACCCGTGTAGCCCCCCATTCCCTCACCTGCAGGAGCTGGTCCAGGTTCCTCACCCCTCCGGCTGCCTTGACCTGGACTTCCGGAATGCAGTGTTTTCTCATGAGCCGGATGTCATGCTCCGTTGCACCGGTATAGCGGTACGTTCCGTCTTCCCCCTTTACAAATCCGTATCCTGTGGATGTCTTGACAAAGGCTGTCTTGTGCCTGCTGCAGATTTCGCAGAGCCTGATCTTGTCCTCATCACGTGTAACGAAGTCCGTTTCAAAGATTACCTTGAGGATCGCCCCGTTCCGTACACAGGTATCGTTTATCGTTTTCAGTTCAAGGTCGACGTATTTCCAGTCCCCCTGGAGGACCTTCGCGATGTTGACCACCATGTCCACCTCGGTTGCCCCGTCTGCGATGACCTGTGCGGCTTCCGCTTTTTTGATCGTGATGGTGCTGTTCCCATGGGGAAATCCTATGACGGCACATACTCCCACATCCGTTCCGGCGAGAGCTTCCGATGCCATTTTCACATGGAATGGCTTCACGCAGACCGTTGCCACGTCATACTTCATGGCGGTTTCACAATTTTCAAGGAGATGCTGATCCGTGAAGGTTGGGTGAAGGACCGAATGGTCGATCATTTTTGCTATTTGCCTGGTGCTTATCATGTTGACGGGTTTTAAAATAAATCTCATATGGAAAACCAGTAATTCAGTTTCAGCATGAAGATGTTGTTTCCCTTCAGTCCAAACAGGTCTGATGCTGTATCCATGAGCGGATGGTATGCATTCTCCCATCCGGTGCGTTCGTGTGACCATACCAGGTAAAGTGTCGACCCGAGTTTGTATTCCCAACGAAAGACCAGGTTGGACCTGAACTGCATGAAACTGAAGTCCGGGTCGGGGAAGGAATAGGTTTCCGTGCCTACCTGGAAAGTATAGAAGGATTGCTGAAGATCACGGGATACTTCCAGTTCCGCCAGCCTTTCATCAAGGTTTACGGCGGAAGCCTGGCTGACCCTTCTGAAATCATGGTAGGTTCCTGTC
This sequence comes from uncultured Bacteroides sp., assembly GCA_964431315.1. Taxonomy (GTDB): domain Bacteria; phylum Bacteroidota; class Bacteroidia; order Bacteroidales; family SM23-62; genus SM23-62. Next base: position 57,529 of record CAYSJH010000005.1, on the reverse strand, counting down.
GAAAAATAGGGACTCCCGTAGTACTGCAGCGACATTTCGGGGCTGAAGAAAAGCTCACCCCTGAGGGTAAAGTTAAGGGTCCGCTGATCGATTGCCCCGACCACGAATACCTCCTCGTTCCCTCCTGAAACCTCCGGGACATACTGCTGGTAATATTCCCGCCAGTCAAGGCTTGAAAAAAGGCTAAGTTTCAGTTTTCTGACGGGAAGCCATGTCGCTCCCAGGCCGAGATATTCCTGGTGTTTGCCCCGGACCGTATATCCGTTTTCATGTGGGATGTATCCAATGTGATACAGGCTGATGCTGCCATACAGGTCTCTCGCGTAATCGGATCCAACCGAAGTATATATCCTGTACCAGGGATCGATCCTCAAAGCGGGTCCACCTCTCAGTTCCCTTATATTGAGGCAGGTAAAATTATGGATCAGGCTGCCATTGAAGCTCCACAGGGCATTGTTCATGGAGTTCAACTGGAGACCGGCCTGGTTCCGGGTGTTTTCCCCGCCGAAGGTCCAGGAGGTTTCCTGGGAAAGTTCGATGGTATAGTTCCTGAACCATTTCCCGGGAATAATCCTTTTATATGCCACCTCCGAGCGTTGCCCGATGAGATCCGCTTCGCGGATGAATCCCATATCGTTCAGGTTCAGTCCCGGGCTCCGGTACTGCCCCAGGACACTGAAATTCCAGCTTCCTCCCATCTTCCCTAACCTGAGCAGGGCACCATGCCCTCCGAGGCTCTCCCTGAGACTGTCAACTTCCAGGTAATCTGCATCCGGCCTCTGGTACAGGTGGTTATGGGAAAGCTGTTTCTGAAGCATCGCCTCCGGTGTGCCTTCCATCCTGCCTGCGATGCCTTTGACCTCGAGCAGGTAATTTTTATTCTTCCAGTACTGCAGCAGGTCCAGTCCCCCGCTATAAGCCCTCGACGGCAACAGGGATGCGGCCTCTTTTTCTGCTGCGAAACGATTAACCAGGGTCAGTACCCCGCCGATGATCCGGTTGCCGCTGCTGAATTCCCGCTTGATCCTTGCGGTGGCAAAATTGCTCATGGGAACCACCTGTATGTCCCGCACCAATCCCGAATCATTAAGGGCATGCCCGTGTTCCTCTGCAGCCAGCCCGTTGATCAGTCCCACTGAAAGACCCTTTGGACTTTTCCCGCTTAGCTTGAAGGCACCCAGAATGGTCGTGCGGTCCGGGATGTCTGAGACCGTCCAGCCATCTATGCTGCCCGGGAACGAAGGAGGGCTCCCTATCCTCCTGGAATAATAGGGTATGTCACCGTCAAGTTCAAAATCAAAGATCTCCGTACCCTCCAGGAAGAGGGGCCTTTTCTCCTCGTAAAAAGTCTCAAATGAAGTCAGGTTGAGCACGGAGGGATCCGCTTCCACCTGCCCGAAATCAGGATTGACGGACAGGTCGATCGTGTAATCGCTGCTCAGACCTATCTTGGCGTCCAGACCAGCGTTAAAACCGGGACTTGCCGGGCTGTCATCTGCATTGTTCACTTTCAGGGAAGCCAGTGAATAGGGTAGTATTTCGACCTGGCGAGAGGTTCTGATGTCCTCTATTCCTGTCAGTTCTCCGAACAGGTATACCATGGCAGGTGCATCCAGCGGGATTAATTGCCACTGGTCTTCTTCATGCTTTCGTGAGATCCACCTCCAGACGTGCATGCCCCAGGTATGTTCAGGCTGGTTGGCATAGCGGATCTGGCTGAATGGAATTTTAAATTCCGCGATCCAGGAGGAATCGTTGATTGAAGTGGCACCTTCCCAGACGGCATCCCAGTTTAAGTCCCACTGGTAATCCCCAAGGTGCTTGATATCAACTTTCTGGCCTGCCGCACTCAGGTTGAATTCAAAGGCTGTCCGTTTATCATGGTAGCTGTCAATAGCTATGCCGGTCATGTCCCCGTTCAGCACATCCCTCCGGTCAAAAATATCCCGGATCAGCTCTGGTTCACTCTCCAGGCATACGACGGCCACGTAGAGATTTGAATGGTCATACAATACCTTGACAAATGTTTTTTCAGTGCCCGGTTTGCCCCCGTTTGGCTGTTGCTGGGTGAAGTTCCCGTGCCAGGTTCCAAGTCCCCATATGGTATCGTCCAGCAGTCCGTCAATTTTTGGGACCGGATCCTTCCCGATGTTTTCAGCTATATATACGCGCTTATTCCTGAGCAGGGAATCAAGATCCTGGGAAAGGATCTTCGACGGAGCGAGCATGGCCCCGATGACCATAATTGTGCAGAGGATCCTCTTCACCCGGGAGTGTTAAGCTAACGTTTTCCTGCCCGGATCCCTTACATCCACGCTGACCGTGACTTCTTTTCCGGGAACCAGGCTGGTGGGTGACATCCTGAGGTTGGACCAGGCAAAATCGGTATAGCTCAGTCCGTACCCGAAGGGGTACAGGGGCTTGTGTTTTGAATACATGTAGGTCCGGCCGTTCCGGATGTTGTCGATGCGTGCTTCCATGTCCACCGAGGGATCCTGGAACGGCCAGGTGTACTGCGCGGCAAGCAGTGCGGGCAGAACCAGCAGCAGTGGCAGGAGAATACGGGGATACTTCATCATCAGGTTATTTAAATTAATGGGTTCAGCGGTCGTCTGCAAAATACCTTCCCAGTTGGGAAATGATGGCCTTCCGGACTTCCATGGGTTCAATGATGCCATCATGCCGGTAGACGATCTGTCCCCCGGGCGCGACAAGGACCGTGTAGGGGAGGTTTCCCGACCAGTCCGGGTCAACGGCTTCGATCATTTCATACTTGTTATCGGAATTGTAGATGTAATTGGCAAAGGCCGCGTTCCTTGCATCCAGGAATTCAAGGGCATCCTCCCGCTTCGAGTAACTGTCCATGCTGACTGACACCACTTCAAAGTTACGGTTCCCGTACATGCGCTGTATCTCAACGATGTTCGGGAATTCAATGATGCACGGGCCGCACCAGGTGGCCCAGATGTTAATCAGCCGGTATTTCCTTCCGGGATTCTCCATCAGGGTCCTGATTCCCGCTACGTTGATCCCATCCAGTTTGACCGGCCTGTTGCTCCATTCCTCATCCAGCTTCGCTTTCCATTCGGCTTTGGAGATCCATTTCATGGAGCACCCGAAGGATTTGGTTTTTTCAACGGGGACCGGTTTACCGGAAAGCAGGGCATCGATGGCGTTCCGGGCATCCAGGCTCGTGGGTTGCAGGTAGGGATTTTCCATGTCGTCGATCCGGCCGGTATAGCGGAGTATCCGGTCCCGGTCGAAAATGAAGACATGCGGGGTTGCTGTCGGGCCGTAGGCGAGGGCGGTTTTCTGATCGTCGCCGTCGTAAAGGTAGGGGAAGTTGAATCCCGCGTCCTTTGCCCGGATCTTCATGCCCTCGTACGAGTCATTCAGGTCCGAATACCCCAGTTCCTCCAGGCATACCCCTTTCGTGCTGTTTGACGAAATGGCCACTACCTGCATTTGTTTCAGGGTATAATCCGCGCTCATCTGTATGATCCTTTTTTCATAGGCCTGGGCAGTGGGACAGTGGTTGGCCGTGAAAATAATGGTCAGGACCTGTGCCCCGCTGAAATCATCCAGGCTGTAAATTTTCCCGTCGATGCCTTGGAGCCTGAAATCGGGAGCCGGTTTGCCGATCGCGAGCGTCTCGGGGTCCTCTGCATGGGACAATGATCCTGCAGCCAGTGCAAGGAAAAATATCAGGTATTTCATCTTGGGTTTGGTATTTATGTGGAAATGTCCCTACAATATAAATAAGAACTTTATATTTTCGGAATTCCTGGATGAATTTTTACGGAATAGGGCCCCGCCATCAGCAGGATCGTTTGATTCGATCCCGTTTAAAAATAAAAAAGGCCGCCCTGGTTTTTGCAGGCGGCCTTTCGGTATCCCCGTTCCTACGGTTCCCTTACCGGAAATTTTAAACTGCCTTGGGTGATCCGGAAGGAAACTGTGGGGGGGAATGGTCTCATCCCCGGGAATGGATATCTCAGTCCGTTTTATGGTATGATATGGGGATCATGCTCAAAAGACTGATCCCGTTCAGATCTGAATAGTCATACTGGTAGAGCCCATCGTTCCCGATCATGATCAGCAGATCATTCACCGGTATGACATCGAAGGCATTGATCTCTTCGAAATGGGCAAGCTGGTGGGCTTTCAGGTTCAGGGGATCCTTTGCGTCGTAAATTTTCAATCCCTCTTCCCCGTCACAGATGAAAAGCGTGCCCTGGTCAATGCCAAGCCCGTGCGGATTGAACATGGGATAGGATTTGATCTTTATGGGACTGTCCAGTTTATGGATGTCCACGATGTCAAGCTGGTTGACGTCTCCCTCGCAGCTGTTCCCGGTCCGCAGGGTGATGTAGGCATAGTTGCCTTCCACCACTACGGGGTCGCAGCTTGTCACGTGCCAGTAGGAGGAAACGTATTCGGGCCGGACCGGGTCGGCAAGGTTGTATATGTACATTCCGGTCGTGCTTCCTATGAACAGGTGATCGCGCGCGATGAATACGGTTTCGATGTTCCAGCCGATGTTCTGGCTGCCTGCCGAGACCGGGCTGAGCTCGTCCGTGACGTCAAACATATGCAGGTTCGCCTGGTCGATCGTGTACAGGATGTTCCGGTAAATGATGAAACGTGCCATGGAACCTCCCGTGCCGGTCGTTTCCCCGCCGCCATCGGCTATGGAGACCGGAGCGCCAACGGCATAATCCATCAGGGAGTTTTCCCACATGCGCGTGGGCCAGGTATTCACCGGGTACTGTTCAATTTCTTCGGTGACCTCCTCTGTGGTCCAGTCCACCACCACGCCCAGGGATTGATCCACGGTCCCTACCCGGGTGCCGGACTCGTACGGTGGAACGTCCCAGTTAAAAATGTCCTCGAAACGGGCCAGCTCGTGGATGTTACCGAGGTCTGAAATGTCAATGGCCACCAGGTCCACATAGGAATCGGCATACAGAATGTTATTTTTTATGGCCATGTCTATGTTCCCCGGGATCTGGATGAAACTTACCGCGACCGGGTTGCCGGGATCGGCATTATTGATGACATGGATCCCCTCCCGGACTTCGTTGATGAAAATGTAATCCCCGTAGAGGTAGATTTTACCCGGGTAGTCTATCTCCTCCGGCGTGGTGTCCTTCACTGCCGTGCGAAGATCCTCGTATGACATGTACACCGGATTGTTGATCTCATAGGTCTGGAATACCCTGTCCTGGCATCCGCCGGCAAAGAGAAGCGTTGCCAGGGTGGCCAGTATTATCCGGACGCGAATGTGGTCTGTTTTCATAGCGTTTGGTATTGATTTACCTGAAAGATGCAGGGAACCGGTGCGGGGTTGCGTTATGGGGAAATAATTGTATCTTAAAACAAAAAACTGCAATGAAAATACTTATTATCGGGGCAAGCGGTCTGCTGGCCAGACCGGTGATCCGGTATTTTGACAGCAAAGGATTCCATCTGCGTTTGTTTTCAAGATCTGTAAACCCATCCATGTTTGACAAAGAATTCGAAATAGTCAGGGGTGATGTTTTTAACCCGGTCGATCTGGATCAGGCAATGAATGGCTGTGACGCGGTTCATATCACACTTTCCAGGATAAATGAAGCCGAGGCTACAAGGGTAATTATAAATGTTGCAAAGCAGAAAGAAATAAAACTTGTAAGCATTGTATCCGGTTGCACGGTGGCGGAAGAGAACCGTTGGTTCCCCATGATCGAGAATAAATTTCAGGCTGAACAGGCCGTTATCAACAGTGGAATACCCTATATGATTTTCCGGCCGACATGGTTCTTTGAATCACTTGATCTGATGATACGAAACGGAAAAGCAACCGTACTTGGTACACAACCGAATCCATATCATTGGGTTGCTGCAGATGATTATGCACGGATGGTTACGACAGCCTATCAGAAACCGGAGGCAGCCAACAATATCTTTTACGTTTATGGCCCGCAATCCTTTCTGATGAAGGACCTTCTGGAAAAATACTGTAAAGTTTTTCATCCTGAGATAAAAAAAGTATCCTCAGTGCCTCTGGCTTTGATTAAGATTATTGCAACACTTACTGGAAAGGGGGAATTAAAAAATGCAGCCGCATTATTCGCTTATTTTGAAAAGGTTAAGGAACCCGCAGATCCCTCAGAAACCAGCTCCCTGCTGGGCAAATCCGAAATAATCTTCGAAGAATGGATGGAACGGAAAAAATCAGGCCAGGTGTAACAGCCTTCAATTGTAACAGACGCAACCAATCTCCTTTGGTTATCATCTTTGCTCTGTACACTGAATCCTTAACTGCCTGGATCCATGAAATCGATCAAGCAACCGGGTTTTGCATACATGTCAAAGCCCTTTACAATTAGAGCATTCCCTGCGATCCTTACCTTTTTGTTACTTCTGGTCACATCGGTTGCAGGGGGACAAAAACTGGAAGTGGATGCCGTCTACCTGAACACCGGCGAAATCTACCGGGGCAGGCTGCAGGAAAACCTTAATCCGGATCTTATTCAACTGGAGACCCTCTGCCACGACACCAGGCTGTTCTCAAAAAACGAGATCATCCGGATCGAGAAGGAAAAGATCAATCTATCGGCATTCAGCCGGTACGGGGAAGCGCCGGTGCAGGGCTATTTCAACCACACGGATCTCGGATTCCTGATCGGTTCGGGCAACAATGACCATAATATCATTTTCAGCATCCAGATGGTCAACGGATATAAATTCGGCAGAAGATACTACCCCGGGATCGGCACCGGGATCGAATTTTACGACCAGGCTTATGTCCCCCTCTACGCAGATTTCAAGTATTTCCTTTCCGATCACAGGGTCAGTCCCTTTCTGAGAGGCAACCTTGGTTATTCCATTCCGCTGGAGGACCCTCCGGAACAATGGGGGAGCCGTACCGTTAACCATGGCGGGATCCTCTATTCGGCCGGGGTCGGCACCTCCATCCGTACCGGTTCCTCAAGTGCCCTGGTGATTTCCCTGGATTACCGTTTCCAGAGCCTGAGGTCAGTTTACACGGCGGACTGGAACGATGAGGTCCTGAACCTGGAAAAACAATACAACCGGGTATCCCTTCGGATCGGTTTTATATTTGATTAAATCGATAAATCCCCTATTTTTACAGGAACAGTTTCGGATTATGGTCATCGGAGCCGCTTCCAGAAGATCTTTCCTGCCTATTACCCTGGTATTCATGATGCTGGTGTTCTCACAGTGCATGGATGAGGACAGTACTGTCCCGGCCGGGCAGGGATGGACAAGCGCCGATCCGACCTCTATTCCTTTGAGGCATCGCGAGCTGCAGGCGGAAAGGGGAAACCTGGTCAAGAATCCGTCTTTCGAGCTTGGAAGACTGATCAACCTTGACAGCAATACGGTTTCATACAACATCACCGGCTGGAAAACCCTCGGCGAGAATGTGAGCTGGATCAGGCATTCACCAGATTCGAACATCATGGACAGAGGGGTGCATTCCGGCTATTATGCCATAAAAATAGAACGGAACCGCGTGGACGAGGCCATTAACCAGGGAGATGGCATTGTTTCCGATTTCATCCGGGTAATCCCGGGCAATTATGAATTCAGCTTCTGGATCCGGCTCAGGGATATCCATCCCATCCGGGAGCGGTTGGGGAAAAGGATGGATGATGCCGTTGATATCCGGCTCCTCTTTTATGACAAGAATCGCCTGCTTATCAGCGGTAACGCATTCGATCCGGTACGGCAGGTGATCATAGACCGGTCCTTCAAGGCCCTTTCCTTTGCCGATTTCTGGAAGATCGACAGCCTGGAATGGTCATCCGTTACGGGCCGGACCACCAATGATTTGCTGACCGAGGGGGATATCCCGGACGAGGCCAAATATGTCAAGCTCTACCTGGGATTGAAAGGAACCGGGACCATGTGGATAGACGATGTGGATTTCCGTTACACCCGCAGGAATTTCACCTCCCTGGAAAGAACGGAAAAACTCTTTGACACCACCTGCACGAAACTTGACCTGGTTGTCCCGGAACCCAAACGTGCCCGCGCTCTGGAACCTTTTACCTATCATATTCCGGGCACTGACAGTCCCCCGATGCCCGTGATCGTTCTTCCCGGCAATGCCGAAAAACAAACCATGGCAGCGGCGGACCTCCTGAAAACGCAGCTTGAAAAGGTTTTTATCCGCCGGTACGGCAGGGACAACATGCCCGCTGTCAGGATCGTTTACGGACAGCCTGCAGGGGAGGCCAGGGAAGGGGGACTGGTATTTAACCTGGGAGAAAGGCCCGGGTTAACGGAAGACCGGCTTCCCGGGTGGCAGGCCTACATCATCCGGCCGGATTCCACCTATCCCAACCTGGTCCATCTCTCAGGGGCCTCACCGGAAGGCGATTACTATGCCGCTGCCACGGCTGTCCAGTTGCTGGATGACAGCCTCTTTGTCTATCACCAGGCCAGCATAGTGGACTACCCCGACATCCCTTCCCGGGCTTTTCTCATTTCTCCGGTGGCAGCAGCTTCAAACCCCATTGATTATTCTCCCTACCTTTCTGATATGTCGGCTCTGAAACTGAACTGGGGCTACCTGGATTTTTACCGATCAAGGACCCTCTGGCAGCAGGAAAGCCAGGCCTACCTGGAAGGCTTAAGGGCCATTGGCAGGGAGAATCATGCCACAGGAATGCTGCAACTGGCCCAGATGGTCAATCCGTATGCCTATTTCCCCGGAAATGCCGTGCTTGATTCCCTGGGCAGGGATCTCACGGAAAGGTGGACCCATAGCGGGACTTCAAGCCGCTTGAAACTCATGGAGTATTTTAACGAGGGGATACAGGCCGGTGTTTCCACCCTGGTCCTCTGCTGCAACGATTACCTTCCCAGGACCGCAGGCGGTTATTATTCCCTTTATGCGGAAAGTGACAGGGATGCATACATCAGCCTTCAGGCAGCGCACCTGGACCTGATCCGGTCGATTGAATCCTGGATCAGGGAAAATGGCAGGAAGATGCAACTGGAATTCATCCCTCCCTGGTATTCGAACGAAGAAATTGACCTGAGCTGGGGACAGGCAGAGCAATATTTCCTTGACCTGGGTCCCCGTCTGCCGGCTGACCTGAAAATCCTCTGGTCCGGTCCCGCATCGCAAAGCACTAACATGAATATTCTGGATTTCAACCGGTTCCATGATCTTGCAGGCAGGGACCTGGTCCTGATCGACAACAGCATGAATGCCATTCCCGAAATCCTGGCGGATACCTCCCTCCTGAAACAACAGTCCATGAAACTGCGTACGCTGAACCTGTTTGATCCGTTCAGCGTCAGCTTCTCGGCACCCCTTTCAATGAACAAAGGGATGGATAAAATGCTGATCAATGCCTCGCTTTCATCAGGGATCATGAAGATAAGGATAGCAACGGCTGCAGACTATATGTGGAATACGGGGGACTACGATCCGGACCTGTCCCTCTGGAAGGTCCTGGTATCGCGTTATGGCATGGAAGCAGCTCACGAGCTCTACCGTTTCAACGATGCATATTTTACCACCCTCGCGTCCATGGTCGCATTGAAACAAGGATGGGACCAGCAAAGGCATATCCGGATAATCCATGACCAGATGCTTCTTTTGGAGGGATCACTTGGCAAACTGGAAGGCCTTCTTGCAGGCGATCCGGAACTGATAAACGAGCTGAAAAGCCTAAGGCAACACCTTGAGAGAATCTATGAAAAGGAGATAAAAACGGTCGCAAGTCAAATCATTGCAGCAACGGAAAGTTTGTAAGATTATTTAGTACTTTTACCGCGAAAACAAGAACGTGCCGGATGGATAAGGAAAAGGATTATTTTCAGGAAGACGGGGAATTGCAGGAGATACTTGGCCGATTCGAGAACATGCTCAACCAGCTGGAAACCTGTTTCTTTGATGTATACGAATTCGAAAGGATCATTGATCATTACCTGGATACCAACCATTTCAGCAAAGCGATCGATGCGGTTCGCTACGGGAAAACCCAGCATCCAGGCTCCACCGCCCTCCGTATAAAGGAAGCACAGGTCTACGCCGAAAAAGGGGAATCACAGAAGGCGCTTGACATGGTCAGCCACATGGAAGATACCGTGGAATCGAACAACGAGCTCTTTCTGCTGAAAGGCATGATCCTCAACCAGATGGGAAAGGTGACCGAAGCCGAGCAGGCCTTCCGCAAAGCCCTTGCCCTCACCTGGGAGAACGAGGAAGACATCCTCTATGACATCGCCCTCTCATTTCAGTACGTGAACCAGTTCAAGACCGCGCTGTCATACCTGGAAAAGGCCCATAAGAAAAATCCCAGGAAGCTGCCCGTCCTTTATGACCTCGCCTATTGCTGCGACCGGATCCATGATTTCGACCGTAGCATCGGGTACTATGAAGCCTACCTCGATATCGAACCGTTTTCGGAAAATGTATGGTATAACCTGGGACTCCTGTATTTCAAGAAGGAAAATTTCAGCAAGGCAGTGGAATGCTACGATTTTGCTCTTGCCATAAACGACCGGTACTCTTCCGCCCTGTTCAACAAGGCCAATGCCCTTGCGAACCTGGGGGAATACGATGAGGCCATCGAGGCATACAAGGAATGTATCCTGCTGGAGCCGGAAAACGTACTGGCCCATTGCTACCTGGGGGAATCCCTCGAGAAGCTCGAACAATACAGTGAGGCCATAACATGGTACGAGAAAGCCACAAAGATCGATCCTGCCTTTTCCGAAAGCTGGTACGGAATTGCCGTCTGCTACCTTTTCCAGAAATTATACCGCGATTCGCTTTTTTATGTGAACAAGGCCATTTCCCTGGATGAGGAAAATCCGGATTTCTGGTTCACGCTCGGGAACGTGCATGCGCACCTGGGGGCACACAAGGATGCGGTGATGGCTTATTCAAAGACAACCGAACTGGACCCCTACGACGATGAAGCATGGATCAACCTTGCCCACCTGGAATTCAGGCAGGGGGATGTGGACAAAGCCATCAATGTGCTGAAGGAGTCTTACAGCCATACCTTCGATATAGGGATCGTGAACTTTCACCTGGCTGCCTATTATCACCTCAGGGGAAAGACTGAACAAGCGCTGAAGTTTTTTGAAAAGGGACTGAAACTGGACCATTCCGGGTACAGATCGGTCGTCAAGATAAGTCCCCTGATGACGGATGAACCCGAATTCGTCAGCCTGCTGGAAAAATACCTTCCATCAAGGAATCCCGGGAAAAAATCTAAAATATAACCAGCATGAACCTCGACCTGCCCCATATTCCCAAACGAAGTCCCAAGCCCCGGCAGTCCGGCCTGACCATGATGATGGACAAAGGCCTGAGCGTCAGGGAAGCGGAAGATTTTGTCAGTTCCAGTGCCGAGTTTACCGACCTGGTGAAGTTTGGATTCGGCACCGCGCTGATTACCAGGGAACTGGAAGAAAAGATCCGGATCTATAAGGAAGGGGGACTGATCCCGTATTTCGGGGGCACCCTCTTTGAGATTTTTGAAATACGTGGAAAATTTAAAGAGTTCAGAAAATTCACGGAACGGTACGGGATCGAGATGGTGGAGATCTCGGACGGTTCCATGGCCCTGGCCCACCACCTAAAACTGGAATACATCCGTGAACTTTCCTCCGGCTTTACCGTGATATCCGAGGTAGGGTCCAAGGTGGCGGGGGTGGAGATCCCGAATGATCAATGGGTCGATATGATGAAGACCGAACTGGAAGCAGGATCATGGAAGGTCATCGGGGAAGCCCGCGAAAGCGGAACGATCGGCATCTACCGGAAGGACGGATCGGCCAACATCGAACTGATCGAGGACATCATCGGCAAGGTGGGGATAGACAACGTAATCTGGGAAGCCCCCATAAAGAACCAGCAGGCATGGTTCATCCAGTTACTGGGCTGCAACGTCAATCTCGGAAATATAGCTCCCGGGGAATTGGTGGCACTTGAAAGCCTCCGCCTGGGACTGCGCGGGGATACATTCTTTAATTTCCTTCCGGAATCGTTCGATGACAGGAAGCTGTGATGCGCACCCTTATTATTAATCAATCAATTTGACTGTTTCAGGTGAATAAAAGAGGTCCAAGAGATTTTATTGTGCTTATCCTCAAGGGAATGGGTATGGGTGCAGCCGATGTGGTCCCCGGGGTTTCCGGCGGGACCATCGCATTTATTTCAGGCATTTACGAGGAGCTGATCCATTCGATTAAAAACATCAATTATGCCACAGTCAGCACCCTCTGGAAGGAAGGCATCGTTTCCTTCTGGAAAGCCCTCAACGGCAATTTCCTGATCTCCGTGGTCGGGGGGATCCTTATTTCCGTGCTTACCCTTGCGCGATTGCTGGAATACCTGCTGGTCAACCACCCGGTTCTGATCTGGTCGTTCTTCTTCGGACTGATCATCGGGAGTGCTGTTTTCGTGGCAAGGAGCATCGAACGCTGGAATGCGGGGACCGTCATCTCCCTTATTGCAGGGATTGCGGTTGCATGGGTCATTACCGGCATAACCCCTGCTGAGACCACGGAAGCTTACTGGTTCATTTTCATCTCAGGGGCCCTGGCCATCTGCGCCATGATCCTGCCCGGGATCTCCGGCAGCTTTATCCTCCTTCTTCTCGGCAAGTACCAGTTCATCCTGAACTCCCTTAACGAGGGAAGGCTCCTGGTGATCGCCGTGCTGGTCCTTGGTGCACTCACCGGGATCATTTCCTTCTCCCACCTGCTTTCCTGGCTGCTCAGGAAATTTCACCACCTCACCATAGCGGTTCTCGCAGGATTCATGATCGGTTCCCTGAACAAGATCTGGCCCTGGAAGGTCACTGTGGAGGAATTCGTCGATTCACACGGCATGGTCCAGCCCCTGGTCCAGCATAATGTCCTGCCCGGCCGATTCGCGGCGGAGGTAGGATATGATTCCCAGGTGCTATGGGCAATCCTGCTGGCCCTGGCGGGATTCCTTCTGATCTTTCTCTTAGAGGGGATTTCAAAGAAGTCCGGTCCAGCTTAATTCCGGTCAGGGGGTGCAACCATGGGGAAACAAAACGGAAGCGACAAATTGCTGGGACTGATCGGATACCCGCTCTCCCATTCCTTCTCGGAACAGTATTTTGCGGATAAGTTCAGGGAGGAGGGGATAGTGGACTACTCGTACCGGAATTACCCCATTCCCTCGATTGATTCGCTGGAGAAACTCATCCTGGATGAACCCCGCCTTGTCGGTCTCAATGTGACCATCCCTTACAAGGAACAGATCCTTTCTTTCCTGAATGAAATAGAAGAGGAGGCCCGCCAGGTCGGAGCGGTAAATACGGTCATGATTTCCAGGGCCGGGGGCGGACTGTACCTGAAGGGCTACAATACCGATGTTTACGGTTTCCGGGAATCCCTCATCCCCCTGCTGCAGGGCAGGCACCAGCAGGCCCTGGTGCTGGGCACCGGCGGGGCTTCAAAGGCCATATGCCATGTACTCACGCAGCTCGGGATCGGGTATAAGTATGTTTCGAGGACGCACAGGCCGGGACAACTGGAATACAGGGACCTCTGCCTTTCCGTTATAAAGAATTACACGCTGATCATCAATACCACTCCTCTGGGGACCTGGCCCGACGTCTCCTCTTTCCCGGATATTCCCTACGACATCCTGACCCCGGATCACCTGCTTTACGACCTGGTCTACAATCCCCCTGAAACCCCATTCCTGCAATTCGGAAAGCAAAAGGGAGCCCGGACCAAGAACGGTCTCGAGATGCTGCAGCTGCAGGCCGACCGGTCATGGGAGATCTGGACAGGCAGGGAATGAACCCGGGCACTGCACCTTTGTCCGCAAAATTGATTGAACCACCATGCCTGGTGTCATTTCCCGGGGGTAAGGAAAATTTCAGGAGGGTACTGCACGTCACAGAGGAATAGTCCCTTTGCAGGAGCGGAGGTACCTGCGTTCGACCGGTCCCTGCTCTCGATGATCTGTCGGAGATCCTGCAGGCTTATCTTCCCGGATCCCAGATCCAGCAGCGTGCCCACCATGGCCCGGACCATATTGCGCAGGAAACGGTCCGCCGTAACCGTAAATACCATCTCCGGTCCGTCCAGGTCCCATCGGGCTTCCAGTATCCTGCAGTTATTGGTCCTGACATCGGTATCCACCTTGCTGAAGCTGGTAAAATCGGTGTATTCCTTCAGGATGTCACAACCCTGCTGCATGGCGGCGATGTCCGGTTCCCCGTAAACATAGTGGACAAACTCCCTGCGAAACACCTCTTTCAGCCGCATGATATGGTATTTGTAAGTCCGCGAAACGGCATCGAAGCGGGAATGTGCATCGGGTATAACCGGGAGGATTTCGTGGACGGCTATGTCCCAGGGCAGTTTGCCGTTGATCCGGTAGAGCAGTCCCGCATCCCCGGTGAGATCCTCCCGTTCCGAATCAAAATGGGCGTAAAAAACCCTGGCATGCACCCCGGTGTCCGTCCGTCCGCAACCGGTAACGCTGATCTGCTCGCCGAGCAACAGGCTCAGGTCGCGGTTCAAAATTTCCTGCACGGTGGGAGCATTGGGCTGGACCTGCCAGCCATGGTAATGCGTGCCCCGGAAGGATAACCGGATGAAGTACCTGGATTTCAATGATATAAATACTGATCTTCCAGGTGATAAAGGTAGTATAATTTTATAAGCATTTTTTGCTATTTTAGATTCGCAATGACTTAATCCATAAACTGCTCCTATATGAGAACCCCGATTTCCCTTTTACTTTTTTTCATCGTTTTCCATCCTGCCGCTGAGGCACAGCTTAAATCACCCCTAAAAGAAGGGAATAAACGCCTGGAACTTTACAGTCAGCATCAGGCCCTGCGCGATACCTCATCCCTTGCCGACCTCCACTGGCAGTTCCTGGGTCCCACCAACATCAGCGGGCGCTGTACGGATATTGAAGCGGTCCGGCCCAGGGGACAGAGCTATACCATTTACGCTGCAAGCGCCTCTGGAGGGGTCTGGAAAACCGTGAACGAAGGGGTGACCTGGGAGCCGGTTTTCCAGGATGCCGTCACGACCGACATCGGCGACATTGCCATCGATCCCCGCAACCCGGAGATTGTCTGGGTGGGTACGGGGGAAGCGAACATCTTCCGTAGCTCCATGGCGGGATGCGGCATATACAGGTCCGCCGACGGGGGTAAGAGCTGGACCCACATGGGACTCGAAAATACCTATACCATTGCACGCATCGTCATCGATCCCGGCAACAGCGATGTGATTTACGTGGCTGCTTCCGGTGCGGAATGGACGGATAACCGGGACAGGGGTGTTTACAAAACCACCGACGGTGGGAAGACCTGGGAAAAGATCCTGTACATAGGAGAGAGGACCGGTGCCATTGACCTGGTCCTGGACCCGGCGAATCCCGGCACGCTGTATGCCGCCACCTGGCAGCGCATCCGCAGGAAGTGGAACGATCCCCGCACCGAAAAGGGCTATTCCCACAGCGGAATATGGAAAACCACCGACGGAGGTGCAAACTGGAGGGAGATCAACAGGGGACTTCCCGAACCCGTTAATCGAGGGAGGATAGGGATCGACCTCTGCGCATCCCGTCCCAATATCGTCTATGCTTTCGTCGATAATTACGAGCTGGCGGAGGATCAGTCCACCGACATGACCGATTCATACGGCAGGCCTTCAAGCGGGATCATCAAGGGCGCCACCGTTTACCGGTCAGACGACGGGGGAGAGAACTGGACCCAGACAAGCGGCCTTACCCCTGAGATGAAAACCTTCATGCAGCGGCACTCTGCCACCTATGGATGGGTATTCGGGCAGATCCGGGTGAACCCGGTGGATGAGAACACGGTTTATACTTTGGGACTGGGACTGAACGTCTCGCACGATGGCGGGAGGACCTTCGAGGAGCTCCCCGGCATGCACGGCGACCACCACGGGCTGTGGATCGACCCGGACAATACGGATTATCTCCTGAATGCCAACGATGGCGGGGTCTGTGTATCCTACGATGGCGGGAAAAACTGGAACAGCTGGAACCGTAACCTCCCGGCCGTTCAGTTTTTCAACGTGAATTACGATATGAAAAAACCATTCCGCGTTTATGGTTCCGTGCAGGATCACGGGAGCATGTACGGCACGGTGGACCTGAGCGCGGGAAGGGATAAGATCGAACCCGTTGAATTTGAATGGGCGCCGGGGGGCGAAGGTTCGAGCCATGCCATCCACCCGCTGAACACCGATATCGTTTTTTCAGCCGGTTTCTACGGCAGGATCATGCGGACGGATATGGGCAGCGAAAGCAACTGGTGGGAAAATTCCAGGTCCCTTCTTCCGGAAACCTACCCGGAGGAGCCAAAACTCAGGGGACAGTGGATCGCACCTTTCATTCTTTCCCCCCACAACCCGGACATCGTTTACCACGGAATGCAGTACCTGATGATGTCGAGGGACCGCGGGGATACCTGGGAGATGATAAGTCCCGATCTGACAGGGAACGATCCGAAGAAAATGGGTGACATATCCTACCAGACCCTGACCAGTATTTCCGAATCGCCCCTCCGGTTCGGACTTATCTATGCGGGAACGGATGACGGCAGGCTGCACCGCACGAAAGACGGGGGTAAGACATGGACGGAAATCCTTAACGGGGTCCCGCGCGACAAATGGATCTCCCGTGTCCAGGCATCGGGGTATGACCTGGGCACAGTGTACATGACCCAGAACGGCAAGCGGGACGATGACTTCCAGGCATACGTCTGGAAATCCACCGATTTTGGCAATTCCTGGAAGGATATTTCGGGGAATATTCCAATGGGACCGGTGAACGTGATCCGGGAGGACCCGTTCAATGAAAACATCCTTTACGTTGGAACAGACATCGGCGTTTACGTAAGCCGGGATGGCGGGAAAACCTGGAGTGTGCTCGGTGACCTTCCATCCACCTATGTACATGACCTGGTGATCCACCCCCGGGATAATATGATCATCATAGCCACCCACGGGAGGGGGATATGGGTCCTCGATGCAAACAAAGTCAACAGGGATACTGCCTTTAACATTTTTTAACCCTCTCCTCCATACTGCACCGGTTCTGGACTTTGCAGCGTTTGCCTGCATGATTGGTACGGTATGGTATTTGAAATACAGTTCTCATATGCTATTTTTGGGTGCTTTTTAAAATTCCATGCAATTATGACAGAAACCGTAAACATCAAGGAGCTTAACGAAAAGATCGAAAAGGAGAGCGCTTTTGTGGATATGATCGCCCTGGAGATCGGCAAGGTGATCATCGGACAAAAACATCTCATCGACAGCCTGCTCATCGGACTGCTCACCGACGGGCACATATTGCTTGAGGGAGTCCCCGGCTTGGCCAAGACCCTCGCGGTGAATACCCTGGCACAGACCATTGACGCAGGATTCAGCAGGATACAGTTCACGCCGGATCTGCTGCCGGCTGACCTTATCGGGACCATGATCTACAGCCAGAAAAAGGAGGAGTTCGAGGTGAAAAAGGGACCCATATTCGCCAATTTCATCCTTGCGGACGAGATCAACCGTTCCCCGGCAAAGGTGCAGAGCGCACTGCTTGAGGCGATGCAGGAGAAACAGGTGACCATCGGTCCCCATACCTACCCGCTTGAAAAGCCGTTCATGGTGCTTGCCACCCAGAACCCGATCGAGCAGGAGGGAACCTACCCTCTTCCGGAAGCACAGGTTGACCGTTTCATGCTGAAGGTGGTCATCGGTTATCCGAACAGGGACGAGGAACAATTGATCGTCAGGGAAAACATTGCGGAGGTTTTTCCCAGCGCATCCAAGGTTGTGAAACCTGCCGATATACTGAAAGCCCGTAAAGTAGTAAAGGATGTGTACATGGATGAGAAGATCGAGCGGTATATCCTCGACATCGTGTTCTCCACCAGGTATCCCGGCAAACACGGGCTGGACAAATATACCAGCATGATCCAGTACGGGGGCTCGCCCAGGGCCAGCATCAATCTTGCGATGGGGGCCAAGGCGTTTGCGTTCATTAAAAGACGCGGCTATGTGATCCCCGAGGATGTGAGGGCCGTTTGCCACGATGTGATGAGGCACCGGATCGGGCTGACCTACGAAGCTGAGGCCGAGAACATCACCACCGAAGACATCATAACGGATATCCTGAATACCGTCGAGGTGCCATAAATATGAAAAGCCCTGGTCCCATATTGCTGCTGTTTTTTCTTGCCTTTCCGGGATTGGCAGGGGGACAGAATTATATCGGCCTGCACAAGGAGCAAGTGAAGGATACCATGAAGGAGGACCGGAAGGACCTGTCCGAGGACAACAATTCGAGGAATACGGCTTACAATATGGTGAAGTACATCGATAACCTGGGTAACCAGACCCTTTACTATTTCTTTTCCGAACAGGATACCTGCCTTTATTCAAAATGGATCTGCGATTATTCCATGCTGAACAAGGTGGTGTCCGGTTTAAACGAAAAGTATGAACAATCCGCCGAGGACAGCTGGCAATATACCGATAAGGGGCAGAGGTACAGGATCATACTGACCACCGGCGAATGGTTCTTTACCATTACCACCAGGCCCGAAAAACAGGATTAAGACCATAAGAACGAAGTGGAAGCAACAGAACTGCTTAAACGAGTCAGGAAGATCGAGATCAAGACCCGGGGATTGTCAAAGAACATCTTTGCCGGCGAGTACCATTCTGCCTTCAAGGGTCGTGGGATGGCCTTTTCCGAGGTCAGGGAGTACCAGTACGGAGACGATATCCGGAGCATAGACTGGAATGTCACCGCAAGGTTCAGCCATCCCTATATAAAGATCTTCGAGGAGGAAAGGGAACTTACCGTGATCCTGCTGATCGACGTAAGCGGTTCGAGGAACTTCGGCACCCACACCCAGCTGAAGAAGAACATGATCACGGAGATTGCCGCCGTACTTTCTTTTTCGGCCATCCAGAACAATGACAAGATAGGAGTGATCCTGTTCAGCGACCGGGTTGAGAAATTCATTCCCCCGAAGAAGGGCAGGCAACATATCCTGAGGATTATCCGGGAGCTCATCGATTTTAAGCCCGGGAGCCAGGGGACCAACATTGCCGAAGGCCTGCGGTATTTCACCAATGCAATCAAGAAGAGAAGCACGGCTTTCCTGATCTCCGATTTCATGGACAATGATTACGAGGAGGCCCTACGCATTGCCCATAAAAGGCACGACCTGATCGCACTTAGCATTTATGATCTTCGTGAAACCGAGCTTCCAAGGGCCGGCCTGATCCGGCTCAGGGATGCCGAAACCGGCAGGACGGTCTGGGTGGATACGGGCAGCCGCAGGATACGGGACAGCTATGCGGATTACTGGAGGAGGGAAAATGAAAAATTCAGGGACCTGATGCTGCGAACGGGACTTGATTCGGCCATTATCCGTACCGATGAGGACTACGTCAGGCCCCTGGTGAATCTTTTTAAGAGAAGGTAGGATTTATGCGCATCAACGGAACACGATACATCGGCCTGGTTTTATTTCCCCTGTTTTTCATGGTACATGGCGCACGGGCCCAGTACATCGAGGTCAGGGCGGATTTTGACACCAACCAGATCCGGATCGGGGAGCCTTTACACCTGGATATCCAGGTTCACCAGCCGGCAGACATCCGGGTGGATTTCCCGGTCATAGAGGATACCCTGGTGGACAAGGTGGAAGTCCTCCGGACCTGGCCGGCGGATACGGCACTGACGAACGGGGACCTGGAAATTCACAAACGCTACCAGCTGACCTCCTTTGATTCCGGTTTATACGTCGTGCCCCCCCTGAAATTCCGCTTCAGTTCGAGTATCTGGACGGACAGCATTGAATCGAATCCCCTGTACCTCCTGGTACATACGGTCCCGGTCGACAGCACCATATACGATGTAAAAACGCCCATCAACCTGCCTCTCAGCTTCATAGAGGTATTTCCCTTTGTGCTCGGCGGGATCATTGTCCTGGTGGCCGCAGGTTTCCTCGTCTGGTACCTGCGCCGCAGAAAGAAAAACAAACCCCTGTTCCGTGCCCCCAAGCCCGAAGAGCCGGCCCATATCATTGCATTCAGGGAACTGCGTCAGCTGAAGGATGAAAAGCTCTGGCAGAGGAATGAATTCAAAGCCTATTATACGCGCCTGACCGAGATCATCCGGAGGTACATGGAGCGCCGCTACGGCATCCCGGCCATGGAGATGACGAGTGATGAGATCCTGGATGCCTGGAACCGGTCGGGTGAGGACAGGGAAAATCTTGCCGGAAAGCTCAACATGCTGCTGAACCTGGCCGACCTGGTGAAATTCGCCAAACAGAAGCCTGTGGCTTCTGATAACGAGGAGAACATGGAAAGAGCCTTCGACTTCGTCGACAGGACAAAATATGTAAAGCCCGAAGAACCAGCCGATCGCAGCGACGCCCTGGTGGGAAAACCCGAAAGCGGGACAGACGACTTTGAAGATCAAACCAAAAGCGCGGAAGGATGATGAGTGGAATAACATTTGCAAATCCGGAACTGCTTTACCTGCTGTTCCTTCTGGTGCCCCTGGCCGGCTGGTACGTCTGGAGGGAAAGGGACGCTTTTGCGAACATCCAGTTCTCCAACCTTAAGCCATTTGAACAGATGGGAAGCAATCAGCGGCACCTTCTGCGGCACCTGATTTTAATCCTGAGGATGCTTGTCATTGCACTGGTGATCATCGTCCTGGCCCGCCCGCAGTCCACCAACCGCTGGCAGAACGTAACCACGGAAGGGATTGACATCATGATCGCGCTGGACATTTCAAGCAGCATGCTGGCACAGGACCTCAAACCGGACAGGCTGGAAGCATCCAAGAACGTGGCCATTGAATTTGTTTCGGGCAGGGAGAACGACCGTATGGGACTCGTGGTTTACAGTGGTGAAAGTTTCACCCAGTGTCCCCTTACCTCCGACCATGCGGTCCTGATCAACCTGTTCAAGGACATCCGGAGCGGAATGATCGAAGATGGAACGGCTATCGGCATGGGACTAGCCAATGCCGTCAGCCGGCTGAAAGACAGCAAGGCAAAAAGCAAGGTGATCATTCTGCTCACCGACGGGGTGAACAACCGGGGCGCCATTGCCCCCCTGACGGCTGCTGAGATCGCTAAAACGTTCGGGATCAGGGTATATACCATCGGGGTCGGAACACAGGGAATGGCACCCGTACCTGTGCAAACCCCTTACGGGACAAGGTACCAGAATGCCAAGGTCGAGATCGATGAAAAAACCCTCCAGCAGATCGCCCAGGTGACCGACGGAAGATATTTCAGGGCAACCGATAATGAAAAACTCAGGGAGATCTACCATGAGATCGACCAGATGGAGAAAACCAAGATCGATGTGAAGGAATACAGTAAGAAAGAAGAGGAATACATGCGGTTCGGGCTGCTCGCGACCAGCCTGTTCCTGTTGGAGATACTGGTCAGATACCTGTTTTTCAGGAACATACCATAATTAACAGACGATGTTCAGGTTTGCAAACATAGAGTACCTCTACCTTCTGATCCTGTTGCCGGTCCTGGCGCTGATATTCGCCCTTGTTTTCAGCCAGAGGAAAAAGGCACTGAAGCGTTTCGGGGATCCCGAAGTGATCGGTCCCCTTATGCCTGCTGTCTCCGGCGCACGGCCTGTAATCAAGGCGATCCTTGTCCTCCTGGCCCTCGCGTCCATGGTTTTTGGAATTGCCCGTCCGCAATTTGGCTCCAAGCTCAGGGAGATCAAAAGGGAAGGGGTGGAGCTCATAATTGCCCTGGATGTTTCGAACAGCATGATGGCAGAAGACATCCAGCCAAACCGTCTCGAGAGGGCCAAGCAGGCCATTACCAGGCTGGTGGACCGGCTGGTCAACGACAAGATCGGGCTGATCGTATTCGCCGGGGATGCCTACACCCAGGTCCCCATAACCACGGACTATGTCTCCGCCAAGCTTTTCCTGAACTCGATCAGCACGGACATCGTGCCCAAACAGGGTACCGCCATAGGTTCAGCCATTAAACTCGCTATGAGATCCTTCACACAGCAGGCAGAGACCAGCAAGGCCCTCATAATCATTACTGACGGTGAGAATCATGAGGACGATGCCGTCGAGGCTGCAAAACTGGCGGCGGTAAAAGGGATTACCGTACATACCATCGGTATCGGTCTTCCCCAGGGTGCTCCCATACCCGTGTATTCGGGGGGACAAAAATCCTACCGGAAGGACAGCGAGGGAAATACGGTGATATCCAAACTGGATGAGACCATGCTGAGACGCATTGCCGCGGCCGGAAACGGGGTCTATATCCGGTCCACCGATACCCGGGTGGGACTTGACCAGCTTTTCGATGAGATAAACAAGATGCAAAAACAGGAAATGGAATCGAAGATCTACTCGGATTACGATGAACGGTTCCAGTACGTTTTCGGGATAAGCCTGTTTTTTCTTTTATTGGACTTTTTCGTGCTCGACCGGAAAAACCGCTGGCTGAGCAAAATTAAACTGTTCGACAGGGAATGATGAATAAGGATATGATCATGATGAAAAAAATTACGGCATCGTTCGGTTTTCTGCTCCTCCTGTCGGCCACCCTCATGGGACAGGCAGAAAGGAAGTACATCCGGCAGGGGAATAAGGAATACAAGGAAGAGAAGTTTGATGAATCGGAGCTTCTTTACCGCCGGGCCCTTGAGAAGGACCGGGAATCCTATGCGGGAGAATTCAACCTCGGAGATGCCTTATACAAGCAGGATAAATACGAAGATGCGGCACGTAATTTTGAAAGACTCGCTGAAAATGAGAAGGATCCGGTAAAGCTTGGTTATCTTTACCATAACATGGGGAATTCACTGCTCCAGGCCAAAAAGCTGGAAGAATCCATCGAAGCCTACAAAAACGCCCTGCGGCACAATCCCCGTGACGAGGAGACCAGGCATAACCTGGCCTATGCCCAGAGCCTGCTGCAGCAACAACAGCAACAACAGCAACAACAGCAAAACCAGGACAAGCAAAACCAGGACAAGCAGAACCAGGACAAGCAGAACCAGGACAAGCAGAACCAGGACAAGCAGGATCAGGAACAGCAGAAACAGGATCAGCAGGACCAGGACCCGCAGCAACAACAAATATCAAAGGAAGACGCCGAGCGGATGCTGCAGGCACTACAGCAGGATGAACAGAAATTACAGGGGGAACTTCAGAAACAAAAAGCCCGTGTCCAGAGGGTAAGGGTTTTGAAGGACTGGTGAACCTGATCCGGGCAAGGACCGGGTTTGCGAGCCTCCTGAATGAAGGAGCCAGGTACGACCAGGCAGATTGAAACATGTGGCTGAAACAGTTAGATTGAGACAGGTATTTTGAAACCAGGTAATTTGGAACCAGGTAATTTGAAACCGGGAATATTAAAACCGGCCGTATCAAAGAAGGCCGGAATTATTGCAGCCCTTTTAGTGGGACTGAACCTGTGCCATGGGTATGCCCTCCAGGCACAGGACGTCAGTCTTACGGCCGATGCCCCCAAGGTGGTCAGGGTCGGGGAGCAGTTCCGGCTCAGCTATACGGTAAATGCCCGCCCGTCTTCCTTTACCGCCCCCGAGATCACAGATTTTTATGTGCTCAGCGGACCGAACCAGTCCACCAGCTCAAGCATCCAGATCATTAACGGAAGGCGCACATCAAGCTACACCATAACCTATACCTACTATCTCCAGGCAACAGGCGCGGGCAAGTTCACCATTCCACCGGCCAGGGTGATCGTCGACAAGGAGGAATACAGTTCCAACCCGGTTGACATTGAAGTCCTGGCTGCAGAAGGATCCGGGCAGGGAGCCGGTACCCAGCAAGGCGTTGAGCAGACACAGGATGTGGATCTGTCGGAGGAGCTCTTCGTAAGACTGGTTACGGATAAAAAGACCATCTACCGGGGAGAGCCCGTAATTGCCACGATCAAGCTTTATACGCGACTGCAGATAACCGGTTTCGGGAAAAGTGAAATGCCTGATTTTGCAGGTTTCTGGACGCAGGAGATCGAGGCTCCGACCCAGCTGAACCTGGTCCGTGAGAATGTCGGGGGCAAGATCTACAACACGGGTATGATCCGCAAAGTGATCCTCTTTCCGCAGAAGTCGGGTGAGATCACCATTTCCCCTTTCAGGCTCGAGACCTACATCCGTCAGCAGGTCAACCGTCCCCGGAGTCCCTTCGATGATTTCTTCGGTACAAACTATACCAATGCCTTAAAGCTGCTTGTATCCAAACCCGTTACCGTTCATGTCAAAGATCTTCCTGCAGGCGCTCCGCAGGGATTCACCGGGGCGGTCGGAAAATTAGCGGTTAAAGCGGAGATAGACAAGACCGAAGCCCTTACAAACGATGCCATAACCTATAAATTAAGCATAAGCGGCACCGGGAACGTTCAGCTGTTGGAAGTCCCCCGGATCAATTTCCCGCCCGATTTTGAAACCTATGATCCGAAAGTACAAACCAATGTGAATAATACGGATGCAGGCCAGAGCGGAAAAAAAACCTTTGAATACCTGCTGATCCCCAGGCATGCCGGGAATTTCAGGATCCCGCCGGCATCCATGAGCTATTTCGACCTGCAGGCCGGGCAATACAGGACCCTGAACACCCCCGAGTTCAACCTTGTGATCAGCAAGGGCGAAGAGGAGGAAACCGTCGGAGTCATAGCAGGCAGATCCAAGGAAGATCTTAAGATCCTTGGCCAGGACATCCTGTTCATCAAGGACGAGGATTTCCGCCTTCACCGGATCGGGAGCGCTTTCTTTGGCTCAACCCTTTTCATCCTGATCTATCCTGCCGCGCTGCTGATCTTCCTGCTCATTCTCCTGCTTCGCAGAAAGCGGATCCGCAGAATGCAGAACCTCGAACTTGTAAGGAACCAGAGGGCAAGCAGGGAAGCAAGGAAAAGGCTCAAAGCGGCTGCCGATCACATGAAGAAGAATGAAACCGAGGCATTCTACGAAGCGGTCCTCAAAGCCCTGACAGGTTATCTCGTCGACAAGCTGAATATCCCTGTATCGGAAATGTCGAAGGAGAAGGCACGCGGGGGACTCGAACGCTACAATGTTGCAGAGGACCTTATCAATGAATACCTTGAACTGGCTGATCTGTGCGAAATGGCAAGGTATGCGCCCTCTTCCGACCAGGGGAAAGTGGAAGAGGTTTATTCCAGGAGCATAAAGGTAATAGGTAAAATTGAACAAAACCTGAGGTGATGAACCGGATGAAAGCTTATAGTATGTATCGTCCGACCCTGATTATGATCTTATTATTCCTGTTCCAGATCGCATCCGAAGCGAAGGATTTCCAGGATATCCTGAAGGAGGGCAACAGGCAATACCTCGACGGGCAGTACGAACTGGCGGTCAGGACATATCAGTCCATCGTCGATTCGGGGTACGCGTCGGCAGAGCTTTATTACAATCTTGGCAACGCCTGCTACAAATCCCATGACATAACCATGGCCCTGGTGAATTACGAGAGAGCCCATATCCTGAAACCAAAGGACAAGGACATCCAGCATAACCTGGAGGTTGCCCGGGAATTTGTGACCGACCGGATTGAGGTGCTTCCCGAGTTTTTCCTTAAGCGGGCATACGTCGGATTTGTGAAAACCTTCGATGCGGACATCTGGGCTTTCATGAGCCTGTCAACCTTTATTCTCGCCCTGAGCCTTCTGCTTATTTATTTCTTTTCAAAGAGGATAGGCCTGAGGAAACTTGCATTCTGGACAGGGATACTCCTTGTTCTGGTTTCGCTTAGTACGATGTTGTTCGCTTACCAGCAAAACAGGTTTACCACCCGGCACAACCAGGCATTGATCATCACACCTACGGTAACGATAAAGAGCTCACCGGATGAAACAAGCGGGACTGATCTTTTCCTGCTGCATGAGGGAACAAAGGTCACCGTGGACGATGAGCTGGGCGATTGGAGGGAGGTCGTACTGAGTGACGGAAACCGGGGCTGGCTAAAGGAATCGGACCTGATCCGGCTTTGATTCCCTGATGGGGGTCGAGGGTGCCGTTATCTCCTGTAAATGTAATTCATGACCGAATCGGCGAACATCTCAGCTGCCGGGGGGTATTTTCTGAACCAGAGTTCGGGTTCGATCAGCTCGAGTTCGGAAACGCAGGCTTCCCCCAGATTGTCCCGGATCACATCCACCCGGGCATAGACAGGCAGCGGATCGCATATCGAGACAACCTTTTCCGCGAACCCGATCTCCTGCAGGGAGGCCTTATGATCATGAACGGACCCGCCAAAATCATCCTGCACCCTGAAATCACCGGCCCTGGCCTTTTTAAGTATCGCATGGCTGTATTTTCCTCCGAATACCATGAAGGCAAGCTCACCATCGCCGGGCACGCTCTGCTGGAATTCCTGAAGCATCATGGATTCGGATCCGATCAGTTCCCGGAACAGGGCATCGTATTCAGCAGTTTCATCCGGACGGAACCGGTAGGTATGTCTGGCTCCGCCGGAAATGGCAGGTTTAAGGATCATTTCGGTCCATCCCTTTGACGCGGTAATTTCACTCAGAGAACGGGGGTCACCGGTCTCAATGAACAGGGTGGGGGGGATCCGGAGGCCTTTTTCCTGCAGGTCGCCCAGGTAGTGCTTGTCAAGGTTCCAGCGGATCGTTTTGCAGGGATTGATCATGGAGGTCATTGGATTGATCCGCTCCAGCCATGCTGAAAATTCAGGGTAGCGCTCGAAATAATCCCAGGTGGTCCTGAAGATCACATACCGGGTGGAGGACCAGTCGAAACCGGGATCATCCCAGGCCTGCCTTCCCACTTTCAGTCCCCTTTTTTCCAGCGCCTCCTTCACCATGCCATCTTCCTTCAGCACATTGCTGACGTAACAATCGGTCACGGCAGGATTGATGTACCTGGCATCCGTCAGTATTACAGCATCGAATGATTTCATGGTTAATGGAGTACAGGAACGAAAGATAATGATTTATCAGAAGTTCGTTATCCCCATCCTTCCCGTCCGATCCTGTTTTTCAGATCGGTTCTTTCCTCCTTTAAAATATATTTTATTATCCCTATATTTAAAACGTATTGGAATTTCAGGAAGATGAATTCTTTGTTACTGACCATTCTTGCCTTTACAGGTTACCTGCTGGCCTACAGGTTTTACGGTTATTTTCTGGCCAGGAGGTTATTCAGGCTTTCCGATGAGACCCTGATGCCTTCGCATGAGTTCAGGGACGGGGTGGACTTTGTTCCCACCAAGGCGCATATAATTTTCGGGCATCATTTTACCACCATAGCGGGACTCGGTCCCATAGTGGGACCTGCGATCGGTATCATCTGGGGGTGGGTGCCGGCATTCATCTGGGTTTTTCTCGGCTCCATCTTTATGGGAGCGGTACACGATTTTACAACCCTGGTGGTTTCGGCCCGCAGCAAGGGGAAGACCATCGGCGACCTGACAGGCGACCTGGTCGGTCCGGGGACAAGATATGCCTTCCAGTTCCTGATGCAGTTCCTGCTATTCATCGTACTTTCCGTATTCGCAATGATCGTCGGGGTGTTGTTTGAACTTTACCCGGAAGCCGTATTCCCGGTCTGGATGCAGATCCCCATAGCGGTCTGGCTGGGATGGATGATCCGGAAAGGTAAAAATGACCTGTTTTATTCCATTATCGCTGTGATCCTGATGTATTTGACGGTGATCGCCGGTGTTTATCTTCCGATACGCATACCTCCCATAGCCGGATCCCCGGTCGTGACCTGGTGCCTGGTGCTGTTTGTGTATGTATACTTTGCCTCGACCATCCCGGTGCAAAAGCTGCTGCAGCCGAGGGATTACATCAATTCACACCAGTTGCTGGTGGCGATGGCCCTGGTAGTGACAGGCTTGGTGGTTGCCCACCCCCGCATTTCCGCACCGGCCATAAACCGGGCTGCATTTTCAGAGGGCACGGATGTTCCCGGCCTGATGCCGGTGCTTTTCATAACCATTGCCTGCGGGGCGATAAGCGGTTTTCACTCCCTGGCAAGTTCGGGGACAACCGTGAAACAGGTTGACCGGGAGAAGGATACCCTTTTTATCGGTTACGGAGGCATGCTCTGGGAAAGCTTCCTGGCCGTGCTGGTGATCATGGCGGTGGCGGGTGGACTGGGAATGGGACTGGAACGGGACGGTAAGATATTCACCGGGATTGATGCCTTCAGGCAGCAGTATGCATCCTGGGCTGCCTTCAGCGGGATCGATGCAAAGCTGGAGGCATTTGTGATCGGGGCTTCCAACCTTTTCAAGAGTTTTGGAATTCCTCCGGTTTTCGGGCAGAGCATGATCGCCGTATTCATCGTCAGTTTTGCCAATACCACCCTGGATTCTGCAGCCAGGATACAGCGCCTGTCGCTTCAGGAGATATTCAGGGACAACGGGGGAAAGGTCAGGAAACCGGTCAACAACCGGTATGTGGCAACCGCATTTGTTGTGGCAGCGGCCATGCTCATGGCGTTTATCAAGCCCGGAGCTACGGGTGCGATGGTACTCTGGCCGCTTTTCGGGTCGCTCAACCAGCTGCTGGCCGCGCTTGCCCTGGGAATTGTAACCGTTTATCTCCATCAGAAACAGAAAAACATCCTGATCACCCTGATCCCGATGATTTTCGTGCTCTTTGTCACGGTCTGGGCCATGCTGGATAACCTGGTCTACTTTTACCGGAGCGGCGATATGCTGCTGGTCATTATGTCCGTTGTCATACTGATCCTCACCACCTGGCTGCTCGCAGGAGGCATGGCTACTCTGGCAAGGCAGCGGAAAATGGCGGTTTCATCCACCTGACAGCCCTCACCAGGGGGAAGGTTATCAGTTACGGGCTTTCCGGCGGTGTGCAAGGCGATGGAACCATTCCCTGAAATTCAGGTATACGCTGATTATAAGGGCCAGTACAAGTCCCCCTGCAGTCCCGGCATCCACCAGTCCCTGGTCCGGGTGCAGGCCGGTCAGGCGGGTGATCAGGAAACTGATGTACGAAGTGGGAAGGTCCGTGTATCCGAGGCGCCCGAGAATGTTGAAATGCCAGTCCGTCAGGGGACAATAGCCGATGCCGTAAAAGATCCCCAGCAACAGCCAGGATGCCGCCGTCAGGAGAAGGCATATCAGGTTGATACGCCGGGTCCTCTTCCAGATCCACCCGAAAAGATTGAAGAGGATAAGAACGGTATGAAAAACCGTAAAAAAAACATCCATAAATCGCATCCTTAATTTTACGAAATCCCGTGAAAAGCACCAATTTTGTATATATATATTTATGGTCCGGTCCCCGGGCGTGTGCCCGTCTGGCAGCAGGAATTTAATCATTGATGAAGCATCTGAATATTCACATAAAGGGATGGGTACAGGGGGTTGGATTCCGTTATTCCGCCCTGAAGGCTGCCCGGTCATTCAACATTTCCGGTTTTGTGCGCAACGAAACGGACGGATCCGTTTACATTGAAGCGGAGGGCGATGAACTGAACCTGGGATTGTTCCTGGACTGGTGCCGCAGGGGACCCTCCTTCGGAAGGGTCGATGAAGTGACGCAAACGGAATCCGGATTAAGGGGATTTGATGAATTCAGGATCCTTCATTGAACATTTGTATACACAATTTTGTTTTATGTGAACCGGAGTATAAGGCATGAGAAAATTTCTTTTAATCACCGGCTTTTTATTAAATTTTATAACGATGAACGGATTATCCCAGACAAACAGATCGTTTCATGATTTCAGCGTACTCACCCTTGAAGGAGAGGAATTTGACCTGGCAAAGCTGAAGGGAAAAAAAGTGCTGGTGGTCAATACCGCTTCGAAATGCGGATTCACCCCGCAATATGAGGGACTTCAGAAACTGTATGAACAATACGGTGGTGACAGCTTTACCATCATCGGGTTCCCGGCCAATAATTTCATGCGGCAGGAGCCCGGCACGAATGAGGATATCCGCCAGTTCTGCACCCGTAATTACGGGGTAAGCTTTCCCATGATGGCAAAGATCTCGGTAAAGGGGAGGGATATCCACCCGGTATACCAGTGGCTTACCAGGAAGGATGAAAACGGGAAAATGAATTCCTCGGTGAAATGGAATTTCCAGAAATATCTGGTGGATGAGGATGGCAGGCTGGTTGGAATGTTTCCGCCCAGAACAAAACCTTCCGATCCCAGGATCCTCAATTGGATAACGGGTACCCAGAGCCGCTGACGGAATCCGGATGACCAGTTTAAACCGGATCAGACCAGGGAAATAAAAGCGGTATAGCTCACTTCATCCTTAAGTTCCGCCATCGACAGGTGCATAAGGGCCAGATGCATCCTTCCGTTTTTGTCCGGGATCCTGAGTTCTTTCTTTTCGCCTGTTATTTTGACGGCATTAGGATCGAAGAGGCTAAGAATGAACGGGTCCAGATCGGAGGATTTTGGATGGAAGAGGATTTTTACATCCTTGCCAAGGGTATTTGCCGACCTGACACCGAAAAACTTCTCGGCACTTTTATTCAGAAACAGGATCCTGGACGACTGGTCAATGCTCAGGATTATGTATCGATCCCCCGCCAGTGTTTGCATCATTCGGTCCCGTTCACGTGTTACCAGCCTGTACTGCTGTTCCAGTTCCGTCCTGCCCTGTTCCAGTTTTTTCTTCAGTTCAACGCTTGAAAGTTTCAGTTTTTCCTCCTGGATCTTCAGCTGCTCCGTATACTTTCTGCTTTCCAGCTCCATGAGTCTCTCGTTGGTAATGTCGGTGGCCAGGCATATCACTTTGGCTACCTCCCCGTACATATCATGCACGGCCGTATAACTGATCCTGAACCATTTCTCATCATCGTATTTGGTATAACTTTTCAGTTGTCCCTGGTACGGAACGCCCCGGGTGACTCCTTCCCAGATTTCATTAAAGCTTTCCATTTCCGTTTTTTCGATAAAATCAAAAACCGACATCCTGCCCAGTTCATTCCTGGAAAACTTCATGGTTTCGAGGAATAGCTCGTTACAGTTGATGAATTTACCGTCCGGGGCATATTCAATCTTGATGTTCAGGTGGTTAATTGAATCGATCTGTCCCTCGTAATCCAGGCTCTGCTTATACTGCTCGGTATTGTCGATGGCGATGAAGAGGATCTTGTCGACCGAGCCATCATCCTTCCTTACGCAGGTATAGGTAGCCATGGTCCACAGGTCCTGTCCCGTCCTGGTTACATGCTTCATATAACCTTCATAGTGTTTGCCCCCTTCAGACAGCCTGTTCCATATCGGATCAAACCACTCCCTGTCCTTTTCGTCGACGAATTTTGATATATGCTGTCCCTCAACCTCGGCATTGCTGAAATAACCAAGCTTATGAAGGAATTTCGTGTTTGCATAGATGAGGGTCCCTTTTGTATCGTATTCGGCCCGGATCAGGGTATGGTTCACTGAGTTTGTAAAACTGATGAATTTTTCCGCCTGCTGCGCCGCCTGTTCCTGGGTATGTTTCAATTGTTCCATGCTCTGGCGCATCTTTTCCTCCTGCAGGGCAAGGGCTTCGGCCTGGCTCTGGGATTCTTTCAGCAGGGAGGCAGTGCGGATATTGCTCCTGAGGCTCGATAGGGTGATGGCGGTGCTTTCCGCGATTCTTTCAACAAACCCGATCTCGAAGTCACGGATGATCTTAAATGAAGCCAGTTCGATGATTCCCAGCACCTCTTCCTGCACGATCATTGGAACGATCAGGAGATTATCGGGTGTGGAATATCCGAGTCCGGAGGTGACCTCAAGGTAACCATCCGGGAGATCGGTCATGTAGATGCTCTGTTTCTCAAGTGCGCAGGTCCCGATGATGCCTTCTCTCCATTCAATCCTTTTATCTGCAAATTTCCTGCGGTCATAGGCATAGCTTGCTTTCAGATCAAAGTACTTTTCCCCCCCGGGTTCCTGTTCCACCAGGAAAAAGCCCCCCTGGTTGGCCTCCATGTACCTGACCAGGTAGGATATGATGTTAAAGGAGAAATCCTCCATTTTTTCGAAGGATCCCCGCAGTATTTCCCCGAATCGAGCCATTCCCTCCGAGACCCAGTTCCGCTGGTCGTCCTCCATTTTTCTGCGCTGCTGTTCCCCTATGTTCTGTTTAAGATTATCCCGGAGGTTGATCAGGGCCTTCCCCAGGGGATCCGAGGGATCTTTCAGTTCAAGTTCCGCATCCAGCTCGTTTTTGATCAGTTTTTCGGTGAAGGCGAGGATCTGTTCCGATCTTTGTTTTTCCTGCTGTGCATATTTAAGGAGCCGGGACTGGTGGGCTGTTTCCGAATAACCGGCGAGTGCTCCGGCGAGTGTGGACAGGAGCAGAACCAGGTCCAGTAAAAACTGGCCGGGAAAGCGTGAATGAAGGGCAATGAATCCATGAAGGGAGAAGGAGACATTTCCGGTGAGGCTGTGGACCAGGAGGGATACAAGCGGAAAGAAAATACCGATCAGGAAACCGTAAACAGTATATCTTATGATTATATCATTCGGTTTTGCCATTGCCTTCCCAAGTCAGAATAAAAATACTATTAATTCCTGAACGGGGGAACCATAAAATGGATTTTTGTGGACGGGAAGGAATACTGCGTACTATCCTGGATTTCAGTAATAGGAAAAGATGCAGAGCCTTATCATGTAAAAATGGACGCGGGTTTCTATGAATGTGTCAGGGCCGGATACGATCAGTGTGGTCATCGGATGATTAATTCAACGTCTTCTCAACTTTACTCAGGAGCGCCTTGATGTCAACCGGTTTCTCAATGTAATCAACCGCCCCGAGGTCAAAGGTTTTCTGGATGTTGAGCGCATCGGTAACGGCCGAGACAATGATGACGGGAATGTCCCTTGTCTCATCGTTTTTCTTTAGCTGGTCAAGGAACTGGTAACCGCTGACCCTGGGCATGAGTAAATCGAGCAGGATCAGTTGTGGTCGTTCCTTTTCAAGCAGGCTGTATGCTTCGTCAACATTGAATGCCGTCTGGATCTTGTAACCCCTGCTGACCAGTATGGCTTCCAGCAGGACAACATTGGTATTGGAATCGTCGACGATTAGAATTTTTTTCATTCCACCATATGAATCAATTCCAAAGATATTATAAAACCAAAGAAAATGAGGCTGTGTACGGATGATTTATATCATCGATTTTCCATATATTTAGAGTCCGAGTTATAACATTGAGTCCCGCTGATCTGAAACCGGAATTTCGCTGCAGGCAGAACATGCCTTTTTCGCAATTATTGTCCGATGGGCAGGTGGAATTGCTGCAGAACAACAGCAGCATGGTCAGTTACCATAAAAAGGACAGTGTGTTCAGACAGGATACGCGGACTTCCCACATCATGCTGATGGTAAAGGGCCTTGTCAAGATCTACAAGGAGGGACGAAGCGGCAGAACAGTGCTGCTGAGAATGGCCGGTCCGGGCGAATACATCGGGATGCTGTCGGTCATGGGGGACCATATCCACCGTTACTCTGCCACGGCAGTGGAACCATCCGAGATTTGTTTCGTTGATATTAATGCCTTCCGGAACGTACTGATGGAGAACGGCAAATTCAGCCTTCAGCTGATGAGTTTGATTTGCCAGGACGGGCTCTTTATATTCAACCGCCTGATCAACCAGACGCATAAACAACTTCCGGGCAGGATCGCAGATGTGCTCCTCTATTTTTCCGAAGAGATCTACGGTTCGATGCGTTTTACCTTTCCGCTGACCCGCAGGGAGCTTGCCGAGCTGGCGGGAACGACCAAGGAGAGTTTTATCCGGACCCTGACCGAATTCAAGAATGATAAGATCATCCACCTCGATGGAAGCCACGTTGAGATCATCAGCATGGACATTGTCAGAACACTCAGCGAACTCGGATGATCTCTAACCTTACTATCCCATGCGCGTACTGATCGTCGATGATATTTTTACGAACCGTCTCCTGCTTGCTGAGATCATGAGTAACCTGGAACTGGAGTTTGACGAAGTTGAGAACGGGAAAGAAGCTATCGAGGCCCTGCAGAAGAAAGACTATGATCTTATTCTGATGGACGTAGAGATGCCCGTAATGAACGGCCTGGAAACGACCAAATACATACGGGAAAAGCTTCCCTTTCCGAAGAATAAAACCTTCATCGCCGCCCTGACGGCACACAATCCCCAGATTTTCTTTGAAGATTTTCGTGATGTGGGATTTAACCAGTTGCTGGCCAAACCTTACAACCTGGAAAAGATCAATACCCTGATCGAGCAGGTAAAAAAGTAAAAGGAGGATATTTATACCTGATCATCATAAGAGGGTCAGGATCCGTTCCAGTCCCCTGGCATCCACTTCGTCGAAATGGTCCGGTTCCCTGCTGTCTACATCAAGAACCCCGATGACTTTTCCACGGGCGTCCCTCAGGGGGATGACGATTTCAGAACGGGTACGTGAATCACAGGCAATGTGTCCCGGGAATTTGTGAACATCCGGTACAATGATGGTCCGGTTTTCATTGATGCCCGCCCAGCAGACCCCTTTGTTTTTTTCAAGTTCCTGGCAGGCCAGGATTCCCTGGTAAGGCCCGACCAGCAGGCGGCCTTCCCTCAGCAGGTAAAATCCAGTCCAGGAAAAACCGTCCATTTTGTGGTGCAGCACTGCAGCCGTGGTGGCCATTCTGCTTATCGGGTCCTCTGTATTTTCCAGCAGCTCGCTCAGCTGTATATAGATCCGATCGTATCTTCCTTTCTTTTTATCCGTGTTCATCTGATAATATAAACTGGCAGGTCAAGATGCACTTTTTAAAAAAGATTATACTCGGGTTTTTAAAAAATTCTCCCATAGGATAAAGAGCAGTGTTTTTCAGTAGGGAAGTTGTAGACGCTGAACCATATTATCAAGACCTGGAATCCGTACCTGAAGTCAGAACAGCTCCTTGATAGTCTGGCGCTTGCCGTTGAATTCGAAGCTGTCACCCTGTTTGAGGCCATGCATTACTTTGTAAATTGGGACCGCAGGGGAGATGGCGTAGTATACGTCTCCGTCGCATTCGATTTTGCCGGAACTGATGGCAATGACGTATTTTGAGACATCGGAGATGATGATCGCACCGAATTCGACTTTTTTCTTGAGCTCCTTGCAGTTGATCTTCTCCAGGACATTCATGTCGGTAAGTGCTTTCTGGTACTGGCTGGCAAACATGTCCCGCCGGCCGATGAGCTGTTCGCGGAAGGAATCGTACCGATCCTTGTTCGGGCCGTATTCATTCAGGGCATTCTGTGCTTCATTCATCGCTTCCTTGGCACTTTCAACCATCCTCTTCTGTGTTTCCTTGCACAGTCCGAGAAGTTTTTGCTTGGTATGCAGCATGTCCTTGTTCACCGGTTTTTTGGATAGGCTAATAATCATGGTATTCATTGCTCAATGAAACTTGAACAATGTTATATTAGCATAGTTTTTAAGGAATAAAGACGTAAAATACTCAAAATTCCACAAATATGAAAATACGCAATCGCAATTTTTCACTGTTTCTGATCATTTCAAATGTATTTTTCATGGTAAATGCCCAGGAGAGACCTGACTGGGAGGGTAATTTCCCGGACGGCTGCACCTCCGTTACCTGCGGCAGGCTTGCCACTGCGGACGGTTCCGTGATCACTTCCCATACGGATGACAGCCACCGGACCCGTTCATGGATCGACATCCAGCCTGGCCGCATACATCCCTCCGGTTCCACCGCCCCCATCTACAAACGCGTGAACTGTGATTCGCTGGCCATGCCGGCCTACATCCACAAGGAGATCGGCAGAATTCCACAGGTTACGGAGACCTATGGATTCATCAATACGGCCTATCCGTGCATGAATGTGTTCCAGGTCGGGATAGGGGAATCCACCTTTGGTGGGAGGGAGGAGCTGCAATCCGACGAGGGACTGATCGATTGCCAGCAACTGTGCCAGCTGATGCTGGAACGCAGCCGGTCGGCCCGCGAAGCGATCCGTGTTGCCGGAGATCTCCTGGGCCGTTACGGCTGGAATGATTACGGTGAATGCCTCACGATTTCGGATGAAAAAGAGGTCTGGCACCTGGAGATCGTGGGACCCGGAAAAGGCAAGACCGGGGCGGTCTGGGCGGCACAGCGGGTGCCCGATGATCACATCTCAGTGAATGCCAACGCTTCCAGGATACTGGAGATGAACCTCGAGGATCCGGATTATTTTATGGCATCTGAAAACATCTTCGATGTGGCAAAGGAAAACGAATGGTGGGACGAATCCATGGGCGCCTTTCGCTTTGCCTATGCATACGCCCCGGAAAGCAGGACATCACTGGCTTCAAGAAGGAGGGAATGGAGAGTATTTGACCTGGTGGCCCCTTCGATCAAGCTGGACCCGAATGCCGAGAATTATCCCTTTTCCGTTAAACCTGATGAACCGGTCAGCATGGAAAAGCTGATCCGTATATTCAAGGATTATTACGAGGGCACCGAGTTTAATTTTGTCAGGGACATCACGGTGGCAGATGACAGCGGGCGGATGGTGATCTCCCCCCTGGCCAATCCCTTCATGCCCTATGATATGAACAAGGTTTTCAGGATTAATGGTGGATGGGGATGGAGGGGAGAGCGGACCATTGCCCGGTGGTATACCATGTACGCGACCATTATCCAGTCGAGAGACTGGCTGCCGGACGAGATCGGGGGAGTGGTGTGGCTGGCCATGGATAATGTCGCCTCCTCCATTTATGTACCGGTATACTGCTGCGTAACGGACCTGCCCCAACCCTATAAAACCCCAGGCCGGCCGAATGGATATACCACGGAATCC
The DNA here is from genome assembly GCA_964431315.1 of uncultured Bacteroides sp. GTDB lineage: Bacteria > Bacteroidota > Bacteroidia > Bacteroidales > SM23-62 > SM23-62. The sequence goes on along the minus strand of CAYSJH010000005.1, from coordinate 20,668 downwards.
GCCTGGTGGGCCTTCAACCGGCTGGGGACCCTGGCCGCCCAGCGATGGGGGGATATGCGGCATGACCTGGATGCCGTCTGGATCCCATGGCAAGCCGAACTTCTGAATAACCAGGCAAACGTGGAGAAGGAAGCCCTTTCGATGTATAAAAAGAACAATCCCGGTCGGACCATCGAATACCTGACCGGGTATACCTTCCAGTGGGGGACAAGGGTCGTGGCAAAGGCCTGGGAACTGGGTGACCTGTTGTGGACAAAGTACGACGAGCTGTTTTAATTCAGGCCAATTATTGATAACTTCACTTTCA
>CAYSJH010000005.1:0-20261 GCA_964431315.1 uncultured Bacteroides sp. | reverse complement strand
GCTGCGAATGTACTGGGACTGGATGCACTGACCAAACCCTATCATTCCATTATCTGTGCCGAGACCTCGCATATCCATGAGGATGAATGCGGTGCGCCTGAAAGATGGACCGGTTGCAAGTTGCTTTCAGTAGAGACTACTGACGGAAAACTGTCGGTGAAAGGCATTGCGAAGCATGTTTACGGGATCGGGTTTGAGCACCATTCGCAACCCCGTGTAATCTCCATTACCCAGTCCACCGAAATGGGCACGGTCTATTCGGTGGAGGAGATCCGGGAGATCGCCGGTTATGCCCATGGTCACAATATGTACCTTCACATGGATGGGGCCCGGGTAAGCAACGCCGCAGCCTCCCTGGGCAAAAGCTTCAGGGAATTCACAGGGGATGCAGGAGTGGATGTGCTCTCCTTCGGGGGGACTAAAAACGGACTGATGTACGGGGAGACCGTGCTCTTTTTCAACCCGGATCTTGCGGCCGATTTTAAATACCTCCGGAAGCAGGGCATGCAGCTGGCCTCGAAAATGAGATTCATTGCGGCACAGTTCGAACGGTTTCTCGATGAGGACATATGGCTGAAAAACGCCCTGCATTCCAACCGGATGGCACAGATGCTGGCCGCTGAAGTCGGCGGCATCGATGGGGTCAGGATCACCCAGGCAGTTCAGTCCAATGCCGTTTTCGCCGTAATTCCTAAAGAAATTATCCCCATTCTGCAGAAGGAATATTTCTTTTACGAATGGAACGAAGCCACCGGAGAAGTAAGGTGGATGTGTTCCTTCGATACGACAGAAGAGGATGTGAAGGATTTTGCATCGCTGATCCGGAAAGTACTTTCCTGATATCACTTTATGGGATCGGCATCAATCATTTGTCGGATCATAATCATTCACTTGCCTGATCAGGATCAATAACTTGTCGGATCAGGATCATTCATGAACTGGCTCCCTTCCCGGAGCCGGGAATGAGCAGTGAGCTGTCTCCATAACTCAGGAATCTAAAATCATTCTTTAGAGCATAATCGTATACCAAGCGCCAGTCCTCCCCGATAAAAGCCGCAATCAGCAGGAGCAGGGTGCTGCGGGGCTGATGATAATTGGTCAGCAGGCGATCGACCATTCCGAATTCATAGCCCGGTACGATCATCAGCCGGGTTAATCCCTCCAGCAGTTCGATCCGGTTTTCATCCATATGTGACAGGAGCATTTCAAGGCTGGTCCTGCGATCCTTTCGTGGTAGCCTGTACGCTTCCCACTGGTCGAGAAAGTATTCCCTGTCGGCCGGGAACCCGGTATCCATCTGTGGGTGGGCTCCTATCAGGCGGGTTCCCATCCGGTAAATGGATTCCAGCACCCGGGTGGTGGTGGTTCCCACCGCCAGGATTTTTCCCTTGTGATTCAGCAGGGTTTCGATCGAACTCCGGTGTATGAAAAAATGCTCGGCATGCATGGGATGATCACTCAACTTATGCGCGATCACGGGCTGGAAGGTTCCGGCTCCTACGTGCAGGGTCAGTTCCAGTGTCGGGATCCCTCTGCCGGCAATTTCCTTCAGTACACTGTCCGTAAAATGCAGTCCCGCTGTCGGCGCTGCAACAGAACCATTGGCCCGGGAATAAACGGTCTGGTAATTTGTCCTGTCAGCCTTTTCCGCTTCCCTGTTCAGGTAGGGTGGGATAGGAGTGGTACCCGCCTGTTCAAGGATACTTCCGAAGGGGACATCGGCAGGTTCCCACCGGAACCGTATCAGGAAGGCATCCTTTTCCCGGCCGGTTTTTTCAGCCATCAGCCTGAGCTTCCTCCCCTCTATCTGCATCTCCATCTGAAGCGGTCCAGCTTTCCATTTGCTGGCATTGCCGACCAGGCATTTCCATTCCGAACCCGCGGTCTTTTGAAAGGCGAGGTTATAATCCGCCGGTTCTTGGGGCTCGAGACAGAAAATCTCGACCCTTGCCCCTGTCTGCTTCTCAAATTTCAGGCGCGCCTGTATAACCTTTGTATCGTTGAATACCATCAGAGTATCCTGGTCAATCAGGCCGGGAAGTCCCCTGAAAACCGTATGGGATATCTTTCCACTGTCGTATACCAGAAGTTTGGAACTATCCCTATCCGTCAGAGGGTATTTCGCTATCCTCTCACCGGGTAATTCATAGGTGTAATCGGATATGTTTATATTGTGAATCATAGGCCGGGGTAAAAATAGGAAAAGGTTTGGAACTAATAGTTTGGGACTATTAGTTCCAAACCTTATTAAAATTTTGTAATTTTGCGCTCAATCCAGCAGGACGTTCTATCGTTCCCGGATCTCCGGCAACGGGGTTCCGGGGGAGGAAAGTCCGGGCAGCACAGAGCACCAGACTTCCGGGAGGAAGATGTTCGTGAGGGCATAGACCGCGGGGAAGAAAATAACCGCCCCGGATTACCGGGGTAAGGGTGAGAAGGTGAGGTAAGAGCTCACCGGGTCCGGGGGTGACTTCGGATGACGCCCGCCTTCTGGGCTGAAAGACCATGTATACCGGCTGATAAGGGTTGCTCGCCCGATGCCGGGGGGTAGGTCGAGCAGATAAATGATAGAGCTCCCGGGTTGCGCCCCATGAGGGACAACCGGGATACAGAACCCGGCTTACAGACCTGCTGGAAATAAAACAGGAGCCTGCTTAACACAGGCTCCTGTCCATTTCAGGAGATCCCTGAACATTTAATTCTTTTCAGCATCGAATTCCCCGTGTGGTGATTTTAATACGTTCAAGTCCCGCTTTCTCAAGCTGGCTGTTCCGATGTATACCAGCCTGGGATCATCCTGCAGCGCATCAATGGAGGTCACGCGCCCGCTCATGGTAGCTGGATCAATGTTTCCGGGTCACCAGGTCCCCGAATGTGGCAGAGGATATCTGGGATTCTTCCTGGGACCATGCACTGCCCGTCACAATCACAACCAGTGATAACGATGCCAGTAAAAACCTTACAGTTTTCATTACCTGTAATTTGGAATAAAGTAAAAGGAATTATTCCGTTTCTGTTTTCGCAGGAACCACCGGTTTGCTGAAGATGCTGTCATCAATTTCATCGTCCCGGGTGACCTTTTCAATATTGAAGCTCATGCCCGGCTGTCCGTCGAAGGTCTGTTCAATGGTGAACGGCATGGTGTATCCGTCCACATCCTGGAAATTACTCATGCGTGCTTCAATCTCCGTCTCCGAACCGTTGACGATTGTTTTGGATACAAGTTTGAGAACCATATAATTTTCGGCATCCATGTACATGTAATCGATGTTCCCGTCTTTCCGGCTGAGCTTGAGAACATAAACCTGTGTACCTTCCATGTCCTCCTTGCCGACCAGTTCCAGCTTATGGCCTTTCGCCTGGTAGTCCCACAGCGGTCCATCCATGTCAGCTGCATCCTGCAAGCCCCGGAGATCCGGTCCCGTAAGGTCAATGGGTTCCGCCGAACCGGTCCACGGTGCAACCATCCAGCCATTTTTCCCATCCCATCCCTGTTTCATTTTCGAATCCTGTATCTCTGCTTCAATGTAGGCTTTATCCGGGCGTTTGGTAATGGTTTTGAAAGGCATTTCCATGCCCATCTGGAGGATCTTGCCTGTCATTACCAGGGTATTGACATTGCTGAGATTCTTCTGCCCGATGGCTTCGAAGTGGGCGTCCATTATTTCATGCAGGTCCTGTGCAGGGAGGATTCCCAGGGTAAAAAAGGTCAGGGTCAGAATGGTGAAAAGTCTTTTCTTCATGATGTAATGGTTTTGAATATCGCTTATTAAGGATTACATATTATTTACAGTCTTTCTGAGCATTGCAAGCTTCTGCAATACTGACTCAAGGTTTTCAAGCTCCAGCATGTTGGCACCGTCGGATAAGGCCTTACGCGGATCGGGATGGGTTTCCATGAAAATGCCGTCAACACCTGCAGCAATCCCTGCACGTGCGAGGGTTTCAATCAGATCGGGCCTTCCCCCGCTTACGCCGCCGGGCTGGTTCGGCTGCTGCAGGGAATGGGTGACATCCAGGACGACCGGGTAACCGGTTGCCTGCATTTCAATGATGCCCCTGAAGTCGACGATCAGGTCCTGGTATCCGAACATTGTCCCCCGTTCGGTGAGCAGAATATGCTCGTTCCCGCGCCGGGATACTTTCTCTGCAGCGAATTTCATCGCTTCAGGTGCCATGAACTGTCCTTTTTTAATATTCACATATTTCCCTGTTTCCGCAGCGGCTGTCAGGAGATCGGTCTGCCTGCTCAGGAAGGCAGGGATCTGCAGGATGTCAACGTATTCAGCTGCAACCGCCGCTTCCTCGGGAGCATGAATATCCGTGATCACGGGCAATTTCAGACGGTTCCTGACCTTGCGCAGGATATCCAGCGCTGCAAGATCGCCTATCCCGGTGAAGGAATCCATGCTGGAGCGGTTGGCCTTCCGGTAGGAGGCCTTAAAAATATACGGTATTTTCAGTCCCTCGCATATAGCCGAAACCGTTTCCGCCACCCTGAAGCAAAGGCTTTCGTCCTCCACGACGCATGGTCCGGCGATAAGAAAGAACTGGTCCGAATCAAGATTTTTTATTAATGGCAGGTTTTCAAGCATTCTGTTCCGGAAGATCTAATGGGTCCATTCAGGTCCCATTGGTTTTTTTAAAAATAGAAATAATTTCGGACACGCATGCATTACAGATGATTAAATAAGATCCCGGAACGGGAGGCATTCAATAGCCGTACCGGTCCTTCCACCATTGCCTCAGCCTTTCACGGATCTCCTGTTCCCGTGCGTTGTTGCCGGGATCGTACAGTTTTTTCCCTTCCAGGTCCTCCGGGAGGAAATTATCATCGATGAAATTGCCCTCGAAACTGTGGGCATACTTGTAATCCTTCCCGTATCCCAGGTCCTTCATCAGGCGAGTGGGAGCATTCCGGATGTGCAGTGGAACGCTCAGATCGCCGGTCTTCTGCACCAGGTCCTGGGCATCGCTGATAGCCATGTAGGAAGCATTGCTTTTAGGGGAAGTGGCAAGGTAAATGGCCGCCTCCGAGAGGATGATCCTGGATTCCGGCCAGCCGACCATGTGGACAGCCTGGAAACAGCTGGTTGCCAGCAGCAGGGCATTCGGATTGGCCAGACCGATGTCCTCTGCAGCCAGGATCAAAAGCCGGCGTGCGATAAACTCCGGTTTCTCACCCCCTTCGACCATCCGTGCAAGCCAGTATACCGCCGCATTCGGATCACTGCCCCGGATGCTCTTGATGAATGCGGAAATGATATCGTAATGCTGTTCCCCGTTTTTATCGTAGAGTGCTATGTTTTCCTGTATTTTCTCGCTGACCGATTCGTTGGTAATCGTGATCCGCGGGGAAGTCTTATCCACTCCGCTCCCCGCAATCTCCGCATTCACAATCAGCTCGATGATGTTCAGCACTTTCCTGGCATCACCCCCCGAGAACCTCAGCAGGGCTTCATCCTCCTTAATATCAAGGGATACTTTCTTCAATAGAACATCTTTCTTCAGCGCCCTGTCAATGAGCCGAAGGAGATCCTCCCTTGAGAGTGGATTCAGGGTATAGACCTGGCAGCGGGAAAGGAGGGGGGAGATCACCTCGAACGAAGGATTTTCCGTGGTGGCCCCGATCAGCACGACGATCCCCTGCTCCACGGCACTCAGCAGGGAATCCTGCTGCGATTTGCTGAAACGGTGGATTTCATCAATGAAAAGGATGGGATTGGGTTTGTTGAAAAACTGCTGTTTCTTTGCTTTTTCTATGGTCTCCCTGACGTCTTTGACGCCGCTCTGGACTGCGCTCAACTGGTAAAAAGGCCTTTCAAGCTCGTTCGCCAGGATCCTGGCAAGGGTTGTCTTCCCGACACCCGGGGGTCCCCAGAGTATAAAAGAGGAGGGTGATCCGGATTCGATCATGCGACGGATCACGGCCCCCTTGCCGACAAGATGCTCCTGCCCGATGTAATCATCAAGCGTCGCCGGCCTCATCCGGTCCGCCAGCGGCTGGTTCGGTATCTCCATTTGAACAGTTTTTTTATTAACCGGATTTACGATCTTAACAAAATACCTGATAACTGATTCAATCCGGGTTCCGGAATCCCATCTGCGATTGAATGCCTAAAAATACGGAAACCCGGAGGAATCACAAAGCATCGGTAACGCAGGATGCAACGCTTTGTGGAAAAACTGCGTCTTGAATATTACGAGATTGTTTTATATTAGTATCCACCATTAAACAGAATACTTAATACATAAAACCATGAAAAAAACTGTAAAAAACTTTATCCTGGGAACAGGTCTGTCGCTCCTGGCGCTTGGCACCGGATTCGGACAGCTTGATGACATCGGGAACATCCTGACCGGCGGGGTGAATGATGCGGAACTGGTCCTGACCGAATACCTGCGCCCGCTTGCCAACTCCCTCGGCGCCAATCTGAACGGAGGCTGGTACAACACCGCCAAGGTCCACGGAACCCTGGGATTCGACGTAACCTTCACAATCAGCGCCTCATTTGCACCCGATGCGGCCAAGCTTTTTGATCTGAGCAAGTTAGCCTTGAGTGATAATGTATTAATACCCAGTGATCCCCTTTCTCCGACATTTTCCGGAGAAAAAGGCTCGGGACCTACCATGACTTATCAGGAAAATGTGGAAATAGCACCAGGTGTAAACCAAAATGTAACTTACCTTGAGTATGACCTTCCGGGGGGGACCGGCCTGGGTTTCGTTCCTTCCCCCATGATCAATGCCGGAATCGGGATCCCGAAAGGGTTTGAGGTCATGGGCCGCTTCATGCCACGGCTGAGGTACGGTGGATTGTCAACCGCACTCTGGGGTGTGGGTTTCAAACATGACATCGGCCAGTGGATCCCCTTTGTAAAAAGGCTCCCAATCCTCGATTTTACCATCATGTACGGCTACACCCATCTGAATGCCAACGCCGAACTTGCAACAATATCGCCGGATGACCTGATCCCTGCCGTAGTCGATCATACAACCGGGATATCCTGGTCCGACCAGAACCTTGACCTGGTAACCCAGGGGCATACTGCCAACTTCCTTGTGGGTGCAACCCTTCCCGTGGTATCGTTTTACGGAGGGGTGGGGATTTCCATCACCCAGACCAATCTGAAGGCGAACGGGTATTATCCGATACCTACGTTAAATGTGGATAATCCGCTGAATCCATACCCGGAGGTAACCAATCAGTCCGCCATAAAGGACCCCATCGATATCGAGATCAAGAATCAGGATGGAGGCACCACCAAGCCGAGGTTCAATGCCGGCATCCGGTTCAAATTTGCCGTGGTCACCATCCATTTTGACTACACTTATGCGAATTACTCTGTGGCTACAGCGGGACTCGGAATTTCACTGAGATAGAATAGCACAATTAGCGTTGGAAAGGGCTGCCTTCCCGGGATGGCCCTTTTTTCTTTCCCTTCCCCGGGCAGGCTTAAAACCCGTTCAGGTCCATTTTGACCGTGGGAATGAGCAGGAGGGACCCGATGAGGACCAGCAGGATCATGAGAGGGGTGATCCATCTGACCCATTTCTCATAGGGGATCCTGGCAACTTCAAGAACTCCGATCAGCACCCCGGATGTAGGGGTGATCATGTTGGTAAATCCGTCCCCGAACTGAAAGGCCATGATAGGCATGGTCAGGGCCGCCTTGGCGGAGCCTGACGGAATGATGACGTTTATGAGGGTCAGGGTTCCGCCGTTTCACCTCCCGAAAATAGTAAAAAGAATAGTATTTTTACCCTGTGAGCATACGCAACGACAAGAGGATCCTGATCAAGTACCGGGAACTTCTCAGGATGGGCGAGAAGGAACTGGACCAGAAAGAGTTCAGGATGCTGAAGGCGGCGGTGAGCCTGGCGCTTGATGCCTGCGAGGACATGCCGGAAAAGTACGGAGATCCGGCTGTTTTCCATGCCCTGGGTGTTGCTTCCATCGTGGCCGGAGAGATAGGCCTGAGTGTAACCTCCATCGTATCCGCCCTCCTGTTTGATTTTTATCTCGAGGAAAAGCTGAACCGGGAAGACATCGGGAAGGTGGCAGACAGCCAGGTTATCCAGATCGTGGAAGGAGTGGCCAGGATTTCCCGCATTGATACACAGAAATCCGATAATCAGGGGGAAAACCTTCGTAATCTCTTGCTGACCCTCTCTAGCGATATGCGGGTGATCCTGGTGAAGCTGGCCGACCGCCTTTACGTCATGCGGCAGCTCGGCAAACTGGACCGGGCGGAACAGCTCAGGATCTCTGCCGAGACCTTTTACATTTACGCCCCGCTGGCGCATCGCATGGGCCTTTACAACATCAAGTCGGAGCTGGAGGATCTTCACCTGAAATACACCAATGCCGGCGCTTATCGTGAGGTTGTTGACAAGCTCCGGGAAACCAAGGCTTCGCGTGAAAAGTTCATCGGGGAATTCATTGCTCCGCTGAGTGAAAAGCTTAAGGCTGATGGATTTGAATTTGAGATCAGGGGGCGGACCAAATCCGTTTATTCCATCTGGAATAAAATGAACAAACAGAACGTGGATTTCGAGGAAGTCTATGACCTGTTCGCCATCCGGATCGTCCTGAAATCCCAGCCCCAGCAGGAAAAATCGGATTGCTGGAAGGTGTATTCCCTCGTTACCGACCAGTACCAGCCGAATCCGAACCGTCTGAGGGACTGGCTATCGGTTCCCAAGTCAAACGGGTATGAATCCCTGCATACCACCGTAGTAGTCCCCGGTGGGAAATGGGTCGAAGTGCAGATCCGTACCGAAAGGATGAATGAAATTGCTGAAAAGGGACTTGCGGCTCACTGGAAATACAAGGAGGGAACCGACCGGTCCTCCATGGAGACCTGGCTGAACCGGGTGCGTGAAGTGCTTGAAAGTCCCGAGCCGGATGCCGAAGACATCATCGATGATTTCAAGCAGAGTATTTATAACCAGGAGATATTTGTATTCACCCCAAAGGGAGATCTCAGGAAATTCACTGCAGGAGCCACGGTGCTGGACTTCGCATTCGATGTCCACACTGAAGTCGGGATGACCTGCGTGGGAGCCCGGGTGAACGGGAAAACGGTCCCCATACGCCATCCGCTCAGCAACGGCGACAAGGTGGAAGTCATTACTTCAAAGAGCCAGAAACCCAAGCAGGACTGGCTGCAGTACGTGCAAACCTCCAAGGCAAAATCGAAGATCAAGCAGGCGCTGCAGGAGGCAAAGCTGACGGATGCCAATAACGGGAGGGAAATTCTCAGGCGCAGGTTCCGCAACTGGAAACTCGAATTCGAAGATATGAACATCAATAAACTTCTGCGGCACTACAGGCTGAAAACGGCAACTGACCTCTACTACCTCGTGGCGCGGGAAAAAATCGACCTGATGGAGATCAAGGAGCTACTGAGGGAAAAGGAACATGACGGTACTTCCGTAAAATCCACCGAGATAGTTGAGGAAGCGGTCGAAAAGATCGTCTCCTCAACGGTAAGGCATGACGATTACCTGGTTATAGACAAGAGCCTGGACAGGGTGGAAACCAGGCTTGGAAAATGCTGCAATCCCATATACGGGGATGAGATATTCGGATTTGTAACCGTGAGCGCGGGCATCACCATTCACCGGGTCAACTGTCCCAATGCCGCCCAGCTGATCTCCAGGCACGGGTACAGGGTGGTCAAAGCCCGGTGGGCCGTTACAGGGAAAGAGATCTATCTCCCAGCCACCATCCGGGTAACCGGGGTGGATGACATCGGGATACTCAGCAAGATCTCGGATACGATCTCAAAGGACCTCCGGGTAAATATGCGCTCGGTTGCCATCGATTCCAACGAGGGCATGTTCGAAGGAACAATTACCCTTTTTGTGAAGGATACCGGCCACCTGGACGTACTGATCAGGCGGCTGGCAAAGATCAAGGGGGTGCTGAGCGTATCCCGCATGGAACTTTAAGCCTGTGAACCTGATTATCATTACAGTCGCACCGGTGCTGATCCTTGCATTCTACATTTATCTGAGGGATAAATATGAGCGGGAACCTGCCGGTCAGCTGGCCCTGGCCCTGGCTGCCGGGTGCCTGATCACCATCCCTGTAAGCTTCATTGAAAACTGGCTTTCTGTCCCGCTTTCAACCCTCGGGGGCTATGCATCCGTTGCCTGGAATGCATTCGCAGTGGCGGCCGTCACGGAGGAACTGTTGAAGTTCCTGGCCCTGATGATCCTGTTCTGGAACAACCGGAATTTCAATGAGAAGTTTGACGGGATCGTCTATGCAAGCTTTATCTCCCTGGGGTTTGCAGGAGTGGAAAACGTCCTTTACGTGGCGGACGGGGGGATGGGAGTGGGACTGGTACGGGCGTTTACGGCGGTACCCGCACATGCCCTGTTCGGGATCCTGATGGGATACCAGGCGGGACTTGCACGATTCTACCCCGGAGAAAGAAACAGGCGCCTTTTCCTTGCCCTGGCCCTGCCGGTCCTCCTGCATGGACTGTATGATTTTATACTCATGTCCGGGCATCCTTACCTCCTCCTGGTGTATGTGCCCTACATGATCTTCCTGTGGATCTTCGGTTTCCGAAGGATGCGGCAACTGTCCGACCGTTCCATCTACCGCCTGATCGGCTGGCAGAAACCCGGAAGCGGTAACCGGTTTTAAATTCAACTTTGTCCCCCGCTTCCCCCGCTGATTTTTTTCACCTGGAGCCAGACCCCGGCGCGGTAAACGAGGAAGAGGATACCCAGGAAAAGCATCAGGATCCCGAAAGTCGGGGCATCCTTGAACAAATCTTCCCCGGCCAGCAAATCCATCGGCCATAAGGCTGCATACCAGAGGATGAAAAGGATGCCTGCGAGAACCTCCTTCCGGATCCACATCAGGTAATACCCCAGCCCGAACACGAGCAGCAGGCCTGCTGCAATAAGATCCTCGGCCAGGTTCCCCGAGGGGTATAGGTTACTGATGAACACGGCGAGGTAGATGGTTGAAAGGTATCCGAGCAGGAAAACGGATGTCAGTCCCCTGAGAACCCAGAGAAAAGTATTCGGTTGTTCGGCTGACCGGGCCATTTCTTTCTTCGTTTTTATTCCTTTCAAGAAGACCCCTCAAGTTAAAAAATTTATAAGATGCATATGACATATTGCCCGGTATTTTTGTGATCCATGACAATTCCGTCCGGTTTTGTCCATGGCATGATTTTCGACACCGGTAGAAATTAAAGAAACCACTCAATTTTCATCAAATGATCATAAAGGTTCAAAATACGGATCGGGATCAGAATAAATTCGGGGATCCGATTGGAGAAGCCATAGACCGGCACCTGCAGGACGAGCAGCTGCAGGACCGTCACCTGCTGGATGCCTATTCAAATGCCGTTATCTCGGCCACCCGGAAGGTGAGCCCGTCCGTGGTAAATATTAAATCCTTCAGGTCTTCCCATACCGGCAGGAGAGAGGATGCACCCGGGGGTGGTTCAGGATTCATCGTCTCGCCCGAGGGATTCATCGTTACCAACTGCCATGTGGCGGAAGGGAGCAGGAGGATCGAGGTGGAGATGCAGGATGGGGGAATTTTCCTCGGAGATTTAGTGGGACTCGATCCCCATACCGATCTGGCCGTTTTGAAGATCTACACCGGGAACCTTCCGTATGCTTCATTTGCAAGGTATGATCGTCTGCAGGTGGGACAACTGGCAATCGCACTGGGTAACCCCTACGGGTTCCAGTACACGGTTACCACCGGTGTGATCAGCGCGCTCGGAAGGAGCCTGCGGACACGAAGCGGGAGGCTTATTGATAATGTCATACAGACCGATGCAGCCCTTAACCCGGGAAATTCAGGCGGTCCCCTGGTCGATTCCTCGGGTGGGGTGATCGGGGTGAATACCGCCATTATTTACCAGGCACAGGGCATCTGCTTTGCCATCAGTTCCGGCACCGCTGAATTTATCGTGGGAAAACTGGTCACCGAAGGAAAAGTTCGAAGGGGCTACCTGGGTATTGCGGGACAATACATGCAGCTTCCGCTCAGGGTGATCCATTACAACAAGCTTCAGACCGGCAGCGGCATAAAGGTGGAATCCCTCGAAAAAAGCGGCCTCTTCGACAACAGTCCCCTTCAAAAGGGAGATGTGATTGTCCTGTTCAACGGTATGCCGGTAACCTCCGTTGACAGCCTGCAGAAATTACTGGATGAGTCCACCATCGGCAAAACCATGGAAATGGGAATCCTTCGCAAGGGGAAACTGCAGTCCGTAAAGGTTATCCCGGGGGAACTGGCTTCCTGATCTCGGCAGGAACCTGACTCCCGATGCCCGGGGAACCAACACCCTTATTGCGGTTGGGCCCTGATTCCCCGGCAGGGCAGGTTACTCGTGGCCCGTTTCAGGCATGACGAAATCCACCAGGCGCCAGACCTGGACCTCTGTGTTTCTCCTGATTTCAGGTATCTTCTGCATGAGCTCCTCAACATTCATTTCCGGATGGACTGTTTTAAACAGATCCGTATAATCCAGGTTGACCAGCTGTGAAAAATCCTCGAAACCGTTCACCGCGACGTATTGATAATCACCTTCTTCAAACGGCCACTTGAACCATACGCTCCAGGTGCTCATCTGTCCCCGGCGTATGGCTTCCTCATGCAGGGGTTTAAAGATCTCCCGTTCCATCTTCAAATATTCATCATCCATTCCCGGTTTTACCTTCATCTGGTAAACGGTTATGTAAGACGTCGGTTTGGTGATCTCGGCATTTACCACCCGATGCATGACATCCGTACGTATCCCCTTCCGGGCGTCAAGGGTGCGGTCCATTAGTTCCTTGATCTCCTTTTCTGAGTACATCTCATTTATTACCTCCATATACCCCGTCTGGCCCGTGGAGAGAAAATCCTTATACCAGTTAATTACAATGTACTGGTACTCGTCTTCGGTGCCGGTATACATTTTCTGCCAGAGCTGCCAGCCGGTGATATAGCCTTTCTCCAGCCTTGCCTTGTGGATCTTTGTCCACTCCTTTTCAAGTTCAAGGTATTTATTGGAATCATCGGGTTTAACCTTCATGTACATTACCATTATGGTAGCATCGTTCTGCGAGAAACCGGTCATGGCTATGACCGTGAAAAACAGGATGAATGGAATTCTTAAAAGATTTTTCATGGCGTTGGTTTTAAGGGTTATGTATATTGTGTCTCATTGAATGCCAGGCTCTGATGGGCGAGTGCGAGCAATCCCTGTATCTGCACACCGTGGGGACAGGCCTGCTGGCAATACCCCTGGCAGCTGAGGCATACATCCGGCTTTGATCCGGAAAGTTCATGGTATTGCTGCATGGCATATTTTTCCATCCCCTTGCCGTGGAAGTAATAGCTGTAGCGCATGATGGTGCCGACCGGGATGCGGTGGGGACAGGCCGGTTCGCAGAGGTTGCATCCGATGCGGCACTGAAGGGGACCGTACATCCTGTGGAAATCATCCAGCATGGCCTGTTTCCCGTCATCGAGCGTCGTGCCTGACAGCCGGATGTATTTTTCAATCGTGGCAAGATTCATGAAGCAGAAGCAGATGCTGTGCATGTCGGGATTGCCAAGTATGAATTGAATCGCTGCGTCTTTCATTTCCTCCATACTTTCATAGCCGTACTTATTAAAAAATTTCCCGGAGTTCTCGGTTTGCTCTTTGAATTTCCCCCAGACCATTGCATATCTTTCACTGAGCGTTTCGCCTTTTTCTTCGGTCTCCTTTTTGTAATTATCGAAGTATTCAAATTCATAGATGGGATTTGATTTCATGGCGAGGGTGCCGATATCCTTTTTCTTTGCCGCTTCAATTATCCTCTCACCCATTTCTCTTTCAAAAAAGTTATAGGGAAAAAGGATCACATCGAACCTGCCGTCATTGATGGCTGTCATAAGGACTTCTTCATAAGTTTCTGCCGGATTGTCCCACCAGCTGTGCCCGTGGCATGAAACACCACGGAAGCGTACCTTCCCGTCCGTCTGCAGGCGGTCTACTCCTTTATGGAAAGCTTCATTCAAAACCATCTCTGATGATACTGCTCCGTGCATCATATAACAGTTGAGGTAATCCGTCTGAAGCCTTTCCATGCTGGCCTCTGCCCTGGCAATCACCTCATCCGGGGTTTGATACTCTTTTACCGTATGAGAAATTTTGGTAAGAATAAACAGGTCTTCACGCTTTAAATCCGGGATGAGATTGCCCAGGGATCTTTCCTGGTTGCCGCGGCCGTACATTTCACCTGTTTCTATAAGATTGATACCAGTACTTAAAGCTGCCCTGGGGATGGAATCACTGAAAAAGACGCCCAGGGAGATATCGGACACTTTGAACCCGGTCCGCCCGAGGGTTTTGTATCCCCTGATCATGGGAGGTTCATCTTCAGGATCTTCTGTTTGCGGATTGAGGGTGCGGTTCCCGATGATCCCGGCACCCAGCATGCCGGCTGAGGAACGTTTGAGAAAATTGCGACGGTTAAGAGCTGGTTTTTTCATGGTTTTGGAGGATTTTAATTGAAGGGAATTGTCCGGCACCAAGTTCCGGAGATTAAAATCTGAAAGAAGTTACGAAAAGATCAGCTAAAACCAAATTCAGCCGCTTGATTTTTTCCCTGAGAGGCTGCTGTATTCCAGGTAGAAGGAGGGATGGGTGCCGGAAAAAACGGTCATCAGCTTGTTCAGCCGGTTTTCCAGGAGTCTCCTGTTCAGCCGGATCAGCCCGTCCCTTTTCCTGCGAACCTTTTTCCGGTACCTGAGCACGTCGTCATGGAGTTTTAAAGCGGAGCGGTAGTGCTGTATGGCTGTCTGAAGTTCGTCGAGCATAAGCCGGGTAAGCCCGTAGCCCCTGATATCTGCTCCCGGTTCAGTCCTTTCGACAGGTACGCTTTCACCGGATTCATATTCCCCTGAAAGGATATTCCCGGGCATGCTTTCAGAAGGTCCATTTTCAGGGGATGTGGTTATTAAGGATACGTTGAGATACTTATCCATGAGTTTATGGATTCCGGTGGAATGATCGAGCAGCTTGTGAATTCCCAGTGATCCGACTTTTTTCCAGTCTGATGCCAGGGATCGGGCTTTCTTACCGGTGTTTTGATCCTGGGCATAGACGTCGAGGATGTTTCCGACCGGTAAAAGTTTTTCCAGCAGCAAATCCCTCTTCCCGGAAAGTTCTTCCCTGATGGGAGTGAGATCCTGCTCAAGCTCGGGTTGAAGATCCTTAATTTTTTTCAGGTTTTTAATGAATTTATCGTATGTTTTCCGGATTGCGTCAATGGTATTCCATTTGTCCAGGTTACGTTCCATAAATTCATTTATTTCCTCGAAGAGGCTGATCCAGCGCTGGCTTTTTTTATTTTTCATTGTTCTCACGTTTGGCCGTAATAGATCTTCCAGTACTCTCCGAGCCGGTGTACCAGTGCTTCGGGCTCTTCCCCGAATGCGGTACCGGCTTTCCGGAATATTCCTGTTAGCAGGGCAGATTTTTTGAATTCACAGGCATCCAGGAACGCCTCCCGGATCTCATCTTTCAGTCCCTCTCCATTCTTCTTCAGGTACCCCGACAGCATTGCAAGGTCATGGTAAGTCCCCAGTTTCTCCGTAATGGTTTCCAGCGACCTGGCAAGTGCCCCGAGTGCACCGGGGTAAATTGGTTTCAGTATCTGGATCTGGTGCCAGAGGTACTTCATCCGCTTCCTCATATCATGGAGATGATGCATGTCATGATCCTGCGTAGCCGATGTCAGGTAATCCTTTCCCTGGCGGTACATCCGGAATATTCCCCCTGAAAAAGCCTCAAATCCGTTGTGCCGGATCGGAAGATCGGGGATCCTCGTTTTTGCTTCGCTGACCCGTTCGGCAAGTTCCCGGAAGGTTACCTCCCCCGAAAAAATTCCTGCAAGCATTTCATCCCTCTGATCCCTGATCGATCTTATCAGTGGCTCCACGGGTCCATCCGGGAGTTTTCGGGATAGTTCTGCCTGGACGTTTTCCAGTGTAAGGATCAGGACGTCGTAGGTCCTCAGGTCCGAAATGCTGCGGTTAATATCCCTGTAAGCCGCATTTTCCCGGTAATACGTGCTGTACCCGATCTCTTCACGTATCAATCGAAGTACGGCTCGTATTCGCTTGATGCTCTTGCGGATCTCGTGAACGGACAGATGAACGTCCTGCTGCCCGCTTTCGCACAGATCGATGATATGATCAACCTGTTCGAAAAGGATCCGGTTGATGTTCTCCTTCACGGTCTGCCGGTTTGTAATACGGAAGCCTTTCATAGGTCAATGCAGTGATGCAAACTTATAAAATTAAGGATAGCAGGGCGAATATCAAAACCGGGATGGGAAAGGGATACTCCGGCGGGTCGTGCCTCAGTACCTGGGATCGGGGCGAAGGGGCAGCCTGGCCATTTTTTCCACGGTGATGACCGGGAAACCGTGTTCTTCGGTTACCTGCCCGAGGACCAGGTAAACCCCGTATCCCCGGAAAGGATGACTTTTCAGGGATTTTGGGAAGTGGACGGTATCGAAGAATTCCCCTTCGGCATCCAGGAATGCGGCGAAGTGCATCCACTCGTTTTTTACGGTCTTCACGTTCTTTATGGTGACCAGGTTCCCGACCATTTTCACGGTCCTTCCCACATGCTTCATGAGGTCGCGTGCCCTGACGGCGCCCCGGAATGAGGTCTTGAGCAGGTCGAATGAGGTGACCGTAACGGGGAAGCCCAGCAACTCTATCTCGTCGTAGGCATCCTCCAGGCCGTCCTCTTCCAGGTCGGGGAGGGTGAATTCCTTCGCGGGGGACTGGAACAGCTTCTGGCCGTCTGTTGCGGGACTGCTCCTGCCGAGCTGCATATGGGCTTCCCAGAGCAGGACCTTTTTCCCTTTCCCGGTGAAGCGGAAGGCGCCGGTGCGGATCAGAATGACGAGCTGTTCGATGCCGATGGGGACCCGGCCCGTGAAATCCTCCAGGCTTTTAAAGGGACCGCGCTGTTCGCGCTCTTCGAGAACGGCGGAGATGGTTTTGCTTTCCAGGTTGGCGATGTGCACGAAGCCCAGGTAAATGTCCTTTCCCATGATGCAGGTCTTGTAACGGCTGAGGTTGATGCAGGGAAGGTGGATCGATGCACCGCATCGCCTTGCCTCGTTCACATACACCCAGGTGCGGTAAAACCCGCCGAAATTGTTGATCACGGCCACCATGAATTCAAGGGGGAAGTGGGACTTCAGGTAGAGGCTCTGGAAGCTTTCCACCGCGTAGGAGGCCGAATGGGCCTTGGAGAAGGAATAGCCGGCGAAGGACTCGATCTGCCTCCATACCTCGCGGGCCAGTTCGTCGGGATAGCCCCGTTCTTTGCAGTTCTCGAAGTACCTGGCCTCGATGCGGCTGAATTCCTTCCTGGAGCGGAATTTCCCGCTCATGGCCCTGCGGAGCACATCCGCATCGGCAAGGTCGAGTCCCGCGAAATGATGACAGACCTTGATCACATCCTCCTGGTAGACCATGACCCCGAAGGTTTCCTTCAGCTGCTCCTCCATGACCGGGTGTATGTACTTGAACTCCCCGGGGTGGTGGAAACGCCGGATGTATTCGCGCATCATGCCGGATTTGGCCACCCCCGGGCGGATGATGGAACTGGCCGCCACCAGGCTCAGGTAGGTGTCGCAGCGGAGCTTCTTGAGCAGTCCCCTCATGGCGGGACTTTCCACATAGAAACATCCGTTCGTTTCGCCCCGCCTCAGCTGCTCCCTGACCAGCGGGTCCTGCTTGAAGGCCTCCACGTCGTGCACGTCGATCTTCGTTTTCCGGTTCTCCAGGACGATGTCGACGCATTCCCGGATGTGCCCGATGCCGCGCTGGCTGAGTATGTCGAGCTTCTCGAAGCCGATCTCCTCGGCCACGTACATGTCCCACTGCGTGGTCTGGAATCCCTTGGGGGGCATGTCCAGTGCCGTGTAGCAGGTGATGGGCTCCTCGGAGATCAGCACGCCCCCGGCATGGATGCTCCGCTGGTTGGGAAAATCGATGATCCGGTACCCGATCTGCATGATCTTCCCGGTGATCTTGCTCCGGTTCAGCATATCGTCGGGATACTGCACCAGGTGATCGATCTCCGACTTGGGAAGGCCGTAAACCTTGCCCAGTTCCCTTACGATCGAGCGGTCCCGGAAGGTGGAAACGGTGCCCAGCAGGGCCGTGTGCTTTTCCCCGTACCGCTTGAAAATGTAATCGAGCACCTCGTCGCGTTCCTTCCAGGAGTAGTCGATGTCGAAGTCCGGGGGACTCGTACGTTTGGGGTTGATGAAGCGCTCGAAGTAAAGGTCGAGCTCAATGGGGTCAACATCGGTGATCTTCAGGCAGTAAGCCACCACGGAATTCGCCCCGCTCCCGCGTCCTACGTGGTAGAATCCGCGGGACATGGAATAGCGTATGATGTCCCATGTGATCAGGAAATAGGCCGAGAATCCCAGGCGGTCGATAATCTCCAGCTCATGCCTGACCCGGCGGCGGGCTTCCGGGTTGTTGCTCCCGTAGCGGTAAAGCAGCCCGTCCATGGCCAGCTTCTCCAGCAGGAGCTTGTCGTCGTAGCGGCTGCCCGTGAAACAGCTTTTGTTCTTGATGGTGCTGAAGTCAAAACCGATGCGGCAGTCCCCCAGCAGCGATTCGGTATTCCGGATGATCTCCGGGTACCCGCTGAAAGCCTCCAGGAGCTTGCCCGGGGGACGAAAATGCTCGTCCCTCGAGGCCAGGTGCTCCCCGTTGATCTTGCTGAGCAGGGTGTTGTTGTCCACCGCCCTGAGATGCGCATGGATGGCATAATCCTCCCGGCTGCCGAAAGTCACCGGCTGGCTGGCAAGCAGCCGGTCCTGACGGTAACGGAACGGCGAGGAGACGAGCCTGCGGACCTCGGCGGGCCGTATCCCCAGGTACTCGTTGTCGAGCAGCTGGGCAGGGGTCCTGCGGCCGAAGGGGAAAACGACGTATGCGTTCCGGAAGGGAGGTGGGTCGGGGGGAAGGGGCTTCTTGACGATGTTGCAGGCAGAGAGGAATTCGTTCAGTTCCCGGAACCCTTCGTTGTTGCGTGCAATGCCGGTGTAGAGCAGCCGGTTCCCGTCGCGGAACTCGATCCCCGCGACCGGGTGCACCCCGTGCTCGCGGCAGGCCATGATGAAATCCATTATGCCCATGGAATTGTTGATGTCGGTCAGGGCCAGGGCGGGGATTCCCTTCCCGGCGGCCTGTTCGACCAGGGTTTCCACGGACATCGTGCCGTAGCGCAGACTATAATATGAATGACAACAATAAAGCATGAGTGTGGGTGTGGGTGTGGGTGTGCACGTGCCCGCGCACCGGGCAAGTGTGCACACACCTTCACCCTAAGTTTTGTTTCCTGTTAGGTAGTCGGGGCGGCTGACCTTCCAGAGGCGTTTGAAAGTACTTCCGCCCATCTGCCAGCTGGCCCGTTGCTCGATTTCCTCCGGCAGGGGACTTTTCGCCAGGCCTCCGTACCCCAGGCCTCCGTACCCCAGGTTCCCTGCTGCCAGTCCCCCTTCCCCCGGGGCTTCCTCCATGTCCTCTTCCTCCTCCTGCATTTCCTCCCGGTTGCTGATCCCCACGGCCCGGAGTACGGCTTTCCTCCCGTAACGGTACCGGAGCCTGTCCAGCGCCAGGTAGAGCCGGATCATCTCCGGGGTGTCCTCGAACAGGTCCATCTGATGAACCCCGCCGACCAGGTGGCTGAACCGTACCCCGACCAGCCGGATCAGCATGCGGCGTTTGTAGAGCCGGTCAAACAATTCCTTGGCGGTGCCGATCAGCACATGGTCGAGCGAGGTGTAGGGGATCCTTTTCTGAAGGGTATGGGTGTCGAAATTGGAGTAACGTATCTTCACCGTGACACAGGCGGTGAGTTTCTGCTTCCTGCGCAGCTGGTAAGCCAGTTTTTCCACCATGCTTACCAGCAGTTCCCTGAGGTGGACCACGTCGGTGCTGTCCTTCTCAAAGGTCCGCTCTGTGCCGAGGGATTTCTGTTCGCTGTAAGGCCTTACGGGGGATGTATCGATCCCGTTGGCCCTCCTCCAGACCTCCTGGCCGTTCTTCCCGAGCACCTTTTCCATCATTTCCACGGGCATGAGCTGCAGGGTGTGTATGGTCTGTATGCCCATCGAGCGCAGCAGCTGGTAGGTTTTGTCCCCGATCATGGGGATCTTCCGGATGGAAAGCGGGGAGAGGAAGGGGATCACC